>NZ_RQVJ01000002.1 GCF_003999875.1 Veillonella sp. 3310 | reverse complement strand
CCGCACTCTGGCTTATGTTTACTTCTTTCGAAGTAATTACCTTACATTGTTCAGTTTTCAAAGATCAACTTTGTCATCCACAACACTGTGTTGTGGCGACTAGATTATAATAACAGATTCACATCATCATGTCAACAGTTATTTTAATCATTTTTTAATTTTCATTAGTTAATAACTTTTGAGAAAATTAAAAGTGCTTGTGACTCAAGCACTGAATGTATTATATGACATTTTCAAATAAATTACAACCCCTCTTTCACATAAAATTTTCATGTATTCACTATAGAATTTTGTTTTATAATTATACAACCATTACGCAGTAACTCCAGCGTTCTTTTACTAACCAACTTACACAAACATAAGAATAGCTTAGCGTACTCCGAACAATCACCTGCAAACTTTTACCGTAGGAACGTAGTTATATGTATAACGCTTTATGACGTTTTTTACTCTCTAAGTTATACAAATACAAAAGGGGCATGATGCACTTTGATCAAACGCTCACACTTTTCCTCTGAGGAACACAGTTATGTCTAGTAGCCTTGTGGCATTTCTTACTATCTAGATTACACATATACAAGAAGACCACGACGTCCCCCGAGCATACACTCACAAACTTTTACTCGAGGAACACAATTACGCGTAGCAGCCCTGTAGCATTCTTTACTACCTAAATTCCACAAATACAAGAAGAGCATGGTGTGCTCCGAACAACCGCTTACAACCTCCTCTGAGGAACGCAGTTACGCGTAGAACAACTTGTGGCATTATTACGCTTATTACACAAATATAAAAGACCGCAATATACCTCCGAAGAAACATTATGAAATACCGTTTCTGAGGAGGTGTATTGCGGTCTGCCATTCACCTATTTTCGATATAAAGCCACAAGGTTGAATAGCATCGCAAGTGACGATACATTATGAAATACCGTTTGAGAGAGGGTATGTCGTGCTCTTCCCTTCATCATATTCAGTTAATAACCGCCACAAGACAGAATAGCATCACAAGTGACGTTTTAGGCGCGTACGTTTCGTGCGTCTTTTTTATTTTTCGACTTCCAAATCGCCCATAAAGATGTAGCCACGCAAATGGAGGAATATGCACCACTTACGAAACCAACGATCATACATAGAGCAAAGTTCTTTGTTGTATCCCCACCAAAGAAGTATAAGGAGCAACATGCAAACAATACTGTAGATAATGTATAACAAGAACGATGGATACTTTGATGAATACTTGCATTCGCAAGATCTGCAAATGTATCTGTACGCTTATGGGTATGTGTATTTTCACGAATACGGTCAAAGATAACGACAGATTCGTTCATGGAGTAACCGATAACTGTCAAAATCGCCGCCAAGAAGGACGAATCAATTTCTAAATGGAAGAAAGAGAATATCCCCAATACCATGATAAGGTCATGGAAGATTGCTGACAAACAAGACAAGGCTACTCGATACTCAAATCGATACGTAATATATAACGCTAATGCCACGAAAGCAATGAGCAAATTAGTTAAGGCATGTTCTGTGACTTCAGAACCAATAACGGCACCCACCGATTCAATACGCTTCACAGTACCTTCCGCTAAATTTTTATTCAATGCTGCTACCACAGCTTGACTTTCACTAGCTTCAAGGTTACGAGTACGAATCATTACGGTTTTACCTTCTGACTCAGTAGCATCCGCACCAGATAATTGGATCACTGCATTTTCTAATTCAAAGGCTTTCAAATTTTCCCGCACAGCAGATACCTGCACTGGTTTACTAAATTCCACTTCTACAATGGTACCACCTGTAAAGTCGATACCAAAGTTAAATCCATACATAAACATGGAAATAATACTTAGAATAACCGCAATGGAGGAGATACTAAACCACCAACGATGACGTTTTATTACATCAAATGTCATTTTTTCTTATCTCCTTTCTTAAATGCTTCAATGGTAACAGATGGAGATACATTAGAACCATACCAGAATGGACGGTTCGTAATTTGCGCTGCAATAAGCATATGCATTAAAGTACGGCTCATGGATACAGCTGTAAACATAGATACAATAACCCCTAATGCCAAGTTGATAGCGAAACCTTTTACAGGACCACTGCCTAGAACAATAAGGATAACCGCTGTAATCATAACAGACGTATTTGCATCAAAGATTGTATCGAAAGCACGACGGAAACCAGATTCCATGGACATGCGCAATGTTTTACCTTCCACCACTTCTTCTTTGAATCGTTCAAAGATCAGGATATTCGCATCTACGGCAACCCCCATACTAAGAATAATACCAGCTACACCTGGCAGGGTCATGGTCGCATTCAAGGCATGCGGTCCTAGGATCGCTACCAAAATTAACACAAACACCAACAAAGCAATAGTTGCTACAAATCCAGATAATCTGTATAACACAAGCATAAATGCAATGATTAAGGCAATCCCAACACCAAAAGCTACGACAGATTTATCTTTAGAATCTTGACCCAAGGTAGGACCAACTGTACGCACTTCCATAACTTCTACTTTAACAGGCAAAGCACCAGAACGCAGCAAAATAGCTAAGCTTTTGGCTTCTTCTAAGTCACGGCTACCAGTAATACGAGCACTACCACCAGTAATTGGTTCATTTACCACTGGATTTGTCAACTGCTCACCATCCAAGTAAATACCAATATGACGACCGATATTAGCTGTTGTTAAAGCGCCGAATTTTTTCGCCCCTTCATCTGTTAATTGGATGTTAACAGATGCTTGTTTACCTTCTAATTGTTCTTTCGCATCTTTTAAATCATTACCATCTAAATGGACTTTGCCATTTTCATCACGGAACTCAAGAACCGCTGTTTTACCAACTGTTTCGATGGCTTTTTGTGGATCTTTTTCACCAGGTAATTCGATAATGATACGTTTTTTACCTTCTCGTTGAATGATAGGCTCTGTTAAGCCCATTTCATTAATACGACGGCCTAAAATTTGAATAACCCGTTCCACAGCATCATCTGTGACCACATTTGGACCAGAATCTTGCGCTTCTAATACAATATGGGTACCACCTTGCAAATCTAACCCTTGTTTAATAGAGTTAGCAAGTGGTCCAATGAGCCAAATAAACAGGCCTAAAATCACTGCCACTACGCCGAAAAAGCGTAAAGCTGCTTTTGTGTTCAATGGATTCCCTCCTATTCTTTATAACAATGGATACTCTCTGATGGCGTCACAATTGTGTGCATCCACTCATCATGAGGTGCCATAGGCAACATTTCTTCTGAAAGTTGGTTATCCCAGGCTATACCGATTCGTTTTTCTAGAGCAATCTGTTGTAAATATCGGTCATAATATCCAGCACCCATTCCCATACGGCCACCTCTTCGATCAAAGGCAAGACCGGGAACGAGAATACAATCCAATGTTTGAGGTTCTACAATCGCATACGGTTCTTTAGGAATCCGTATTCCCAATGTTCCTCTCGCAAGGTCTTCTAAACTCCTTATGCGAACTCCTATCATATCTGTCTTGGTCATACACACAGGCACGTATACATATTTACCCCTGCGCAAGGCTTCCGTAATAAACGCATCTATATTGGCTTCTCTTGGCATAGCCAAGTACGCCATAATATACTCCGCATCAGCCACTATAGGAATAGACCAAAGCCGATTAGCTAATTGTTGAGACCAAGCAGAAACCTCTTGGACTTGTACATTGCGACGGTGTTCTAAAAACGTTTTGCGCAATGCCATTTTATCCATTACTTTTGTTCCTTTCCAAGAACTTGAGCAATCGCTGTACGAGCGAATTTCATTTCTACTTTTTCAGATACTTGTAGCACTAATGTATCTTCTGTTAAGGAAATAATTTCACCGTAAATACCGCCAACAGTCAGTACTTTTTGACCTTTTTTCAAGCTGTTCAATAAGACTTGACGCTGTTTTTGTTGTTTCTTTTGCGGACGATATAGCAAGAAGTAAAAAATCACGACCATAATCAATAATGGTAAAACCGCTTGCCCTGTTTGTCCTTGGAAAAATTCTAAGAAATCCATAAGTCCTCCTATTTAGTAAAATATTGCCAGAACTCTTCGCGGAATGCTACAAAACGATCTTCTAAGATGGCTTTACGCATTTGACGCATAAATTCTAGTAAGAAATATAAATTATGATACGACACCAATCGGAAAGCTAAAATTTCTTCTGCCTTGTATAGATGTCGAATATAAGCTCTTGAATAATTTTGGCATGCATAACAGCCACAACCTTCTTCAATAGGACCCCAGTCACGCATGAAAGACGCATTACGTAAATTCAACCGGCCTTTCCATGTCATGGCCATACCATTTCGTGCCACACGTGTTGGATATACGCAGTCAAACATATCAACACCACGAGCTACCCCTTCCACTAAACAGTCAGCAGTACCAACACCCATCAAATAACGAGCTTTATTGGTAGGCAACAATGGTGTTGTATATTCTAGCACTTCATACATCAACTCATGTGGTTCCCCTACAGAAAGGCCACCGATGCTATACCCTTCAAAGTCCATTGCCACTAACTCTTTGGCGCTTCTTTCACGAAGATCTTTATACATACCACCTTGGACGATACCAAACATACCTTGATTCTTGGAACGACGTGCCTCTTGGCAACGTTCCGCCCAACGTGTGGTCCGTGCTGTGGATGCATCTGCATATCTATGATCTGCAGGATATGGAATACACTCATCGAATGCCATCATAATATCAGATCCTAATTGTTCCTGCACTTTCGTTGCCACTTCAGGAGACAGAAACTTTTTAGACCCATCTAAATGAGATCTAAAGTTAACCCCTTCTTCAGAAATCTTGCGTAACTTACCTAAACTGAACACTTGGAATCCACCACTATCTGTTAAAATAGCTTGATCCCAGTTCATAAATTTATGTAAGCCACCTGCTTCTTCCACTAAATCAGCACCTGGACGCAAGAATAAATGATAGGTATTACTCAAAATTACTTGAGACCCCATCGCTTTTAGCTCCTCTGGGGCTAATGTTTTTACCGTCGCCTGTGTCCCAACAGGCATAAACATCGGTGTTTCATAGGTCCCATGTGGAGTATGCAATAACCCTGCCCGCGCACCTGTGTGGGGGCATTGTTTTTGCAATTCATATCTAATTGCCATATATACACTCCTTTATTACTTTTGTATTATAACACAACTTTCAATTTATCGAATGAACATTGCGTCACCAAAGCTGAAAAATCTATACTTTTCACGGACCGCCTCTTCATAAGCCGCCAAACAATGTTCTCTACTAGCTAGGGCACTAATCAGCATGAGCAAGGTAGACTGAGGCAAATGAAAATTAGTAATCAATGCATCTACCATTTTATAGGTATACCCAGGATAAATAAAGATTTGAGTCCAATCAGATCCACTCTTCACATGACCTACCTCAGTCGCTGCTGATTCTAAGGTGCGCACCGATGTAGTTCCTACGGCAATCACTCTTCGTCCCTCTGCTTTAGCACGATTCACCAGTTTTGCAGTATCTTCCGACACGTGATAAAACTCTTTATGCATATCATGGTCTTCAATGGATTCTGCCGACACAGGACGGAATGTGCCTAGCCCTACATGTAATGTAACAAATCCAATTTGTACCCCTTTGCGCTGAATTTCATCTAATAACTCTGGAGTGAAATGCAATCCTGCTGTAGGGGCTGCTGCCGACCCTTTTTCTTTGGCATATACTGTCTGATATCTATCTTTATCTTCTAGTTTTTCATGAATATACGGAGGCAATGGCATTTCCCCAATGTCATTGATAATCTCATCAAAGTTGCCGTTTGGCTTAAATTGAATTAATCGACCACCAAAGTCTGTATGGTCTATGACCTCCGCTTCTAAATTAGGACCAAATACTAACTCCTGCCCTTTTAAGCACTTCTTGCCCGGTTTGACAAGGCACTCCCAAAGATGTTCTCCTTTAGGGGTTAACAGTAGCACTTCTACCTTGCCACCAGTTCCTTTTCTCTCTCCATACAAACGAGCAGGGATGACCTTTGTATTATTAAAAATTAACACATCCCCTTCACATAATTCATCTAGTATGGAATGAAAGGATGCTTTATGGCATATTGCTCCGCTCATCTTATCTAAGGTCATCAATCGCGATGTGTCCCTTGGTTCTACAGGATGTTGCGCAATGAGTTCCTCAGGCAAGTCATAATTAAAATCAGATACTTTCATACTATTCCTCTTATTAATTGTACAGTTTCGTAAGTGCCGTACCTTGGTAATAATGTTGTAAAATCACTTTATAATAATCAGGCTGGCTCGCCTCTTTTCGACTCGCCATTTCTGCCGCTCCCCACTGTGAAAGTCCCAAACCATGTCCCCAACCATATCCATGAATTGTCACAGTCTGATTGGCTTTACTAAAGGTATGGTTAGCTTTTACGGAAGAACCCTGAATTCGACTCGGCGGGGTTTGTCCTACATAAAAATCAAATAAGGTGGACTTCAATCCAAATATTCCTTGTACCTGTTCTCCTGTGAGCGATACAGAACCCTTTTCACCGATAAATTTCATCGTTTTTACACGCCCTGATACCCCACGATCTTGTACTTTCATAGGTCGATCTGCCAATGGAGATAGTTCAATCTTCTGTAAGTATCCTACAGATTTGCTGGCGCCAGCCAATTTCTGTTCTATACTTTGACGGCTAGTGATAACATTCCACACCGTGGTCCCTTCATGATTAGAAAAATCTACTACACCCTTTAGATATGGTAAATCATTGCCCCACAGGTTTACACTATCCTCTGTATAGCCACCGCCATCTGAATGAAAGAGGGCATTAATGGGTTGTCCTTGATAAGTAAGAACCACACCATGCGTGCGCTTTACTGCTGCATTAGTACTGGAAAATTCGCTACTTTTACCTCCATATACTTGGTCAGCTGTGGTAGTTCCAATATCATATATACTATTTTGTTTGCTCTTCATGGAGTGTAATGCATAGGTTCTAGCTGCCACTGCTTGTGCTTCTAGGGCCGGCGTAGGCCAACTAGGTACTACTTCTTCCGGCACTACACCTTGTACATATTGTTCTAACCCCAGTACATTGATAACACTCATAGACCCTGATGCATTAGCGTGTACTGTCACACCACCACGATAGGTTTTCCCCAATGTTTGCAATTCTGATCCATATCTACCTTGTGTATTTTGAATAGTAATTGACTTATCAATACTATGTCCATTTATATGTACTGAACCGCCTCCACTCGAAACTGTCACAGTCTGATTTTCTTTGATAGTTTGCACTTGATGTCCACGGCTATCTAGAACAACCATAGGCATAGCACTACTAATGGAAAAAGATTGTGATCTATGCCCTAGTAATACTCGTATCACTGGCTCTCCACTAGTACCTGATTCTCGTACCGTATTAGCTACTGCGTTGGTATCCCCTTTTTTATCTTTTATATTGGACTCCGATACGGTCTGTTTTTCAGCATTCGATGCTTTCACCGTAGGCTTCTGAATCACTCGTTTTGGTACTGTTGGAGCTTTTCTTTCATTCGGTTTCACAAAAGTGGCTTTCACTGTTGTACGTTTCGGCACTTCCTTCTGCGGTGCAGCCATCCCTACAAATGGTGTACCCCCTAATAGAGCCGTCATCACTGTTATCGCCACATAGCGATATCCTAGCTTTTTCATGCATCCACCTTTCTAGGGATTCCCAAGTGGTCATAGGCAGCCGGCGTTACGATACGCCCACGATTCGTTCGTGCCAACAATCCAAGTTGCATCAAATACGGCTCATACACATCTTCCACACTTTCACGTTCCTCACTCACAGAGGCTGCAATCGTATCCACCCCTACAGGACCACCATCGAATTTTTCAATGATAGTCCTTAAAATTCGTCGGTCTATACGATCTAATCCTAACTTATCAATATCTAACCGTTGCAATGCCTGGTCTGCAATATCTTTTGTAATCACACCATCACCCAATACTTGTGCCACATCACGGACACGTTTCAATAAGCGGTTGGCGATACGAGGGGTTCCTCTAGATCGACGAGCGATCTCACCGGCCCCTTCTGGATCCATATGAATATCTAAAATATCAGCAGAACGGCTCACAATAAACTCTAACTCATTTTGTTTGTAATATTCTAAACGGCTGATTACACCAAAGCGATCACGCAAAGGCGCTGCCAAAGATCCTGCTCGTGTGGTAGCTCCAATCAGTGTGAATTTTGGCAATTCAATGCGTACAGATCTAGCACTTGGACCTTTACCAATAATGATATCTAAAGCATAATCTTCCATTGCAGAATATAGCACTTCTTCTACAGACCGAGATAATCGATGGATTTCATCGATAAACAGCACATCTCCCGGTTGCAAATTACTCAATAGTGCCGCTAAATCGCCAGCTCGTTCTATGGCTGGTCCAGAGGTAACACGGAAGTTCACCCCTAATTCATTAGCCACAATGCCGGCTAAGGTAGTTTTACCCAGTCCAGGAGGTCCATATAATAACACGTGGTCCAATGTATCGCCCCGTAGCTTGGCGGCTTCAATGAAAATGTGAAGATTTTCTTTCGCCTGCGTCTGCCCAATATATTCTTTTAAATAGCGAGGACGAAGACTAAATTGCCAATTGTCTTCCTCCCGTTCTTGCATGGTTACAATTCGATTTTCCTGATCCATTCTTATCGCCCTTTACCCAATGCCGCTAATACTTGTTTTAATAAAACTGGTACTTCCTGTGTTCCATCGTAGACATCTTGGATCACTGGCTGTACCTCTTGTGCGCTGTACCCTAATGCCATAAGGGCTTCTAACACTTCTTCTGTAGTACCTACAGGCACTTGTTCTACTGGTGAGATTCTGCCCTGTGTGGTAAAAGTTCCTGCAATACCGAGGCTTTCAATTTTATCTTTTAACTCTAGCACCAATCGCTCTGCTGATTTTTTACCAATACCAGGCAATTTTTGAAGACCTTTGGTATCGCCACTAATGATAAGTCCTACAAAATGTTCTGGACTAATAGCCGATAAAATACCAAGACCTAATTTAGGCCCCACTCCCGATACGGAAATGAGCAGTAAAAATAGCTCATAATCTTCCATGGTCAAAAAACCATATAGCTGAATGGCATCTTCACGAACATTGGTATAAGTAAACAAACAAGTTGCTTCCCCTACTTGCAACTGACTTTGCACTGAACTAGGCACGTACACACGATACCCTACATCATGAACATTGACGTACACCGCATCCAGTAATCGATGGGTAACAATCCCTTTTATATATGCAATCATAAATTCCTCACAACTGTAAAATTTGCTTTAATGTATCCGTATGGGAACTATGGGCTGTACAGATAGCAATCGCCAAGGCATCTGCCGCATCATCAGGCTTAATTTTTTCGCGAATCCCCAATAAGTTCATTGTCATATACGTGACCTGCTCTTTTGTGGCTTTCCCATAGCCCACCACAGATTGTTTTACCTGTAATGGTGTATATTCGTAAATTGGTAAGTCTTGTTGACTTGCCGCCAGTAGCGTAACGCCTCTCGCTTGCGCTACGCCGATACCCGTTGTTACATTGCGGGCAAAGTATAATTTTTCTATACCAAACTTTTGAGGGCGAAATTCTTCTAAAATATCGCTTAATTCATTAAATATAATTTCTAACCGGCTTGCTTCTGGAGTTTTCGCCTCTGTGGTTATCACTCCGTAGGTAACTGGTTTTAGAGAACTCCCTATAACATCGATAATACCATACCCACAAATCGCATAGCCCGGATCTATTCCAATAATTCGCACGCTATAACCTCTGATTTCTTTTCATTGTTCCAATCATTTAATTATAGCAAATTTATACAACATCTGCACCTATAGTATCCCTTTTTCTAATAAACTTACATAGATGCCATCACCAATAATGATATGGTCTAGTACAGGGATCCCCATCACTTCCCCAGCTCTAGCAAAAATTTTTGTTACTCGTACATCATCACTGCTCTCTGTAGGATCTCCTGATGGGTGATTATGCATCAAAATAATCGCCGCTGCATTGGCGTCAATAGCTTGTCGAAATACAGCTCGTTGCTCCGCCGTACTGCTAGTTAATCCTCCTTTAGAAATTAGAACAGGCTTGATCAATTTATTTTTCACCGTCAGTAATAAGACATAAAAATGTTCTTCTGTTTTATGGCGAAGACGTTCCATCATGTAATTAGCCGCTGCCTCTGGAGTACTAAAATCTTCCCAATCTCGTTTGACTTTCATCTGTCCTAGACGTCTGCCCAATTCAATAGCTGCACAAATAGTCACCGCCTTGTCCTGCCCGATGCCATCAATTTCTCGTAAAGCATCTATGGTAACATTGTTCAAACCTCCTACTAATCCTTCCATGCGCATTACCACATCATGAGCCACTTCCAAGACAGTAGCTCCCTTTCGACCTGTTCGTAATAAAATGGCTAATAGCTCTTCTAACTCTAGCGCTTCCGCTCCTAAGGCAATAAATTTTTCTCGTGGCATTTGATACGATTGTAAGTCCAACATAATTCCTCCAACATTTGAAAGTACATCCTCTACTCCTATAAACGACAACACGCCACACCCCGAAGAGTGTGACGTATCACTATGTACCATAGTAGGTACCCATATATCTTTCTTTATATTGTATTCGCTATATACTGAAAAAACCCTTTTATTTTCTTCAAACTTTGTCTTACATCTTCTAGCGATTGAGGTCTAACTGTCACAGCACATGCTAGTATACACTTCCTATGTAACCTGTACAAACTGCTCTTACTCTTTCGATTCTGCTGTTTCCGCTTGACCTTGCCCATATACATTGGCTGCATAGCGCTCAAAATCTTCACCATGTTTAAAGGCATCTTCTCGCAGATATGCATGAAAGACAACTTGGTCTTCTTTCACCTGTATCAAATTCGGTACATGCTGTGCTAAGACATCAAAGAACTCTTGTTCTGCTTTCAATAACACACGACCATGTTTTAATTTTTTTCCTTCCACCACTGAGTAGGCTAATGCCCATACAGGACGGTCATCGGTAGAGGACAACTTTCGATATTTATAACGAAATTTTAAAGGGGGCATCATGGATTGCTTAAATCGATACACTCCATTCATCATAGCATAAGGAATGACCATTCGCTTCTTTCCTAGTAATCCTACCTCATCAATTATAAGATCAGATTCTGTTAAAGTAACTGTGTAAGTTCCCACTGCTTGCGACACAAGTACAAATAGTATAATTCCTTCTATTAATATTTCCGCTAATGCTACACTACCCAGCTCCATATAACGCCATACACTATATGCTAAAGCCAGTACTGCTAGTGCAATAAATACACTGACTAAAGCAATTCCAGCTTTGGAATGCTTCGATTTTTCTTGATACTGTATAGACATACTTCCACCCTTTCCTAATTAGCATCACTCCTATAGCTAGGATAGCAATGGATGAAAGCATTTGTCAACAACAAAAAGAGCCCCCTCATAGAGGAGACTCTTTCACAGATAATCAGAGATTACCAGTTTTTCATCACTAATGGGCTAGTAATACGTTTTGTATCACGAGCGATCATGATTTCTTCGTTTGTAGGGATTGCAAAGATTTTAACTTTGGAACCTTCTGCACTGATTTCCGCTTCTTTACCACGAACGTTATTGCGTTCAGGGTCAATACGAGTACCTAAGTATTCTAAACCATTACAGATTGCGTCACGGTTACCAATACCATTTTCACCGATACCTGCTGTAAATACGATAGCGTCAACACCACCCATAACAGCTACGTAAGCACCGATTGTAGCACGAACTTTATAATGGAACATATCCAATGCTAATTGAGCACGTTTATTGCCTTCTTCAGCAGCTTCTTCGATAACGCGGAAGTCATTGGAAACGCCAGAAATACCGAATACACCAGATTTTTTATTCATGATAGCATCGATTTCATGGTATGTCATATCCCATTTTTCCATCAAGTAAGGTACGATAGCAGGGTCGATATCTCCACAACGAGTACCCATGATTAAACCGGACAATGGAGTGAAACCCATGGAAGTATCGATAGAACGACCACCTTTGATAGCTGTAACGGAAGAACCATTACCTAAGTGACAGGATACGATGCGAAGATCGGACATGTGTTTACCCATCAATTCAGCTACACGTTGTGCCACATATTTGTGGGAAGTACCATGGAAACCATAACGGCGAACACCTAAATCAGTGTATGCTTCGTATGGAAGACCATATAAGAATGCCTCTGCTGGCATTGTTTGATGGAATGCTGTATCAAATACACCAACTTGTGGTACATTTGGCATAATTTTTTGGCATGCTTCGATACCTTGGATGTTTGGAGGATTGTGAAGCGGAGCGATTTTTGCGCATTCTTCCAATGCTTCCATCACTGCTGGAGTGATTAATACAGAATCAGCAAATTTTTCAGCACCATGTACTACACGATGACCAACAGCGTCGATTTCATCCATGGAACCAATCACGCCATGTTCTGGATCAACTAAAATATCCAATAAGACTTGTAACGCCACTTTGTGGTCAGCCACTGGTTCGATGCGTTCTAATTTGTCAGCATCTGGACGGCGATGAGTGAAAATAGCATCATCGGAACCGATTTTTTCAAATTGACCTTTCGCCAATACAACTTCATGCTCCATATCAATTAATTGATACTTCAAGGAGGAGCTACCGCAGTTTACAACTAAAACGTTCATGTCTTATCCCTCTTTCTTAGTAACTTGAATGTGCCCATTCACACGTTGATTGATGTCTTCTCCTTGTGGAGAACTATCACTGTATGAATAGCGTATATTCCACAGTACACCTTTATTAATGAAAGTATACTGAGTAAACCTAATTTTTTGTCCATTAGCACCTGCCAGCATTGTAGATTTCACAGCCTGCACGCCGTCCACCTGTACTTGCTCTTGGTCCCATGGTATATTGGCACCCGTTTGGCCTAATTCTTTAACCAAAGCTTGTTGCCCTAATTTTGCGCCCTCTTCTAGCGTTGGCAATGGCGCTCCTGTAGAAGCCTGTGTAGCACTTACATAGACACCATAATTTTTATCCAGTCCTGCATAGATGGTCAAAGGTTGTCCCTTTTCATTGGCTGTAATTCTATCCAACTGACCAAAGTCAAACGGAGAATCTACAATCACTTCAGATTGACCTACATTGATGACTTTCTGACCAAAACTATAGGTATCGATGGCTTGTTGACTACCACAGCCACCTAAGAACAACACCATCCCTAAACCAAGGGCTATGATATATTGTTTCATATAGTCACCTCTAATAGACACAATTTCTACAGTCAATTATAACATTAATTTCACGTTTTTTTCTACCCCTTTTTATGAGCTCTTTCATGCATAGCAAGTCTATTGTATATAACTATTTCGTATAGTACGCTCCCCCTTCTTGCTATTCGCAAAGAATATTCATCATTATTTTCTTAACAAATTGTATGCGCTACGGGTATCATTTATGAAAGTAATATCTCATGATATACTAATATACATATACAGGAGGTACTAGATTATGAATACCATAGGAATTATTGCAGAATATAATCCTTTTCACAAGGGGCATGCCCATCAATTACAAGAGCTTCGCCGCAAATATCCTGACTCAACCTTGCTCGTAGTAATGAGTGGCGACTTTGTGCAACGAGGAACACCTGCCATATTTTCTAAATTTCATCGTGCCCAATGGGCTGTCATGGGCGGTGCCGATATTGTATTCGAGTTACCTTCTATGTTTTCCGTTAGCTCCGCGGAATATTTTGCAGCTGGTGGAGTTCGATTGTTACATACCTTGGGATGTGACGCTATCTCCTTTGGGTCTAGCCATACACAAGTAGAAGAACTTGTATCCATCGCCAAAACTCTAGATCATCCTAGTACACAAGAATCGTTGCGCTCCTTTTTGGAGCAAGGGTACTCCTATGGTACAGCCTTACGTAAAGCCGTGCAAAGGTTTCATTCAGTAAGTAACCCAATGAATACCGATGACATTTTAGGCAAAAACACATCTGATACCATGCTTGCATCAACAGAACAAGATGCATCAGAAAATAATGTACTAAAAAACGCAAACCATATACGCATATTGGACACTGACCCTAATACTATCTTAGGCATTGAATATATACGCGCCTTACATCGCTATCATATCGAGTTAGATATCATTCCCGTGGAGCGCACTAGTTCCCATCACAATCCAACCTTAGGAAATTCCTTACCATCTGGCACAGCCTTACGAAGTGCTATTTATGCCTCCTCCCTTTTAGAAGAAAGCGATTCCAAGTGGCATCAATACCTTCCCCCCATCGTATCTCCTCTTGCTAGGGACATCGTGCAAGCTAACTATTATGCCAATCTAAACCACTATTACGATATGATACACCTTACCAGTCGTGTAGTAACAAAAAAAGAGTTACAAACCTTGCATGATATGAGTGATGGCCTAGAAGATGCCTGGCTCACTGCGAGCGCCCTCTCCTCTTGGGAACAGGCTCGTGAAAGTCTAAAATCAAGACGCTACACCTACTCTCGTCTCGATCGCATCGCTAGCTACAGTCTTTTCCGCCGCACTAAAGAGATATTCCAAAAGTGCCACCAGCAGGGGCCTACCTATGGT
Source organism: Veillonella sp. 3310 (assembly GCF_003999875.1). Taxonomy (GTDB): domain Bacteria; phylum Bacillota; class Negativicutes; order Veillonellales; family Veillonellaceae; genus F0422. The sequence goes on along the minus strand of NZ_RQVJ01000002.1, from coordinate 296,341 downwards.
CGTCTCCTAGCTTTCAATGACCGAGGCCGCCAATACTTAAGAGAAAAACGTGCCTCCATTCCTATCGTCCAAAAATGGGCTCCTTTCTGTCAACAAGCAACGGGGATTTCCAAAATACTATGCGAACAAGATCAACTAGCAAGTCGCCTATGGCGACTCACTGTAGACAATCCCCGCTATCGTGACAGTCATTATGATTACACTACTAGTCCTGTGTATGTGCAAAATCCAATATAACCTAAATGTGGTCTTCTATCCATATCGTTACTACTGTTGTAAAACAAACTGAATAATATACCCATTGTTACGCACACAAAAAGTCCCCTGTACTGAATGCATCATTGCACTTAGTACAAGGGACTTTTCTATTACAACCATTCTGGAGGATCTACGATCATTTTACCGCCTTCAATATCAATGGTTAATACCACAGTTTTTAGAGCCGGCAACAATAGATCGGGTTCACCTTCTTTGGCTACGACGTATACATCATTTGCGCCAGGTTGCAACACTTCTTTTACAATACCTAAATCATTACCTTCCGTATCTTCCACAGCAAGGCCTTCGATTTCAAAGATATAATATCTATCTTCTGGCAATTCCACCAAATCTTGTCTTGGCACTTTAATTTCTTGTTTACCTAAACGCTCCACAGCCGTGCGATCAGGCAACTCTTTGAAAGTAGCCAAAATAAACTGTTTATGAAATTTTGCAGATGTAATATGGTATAGTTGACCATTGATGTAGCACACATCCATTTTCATAAACCGTTCTGGAAAGTCTGTTCTCGGCAATATACGAACATCGCCCCGCACACCGTGCGGAGCGACGATCACACCGATAGTAATCAGTTCTTGCATATCCATTATTTACGGAATGCTACCACTTTGCCATCTTCTAGCAAAATTTCAGACCCCATAAGAGCGTCTAAATTATCACCGATTTTTACAGTAATCGTTTGCTCCATTTGGCCTTGGGCAATTTCAGAACCAATTTCAAGCTTTTCCGCTTCTTTCAAACGCTCTGCTACTTGAGCTTTGAAAGCTACGCGTTGTTGCTTGTCTTCCTCGATTTGTTGACGCAATTGGATTAAACCTTGTGCATCAATTTTTGCTTGTTCACTTAACAAACGTTTTGCTTGGAATTCGATTTGTTGTAAATCTTGATCCACCATATCCATTTGTTGTTGTAAATCAGCAATGATTTTGTTTTTTAAAGTGTCCGTAACCTTAGACTTAATTGCCACGGGTACGCGTAATGTCATTTCTTCCATGTTACCACCCTTTTAGACAATATCAACGGATATCTTCTTGTTCTCTTTAATAGCCGCTGCTTTAGCCACAGCGCGAATCGCTTTCGCAATCTTACCTTGTTTTCCAATTACTTTACCCATGTCATCAGGTGCGACACGGATTTCATAGACTTCCACTTGATCGCGAACTTCCATAGTAACAGAAACGGCTTCAGGTTGCTTAACTAATGATTGAACAATTAATGTAATTAATTCTTGCATCACAGTACGCCTCTCTATTAATTATTTTTTAGCGTCAGCAAATTTTTGCATAACACCATGTTTTTTGAACAAGGAGCGAACAGTATCAGTAGGTTGTGCACCTTTACCCAACCACTCTAATGCTTTCTCTTCGTCAATATTAACGATTGCTGGGTTTTTAGTAGCATCGTATTGACCTACTGTATCAACTGGACGGCCTTCGCGTGGAGCGCGGGAGTCAGCAACAACGATACGATAGAAAGGAGCTTTTTTAGCACCTAAACGAGTTAAACGGATTTTTAACATTCTTCTTTCACCTCCTTAAATAGAATATTATCCCATGAACGGTAATTTAGGGAACATGCCCTTCTTACCTTTGCTCATAGACTGCATTTGCTTCATAAACTTACGAGCCTCTTCAAATTGTTTAATCAATTGATTCACTCGATGCACTGTAGTGCCGGAACCTGCCGCAATACGTTTACGACGAGAACCATTCAATATGTTAGGATCTGTACGTTCCGCCATCGTCATAGATTTGATAATAGCCTCTATTTGACGTACTTCTTTATTATCTAAGTCAAAGCCCGCTAACTGGTCTTTCAATTTACCCATACCAGGCAACATACCCAATAAATTTTGCAACGGACCCAATTTACGAATTTGATTCATTTGTGCCAAGAAATCATCTAAGGTAAAGCTATTTTTGGCCATCTTTTCAGCCATTTTTTTCGCTTCTTCTTCATCGATGGAACTTTGCACATTTTCAATCAATGTTTTGAAATCGCCTAAATCAAGAATACGAGATGCCATACGATCAGGATGGAATACTTCTAAGCCGTCCATCTTTTCGCTAGTACCTGTAAATTTAATAGGTGTTCCTGTTACCGCTTTAATAGAAAGAGCTGCACCACCACGAGCATCGCCATCCATTTTCGTCAAAATGACACCATCTAGGCCTAAGTAATTATTAAATGCTTCTGCTGTACCCACTGCATCTTGACCAATCATGGCATCTACCACTAGCAAGATTTCGTGAGGTTTTACTTCAGCCTTGATATTAGCCAATTCATCCATCAAGGTTTCATCAATGGCAAGTCGACCTGCTGTATCGATGATAACAATGTCTTTGAATAGGCGTTTTGCCTCTTCAATACCAGCTTTAGCAATCTCTACTGGATTTGCACCCGGCGTTTCATTCGCGAATACAGGAACATCGATTTGAGCGCCCACTACTTGCAATTGCTTAATCGCTGCTGGGCGATACACATCGGCTGCTACTAGCATAGGATTCTTACCTTGTTTACGAAGGTGTACAGACAACTTACCAGCCGTAGTCGTTTTACCTGCCCCTTGCAAGCCAACCAACATAATGATGGTTGGTGCTTTCGGAGAAATCATAATCCGGCTTTCAGTACCACCTAGTAACTCGGTCAATTCGTCATTCACAATTTTAATAACCGTTTGCGCAGGGTTCAAGGAACCAAACACTTCCTCACCCAAGGCTTTATCCTTGATACGGGCAATGAAATCTTTCGCTACTCCAAAGTTTACGTCTGCTTCTAACAAAGCAAAGCGAACTTGTCGTAACGCTAGGTTAACATCTTCTTCAGAAATTTTACCTTTTCCCTTTAAGGATGCAAAGGCTTCTTGCAATTTATGCGTTAAATTTTCAAAAGCCATACTAGCCCTCCAATTGTGTTAATAATGACTGAATCGATTCAGATGTAATGGCAATAGATGCTAATTCATCTTTAACCTGTTTTACAATCTTTCGCCGTAGTAAATATTGTTCAATAAGGTGTAGCTTTTGTTCATATCCTTCCATACTAGCTTTTGCACGTTCAATATTGTCGTGCACCGCTTGCCTTGAGATACTCAACTCTTCTGCAATTTCACCTAATGACATATCATCTTCATGATGCAATGCATAACACTCTCGTTGTCGATCCGTCAGTAAGGCTCCATAAAAATCTAACAACAAACTAATTGTCATTCGTTCTTCCATGGTTCCTCCTTCTGAACATTCTGAAAGCATCATCTGTCAAGCAAAAAATATTTACACCCTATATTACCAATATTTACCTAACTTGTCAATAGTTGTAAAGTGAATTGCCTTTACACACAAAATAATCTATACCACAACATCTTATATTTTGTACTACATCGCGTCTTATGGTAACTCATTTTTATATTTTGTTTCCAATTCTTTCAGCATACATGTTTCATCTATTCCTCAACAGGTACTGTAATTTTAGATAAATAGTCTTCACGTTTTGTCTCTGTCCAATAATTCCGTACTGGTTCTATATATACGGAACCTGCAATTTGTAATCCCTCATAAGATAAATAACTACTTACTTTATCGTACATCCACTGAGCCTGTTCTTCATAAAGCCCCGTATAAAACATTTCTAGATACATCCCTCTAGGACGAGTAACAATCTCCATATCTCCTTCATAATCAAACCCTACATCTGTACAATAATGGCTGTACTTGATGATATCTCCCTGTTCATAGTCTTCTCCATCGATAGCCATACCAATTTGAATAGCTTTAAAAGGGACTTCCTCTATAAGCCTAGCTTGATGTTCTAATAAAGTAAATAACTTTTTCTTTCCTTTTTCTGTTGCATCATAAGGAGTTAGTGCATAGAAAGATTCTTCTTTCATACCAAAGAACAAACGATTTTTAGGTATTTTTAAATATCGTTCTAAGTTAAATAAGGTTCTCTCTAAATTCATTTTATTTGTATATAAATCATTAATCTCCCGATCAAAGCCATAGCGTGCATCTTCTAATAAGCTTTTCAACATATGCGGACCTCGATGTTCCACATAATCTTGAATATCTTTCAAGGATAGATTTAGTTTTTTTAGGGTCAAAATAATCTCTAATCGATAGCACTCTTCTAATGTGTAATAACGGTATCCATTATCTTCAATTTTTGCTGGCAGAAATAGTCCTAATTTTTCATAATATAGAATTGTTTGTTTTGATATGCCATAAATTTTCGACACATCTCCAATCGTCATATAAATATTTCGCATAGATACTATCCTTTCTACTGTATTTCCAACAGGCATTTAGGTCTTCTAATAGATTTAATACATGTAACACTTTTAATACATGTATTACATTTAATACTGTCTCAATATTTGTACTATGTATAATAATCTTAATTATTTTATTTCGTATAATATATAATTTTTTCGTTGAAACTAAACTATTGGTATATAGTTTTATCTATACCTATACTATAGCATAACTACGGGCTTTTTACATATTGACTTTCATTCATGTATTTTACTATATTATTAAATTAATTCTCATAAAAAAGCCCTATTTCTAAGCTTTCAGATTAAAAAAACCTATGATATCAATGGTTATCGATAAATATAAAAAATTATAAAAATAATTCTTTTTATTTGTTGACTCCACCACAACCATATACTTTATTATAATACCAGAGGACAGGTACAAGATGTACAGGAGTTCTCAATGAGCAAGTTAATAAGTATAAACTATATTGTAAAAGGAGGCTATTCCTATGGCATGTGGACACAAAGGTCGCGAATTTTACGCGAACGATCCAGAAAAATTAGCACGCTACGATATGGCAATGCGTCATATTGAAGCAGCTCGTGAAGAAGGTCAATCTTCCGAGGAAATCCATGCTATGTTCAACCGCATTATGAGCGGCAACACAGCTGGTAAATGTAAGCACAAAAAAGGTTGATTCAAATACGTACGCCCATACTATTAGAATATACCCCAACCTTTGAGTGAAATAGATAGGACGATGTCCAAAACAAAACCCCAACTCTTCTTCCCTTGAGTTGGGGTTCTATTTTTGTGTAAAAACTATGACTGACCACTCGCGTATACATAGTCTCAACATTTGGTATCATATTTCTAAAAAAGACTATAACAAATCGTACCTAAATCGTATTTGTTATAGTCCTTTTTTATTGTAGATCATACGTTGAATATCCATGTATATCCTATTCCATAGATATTACAATACAGTTATGAACTTCTCCGGATCATCATATACGTGAATGATTACACTTTTGCACGTTTTAATCGCAACGCATTGCTCACCACCGTAACAGAGCTAAATGCCATGGCGGTGCCGGCAATGATAGGGCTTAAATAGCCCATGGCTGCCAGCGGAATACCAATGCAGTTAAAGATCAATGCCCAGAATAAATTTTGTTTAATATTTGTCATCGTTTTACGACTAATCGTCACGGCTTGTACTAAGGTGCGCAAATCATTTCGCACTAATACGATATCCGCCGCCTCAATGGCTACGTCCGTACCATGACCGATACCAAATCCAATATCTGCTAGCGCTAAAGCTGGCGCATCATTGATACCATCTCCCACCATGCCAACGGATTTTCCTTGACTTTGTAATGTGGCGATGGTATTTGCTTTATCTTGTGGCAGTACTTCCGCTACTACGTGAGTAATTCCTGCTTGGGCAGCTATATAGTTCGCTGTGCGCGCATTGTCTCCTGTGACCATCCACACATCGATGCCTTGCTCTTGTAAAGCCTTTACAACCTCAGGAGTTTCTGGACGCAATGTATCTGCTACAGCCCAAATACCGTGTACTGTGCCGTCTACTAACAAGACGGATACAGAATTGCCTTGTTCTTCCAGACTGTGGATCTCTCCTTGCCATGGCGTGATATCAATACCTAGTTCTTGCATCCAGCGAGTATGACCAACCCGAATCAATTTATCCGCTATACGTCCTTCCAATCCTTTTCCTGGAATATCTTGGAAGTCTTTCACGATCATTTGTGGCACGCCTTTGCTAGCACCGTATTTAGCAATGGCTTGTGCAATAGGGTGAGTAGAACCTTTTTCAAGATTCACTGTGAAAGCTAAGTTATACATTTCATCACCTGCTGTATATATCACTTTCGTAACAGATAGCTTTCCTTCTGTTAAAGTCCCAGTTTTATCCATGATGATCGCATTGATATGACCTGCTTTTTCTAAAAATTCTGCGCTTTTAATAAGCACACCATGTTCTGCCCCAAGGCCTGAACCTACCATAATGGATGTGGGTGTCGCCAATCCCAAGGCGCACGGGCAGGCAATTACAAGCACAGCTGTGCCATATAATAAAGCTTTTCCTACCGTAGATCCTAATGCAAAATACCAAATAATCATGGTAAGAATGGCAATACCGATGACTACCGGCACAAAATAGGATGCTACCACATCCGCGATACGCTGAATGCTCGCTTTAGATGCTTGCGCTTGTTCCACTACTTTGATGATTTGGGATAACATAGTTTCCTCCCCAATAGCAGTGGCTTTCATAATAAATGTGCCCGACATGTTAACTGTAGCGCCTATGACTTGACTAGACTGACCTTTTTCTACAGGTACGCTTTCACCTGTCAACATAGCCTCATCCACTGTGGAATGACCTTCTAAAATAATTCCATCTACTGGCACTTTTTCGCCGGCCCGCACTTGGATCTTGTCACCTAGGACAATCTCCTTCGTAGGAATGTCCATCCACTCCCCATTGCGTTCCACATGGGCCACGCTAGGTTGTAATGCCACTAATTTTTGAATGGCCTCAGACGTACGACCCTTAGCAATATCTTCTAATAGTTTGCCCAATAATATAAAAGTAATTAACCATGCCGAAGTTTCAAAATATACATCGTGATTCCCCACTGCCATTTGGTAAATGCTAAATCCATAGGCTACGGAAGTTCCCAATGCGACTAGCACATCCATGGTAAGTGTACCACTACGAATGGCTGCAAAAGCGCTAGTGTAAAAAATCCAGCCCGCCCCAAACTGAGCAATCGTAGCTAACACCAATTCAACCTCATGCGATAACATAGGCCAATGCCATAAATAGTGCCCCATCATGGACACCATCATCGGAATAGCCATGAGAGCAGCCACGCCTAAGCGGATATATTGCCCTTTATGAGATGGTTTTTCTACCTTCATATCCGCATCAGTAGCAATATGTGCTTCAAATCCAATTTTTTCAATGGCAGCGATGACTTCTGTAGCACCAATCGTGCTATCATCTGTATACGCTACCGTTCCTTTATTGGTGAGCAAGTTGACTTTTACATCAGCCACACCTTCTAACTTACTGACCACTTTTTCTACACGCCCTACACAAGCTGCGCAGTGCATGCCGATAATAGAAAATTCTTCTTTACGCATGATTCCTCCTAATGATATATGGTTCTACATGAAAGATATTTAAATTTCTCAATATAAATATATTAACATATATCCAACCTATTTCATAGTACATGGACTATACAAATCTAACTGTATATACCTTATACAAATCTCGCAGTATATGGCTTACACCGATTTAATAGCTATCGATTGTCTAACCCACCGTGTTTACACAAACTATTGTATCCTGTCCGTATTATGCTGTCCGATTATACAGATCTAACACTCTATATTTCGTATAGCAACAGTGTTCCACTAACTTATGTTATACTAAAGGTATTCAATGATTGTAATCTCATTTTTATTATTCTTATCCAGGAGTTCCTATGTCAGACATTCCACAATCTTATATCACCATAGCTAATGAATTTAGAACTGAATATATCATAGAAAAGTCACGTTTCATTTCTACTATCGCTCCTGTTACTACTGAAGCAGAAGCACAAACATTTATCCAACGTATATCCAAAGAATTTTGGGATGCTACTCACAACTGCACCGCCTATGCTATCGGCTCTCGCCAAGAACAACAGCGTTCCTCTGACAATGGAGAGCCCTCAGGGACGGCAGGAAAACCGATGCTAGAAGTATTAAAAAAAACAGGCATTACAAACGTAGCTGTCGTAGTTACTCGTTATTTCGGAGGTATTAAGTTAGGTGCAGGAGGACTCATTCGTGCGTACTCTCATAGTGCAGCCAAGGCTGTCCAAGAAGGACCTAAACTACTCATTGCACCTCGTCAAATTGTGACTATCTCCATAGATTATTCTAACTTTGGAGCCATAGAGCGCCAACTACAAACTCTAGCGCTTCACTATACAGCATCGTTTACAGATCTAGTATCTATTGAAATCTATGTAGAACCAGAAGCTGTGACTTCCTTAGAAACTAATTTGACGAATCTAACTGGTGGTAACTTAACCTGGCAATTACAAGAGGTTCGCATGGTAGAATTGCCGTATACTACTGATATACCTGAAGACTGATGTCTAAATACAATATATACATAATTGGTAATAGAGTAGTAGACCTCCTGCGGTACGTCTTCTCATACCACATAAATCAGTTATGTAATAGACTAATAAAGTTTCTAATCTATCTCTGATAAACAAATGATATGGGATTTCCCAAAATCGCAACAAAAAACCACGGTGTCTTCCTTCACCGTGGTTTTTTGTGCTTCTTGTTGGAGTCCTCTATATAAAGGGAAAGTACGCTAAATTAATTATTGCAGCATTCTGCTACAAATACTTCTACAACTTCTTCATCTTGCAATTCAGAAGTCCAAGGATGTGGCCAGCCTTTAATGCTATTATCTTTGCATTGGCTTGCTTCACATGCTTCTAAACGATGTTTTTTTAAATTTTCTATCCATGCTGTTACTAAACTCATATTAGTTACTTCCTTCCTTGTATACACACCTTAGAGTGTGTGTTCTTATTGCATGACTGTAGTATACAAGAGTCTGCTTATTTTGTGAAATGACAGATAGTTATTATCTCATAAACTATTTTTTATAACACTTTTTATAGTCTTTTTATTAAATCAAATTTAATTATAACTAGAACGCATATAAATTATAACTTTTTGACGTTTATTTGACGATTTTTGACTTTTGAGAAAACAAAAAAGCACACATGCTTGCATATGTGCTCTTGTCTGTGGCGGAGGATTAGGGATTCGAACCCTAGCGCCGGTAACCCGACCTAACGATTTAGCAAACCGTCCTCTTCAGCCTCTTGAGTAATCCTCCATGATACCCATTAAGGATATCACAAGTTGATTCTATTTGTCAATCACTTTTTATAGTTCATAGCCAACTTCTACCACTTCTACTTCTCCAGAATTTGGATGCATCATCAATCCATGAACTGCTACATCCTTAGGAATCAACGGGTTCATACGAAGCATGCTGACCGTTTCTTGTACATTGTCCACTGGGTGTGAAAATCCATCAGCCCAATGCTCTAATTCATGACGAACCATTTGGATTGCATCTGGAGAAACACCTCTAGATAACATAGCTGTAGTTAAGCTTTCAGAAGTCGTTTTTGCCATGCCACATTCGTAGTGACCGATAACAAAAATTTCAGATACGCCTAACTCGTAAATACACACAAGCAAACTACGTACCACGCTGTCGAACATACCTGAAATGGAGTTGCCCGCCGATTTAATCACTTTTGCATGACCTCGTTCAATGCCAAGGGCTTGTTCCATAAAGTTTACCAAGCGCGTATCCATACAAGTTAATATTGCAATTTCACGGGTTGGCACCTTGCTCACTGTTGGAGGTTCATCTCCATGTTCTTGGCTAGTACTATCCAAAAATTCTCGATTATGTCGTAATATTTCATTTAATAAATTCATCATTCACCTCACATGAAATTATCGAATCCGTTTTTTGTAATGTTGTGAATTACCTTGTTGTTTCCAGCCTACACGATCACCAATAGACATAACTCTACGAGTTAAACATTCTTTACATTGGTCTGCATTATCATCGACACAAGGCTTATTATCGTACAACAAATATTTCGCACGATGCTCTGGCACAGTAATGATCGGCATCAAGATATTGGCTCCCGCTGCCAAACCTTTTTCACGACCTAATTTATCTAAGGCTTGTAGCGCTGTGGTAGCCGCAATATTTACATCTTTCAAGAATAACCGTGTTAAAGCAATCATTTTTAAGCCTAACTGCACTCGTTCTAATTTGCCCTCTTGCGAATCAATACCTAATTCTAAAGCGCGCTGGCCTAATGGTGTATCATGATGTACCACATACGGTCCCATACCAATCATATCGATGTCCATATCACGATAAAATAAAATATCATTTACAAGATCATCTAATGTTTGCCCTGGTAAACCAATCATAACACCTGTACCTACTTGAAATCCTACCTTACGCAAAGATTGTAAGCAATTCACACGAGTCTCAAAGGAGTGCAACGCATCCTTAGGATGAATCATCTCAAATAAGTCTTTATTCGTCGTTTCAATGCGAAGAAGATAACGGTCCGCACCTGCCTCGCGCATACGTCTATAGGCTTCTTCCGATTGCTCCCCTACACACATAGTGATACCTAGCTCATGATTGCTTAACTTTTTAATATCTCGGATAAGTTCCACCACATACTCTACAAAAGCATCATCTGTACGTTCTCCAGATTGCAAGGTCAAAGAGCCATATTCATGGTCATAGGCCCATTTTGCCATTTTCAATACATCATCACGCGACATATCGAATCGTTCTGTTTTGTTGTTTTCATGACGTATGCCACAATATAAGCAGTTTTTAATACAACGATTGGAAAACTCAATGAGTCCACGGTAATACGCCACTTTATCTACGTAAGCAGCTTTCACCTCATAGGCTTTTTTATATATCTTTTGTAATTCACCTTCATCAGTAATGGTCATGAGAAATCGCAATTCCTCTTCCGTTAACCACTCATCTCCGACAAGATCTTTCTGTAAAATGCTATCTACTGTCATATTTCCTCTATTAGAATACATATTATACTTATAATTCCTTGCGATAGGCAATGGTAATTGACCCATCTATTATTTCCGGCAATGGATCCAATACAAATCCTTTTAATTCCTTCGGCAACTGTGAAAGTTCCGTAATTTGATGTTCACAGATATAATGCGCCAAAGAACCACGCATTTGTTTTGAAGATGTACTCAGCTGTTTCCATACACCCTGACGATGTTCTAAAAACTCGATAGTCACTATCTTAGGGTGGTTAATCCATTTAGAATATTCTTTAGATGCCAAATTTAGTATCCAATCTTCCTCTGCTACAGCGGCATCTACTAAGGGTTGCCACCAAATATAAAGATTAGTTTTTTGTTCTTTTAGGACAGGATCAATTAAATCTAGTCGATATCCTTTGATTCCACTATTAGGAGCTACTAAGCCATACAAAGCTGACCCAATCCATATATGGGTATTCGCAAACGCTTTTCCATCTGATGATAAAACTTCGTAGTTAAAGTTTTTAAAAGACAGTCCATCATAGCTGAGCGCAGCCATACCTTCTACTTCTTTGTCATAGTTTTGATAAAAAGCATATACTTCATCTAAGACTGTATCTTTTATTTTTAAAGCCTTTCCTAGTGCTTCTTTTGACATGCCTTGCATGTGTTCCACAATTTGTTCCGTCATATGTGGCGCAAACTGAGGTGCACTTGATGTGCCTTTTATATCTTTTGTTTTACTAGGGGATATAATTAATTTCATTCTGCCCTCTATTCTAACGTTTAATATATTGACTTACTTCATACCCTATGGTCATGATGTTAAACCTTTACAATCTTTATATTGTTCATAGTATTTTTATAGACCTATCTAGTATACCATACATCGAATACTTTTGATATGGATTCTATCATATATATTAGAAAATACAAAAAACCCCTCGAACACAAATGTTCAAGGGGTTTTAACTAGCGAATCAATTATTTCAATTCGATTGTAGCGCCAGCTTCTTCTAATTTAGCTTTTAAAGCTTCAGCGTCAGCAGCAGCTACGCCTTCTTTTACAGGAGCAGGAGCGCCGTCAACGATAGCTTTAGCTTCTTTCAAGCCTAAACCAGTAGCTTCACGTACAACTTTGATTACGTTGATTTTGGAAGCACCAGCGTCTTTAAGAATTACGTCGAATTCGGATTTAGCGTCAGCGCCGCCAGCAGCAGCACCAGCAGCAGCTACAGCTACAGGAGCAGCAGCAGTTACGCCGAATTTGTCTTCGATTGCTTTTACAAGATCGTTAAGTTCTAAAATAGTTGCAGTTTCTAATTCAGCAACGATGTTTTCGATGTTCAATGCCATGATTGATATCCTCCATTTTTGATATATGTTTTCTTAGTTAATTGTGTTGCTATTATGCAACAGTTTCGTCTTTTGCTTCCGCAACAGCTTTTACTGCGTACGCTACATTGCGAACTGGAGCTTGAAGCACGGAAAGAAGCATGGAAAGCATACCTTCGCGGTTCGGCAAGTTTGCAATTTCTTGTACTTTAGCAGCGTCAAGAACTTCACCTTCCACAATACCAGCTTTTACAGTTAAAGCTTCAGTTTTTGTATCTTTAATGAAGTTTTCAAGAATACGAGCTGGAGCTACAGCGTCTGTGCTAGAAGTTGCTAATGCAGTAGGACCTTCTAAATGCTCAGAGAAAGCTTCGTAGCCTAATTCGTTAGCAGCGATGCGAGTCAAAGTATTTTTAATTACTTTGTATTCTACACCTTCAGCCAAGAATTTACGACGAAGATCTGTTACTTGAGCAACAGTCAAACCGCTATAACCAACTAATACAGCACCTTTCGCTTGAGAAAGAGTTTCTTTCATTTGAGCTACAACTGCTTGTTTTTGTTGAGTGACAGCCATTAGAATACCTCCTTGTAGATTTTTGGTGATTTTCTATGTACTATCTTAGCGTAAAAACGACCTCAACGAAGACGTTGAGGTCGAGAACCATTCCATAATAGATTGGATTCAGCCTCAGCGGGCGAGTTTCCTCATTAAATCAGATGATGCCAGCCGTCTACAGCTAAGAGAACATATATAATTATTGTTCCTTGTTAGTGCTTGTTAATTTAAACACGTTCATAGGAACGCCAGGACCCATAGTGGAGCTAAGTGTCACAGTTTTAATGTATTGACCTTTAGCTGCTGCAGGTTTAGCTTTAACAATAGTATCAACGATTGTACGGAAATTGTCAAGTAATTTCGCATCGTCGAAAGATGCTTTACCGATAGGACAAGCAATAATACCAGCTTTGTCTGTACGGTATTCGATTTTACCTGCTTTAATTTCGCTAACAGCACGAGCTACGTCAGGTGTTACAGTACCAACTTTAGGGTTTGGCATTAAGCCTTTAGGACCTAAAATTTTACCTAAACGACCAACTTGGCCCATCATGTCAGGAGTAGCTACAACAACGTCGAAGTCGCTGAAACCACCTTGTACTTTTGCTACTAATTCTTCGGAACCAACGATATCTGCGCCAGCATCCTCAGCTTCTTTAATTTTGTCGCCTTTCGCAAATACGAGTACGCGTTGAGTTTTACCTGTACCATGTGGTAATACAACGGCACCACGAACTTGTTGATCAGCGTATTTAGGATCGACGTTTAAATTGAAAGCGATTTCGATTGTTTCGTCGAATTTTGCAGTGGCAGTTTTCTTAACTAATTCAATACCTTCTACTGGTTCGTAGAATTTATCTGCTTCGATAAGTTTTACTGCTTCAGCATATTTCTTACCTACTTTTGCCATTTTTATTCCTCCTTATGTGGTGTAACGGGATGTCCCTCCCACCGATATGTGAGTCACATACCGTACGCTAATTAATCAACGATTTCAATGCCCATGCTACGTGCAGTACCTTCTACCATACGCATAGCTTGCTCAACAGTGTTAGCATTTAGGTCAGGCATTTTAAGTTCAGCGATTTCACGAACTTTATCGCGACCAACTTTAGCTACTTTATCACGGTTAGGTACTCCAGATCCTTTTGGGATACCTGCTGCTTTTTTCAATAAAACTGCAGCTGGTGGAGTTTTTGTGATGAAAGTGAAGCTTCTATCTTCGTATACAGTAATAACAACTGGGATGATAAGACCAGCTTGTTGAGCTGTTCTTTCGTTAAATTCTTTAACGAAGCCCATGATGTTAACACCTGCTTGACCCAAAGCTGGACCAATCGGTGGCGCTGGACTCGCTTTACCAGCCTCGCACTGTAATTTCACAACTTTACTAACTTTTTTAGCCATGGTGATTACACCTCCTTGCGTCAAAATGTGGTGGTAACGGAGCGAAATTGCCCCTCCCACTGGCAACCTCCCGGCCGCCTAAAAAGGTTAGAGTTATATAATATATTAAAGAATTTTCTCAACTTGAGAATATTCTACCTCTACTGGGGTTTCACGATTAAACATCTCTACGTTCAAACGTAGTTTTGCATGTTCGTGATTGATTTCAGTAATAACGCCTGTTCTATCTTCAAAGGCACCGGATGTAATTCGGACAGTTTCTCCTACTTCAACATCAAGAGTTTGTACTGGTTCTTGATCTAAACCTTGAGACTTCAAGATATAAGCTACTTCAGAATCAGATAGTGGCACTGGCTTTGTTACAGAACCAACAAATCCTGTAACACCTGGTGTATTACGCACCACGTACCAAGATTCGTCATTCACTTCCATTTCTACCAGCACATAGCCTGGAAAGACTTTGCGTTTTACTACTTTTTTTACGCCATCTTTTTCGTCGATTTCATCTTCCATCGGAATTAAGATGCGAGAAATCACATCTTCCATCCCCATAGCTTGAACTTTCAACTCCAAAGTGGTTTTTACTTTGTTTTCGTAGCCTGAGTAAGTATGTAAGACATACCACTTTTTATCTGTTCCCATCAAAAAGGCCTCCTACCTTACAGCACTCTTTAACAATTTAAAAAGTTCTGCAAACACTGTGTCAACGATACCAATAATAGCAGAAATAATAATTACCGCTACAAATACTGCAATCGTATAGTTCACAAGTTCTTTTTTCGTAGGCCAGACTACTTTCTTGAGCTCAGAGCGCACTTCACGAACGAATTTACCGTTATTGTTTTGTTGTGCTTGAGCTTTTGAATTAGTTCCTGCCATGATATCACATCCTCACGTCAACAAATAATTAAAAATTATTTTGTTTCACGGTGTAACGTGTGTTTACCACAGAATTTACAGAATTTATTCATTTCAATACGATCTGGGTTATTTTTTTTGTTTTTGTTTGTCTGATAGTTACGTTGCTTGCATTCAGTACAAGCCATTGTTACTGCGTTACGCATCAGTTTACACCTCTCTTTAAAGTGCCTAGACGGCTATTACTTCATAAACATACTAATATAGACTACCACAAGTGGAAGTCTATGTCAAATGCAATCTAAAAAAGCCAGGCAATTCCTGACTCCTCTATTATTACATAGAACCTATTAAATAGCAAGTAATTTCCTATGTGATTTCTAAATTTTTCGTTTACAAAATTGAATGATAGGACTATAATAAAACCATACTTTAACTTATCTTATGGAACACTAGCTCAGCTGGCAGAGCATCTGACTCTTAATCAGAGGGTCCAGGGTTCGAACCCCTGGTGTTCCACCACACTTAGAACCGTACAACTGTGCGGTTCTTTTGTTATGTAGCACTAAAATTGATTATCGCAACTTTTTCAAGTTGACCCCAGTTTGACCCCAGTTTGACCCCAGCTTACTTGATTTTATAAAATACGATAAAGGACTGTCGTACAATGTATTTCTACATTTTGTGACAGTCCTTTTGTATTATAACACCAGCGCCCCTACAACACCACCGATTAACAAAGTAATGTCATAGAATATAAACGTTGGTACGCAAGTATCCCATATATGATTATGTTGTCCATCTGCATTGAGTCCTGATGTAGGTCCTAATGTAGAATCTGATGCAGGTGACCCCGCATCACCTAGTGCCGCTGCAATACCGATTAGCAAAATAATAGCTGGCACAGAAAATCCTAAATGCAATCCCATAGGGATATATATGGACGCAATAACAGGAATCGTACCAAAGGATGTACCAATACCCATAGTAATCAGTAGTCCTACAACGAGCATCACGATAGCTCCAACTAATTTGGAGTCAATAATAGATACTGTGGCTGCTACTAAATGTTCTACAGAGTTTGTTTCTCGTAATACATTTGCATAACCTGCTGCAATTAACATAACAAAGGCTATAGTCCCCATCATGCGAATACCGCCATCCACATCTTCATCCATTTTAGACCATTTGATAAGTCCTGTCGCAAAAAATACTGCCAATCCAGCAAGAGCACCTATAGGTAGGGATTTAAAATAGAGCTGCGCCACAAAGGCTACCGCTGCTCCTACCAAACCTTTCCAACAATCCGCCGTCATACGAGATGCTTCATCGGTACTTTCTTCTTGTACTACGGCAATATCTTTATACTCACGGTTTCGACTATAGTACACAATGGCAAGCAATAATCCTACCACCATCGATATACCACCAATCCACATAACAGAAGCTATATCTGAAATAGATACATTCACGCCGTTAGCTACCATTTGATCTTTGATAATGGTCATAAACAGTAAGCCAAAGCCAACTGGCAATGATACATAAGGTGCTTTTAGACCAAATGTTAAGGCGCATGCGACTGCTCTACGATCTAATTTCATACGATTCATAACCACTAATAGAGGTGGAATCAAAATAGGAATAAAAGCGATGTGCACAGGAATTAAATTTTGTGAAAAACAGGATACAAAGGCGATGAGCAAGGTAAATGCCACTTTTTTTGTACCTACAATATTGGTAATCTTTTTAGTCACAACTGTGGCTAGCCCCGATCGACCAATGACAATGGCTAAGGCGCCCAATAAAATATAACTAAATGCGGTTTCTGAATTGCCACCCATACCACCGATTAAAGACTCAATCGTAGTGGTTACCGTCATGCCCCCTGCCAGACCTGCTACCAATGAAGCTACGATAACTGATAACAACACGTTAAATCGCAGCAAACACAGAATCGACATGGCGATGACTGATAAGACTATGGGATTTAACACTATATCCATGTAGGATCTCCTTCTTTTGTACTTACTCGGCTTGGAGCAACTGTGTTAGGTACGTTCGTTCCCATACATCTCCATAGCCATCTAATTGTTGCAATGCTATTGTACCATAGGTAGCCAAACTTTCAGAAAACGCTTGGTCCACCTCTGCACTAGGATACTCAGTTTTGAGGAAATAAATAGCCCAATGCACGCGCCCAACTTCTTGTCCATGTTGCTCTACTACGCCATGAGATTGGGCAGATTCCAAATAGGTCACAGCTGTATGTATATCCCCTTGAATTCGTGCTAACAACCCAAGGTACGCCTCAATAGTCGGTCTCCGTCGACTTATGGTATATTGCAAGCATAATTCATAGGACTTTTGAAAATACGTGGTCGCTAATTCATACTTCTGCAATGCAAAGGCAGTCATACCCGCATTGGTGGCAAATACAATCCATGAACTATATAACTCTGTTTTGTCGCAGTAGTCTAATGCTTTTTGATACATCTCTAATGCTGTCTCTAGACGAGACCGACTTTTTTCAATATCTCCCAAGTAGTTATACGCAGCCCCAATATTGATAGCATATCTGCGCGCTACCGTTTGGGTTACCGAGAATAATCGTATGGATTCTGTTAAGAGCGGAGCAGCTTGCTCTACTGCACCTTCCATAATGAAAGCCAATGCTTTCAATCGCAGTATAACACCTATTTCTTTTTTGAAATGATACTGTTCTGCTAGGTCCAACGCCTTGGACGTGTATTGATGTATTTCAAGAACATGGCGCATTTGTAAGTGATAATAAATCATCTCTTTATAAGCTTTCAACTTATAATTTGATGCTTCTTGCTCTGTACTTTCTTCTAATAATTCTTGAAAGTATCGTAAACCTCGTTCTTTATCACCGATACTCATATAGTATTTGCCTGCTCCATATAAATAAGGTAATTCTAAAGCACGTACGTCTGGCACATCTCCATATAATGTGTATACACGCTCTAACTCATCTTCTATTTCCTGTAAGGCTTTCCCCGTTACTTCTCCCATAAAGTACCCTGCATAGACAGAGGATAATTCTCCTACCCCAAGTTCTGGAGAGGCATCTTTATTAAAGTTTAAATAATGCATAAAGGACTTCAATTTATACATTAGAGCTTTTTGGTATTGTCCCGCTTCACGGAAGTGAAACTCCAATTGCTTATAGCGAATCATATCTTCCTTGGAGTGAGTCAATCGTTTTTCCCAGGCTTCCCCTAAATAGGCATGTAAAATTTGACGCCGGTCCACTGCCATTTGGTCCCGTAAATACTCTTTGCACTTATATTGACGCAAACTGTATTGCACTTCACCATGTTGTGTACGATAATCAATGAACCCTTTCCTTTCCAATTCCTCTAAAGTTTGTAAAAGGCGCAATTTATCCAAGCCCATATAGTATTCAATCATGCCCAATGGTGCTTCATTGTAGAATAAGCTGATAAAATCCACCAATTTTCGCTCTTCTTCCGATAAAGTATCACATTTCTTGCTATATAGTAGTTCCATATCTTTGGTCAAACCATAAATGGAGCCATATTCTTTCCATAGTTGCATACTTTCTATGAGCACCAACAGACTGCCTCGACTGACTTCTACTAATTGATCCACTATGTCTGTATCCTGTAACGTAGGTTCTCGGTCGAGAATAAAGGCTCGCATTCGTTCGTCTGATAAAGGCAACAAGGAAATACTTTGTAATGCTTTCTGCCGTTCTAAACTTTGCAAGGTTCGTCGATGCATACCTTTTACTTCATCTACGTCAGTGACAATCATCATAAGACGTTCAGAACTATGATGTAAGAGCAACAAACTCAACAAAGAAAAACTTAAGGAGTCCATCCACTGCACATCCTCAAAGATCAATGTGAAAGGAATTTCTTCCGACACCTGTTCTAGCAAATTTGATACTGCTTGGTACACCACATCAAAAGGCAATGCTTCCGTCACTTCTAAAAACCCTAAATCTCGAGCCATACGACGGTCTAACTGCGGAAAGATTTCATAAATACGGCGTAATTCGATATTTTCCAGACCTTGTAATTCGATTTCTTCCAGTATCTTTCCTACAATAGGAATCCACGCATGCAATAGCAAGCCTTGTTCCTCTTCATAACATTGGCTTTCTAACACACATCGATAGGGTTCTACTCTATCTCGTATATATTCTACGAGACTTGTTTTACCGCTTCCTGTATCTCCTGTGATACGCAAGGCTAATGGGGTATCCTCAAAATAGTGCAAATACTTTTGTACCTCCCCTGCTTCCGCATCACGGCCTTTCAACATTGTATGTTCGACAAAAGATACTGCCTCTTGCTTTTGCACATTCGGTAAATGCATAGCTTCCCGAAGCGAATTAGGTACACTTTCATCTAAATCATCTGCATAAATACATTGTAGTTGATGGTATAATTGTTTTCCCATGGTCGTGAAACCTTGGCTCATGATCAGTTCCAAAATTGCACTAAACCGCTCTTCGTTATAGGGATCATAGGACAATAGGACCGGAATATATCGCTCAATGCAGGCGATATTTTTTTCCTCAATTCCTGTGTCTACTAGGTCATAAACCGCCTCCATATACATGGATTTTAATCGACTTCGTTCCCCTAAATACCAGTCCTCATAGGCCTCTGCATCTTTTACATAAAACCCTTGTAAAAATTCCCCTTTGTAAATATCTATATATTGTTTAGGATTCCTTTGAAATTGATGGACATCCACATAGATATGCGACGTGGGATTCCATTGTAATACAGCATTTCTCGGTGATACAAATACATCTGCCCCCAATAGCTTTTTTGCCTCATAAATGGCATTTCTTAAGTTTTTTCTGGCGTTGACCTCTGATTTTTCCGGCCACAATAAACCACTGATTTCATCTCGGAGGGCTACTCCTTTCACCACCATATAATAAATGAGCGCTTGCACTTTGCCATACGTAAAAAAGACATCTTGCCCATCTACTTGTATCCGTGGTGTCCCTAATAAATGAATTTCTATCCCCATATGATTTCCTTCATTCCATTATGATGCGTCTTATAACTTAGCAAGACCTAACAATCGTTGTTCCTCTGTATCTAACACAGATTCTATCTCTTCCATGCTGTGTGCCAATTGTTTTACAAACTCCGCATCCTGTATAGAGCCTAGATTGATTTTTACATTTAAAAAAGCACTCTTCACAGCGGCTTTTGCATTAATGACAGCAATCATTCCATCCGTAATGGCATTAGCATTTCCTTTTACAATGACTGTTTCCGCCAATGGTAATAAGGTATACGCCAATTTACCAATTTCATAAGGCACCAAGGCAGCTTGTTTCGTGGTTCGTTGTATTTCTGTTTTACGGAATGTTTTTTCTTCTTCTGTTTCTTTCGGCAGTTTGAAAGCTCCCATTAACTCCATAAAAGCAGCACTATCTTTATTGATATAGTACACAAACTCTTCTTTCACTTGGCACATAGCTTCTTGAATGCTTTTCATTTCCTCGTGAACCGCTTCATACTTTGCATTCCCAATCGTTAAATTCGCTACCATTTCAATTAAAGCCGCTGCGGTAGCTCCATTAATAGCTGCCACGCTACCGCCACCTGGAGCGGGTGCACTAGAACCAAGGTCACGAATAAAGTCTAATACAGATGCGTTATGTAATTCCATCATTCCTCCTAAAATAATCCTTTAATAGTCCCCTCTGCAGTGACATCCATACCAAGGGCTGCCGGTTGTTTCGGCAATCCTGGCATGACCATAATATTACTTGTTTGACACACAATAAACCCAGCTCCATTAGCAATCCGTACATCTTGTACAGTGATGGTAAAATCGGTAGGAGCTCCTAGTAACTCTGGATTATCACTTAAGGAGTATTGTGTTTTTGCCACACATACTGGTAAATCCGCCAGTCCCCAGTCTTCTAATTGCGCAATTTGCTTTTTCGCTGCACTGGTAAATTCTACACCATTACCACCATAAATTTCTTTTACAATCGCCGTTAACTTATTAGGGATACTATCTTTCACATCGTATAAAGCAGTTGGCTTAATGTATGTTCCTTCCAACATCCCCATCACTTGTTTCGCCATATCAATACCGCCAGCGCCACCTTTTTCCCAGCATTCATTAAGGCTCACATCCACACCATAGTGATCACATAATTGTAATAACGCATCGATTTCCGCTGGTGTATCTGTAGCAAATTTATTAATGCTCACTAATACTGGCAAGCCAAAGGCTCTCATATTGGCAATTTGTTTTCCTAGGTTCACAAATCCCCGTTCTAAAGCTTTTACATTTTCTTTGGTCAACTCTGATTTTGGCACGCCTCCATGCATTTTTAAAGCTCGAATAGTCGCTACGATGACCACCGCATCAGGGAAGATATCTCCATAATGACATTTAATATGCAAGAATTTTTCTGCCCCTAAGTCGGCGCCAAACCCCGCTTCTGTAATGACTACATCACCTAATTTTAATCCTAGCTTAGTAGCAATGATCGAATTACATCCATGAGCAATATTCGCAAATGGCCCACCATGAATCAATACTGGAGTATGCTCTAACGTTTGTACTAAGTTCGGTTTGATAGCATCTTTCATAAGGAGTGCCATCGCCCCTTCACAACCCAATTGGTGGACAAACACAGGCTCTCCAGATAGGTTTGTACCAATGACAATACGACCAAATCGTGCTTTTAAATCTTCTAAATCACGAGCCAAGCATAAAATAGCCATAATTTCAGAGGCTACGGTAATCATAAAATGATCTTCCCGTGGTACACCACTCATAGGTCCACCCATGCCAATGACCACATTGCGCAAAGCACGATCATTCATATCTAATACACGTTTCCAACTAATACGACGTACGTCAATTTGTAGTGCATTACCTTGGAAAATATGATTGTCAATCATTGCAGATAATAGGTTATTAGCCGCCGTAATGGCATGCATATCTCCTGTAAAATGAAGGTTAATATCCTCCATTGGCACTACCTGCGCATAACCACCACCAGCAGCACCACCTTTAACGCCAAACACAGGGCCCAAGGATGGTTCACGCAACACGGCAATACTATTTACACCAATTTGTTGTAAAGCTTGTGTCAATCCAATCGTGGTGGTAGACTTGCCTTCCCCTGCTGGTGTAGGTGTGATGGCTGTGACTAGTACCAACTTACCATTGGGTGCATCTTGCAAACGTTCCATCGCGTCAAAGGATACTTTTGCTTTATATTTTCCATATAATTCCAATTCATCTTCTGTTAGATTGCATCCTTTAGCAATCTCTACAATTGGTTTCATCTCAGCTTGTTGAGCAATTTCAATATCACTTAACATGTGTCTCCCTCCTTATGTATCCCCATGCACTTGCATGGCTGTAACAACCTTACTACAATTCTTTATCTTTACAAACTGCCATACTTTTCACTAGTACTATAGTAAAGAAATAGTTTATTATGAACATCATACAACGAATTTACATATTTCGTCTATTAATAAATGCAAAAAACATATCTATAACAAGTTATAAAAACACCATATATACCTGTGAAAGATACATATGGTGCCTAGATATTTTATATTCTATTATGCATGTGTGTTCGCCATAGCTTCTAAATGTTTTTGCTCTAATGCAGCTACTTCTTCATCTGTTAATGGATGTTCGATATGTCGGGTCAATGTTTCAGCAGACACTTCATGTTCCCAACGGCCTACGATAGCCGCTGCAATGCAGTTACCTAATAAGTTACATACGGTACGGCCCATATCTAAGACACGGTCAATGCCTAAAATTAAAGCTAAGCCTTCCACTGGAAGTCCAAAAGCTGCGCTAGTAGCGGCTACTACAATCAAGGAACCTCCTGGTACACCTGCAATCCCTTTAGTGGATAACATCAAGGTAATCATCATTAAAATTTGTTGATCAATAGGGAATGGCATGCCATACACTTGTGCAATAAATACAACTGCTAATGCAGAATACAATGTAGAGCCATCTAAGTTGAATGTATACCCTAAAGGAAGTACAAAACTTACAATGTGATTCGGAATCCCCATCTTTTTCAATTTTTCCATAGCAATTGGTAAAGCCGCTTCCGATGCAGCGGTTGTAAACGCTAGGATAGTCGGCTCTTTCAGTGCGAAAAATAATTTAAATAAATTCACTTTTGTTAAGGCCGATGCAATGCCCAGTACGATAGTAAGGAACACAATTAGCCCTGCATATAAAGTAAATACTAATTTTAATAATGGAATCAGCATTTCAATCCCAAAGGCACCTACTGTATACGCAATAGCACCAAAAATACCGATAGGGGAAATATACATGACATAATGAGTCACTTTAAACATGATGTGGGCTATACTTTTTGATAAGTCTACAATTTGTTTTCCCTCTTTACCCAAGCTTGCGGCTGCAATAGCAAACATACAGCTAAAGAAGATAATTTGTAACATATCTCCGCGAGCCATGGCATCAATAATATTGGTTGGAATAATATTCACTAACATTTGCACATGGTCCATTTGACCTTTGGAGGCTGCTTTGTTAACGATATCTGTAGCGCCACCACTCGCTGTCAAATTCACACCTACTCCTGGCTCTACAACGTTCACGGCAAACAACGCAATAAATAGCGCCAGCGTAGTAGCTAATTCAAACCATAGAATCGCTTTTCCCCCAAGACGACCTAATTTTTTAAAATTCCCTGTGCCAGCGATCCCCATTACTAGGGAGCTAAAAATTAAAGGTACTACGATCATTTTAATCATGCGAATAAATACATCACCTAAAGGTTTTAATTGTTTCGCAAAATCTGGTGCCACTGCACCTACTAACACGCCAGCCAAGAGGCCGATGCCTATCCACCCGGACAGTCCAATTTTCTTTAACATAGTATAGAATCTCCTTTTTACATACCAATACTTGCTCAGGTTATATAAAAAGAGGCGATGGTGTACAAGTACAGAATGTCTCTTTCAAAACCTATCCTAAAATTCTATAGAAAGTATTATAACAAATCCTTTACAGAGATACAACAGTACAATTAGTGCACACAAAAAATATACAAATCTTTTTTCAAGAAATTTTTAATAAAAAGTTTTATATTTTGACATTCTTTTGACGTTTCTAGTTTATACTACACATAAAGAGTAGCAACACTATGATACTCTCTTTCTTGTGAAGTGATGTACGTATATTATAAACTCCTCAACTCCTTTTATAGGGCCTCATAATATATGTATACGACATAACCAACTACCTCTACCATGCTACCTCTATGGTATGTCGTGTATAGATAGACATCCTTCATTCACATCTTTAGGTCTTCTCCTCTACTCTTCCCTACAGATGACCTAAAGAACTCTATCAACAAATACCATGAACATCTCAAAGATGGTCATGGTATTTTTTCTTGTCTGGCTTACTTTTTTATTCCACCGTTCCAAGGACCTTTCTACCTCCCTATTTCCTTATACGTAACTATATAGTCTACTATCACAATATGTCAAAAGGGCCTGTAACAAAATGTACATATTTACATTTACCTATAAAATATAAAAAATAGAGGAAAGTTGATACTTTTTGATCAACTTTCCTCTGTTTTATTTGGCTCTATTTTGTTACAGCCCCTTATGTACTATTTCAATGCTATCAGTAAAACTAATTATGCCTGTTGTTTACCAACATGTTCAAAACTAGCTTGTTCTAATGCCTCGACTTCTTCGTCAGTCAACGGATGTTCCATTAACTCTGTTAAGCGTTCCGCAGATACTTCGTTTTCCCAACGACCTACAATGGCTGCTGCTAGACAGTTACCAGATAAGTTACATACCGTACGAGCCATATCTAGGATACGGTCTACACCAAGAATTAAGGCTAAGCCTTCTACTGGCAAGCCAAAGGCTGCTGCTGTTCCGGCAATAACGATCAAGGATGCCCCCGGTACTGCGGCAATCCCTTTGGTAGACAACATCAATGTTAATACCATCAACAATTGTTGTTCAATAGGGAATGGTATCCCGTACACTTGGGAGATAAACACCACTGCTAGAGAAGAATACAATGTGGATCCATCCAAGTTAAATGTGTATCCCAACGGTAACACAAAACTTACCACTTGGTTTGGAATGCCTACTTTTTTTAATTTTTCCATCGCAATTGGCAACGCAGCTTCAGAAGCCGCTGTAGAGAATGCTAACACGATTGGCTCTTTCAACACTTTACCAAGTTTGAATAAGTTAACTTTCGTAAAGAAAGAACCGATTGCAATCACAATAATTAAGAATAATGCCAAACCACCATATAATGTAAACACAAGTTTCAACAATGGTACTAGCATACCTAATCCGAAGTTACCTACTGTGTACGCAATGGCACCGAAGATACCAATAGGAGACACATACATTACATAGTGTGTCACTTTGAACATGATGTGTGCTAAATCTTTGGAAAGCTCAACAATTTGTTTTCCTTCTTTACCAATACTTGCTGCAGCAATGGCAAACATACAGCTAAAGAAGATAATTTGCAACATATCACCACGAGCCATGGCATCTACGATATTCGTTGGAATGATGTTTACCAACATTTGGATATGATCCATCTCACCCTTCGCAGCCGCTTTATTAGCAATATCTACCGCATTACCAGTAGCTGTTAGGTTAACGCCTACGCCCGGTTCAAATACGTTAACTACAAATAAACCTACAAATAATGCAATCGTAGTGGCAATTTCAAACCATAAAATGGCTTTGCCCCCTAAACGACCTAATTTCTTAAAGTCACCTGTACCAGCAATACCCATTACAAGGGAACTAAAAATCAACGGTACTACGATCATTTTAATCATACGAATAAATACATCACCTAATGGTTTTAATTGTTTTGCAAAATCTGGTGCTACTGAACCTACTAGTACGCCCGCTAATAGGCCAATGACAATCCAACCAGATAAGCCAAGTCTTTTTAGTACTGCCATAGAATCTCCTTTTTCTTAATACTACCCTTTAAAAGACCATACAAAAAGAGGCACAGGGTACGTGTACGATGTGTCTCTTTGCAGACCTTACTTATAAAATTCTATAGAATTATTATATCAAATTATTTCTATTTCCACAAGATTACTTCTTATAAAATAGAGTTTTTATTCATATTATTGTTTCTTTATTCTGTTTATCGACTAAAAGGGAACACTTTCACTATAGAACCCCGCTCTAGTCGTTCACTATTACCAGGAATCTTGATCAATCCATTTGCTACTGATAAAGCTTTTAAACCACCTGAGGTCATCCCTAAATTAGGATAGGCCCAGCAAGAGCCTCCTTTATACAGAATATGCCCTTGATAATAACGATCTAATGGATGTTTTCTATCTACAACTTCACCTAGGTGGCAATCTATCCAACGACGTATCACCGTCCGTCCAGATAAGCGTTCCAACACAGGCAACACCAATAAATAAAACTGATTCATTGCTGCTGTAGGATTTCCAGATAAGCCCATACACCATGTATGATGTCCCCTAGCTGTAATAATACCTCCAAAAGAAGCTGCTCCTGGACGCATCTGTAAACGTCGATACAATGTATTAGCGCCTAAACGTTCATACAATTCCGGCATCGTATCATAGTCACCTACAGATACACCGCCAGTGCTAACAATCATATCTACTGGTCCCAATGTATCTAGCATATGTTGTACAGTGGCAATATTACCATCTACCGTACCTGGCGCATCTGACAAATGAGCTACTCCCACCACATCAACGCCTAGTGCATATAAAGTACCTTCTAGTAAATACCGATTGGAATTATAAATATGCCCTACTCGTAGTGTCTCAGTTGGATCTTGTACTTCACGGCCTGTGGTGAGCACAATCACTCTTGGTTTTCGGTATACAGAGACTTCACTATATCCCTGCCCTGCTAAGGTCCCTACTTGCTCTGCTTCCAACACAGTACCAGCAGGCAATAATTCCTGACCAATTTGTATATCTTCCCCTGCGAGGATAATATGTTGACCTACTTCGATTCGACTAGGTACTATCACTTCTGTTTCATTACTCCAAGTTAGCGCTTCTTTTACTACCACTGTATCTGCCGTATCTGGTACCATGGCACCCGTCATAATATGGATTCCTTCACCGGGCTCTAATTGACCTTGAAACACTTCCCCTGCACCAATCGTCTCCAACATACGATATGACCTTGTATCAGCAGTATAACGAATAGCAATCCCATCCATGGCCGATCGCCTAAAAGGCGGATAATCCATCTTAGCTAGCGCCGTTGCCCCTAATACTCTGCCATAGGCTTGTCCAATAGGAACAGACTCTATCGCAAGGGTATACGCACTATCTGTAAAAGGAGCTTCTAATCGTTGCAAGCCTTCTTCTACTGTTACTACTTGCATTATAACAACTCCTTCAATATCCAATCTGCTAACCGTTCCATATCTTCCTCACTGAAATTGAACTGTTCACAAATCGTATTTCCTTCTAATGTGTCTTCTATATCTGTCACTACTGCTACAATCTCTTCTAACTGCGGCAGTCTCATTTCATTATGGTTTGCACGGACCACTTCAATGATCGGCGCCACTCCATGGCTGCGACTTTCTAAGAGTACTAAATCCACGGGCATTTCATTGGCCAACCGAATTAATTGTTGTTGACGTTGCATACTTTCACCATGGACCATCATCGCATATCCATTCGGTCCCGCTATGGCCACTGCCTTCGCCCCTGATTGACTAGCTTTCCATGTATCAGTGCCTTCCTTATCCATGGAAAATCCATGGCCATCACTTTTCACCATGCCCACCACAATGCCTCGCTCTGAAAGCGCCTTAATCAAAGCTGTAGCCACTGTAGTTTTCCCCGATTTAGATTGGCTTGCACTAATGGTCACAATCGGCACAGACCGTTCACGATTGGCAGATTTAGCTTTCGCCAATTTATAAGATAATCGAGTATTCACATTGCTATATAGCTCTGCTTCTTCACTCATATCCATTTCCATATAGGGAATCTTGTCCAAAATTCCATGCATAGATACATCTTCACCGTCTAGGGCTTCTTGAATCGTATCTAGTACGGACCGTTTATAAATGGCTGCCAACGGTTCGTACTCTTGCAAACCTACATAGGGAACCATGGCTAATAATTCTCCTTGGAAAAATGTATCGATATGCACTTCCCAAGATGGCAACCAGTGAAAGGAAAACCACGGCATATCTGCAGATACCACAATATAGGCTTCTCTAGTTCCTACTGAAAGAGCCGACTGCAATCCACTTAAAGGGCCTTTCATAGCAATCGTATCTGGCACTAATTGAATATCTCGGCCAAAGGAACGAGCCTCTTCAATAATATGTGCCTCTGACTCTTCTAATTCTCGATTGATGGAGACTAAAATTTCTCCACATTCTGTAAGGACCGCCTTGCGGAGCATTTCCCCTAACAAAGTTGTGCTACCCCAAGGCAATCTCGTCTTATCTGTTCCCATGCGAGTGCTAAGTCCACCCGCTAATACAATAATTCCTAATTCAGAAATCATACATATCTCCTGTCCTAGCTCTTTTCTTATTTATGAGTCGGTGTCACACGACCTAATCCACGCATTACTGGCACATATAACAACGCTAATACCACTAAATTAATCACCATGTCTGGCAACATATATGTTGCATTATACGTTAAAGAGTAAATCCAAGGGCTTGTTCCCTCTGGTGCATAGGACCCAAACACTACCACACCGCTAATGGCAGACATAGCAAAGCGAGTTAAGATTGCATAAACAGCCCCAAAGAAGGCTTTCCCAGTACCAGAACCGCCGAAGAAACCAGCAATACCGATCGCACCATAGGCTAGGATATAGTCCAATACGATACTCATATAATGAATAGAGAATTTAAATCCCAATAGAAAATGAACAATTCCATAGGCAATACCAGTTAAGATGCCCGCACGACCACCCCAACGATAGGCATAAATTAACAATGGCACCAAGTTAGCTGCTTTCACAGCGCCACCTTGTGGCATTTGATAGATGACATACATACTTAAAATTTGAGCCATAGCAATAACTAGACCGCCTTCTACTAACATTTTTGTTTTGCTTGAACTTGTATAACTCATATCTATCTCCTTTTCACACTATAATACATTGAAATACATTATCAAATTACTTTTATTTATTCTTTATATTGTATCACTTTTAATCTATTTTTATCTATATATTTTTTCACAAAACAGGGCATTCCCCTAGTACAAATTAGCATATCAAAGATGACTAAGTATATCCGCCCCCTTGTTGCCAAGATAGGAGGTCTTATGTATAATAGATAAGGATTATGTCGTAATCCCAATTCTGTCTATTTAGGGGGCAACAAATAATGATCAATACTACAAACATTTTCGATTATGAAGACGTGCAATTGATACCGAACAAGTGTATCGTATCTAGCCGTAGCGAATGTGACACAACTGTGAAACTGGGAAATCGTACGTTCCGTTTACCAATTGTGCCAGCTAATATGCAAACTATCATCGATGAAAAGTTAGCCAAAGAATTAGCTGCTAAAAACTACTTCTATATCATGCACCGCTTCCAACCTGAAAAACGTTTGGCTTTTGTAAAAGACATGCATGAGGCAGGTTTATTTGCATCTATTTCCATCGGTGTTAAACCAGAGGAATTTGCATTCGTAAACGAATTAAAAGAAGCAAATCTATGCCCAGAATATATTACCATCGATATTGCTCACGGTCATTCCAACAGCGTTATCGATATGATTCAACACATTAAACGTGAACTTCCTGAAAGTTTCGTTATCGCTGGTAACGTAGGTACACCAGAGGCAGTTCGTGAACTAGAAAATGCTGGAGCTGATGCTACCAAAGTAGGTATCGGACCTGGTAAAGTGTGTATTACAAAATTAAAAACTGGTTTTGGTACTGGTGGCTGGCAATTATCCGCTGTTCGTTGGTGTGCCAAAGCAGCTACAAAACCTATCATCGCTGACGGCGGTATCCGTGACCACGGTGACATTGCCAAATCCATCCGTTTCGGCGCTTCCTTTGTTATGATTGGCTCTTTATTCGCTGGTCATATCGAATCCCCAGGTAAAGAAGTAACTATCGATGGCGTTACATATAAAGAATACTTCGGTAGCGCTTCCGAGCACCAAAAAGGGGAACGCAAAAACGTAGAAGGTAAAAAAATTACGATCCAATCTAAAGGCAGTATCTTCGATACATTGACTGAAATGGAACAAGATTTACAATCTTCTATCTCCTACGCTGGTGGTACTACACTACAAGCTATCAAAAAAGTTGACTACGTTATCGTTAAAAACTCCATTTTTAACGGCGACCGTTAATCACAACTATACGAGGACTCTTCTCTAGGAGAGTCCTCTTTTTTTATCCCCAGCACCGGTTAATATCTTTTCGCCCTTACCCTTTAAATATTATCCTCTGGCTACAGATACTACGCTATCTTCAAGTATCTTATCCCTACCGCAAGAAGAATGCAATCCTCATAAAATAAAATGTTGAGAACACCATCTACTGGTATCCTCAACATTTTTTCTTATTTAAATTTTGGTCGTCTTCCTTCTGCAAAGG
This sequence comes from Veillonella sp. 3310, assembly GCF_003999875.1. Taxonomy (GTDB): domain Bacteria; phylum Bacillota; class Negativicutes; order Veillonellales; family Veillonellaceae; genus F0422. The sequence continues at coordinate 265,305 of NZ_RQVJ01000002.1, read as the reverse complement.
CACGCACACCTTCTCGGAAGTCTTCTGTGGCTCCTAAAGAGTTTTGAATCTTCACTTCTAATTCTGCATATTCTTCAAAATTAGTAAAGAAACTAGCCCACATCATTTGCTTCATAGCACGGAAGGAGTGAACAGGACCTTTTGCCAAGCGTTGCACCAAGCGATTTGTAGTACGCTCTAGAATCTCTGGTTCGCACACCTTATAGACGAAACCATATTCCTTACCTTTTTCAGCAGTTACCGCTTCTCCTGTCATAGCCAGTTGCATAGCGCGATTAATACCTACCGCGCGGCTTAACAAGTACATGCCACCTGCATCTGGAGCTAAACCTACATTCACAAAAGCTTGAATAAAACGACTATTCGTAGATGCCACGCACATATCCGCTGCCAACACCATATTGAAAGCCGCCCCTGCTACAGCACCATCGGTACACATCACAACAGGCTTTGGTAGCTGTTTCATAGCTAAAGAAATTTGCATCACCAAATGAGTAATTTCAAATAAAGATTCTGTATCATCTTCCTCTACAGCGCGTTTCATTTCTGTTAAGTCTCCACCTACAGAAAAGACTTTGCCTTCTGCTTTGAACACCAACACACGAGCCTCGTCCGTTTCTTTTACTATGCGAATTGCATCAAGAATTTCTTCACACATCGGCACATTAAAGCCATTCTGCACTTCTGGACGATTAAATGTGATGGTTGCCACATTACTTTCAATGGTAAATATAATATTATTATATGTCATACGTCACCTATTATAATGTTTTTGTAGGATCTGCCTCAGTGTCTTCTGGCTCTTGTTGCAATGTAAATGGCTTACCTACCCCATCATTACGCAAACGATCTGCTTTGATTTTAGCCCAGTCAATCGGCGCACCTTTTTCAAGTGCCTTTCCAGTGACAGCATCTACTTTCACACTATATTCTTTTTCATCTGTATCTTGGGTACGAACAATGTACACCACTTCATTATTTTCCGCTTTGATTTCCCATCCTCTAGTGAAAGAGCCTTCTCCCACTAAACCACGAGCAGCTACTTCTGCTTCTTTTGGAGAAATTACTTTTAATGGATTGAACACCTTGGATGCTACATCTTTTGCTTTGCTAGAGCGGAATTCACGTACTACCTTACCAGTAATAACATCCACATCAATAGTAATTTTTTGTTTTGGTGTATAACCTACCACCACGTACTGATAATTACCTTTGGATGGATCTAATGTAATAGAGCTAACCGCTGCTTTTACATAACGGCCCACAAAGATACCTGCGACTTCACGCATGGACAATACCATGGATTGACCTGGTTGGCGCACCACCACAGTTTTATCATTTAAATTAGAATATTCATTGATTTCAGCATGCGCTTGTGGGGCTACTGCAAAAGTTGTAGCAAATGCCATAGCGCCTACTAATGCTAATGTACTTTTTTTCATTGGACTCTCCTATATATACTTCTATGAACAAAACTTACATGACTATACTCCATGAAGCTTGCATTCTCAATCTTGAGATATCTCTTTCATTATACCGTATCTATCGTAATTCTTCAATACAATACAGCTCCTATATCAACCGATACTCACGAGGCGAAAAGTAAAAAACGCCCTTACCTAAGTAAGAACGTTTTTATATACATTATAAATATTTTGCCAATATAGATTGTAATCCCTCTGGATGCGCCGCATTCCAAGTATCATAATCTTGACCAGCCGCTTCAAGTGTTTTCACTAAATCGATAAAGAATTTAGGGATATCCTCCACAGTAATCACGCCTAACTCATCAGACATACGTTGTCCTTCTACTTCGCCATTACCATTTACGAACACTTTGAAAGCTGGTTGAGGTTTTTTATCCACCACTTTTGTAAATCCATGGAAACCTAGTTTGCCTACTTGGTGAGTGCCACAGGAAGATGGGCAACCAGATACATGTAATTGTGGCAAGCGATCTGTAGATAAACCAGCGCCTTCAACTGCTTCTTTGATTACTTTCACAAGTCCAGAAGAATCTTGGAAACCAATTTGACAAATCGTAGCACCTACACAGGATACCGTATTTTCAAAACTATTTTTCGCATGTGTATTACCGATAATGGCTGCTACTGCATCTGCTTCTTCACCTGTTAAGTTTACGATATATACAGATTCATCACCGCAGATACGGATTTCTGTATCTTCTAAGCCACCTACGTAATCAAACAATTTCACAAATACATCCATCGGTGGTGTACCCACCAATGGTTTGTATTGAATATAATACAAACCTTCTTGTTTTTGTGGTTCTGCTAAAGATGTAGTTGGCGTAGTAGTACCTACTTTTTTCACTGTATATAGCTCTACGGACAATGTTAAGTCATGAGCCGCTTTCGATTTTGCTAAATATTCATGGTATGCTTTACGGAATTCCTCTTCCCCTAAACGTTGCGCAATAAAGCGAGAACGTGCTTTACCACGATTCTTAAAGTCACCTAATTCATGATACAAATGTAACATACCTTCTACGTGATGTAGTACCTCGTTAGGATTAATATCTTCATCCACTAAGAAACCAAAAGCAGAACCGCCACCGATACCGCCGCCAGCGTAAACATCGAACTTGCCATTTTCTTTTGCCAAAAATCCTAAGTCTTTATAGTTCGCATGACCTTCATTATCGACTACAGAAAAACCGATTTTATACTTACGTGGCAAAGCTAGTGTACCAATCAAAGATACAGCGTATTCACTGACCGCTTGTAAATAGGGAGTCACAGCAAATGGTTCAGCTGGATGTACACCATGCAATGGGCTAGCTGTTACATTACGTAAGTTATCTCCACCAGTACCACGGTTATAGATATCATGTTCAAAACATTCTTTGTACAATTCTAAAATTTGCTCACCTTGCAATTTATGGAATTGAATACATTGACCTGTTGTGAAATGTACATATTTTAAATCATATTTTTTAACTGCATTCACTAAGAATTTCATTTGGTATGGAAGAATACGGGATCCAAAAAACCGTAACCGCAACATCGCACTTTCAAAGCCTCGTTCTGCATAACTGCCGAATCCTCCACCAATGCCTTTGAAATCTTTAGGAGCAATTTCTTTCGAAAAGAAACCTTCAATTCCCTTTTGAAACTTTTCAAACTCCCCTGCAAATCGTTGTCGTACTTCTTCTGAAATAGCCATTATACTTTCTCCTCTCCTGAGCACTCGCTCAATAGAAACCTCTCCTAGTAAGTATAACAGATATTAAAACTGATTTCTATACCTTGAGATCCGCCTTTTTTCATAGGTTATACGACTTTTTTATACCTTATAATAACTGATTTCTATTCTATGAAAGCTACCACACTATCAGTTAATTCATTTTGCAATTCATTGGAGCGATCTTCGGAATCAAAACTGTCATCAAAGGTGACTGCCATACGACGCCCTTTTGCCTTCATACCAAGTACAAGACGCATAAACATCTTCTTAGCTCCTTCATCATCACTATACACAATGTCCTGTACATCATCGACCAACAATAGATGTAATTTACAATATTCTTCCATATAATCTGCTACTTCACCATAGGTCACGCTGTCATTGTATTCTTTCATAAACTGCGCTCCCGTCACATAACGTACACGAATAGCTGCATTCTGCTTCACCGCCTCTTGTTCCATGGCTTTCAATAGGTGCGTCTTACCCACACCAGATTGACCAAATAGAAATAGCACTGGTTCAAAGCATTTTGTGAAATCAGTCATCGCTAAAGCAGATGCCATACCAAATTTATTCTGTTCTGTTACATTAAAAGTTTCAAATGTTTGCATACTAACTCCTTATTTCCTTGCCACAATGGAAAACAGTGGCACTGGATTATATAATTCATTTTCTTCATCATAAATGCGGCTGCTCACCGCCATATCTAAATACACTCTGGAAAATCCTGCCTTGCGCATCATGTGTACATCCCAGTGAGGACGGTCCATACGACTGATGGCAAGTTCCTCTGTTATGGCAATGCATTCCTGCATCGTTGTGTTGGAAACACCTTCATGAATATGATGGTTCGCCACTACAGGAACTTTCAATTCTACACCATAATCGCCATCAATATTGATAAGCACACCCTTGGGCGCTAACACACGATACCACTCTTTATAGGCCGATTCCACATCAGGCAGTGTCCATGTTACATTACGAGCTACAATCACATCGAAAGAATCATGGGGAAACTCTAACTGCATGGCATCCATACAGTGAAAGTCTACCGTACCCGCTAAGGAATCCTGTAATTCCAAAGCTTGCTCCTTCGCCACTGCGATCATCTCTTCCGTTAGATCCACACCTGTCACAGAATATCCTTGTTGTGCCAACAAAAAAGCAAAAAAGCCTGTGCCCGTACCTAAGTCTAAAATACGTTGATGATGATCTTTAATATGTGGCGTAATCTCTCGAAGCCAACGTGGCGCCAAATCAGATGTTAATTCTTTTTTACGAAGTGCTCCAAACTCAGCACTGCGCCCTTTCCAGTAGGCAATAATCCTATCTCGTATCGTCATAGATCCTCCTTGTATCACATCGTATTATACCATGAGGAACGGGGCTTTGTATGTAGCTAGAGTCACGAACAGCTGTGTCGTATATTCTTTCATTGTGCATTACCTGTGGGGTGCGTATCTCTACTCGTTGGGATTGCATCTTTACTTTTTGGCATTATATTTGTACTCTCGGGTTTAAAATCTTTACTTTTTGTGCGTTTTTTTATATGATAAGTAAAGATTATGGAGGTGTACATGTATAATTACCAGGGACTCATCAACCTATTAGAAAAGAATAACATCCGCAAATCAAACTTAACAGAATTACTACACATGTCTTCAAGAACCATTGCGAAAATCGGAAGAGGAGAAAAACTTTCACCATCAGTGATACACAAATTATGTGAGTACTTTTCTTGCTCTCCAACAGATCTCTACACACTAGAGTCTGACAATCCCATCCTTAAACAATTACGAGAAGAAAAAGACCATAAAATCTCTGGTGGACTCTACCACGAACTCCAAGTGCGTATGACCTATAACTCCAACCATATAGAAGGTAGTAAATTGAACGAAGAGCAAACTAGACATATCTTTGAAACGAATACTGTTCACGGGGAAGAGAGTCTGTCCGTTGATGATATCATTGAAACTATAAACCACTTCAGAGCCATCGATTACTGCATTGATATTGCCGAAAATCCATTAACAGAAGCGATTATTAAACACCTTCACTACCTATTAAAAAGTAACACCAAAGACGAAACACTTCCTTGGTTCAAAGTAGGAGACTACAAAACACGACCGAATGCAGTCGGTGGTAAGGAAACATCAAAACCTGAGCAAGTAGCAGGTGATATACAAAATTTATTAGCATGGTATGCAAACAAAGAATACATTTCATTTGAAGATATTGTAGAATTTCATTTCCGTTTTGAACGCATCCACCCCTTTCAAGATGGGAACGGTCGTGTAGGCAGACTCATCGCCTTTAAAGAATGCCTCAAATATAATCTAATCCCATTTATCATCGAAGATAGGAAAAAACATTTTTATTATCGAGGCTTAACAGAGTTTTTACGTGAGCCAGGCTACCTCATCGACACCTGTTATGATGGACAAGACACTATCAAACGCTTACTAGAATACCTTGAGATTCCACACTAAATAACATAGTTACAAGTAGTATTTTTTCTTAACATATGCTACAATATGAATATAAAAAGAAGAGCCATCAACGTGTGAACGGCGTTAGGCTCATCTCAATGGTTAAACAAAAATGGACCTAACGTGTGAGGTGTTCCAGACCTCTTTTACGTTAGGCCATTTTATTATTTAAGTAAATCAATAAAATAAATAAGTAATTCCAAAGCTAAAATGATCAAATAAAACTTTTCAAACTTGGTCATACTATCACCCCCTCCCGTAATAGGAAGAGATGATTTCAACTCACGTCGATGGCTCTTTAATTTCATAATAGCATAAATCACACAAAACGTTGATAATAATTAGCAAAACCGTGAGGAACGCAGTTATGCGTAGAAACCTTGTGGCACCCATATTGACTAAATTACATAAAAACAAAACGAGAGCGACATATTCTGGAGCAAACCTAACCACTGTATCAGTTTGCGGAGGAATATGTCGCTCTCGTTCATTTAACTGTTCAATGCGTGCCACAAGGTTTCATAGTATAGCAAGAGACGATTCATAGCGAAACAAGAGACAAATTTTTTGTAACCAATTCAGTGAAACTTTCACTAGCATCACTAGCTTACGAACGGTTACCATCTTTATTTGAGATATTCCTACTAAGTATGTTATGATTAAACATGTGGTAGAAATCATAATTTGTTATATACGAGCATACTCGTAGATTTCTTATACAGAAACCTAATACTTCTACTATGCCTGTTGCAATGATATATCTAGTGTTTCTATTATATATATTATATATATTACCTATAAACTCACACATTCATACAAGTTTATACTCTCATGGAAAGGATACCTTTATGAAACAGTATTTAAAACAATTTGCTATTTCCAAGTGGTTTGATGTACTCGGTGTCGCACTTGTAGTGGGGATTGCCATTTCTGCTGGTTACCTGAACTCACGTCTTGAAAAATTTGTAGATTGGGGGCCTTGGACCGCTCTCGTTCCCTTTGGTCTTATTTCTGTTATTAACGTCGGCATTTCTATGTTGTCAACACGATTTACAGGACAGCTCAACAAATGGGGGAATTACCTCGGCATTGTGAATACTATTCTATCCGGTGCCATCGATTTTATTTTAGGAAATAAAGCAGCTATCATTACTTATCCTGTTACTTTCATTATCTATACCTTTGCCATCAAAAAGTGGAAAGCATCCCACGAAGGTATTCCTAATACAATGAATTCTTCGCAAAAACGACTAGTTGCTAGCATTATCACCATCATTGCTTTCACTATTTCCAGCGTTGCCAATTACATAGGCTTTGGCGGTCATATGAACTTTTTATCCATCCTAACCACCATCGTATTTGCCTTCTCACTCATTGCGAACCTTTTTAACGCGCTAAAATTAGATACACAATGGCCGTTCTGGATGATCTATAACATCGTGCAACTATTGAAAGCTTTCACCCAAGGCAATTTTGCTAACGTTGGCAAATACATATTCTACATAGTCAATGCCATGGGTGCCTTACTATTTTGGAAAGATAGAGAGAAAGCTTAATATTCTTATATCATCATTTTTGTGCATTCTTATGATAGCATTTATAGCACAATCTGAACTATCCGCTTATTTAGGTTAAATACGTAGTTAAACAAAGAGGCTGTAACAAAATAGCTCCAAATAAAATAGAGGAAAGTAGATCAAAAAGTATCAACTTTCCTCTATTTTTTATATTTTAATAAGCAAAAGGGTCCAGAAGGACCCTTTTCATTGGTATAATGTAATTATGAACAAACCTAATACCAATGCATATAATTATACCAAATTGGCGAGACCTCGCCAACTAGTTTTACCATTGGATTATGGAATTTTGATCAAAGAAACAGCGCCAGTGCAGTTACTTGATGCTGTATTAGAGGAGTTGAACTATACAGAGTTACAGCATTTGTATTCTTCCAAAGGGAGAAAATCTAAAGTTCGACCGCATATTCTGTTTAAGATTTTTATCTATGCTATGTCCGAGGGCGTGTATTCAACACGTGCTATCCAAAAACAATGTGAAGAAAATATACATTACATGTGGCTTTTGCAAGGATATCCTGCCCCAAGTCACATGACATTTCAGCGCTTTTTTGCTCGTTGTTCCTTAGAAGTGATTACGAATTTGTTTACACAACTAATGGAAGCCATTGCAAGAAGAGATACACTTACTTTCAATGAAGTATTTATTGATGGAACAAAGATAGAGGCGAATGCTAATAAATACACGTTTGTATGGAAGAAAGCAATTCAAAAAAGATTAGCTACATTGCCGCCCAAGCTAATTGCTCTACAGCAAGATGTAGCTACTGAGTTAGGGATCGATGTATCCCAGATGAATGATGAATTATTGTGCCATATATTAGCGAAAGAAATTGAACTGCAACAAATTAATTTTGTGTTTGGTAAGGGCAAGCATAAGAGTATACTACAACGATTATATGAAAGAGCAGAAGCTTTAGTAGACAAACGTAAGGGATACGAAGCACATTTAGCCATTATGGGAGAGAGAAATAGTTATTCCAAAACAAACCCTGATGCTACTTTTATGCGTATGAAAGAAGACCATATGCGGAATGGTCAATTAAAACCAGGCTACAACGTTCAAATAGCTGTTCATGCCGAATATATTATGGGTGTGGGTATATTCCATAATCCTAACGATACTAATACATTAATTCCATTTTTGAGTCATTTAGAAAGCTTGCATACTTCTAATTTTAAATATATAGTAGCGGATGCAGGATATGACAGCTACGAAAACCTATTATGGTTAGAAGAAAAAGGATATCTGTCTTGTATTAAACCGAAGGACTACGAACGCTCTAAACAACGCAAGTAGAAAACAGATATTAGTAAAGCTTGTAATATGGAATACCTGTCCGAAGAAGATGCTTTTATTTGCGCTAAAAGTCGAAAGTTACACTATTCTCACCGTCGTAAGAGTAAAAGTAAAACCGGATTTACTTGGGAAAGTAAGGTATACGTATGTGAATCTTGCAATCGCTGTGGATACAAATCTGAATGCCAACGATATGTAAAGAAAAGCACGAAGAGTTCTGCTAAACAAATTTGCATTACTCCAGGATATGACTCAGTATTGCAAGATAACCAGAAAAGAATCTTAAGTTCAGAAGGGATTCGATTGCGTACCAACCGTTCTATACAAGTGGAAGACGCCTTTGGAGTACTAAAACAAGACTTTCAGTTTAGGCGACTACTACACCGTGGTAATAATCATGTACGAAAGATGTTATACCTATTAGTGATGGGATTTAATATCTCTAAACTACACCATAGAATCCAAGATAACAGGATACATACCTCGCTATTCTGCCAAAAAGAAATTGCATAAGCCTAGAAAACAAGCCATTTACATAGGCTTATTTAAGTGCGCCTAAAAATAGAAAAACTACCTAGATGTCTTGTGATACTACTATCTCAAGAACCTAGGTAGTTTCTGTATGTAAAAGGGACTATAACAAAAATGTAAAAAAGTACATTTTGTTACAGCCCCTTCTAACTTTAATTATCTTTAATCCATTCATCCATAGATGTAGCAACAGCATCACTTTCATAATTATTACAGCACATTTCTAAATCATAATATTTATATAAAACTTCTTTATACTCATCTTTTAATCTCGTATATATTACGCTACTAACAATAATATCTTTCCGAATATGTCTTCCTGCCTTATTGGCTAAATGACAAGCATTATTTACTGCCTTTCCCATCCAGACAACATCATTAAGAGAGCTTCCCTTATATCCAGCCTGAATCATTAGAGTTCTACCATAGTCCATACCAATACCAGCTGAAATAGTTTGATATTTTTTCTGACCTAATTTTATATTTATCATCTTCACTAAACTATTTAAACTGGCCGCAATATAAAATACAGAATCAATATCTTCCTTATTAGGTGTTTCAAAGATGCCCCAAACACAATCACCATGAATGCTCACTTCTTTACATTGATTAATAGAAGAGATTAATGCCACACACTCAGATATAAAACTCCGATATATTTTGGCAAGTGTTGGTCTTTGACAAGCCTCTATCAATTTCGATGAGCCTACAATATCAATAAATAGAGCTGTAACATTAACATAATACCCTTTATTATAAGTCAATGTAGCTCTAGAAGGCACTACAGTACCTTTTTCTTCATAATTAGCATTATTAGAATCTAAAATTTCTTGAATTCGCTCCGCACTTTTTTCAATGTTATAAACTATATGATTCTTCACTTCCATATAACGCTCCCCCTTAAATTGAAAAATAGCCAAATCCTAAAAGGATTAATATCAATATAACTCCTAATCCCATGTATCTCATACCATCAGTATAATACATGAATTTTTGATTACATATATCTGCACATATATAAATTTGCATACTAAGATCATCTCTTAATTCTTCTTCACACAAAGATTTTATAGTAGATCTATATGCATCAATTTCATAATTTGCTATATCACCAAAATATAAATTTGATTTATAATCCAAAGAACTCTGATATTTTTCATTCTTCAATCGAGCATATAAAACTTTCAAAAAATAATATATTCCCATAGCAAAAATCAACCATGAGATAAAAGTAAAAAGCAAATAGAATCTTGCAAAACATAGATTTCCACTATAAAAAAATATTGTCCAAATCTGAATTATCTTAGCAATTGAATCACTTGCAAAAAGGACGGTAAATATAACGCCTATCAAAGCAAGAATTGTAGTTGTTTTGGTATCACAATTTTTTATCCACTCCTGATTTTGCTCTAAAACCCAACAAAGCCTTTCTATCGAAATTTCATTTGATTTATTCATTTATTATTCTCCGAAGGTAATAACTCTATATATTAAGTATACCAAATTACTAAAAAAACTGCAGAAAAATATAAAGAAGCGGATAGCTCAATCTGAACTATCCGCTTATTTACTTGGTAATCCAGGAGGGATAGCGGTTAGCTTAGTTATCTAGGAGCATCGCGACGCAGAGAACTTAGCAATAGCATACCCGTATACGTAAGCGACTTAGTGCGCTAGGAGCATAGCGACGACGCACACTTAGTCGATACGATGTTCACCCCGTAGCGTAGCGAAGGGCCCTCCAAATGAAAAAGCACCTTGCCGAAACAAAGTGCTAATGCTGGTGATCCAGGAGGGATTCGAACCCCCGACCCACGGCTTAGAAGGCCGTTGCTCTATCCAACTGAGCTACTGAACCATATGTAATTATATCATGTTATTTTACTGTAAATAATAAAATAACCCATCACATAGACATCGTCTCTGTATGGGAACGTATTAAATACAACAACATGTATAAGTGGAGCGGGTGAAGGGAATCGAACCCTCGCAACCAGCTTGGAAGGCTGGGGCTCTACCATTGAGCTACACCCGCACATAAGAAAATGGTCGGAGCAGCAGGATTCGAACCTGCGACCCCCTGGTCCCAAGCCAGGTGCGCTACCAAACTGCGCTATGCCCCGATATCTTCCATCCATAGTAACGAACCAACTTAACTGTCCTTGGGAAACACTGTTTCGCTACCGTTTGTTACTTACCGTAACAACAAATATATAATATCATATCCATCACATCTATGCAAGTGTTTTTTTATAATTTATTTAACTTTTTTCTAACCTTGCATAGCTCGTAGACATTGAACAGATTAAACGTTTACTAATAATGCACATCATGCTGTTATACAAGCGGAGATATACAACTGATGATACAACAAAAAGGGGCTGTTACTATGTTACATGCCCCTTTCATTATGTATTCCTTACTTTCACCAAGTATTTATTTTTCTTCCGTGTCGTCAAATAAAATTTGTATACTTTGCAATCCATCTGCATGCACTGGTTCATCGATATGAACCGTTAGCTGTTCTTCCTCAGTTCTACCAACGGTCTCACCATCTTGTACCGTTATACCTGATGTCAAGACATAGTCTGCCACAGTTAGCGCATAATTCCAAGCTCGTTCTGGATCCCACGGACAATGTAAAAGCTCAATATTGAGTTGCTTGAACAGTTCCATACCACTAGTGGACAAGGAAATGGTACCATCCTCTTCAAAATCCATATCTACCCAAACCATATTTGCCATAGGTAGCATATCATCTCGTAACTGTTCCGTTTCCTCATGATACTTGGCCCCTTCGTACAGGACGCCATTGGTATATACCGCATTAGCCCCCGTTTGTTCTGTTGCCACTGAAAGTAATTTCGCAAGTAAAATTCCTTCTTCCAATGGATTTCCAGGCCCTTCTACAATGCTAATTGCTACATGACTGGTATGATGAAGTACGGTATCCAATGCATCTTCCCAGAGATAATTTCGGGTAGCCCCTTGCATAACAGCTTCCATAGGCATAGCAAAGGAAAATGGTGCCACCACTACTTTATAATCATCAATCACTAGGAAGTGTGCCTCTTCCATATCCTCTTCTTCCACAGTATCTACATCTTTTGTGGCAATGGCTGCGCGGACCTTCATTCCTTCAGGACTCGTAATAGACTCTATATCCCATTTGCTGAGTAAGTCCTTTTTAAAACGATTCACATCGAACTCTGCATTATCCAATAGCACCATGCCCATAAACCCACGTTTACCAACCATAGGGCCCATACCACCAGTGCTTTCTAGAATTCTTTCCGCTAGATTTCGCATCGCATCAAACAACAGTTGATTCTCTGCGCTTTGTACATCCGCCATATCTATATCTAAACTCATCGTTTTCTGTATGATACTTTCAATTAAAAAATCACCTACACTATTGGATTGCTCTCGCATAAGTACCAGCAAGGCTTCACTGAAAGAAGACCCTAACAGCGTCAATGTATTCGTATCTCCATCAAAATAGATGACTTGACCTACAGCACCAGATTTCGTTGGATTATAATCGATGTACAAACGGGATGCCCGTTCCCCTTCGCCAGTAGCTGCAAAAATGCATAGATCCCTCTGTTTAGAAGCAGCTCGTACTTGTGATGGTTTTACATCGGGCCCCAATACATCCATATTCATTATTTCTCGTCCGTGAAGATCAAATTCCAACATTTGGCGCGCCGATAATAAATAAAATTGTTTATCATCATACATAAACATAGGGAATGTAGCTTTTAATGATGTATATTCCTTTTGGTACGTCCCGTTCACTACATTAAGTAAGAAACTCAGCCCCTCTGGAGTATGTGGATATCGCCGTAATAAATTCATCCATTCTTGAGGCGATACCCCTTTCCACTCGCTTTGAATCACATTCCATACATCAGGCACTAACCCTCGATACACACGGGATATATCTGTCATATACCGTTCGTGAATCGTAAGACCAGAGTCCACCACATCAATAGAAGCCCCTTGTCCCAATGAACTTCTACGAAGGTACTTCTCAATAGTGCTAATCGCAAGATCCTTATCTGCCACATAATAGGTAAAGGTAGCCACCCCTTCCGGGATATGCAATGTCGTAGCACTAACGACACTATTTTCCTCCAAAGCTCTCGAGATTTTTGCATCTAATCGTTTAAACTGTTTAGCATCTCCTAAAGACGCATCCAATACGACATGGATATGATGTAAATTGCCCAATTCAGCAATGACATTTCCTTCTTGATATAACTTAGCACCATACGGTATACCCAGTTCCTCCAAAGAGATGAGTATTTCTTCTACTAATTCATCTCCTTCATCCATGGAAAACCGAAGTACGCAATGGTCAATTTCACCATTCTCTTTATACACAGATTCCCCTTCATGAATGGTGCCTACCTCTGTAAGTTTATGTTCCAATAATACTTCCAAAGAGGCACGGCAAGAACCATCAAATTGAGCCGGAATATATAGTTTATACTGGATTTGTTGCTTCTTTTTTTCTGTTGCCATATCTCTTAGTTCTCCACTCTAGTCACCAATCAATACTATAGATCCAATACGTGGGGCTCTCTTTCAAAACTTACTCCATCCAAGAGAGTCACAGAAACGGGTAGGGATTGCAAAATTTGTCTTGCCAATTCACGGGTTGACTCAGTAGTGCGGACCATGCACAACCCATCTGCATTCACCGTTGTCATCACACCTACGTATTCATACCCTTCTAGAATGCGATTTACATAATTCGTATGTGTTCGGTCAATCTGAAAGTACACATACTGCGGATCATAGACAATGTCCTGTTCTTGCATCTTGTTCCTCCCCTTCTACAACAAGAATTATTTTTGCTTTGTTTCACGGCGCATCATAGAATATTCTTCCAATGGTGTGTCGATGTACAAACGCAATTTCATTTGTGCATGTTTTGCCACATCAATATCATTGCCATCTTCATCAGTGATGCGTGTAATAACGTGTTTTACTAATGGACCATTCGGTTGGCAGAATTCTACCTCTTCGCCCACCTTGAAATTATTACGTTGCTCCATATACGCATAGCCTTCTTCTGCATTGTATCCTTCTACAAGACCAATGAAATCATGAGTTTGCGTATTAGAAGATTTACCATAGTTTTGCGCTTCTTCCCCTGGTTTTTCCATAGCAAAGGCCTCTGTATATGGACGGTGGGAGATTTTTTCTAATTCTGCATACCATTCATCACGTACATACCAATCGTCACCTTCTTCTAAGAATGTATCGATAGCTTCACGGTACACTTTAGATACAGTTGCTGCATAGTGCACAGATTTCATACGACCTTCGATTTTCAAGCTATCTACACCCGCTTTATACAACTCAGGAATGTATTTCAACAAACATAAATCCTTAGAATTAAAGATGTATGTACCATGTTCATCTTCTTCGATTGGGTAGTATTCGCCAGGACGATTTTCTTCCACCAAATTATATTTCCAACGACACGCTTGTGTGCAAGCACCACGGTTCGCATCACGGTTGGTCATATAGTTACTCAACAAGCAACGTCCAGAGTAAGAAATACACATAGCGCCATGGACGAAGGCTTCGATCTCGATATCTGCTTTTTCACGCATGGTTTTGATATCTTCGATGCTCACTTCACGAGCTACCACAACACGAGCTGCTCCTTGTTCTTTCCAGAACTCTGTTGTTAAATAGTTTGTTGTATTTGCCTGTGTGCTCACATGCAATTCTAATCCTGGAGCCACACGTTTCGCCAACAAGAAAATACCTAAATCGGCAACGATGATAGCATCCACTTTGATACTTTCCAAGAATTGTAAGTACTCTTCTAAGCCTGTTAAGTCCTCATTGTGAGGAATAATATTACAAGTAACATAGATTTTTTTGCCATGGCTGTGTACAAATTCTACAGCCTCTTTCAATTGGTCATTGTCAAAGTTAGAGCTTGCTGCGCGCAATCCAAAAGCACGGCCTGCACAATATACGGCATCTGCTCCATAGCGGATGGCCATTTTTAATTTATCCATATTACCAGCTGGGGCTAGTAATTCCATATGTCGTTTTGTCATAGTTTATCCTTTCCATACACTGACACTCATGCCATCTCCCATAGGGTAGATGGTGGTGTTGTAGTGTTCTTTTTGTTCTACATAAGTTAAGTACTCTTGCAACCTCTTCACAATAGTTTTAAAGCGACGTGGCGGTTCTTTATCTCCCCGCACATAGCCACGGAATAACACATTATCTGCTAAAACTACAGCATTATCAGCTAATTTCGGCTCGATCAATTCTAACTGCTTCAAGTACTGACCTTTGGGACCATCTAAGAATACTAAGTCAAAGGGTCCCTCCACAGTCTCTAATAGTTCCGTAGCATCTCCTTTTAATAAGGTAATTTTCTCCCCGTACTCCGACTGCGAAATGAAATGGGTTGCCATCCCATGGCGCACATCGTCTAATTCCATGGTGATGAGCTGACCTTCTTTATCCATATGTTTTGCCAATAACAATGACGAATAACCAATGGCAGTGCCCACTTCCAAGACACGTTTCGGTTTGTACAAGCCGATTAAGTCTTCAAAGAGTTCTACTTCCGATTCTCGCAAAATTGGCACATCATGCAAGAGCGCATAAATGCGTTGTTCATTTAAAATCTCTTTAATTTTCATAAATTTGATCCACTATTTTTAAATGTTCTTCATAGGTTTTTGTGAAATGATGGTGCCCCTCTTTGTCAGCCACAAAGAATAAATACTCTGTCGGTGGCGCATAGAGAACAGCCTCCATGGATTTGATGCCTGGGTTTGCAATTGGCCCCGGTGGCAATCCTTTATGAAGGTATGTATTGTATGGGCTTTCTAGTTTTGTATCCTCAATCGTAATGAGCGGTTTTGGATACCCTAGAATATATTGGATACTAGCGCAAGATTCAAGAGGCATGCCCGTTTTTAAACGTTGGCGGAATACAGCCGCAATGATGGGACGATCTTCATCGAACTTGGCTTCTTTTTCTACCAATGATGCTAATGTGATGAACTCAAAAATAGTCATCCCTTGCGCTTCAATATCTTGTCGCATTTTTGGCGTTAATTGACGATTCATTTCATCCGCCATGATGGCCATTACATCTTCTGCTTTGCTCCCTACAGGAATCTCATAAGTGCTAGGGAACAGGAAGCCTTCTACACGATAGGTCACAGGCTTTGTACCCACCATGTACTCATAGGGCGTATAGGTCTTGCCGTATTCCATGAAAGCATATTGCGTATCGATACCTTGTTCTTCAATGCGTTTTCCAATTTCACCAATGGTAAACCCCTCAGGAATTGTAAGCTTCACCGTTTGTAATCGCCCTTGTTGGAGTAATCCAACAATCTCACTCAAGCTAGAGTGATGAGGAATTTGGTAATACCCATGTTGTAATTTATCCATGGTCCCCGTCAAACGCAAGGCTACACGGAACACCGCAGGTGACGTGATGAGACCTCTTTCATAGAGCACATCGCCAATCTCCGCACCCGTTTGGTTCTCACTAATGACAACCGTTTCTACATCCTCCTTAGAACCACCTGTCCAAGGAATATAATACACACCTGCTAGCACACCAAGTACGGTGACCAACAGAATCGCTACACATCCGTAGATGTATTTTACATATTGTTTCACAGCAATCTCCTTTTCAATGAATACTATATTATACCATTTTAGGAGTATATATAGCAATTTTTCTATATAGCATAGATCAATCTAGGGACTACACTCACCTATACTATATGGCACCACTGCGAAAGTTCTATTAACCTCAGGTCTCCACTACTCCTTTACACAAACCTTACCATACAGAAAAAGGACTGTAACCACACTGCCTATCGACAATCTGTTACAGTCCTTACTAGCGATTAGTCCATTTCTTCGTATAATTTAATGACTGCATCGAATTCTTCATCAGTTGGAGCCACGTAAACTTGTTCTCCTTCTTCTTCATCAATGCGCGCAATAATCACTTCTGGTTCATCATGTTCAGTGTCTTCTTCTGGAGGAAGAGATACTAAAATAGCAAATGCTTTTCCATCATGTTGAATCAGCATTTCTTCTTCATAGTACATTTCTTCTCCATTTTCGTCTTCAATGACAATCACAGATACTTCACCTTCGTAACCTTGTTCGATCATGGTAACCTCCTTATGAACGACTATCTAAATAGCCTTGTAAAATGACAACTGCTGCCATCTTATCAATGACTTCTTTCCGTTTTTTACGACTTACATCAGCGGCGATGAGGGATTTTTCTGCCATCACTGTAGATAGACGTTCATCCCAAAATACAATTGGCGTAGAGATGACTTCTTTCATCTTTTCCACAAAGGCTTCCGTTTTTTCAGCCCGTTCTCCTTTGGTGCCATTCATATTTTTCGGCATTCCTACAACAATGGTGTCTACCTCGTATTCACGGATTAACTCCGCAATGCGCTGAAAGTCTTTTTCGTGAGACGTGCGGCGAATGGTTTCGATACCTTGCGCTGTAATATACAGCGCATCACTGCATGCGACGCCAATCGTCCGACTTCCCACATCGAGTGCCATAATTCGCATTATAATTGTTTCGCTTTCACATACTCTTTTACAAGTTCTTCAATGAGTTCATCACGTTCGATGCTACGAATATCTTTCCGAGCATTGTTATAACTTGTAATATACGTTGGATCTCCCGAAATGAGATATCCTGTGATTTGACTAATTGGGTTATACCCTTTTTCCACTAGTGCTTGAAACACATGTTGGAATACTTCTTCTGGTGTTAACGGCGTAGTTTGTACCGGTTTAATCACCATTGTTTTATCTGAAAGATTCATACAATCCCTCCTTATTATGAGTTTTCTACTGAAAGTCTCATCTATAGTAAGCTTATCCAACCATGGATTGGATGGCTTCTTTACCTGCTGCTAAGGCTTGGTCCATCGCTGCTGGATCTTTACCACCAGCTTGTGCCATATCTGGACGACCACCGCCATTGCCACCAGCTGCTTGAGCTGCTGCTTTTACGATGTTACCGCAATGGATACCTTTGCCTACTACGTCTTTCGTAGCCATGCAGACGAAGTTCACTTTATCGCCACCAGCTGCTCCCAAAAGAACAACGCCGGAGCCGATTTTATCACGAACCATATCTGCCATATCGCGCAATTCACCCATGTCGGATACTGGAACAGACGCTACCACAGCTGTTACATCACCTACTGCAAATTGACCAGCTAAGACACCATCAAGGTTACCGCTATTCAATTCTTTTTTCACTTGATCTAGCTCACGTTCTACAGCTTTTGCATGGTCAAGTACTTGTTGTACTTTGCCTACCACTTCTTGTGGTTTTGCTTTTACAAGAGATGCTACAGATTTTAACGTATGTTCTTCTTGTTGTGCTAAAGCTAAAGCTGCTTTACCTGTCACCGCTTCGATACGGCGTACGCCAGAGCCAATACCACCTTCAGAAGTGATACGGAATTGACCGATAAATCCTGTATTTTCTACGTGAGAGCCGCCACACAATTCGATGGAGAATTCTGGCACAGATACGACACGTACTTCAGAACCATATTTTTCGCCGAACAATGCCATAGCACCTTTTGCTTTCGCTGCGTCGATGGACATAGTTTCTACTTCCAATGTGGAGGCACGAAGAATTTGTTCATTCACCATATTTGTAATCGTTTGTAATTCTTCTGCGGTCACAGGAGAGAAGTGTGTAAAGTCAAAACGTAAGTAGTCTGGTGTTACCAAAGAGCCAGCTTGGTTGACATGGGTACCCAATACGGAACGCAAGGCAGCATGCAATAAATGCGTTGCTGTGTGGTTACGAGCCATATGTTGACGACGTTCTACATCTACTTCAAAAGTGACTTCGTCATTCACAGAGATGCTGCCTTCTACCACTGTACCTACATGGTAGGTAGTGCCTTCTGGTAATTTTTTCGCTGTATGTACTTCTACTTTACCCAATGGGCCAACGATAAAACCAGTATCCCCTAATTGTCCGCCTCCTTCTGCGTGGAATGGAGTCGTTTTTACAATAATCGTTACGTCTTGACCATCTTCCGCACGGTCGATAGCTTTCGCCCCTTCACCGATTAACAATACAGTGGATGCTGTTGCGCATTCATCATCAGAAATATGTTCGTTGGATAAATGCGTAATGTCTGGAGTCGCCACTTTTGCATCTACGTCTTCACGAGCTTCACGAGCACGAGTACGTTGTTCATTCATGGCAGCTTCAAAACCAGCTTGGTCGATAGTGAACCCGGCTTCGTGAGCAATTTCTTCTGTCAATTCCCAAGGGAATCCATAGGTGTCATATAACTTGAATACATCTTGACCAGGTACTGTAGTAGCACCGTCAGCTTTTAATGTATCCAACAATTGGCTTAACATATCAAGGCCAGATGCCAGTGTTTGGTTAAAGCGATCTTCTTCGTTCGCCACAACTCGTTTGACGAAATCTTGTTTTTCCACAATATTCGTAATAGCACCACCCAAGATATCTACTACAATATCTACTAATGGTACTAAGAATGGTCCTTGAATGCCTAATAGACGACCATGGCGAACGGCACGGCGTAAAATACGACGCAGTACATATCCACGACCTTCATTAGATGGTAATACACCATCTGCAATCAATGCTACGATGGCGCGAATATGGTCGGCAATAACTTTCAAAGAAATATCTGTATTCGCATCTGTATGATACGTAACACCTGCTTTTTTTGCTGTAGCTTCGATGATTGGGAAAATCAAATCTGTTTCAAAGTTGCTTTCTTTGTTTTGCAATACAGATGCCAAACGTTCTAAACCAGCGCCAGTATCGATATTTTTCTTAGCCAATGGTTCGTATGTACCTTCTGCAGTGCGATTGAATTGTGTGAACACAAGGTTCCAAATTTCAAGGAAACGATCGCAATCACAACCTGGTGCACAGTTTGGATCGTCACAACCACGTTCTAGCCCTAAGTCAAAGAAAATCTCGCTATCTGGACCACATGGACCTTCGCCAATTTCCCAGAAATTATCTTCCAAACGGCTGATATGGTCTTCTGGTAAGCCGATTTCATTATGCCAAGTATCATACGCTTCTTGATCATCCGGATATACAGTGACATATAATTTTTCTTTGTCTAATTTGATGACTTCTGTTAAGAATTCCCATGCCCAATGGATGGCTTCTTTTTTGAAATAATCGCCAAAAGAGAAGTTACCCAACATTTCAAAGAATGTATGGTGACGTGCTGTACGTCCTACGTTTTCAATATCCCCTGTACGAATTGACTTTTGGCTTGTCGTAATTCGTGTGCAAGGTGGTACTAATTTACCTGTAAAAAATGGCTTCAAAGGCGCCATACCAGCACCGATTAATAATAAAGATGGGTCGTTATCTGGAACAAGAGAATAACTCTCTTGCTTTAAATGTCCTTTACTTTCAAAAAAATTCAAATACGCTTGGCGTAATTCATTTCCTGTCATGGTTTCCCTCCTAAAATTGTCTATTGCCTTTATTATACCACAGATTTTGATGAAAGTATGCATTTAGGTATGGTCATTGACGTATATATGATGACGATACTTTCAATACTGATGTTATATTGTATTACTATCTACATTTCACCAAATTTACAAAAAATGTAATCACATAAAGTCCAATAGCTGTGAGTACAATCGTCCCCCCTGGTGCAAAGTCTAACCAAAAGGCGCTACATAGTCCACCAACAACGGATAGAACTGAATATACAGTAGCGATGCCCCAAGTTTCTTTAAAGCCTCGTTTCCATAAATGAGCGGATGCAACAGGCACAATCATAAGCGCACTAATTAATAAAATTCCTACTACGGTCATCCCCATCACAACTACAAGAGCTGTTAAGATGGCGAAGATCATGTTCACACGATTCACATTGATACCTACGGTACGAGCGATTTCCTCATCAAAGGATGTGAGCATCAAGGAGTGATACACGAATTTCATGATGATTCCCACAACTATTGCCACAACACCAATGCCATAGATATCTGTCATAGTGACCGTCAAGATACTACCAAATAAAAAATTCAACAATCCTGTACTAGGCATTTTTACCATCGTGGAAAATACAATGGCCAAAGCTAAGCCTGCATAAAAGAATAGTGCCATAATCATATCTGCATATTGTTTTTGATAACGACGCACTAGTTCTATGCCCATCGCAGACAGTACGGTCAATATAACAGCACCTAATGGAGGGTATACTTTCAGTAAGGATGCTCCCGTCACACCAGCGAAGGCAATATGCCCTAATCCATCACCGAGCATGGATTGTCGTTTGATAACGATGAACATACCGATTAAGGGACACATGAGCGCCACGATAAGGCCTGCTAAAAAGGCACGTTGCATAAATGTATAGGATAAAATATCCATCTTAACCTCCTATATGCCATGCCAAACGAGATCCTTGATGACTTTCCATAAATCCTTTGCAAGGTCCATAGTAACAAGCATGTCCATCCACACATAAAATTGTATCTGCCACTTCCATAGCTTCCGTCACATCATGAGTGACCATGATGACCGTAATATTTTCTTGCTTTAGAGCGCGCAACACTTCATAAATTTTTTTACTGGTTTCGTAATCGATACCACTTGTAGGCTCATCCAATAAGATATAGTTTGGTTTGCGCGCTAAGGCTTGAGCTAACATTACACGTTGTTGTTGACCACCGCTGAGCTCACCAATACGGCGCTTTAAAAAGTCTTGCATTCCTACTAATTCCAAAGCCTCTAAGATGCGATTTTTTTTATCTTGTTTCGGCACATGAAATAAAGCTAGTCCCACTACCTCTTCTACGGTAGCTGGAAATTGGGCTGCATTCTTGTTATAAATTTGTGGCACTAAATGAATGAGCCCTTTCATTTGCGCCTCTTTTGGACTAATACCATCTAAACAAAGATGTCCTGCTGTCGGTTCTAATAGTCCTGCTACCATACGAAGCCACGTGGTTTTCCCAGATCCATTAGGTCCCACTACCAGCACAAACTCGCCTTTGGGAATGGTAATTGTCATATTATGGATCACCGTCTGCGATCCATAGGAAAATTGTACATCTTGTATATGAATGCCTGCGTGCGTCATAGTTAACTCCTTTATGTTTCAACTTATCGCATATATGGCAAAAGCTGTAATGACATCATCATTACAGCTTGTGTGTTATAGTACGCGTTTTGCCCCTACATAGCGTGGTCCCCAGTAGCTATCGTCAATATCTGCTACGGCTACTCCACTACTAGATGTGGCACTGATGAATTGTCCATCTCCGATGTAAATACCAGAATGGGAAATCCCTGGTTCATAGGTTTCAAAGAACACTAAATCACCCGGTTGTAAATTGCTTTTCTCCACTTTTTTACCCACTGTATACTGTTCATCAGCTTGACGTGGTAAATCGTAACCAATCTTTTGGAATACATAGCGAATGTATCCAGAGCAATCAAAGCCTGCTGGTGTTGTGCCACCAAATTTATAAGGCACTCCTGTAAACGTATTGGCATAGGTCAAAATCTCTTTCACATTGCCAGATACAGGTTGATGTCCAACCTCGAATCCTTTGTATGTTTTGCCTTTCTTTTTGAAAGTCAGCCCTTGTGGAGCAGAGGCTTTGCCTTTTTTATGCTTCACCTCAGATGTAATAGCTGTAGATTCTGAGTGTCTACCTGAGTCGATATGAGATAATAGAACTGCATCTTTTTCTGAAATTTCTTTCTTCTTAGATACTGTATTAGTCTTAGCTGGCAATGGTTTACCCATCAATTTTTTATAGGTCACTGCCCCTAATATACCGTCTACCGTTAATCCATTATCTTTTTGGAATAATCTAACAGCCCACTTTGTGTTTGCATCATATTCGCTAGTTTCTCTAGCTTTATAACCAGCAGCGATGAGTTTCTTTTGAATACCAAGAATTTCATTGCCTGCATCACCATATTGATAAGCTCCTTGTACACTAGTACCTAAAAAGCCTACTAATAGAGCGACTGCCAGGTATTGTTTCTTTTTACTCGTCATAGGACTCCTCTCTTATATACGATTATTTGTCTTCTATATGACAGTTTATGGTGTCTTTCACCCAATATAACGGTCGTTGTTTGACTTCTTCAAAAATTCGTCCCACATATTCTCCAATGATACCAATGCCTACCAGTTGCACTCCACCTAAGAAGAAGATAGCCACCCCTAAGGTAGACCAACCACTGATTACATTATCAGAGAAGAAGTGAACGAACAATATATGTCCGATCATAATCAGGCTGAGCAGTCCGCATAGCAAACCGATATATAAGGCTAAGCGCAAAGGCACTCGAGAAAATGCTGTAATCCCATCTAAGGCAAAGCGCATCATTTTCTTTACGCTAAATTTGGAAGTACCTGCAAAACGTGGGGGCGCTACGAAGTGAAATTCATGTTGCACGAACCCTAAGTCGCCTACGATACCCCGTAAAAATCTGCCATGTTCTCGGAAGGATTTCAAAGTTTCTAGAGACTTACGATTCATCAATCGGAAATCGGAACCACCTTCCACAATAGGAACATTAGCTAATTTGTTAAGCACTTTGTAATAGTATTTCGATGTGAAAGCTTTTGCCCAACTAGCATCTTCTGTGGAATCGCGAATGGTGCGTACTACATCTGCACCTGCTTCCCAATGTTTGACTAGTTCTGGAATCAACTCTGGTGGATGTTGCATATCTCCATCCATCGTAATGACCGCATCACCTTGGGCGTAATCTAATCCACATGTTAAGGCTAATTGATGACCGAAGTTTCGCGCCAACAACAAGACCTTTACTTTTGGATCTTGATTACCAATATATCGTAGCATGCCTGCACTATCATCACTGGACCCATCATCGACGAAAATAATTTCATGGTCATAGTCAAGAGTGTGCAATACATCTTTGACTGTAGTATAAAATTTTTGAATATTATCTTCCTCATTATACACGGGAACAACAATTGACAGTAACATAGCTCCTCCTTATGATCTTTACCTATCTATTTTACAGGATTGAGGACGCTTTTGCAAACTTCGCTGTATATGGCGTTCTTTCTCCGCTTTCGTGCCCAGAACTTAGGGAGCGAACGCCATACACTTCTCCACAAATTTACGTTCCACTGAGAGTGCTCCGCTGTATATGGCGTTCTTTTCCCGCTTTTGTGCCTAGAACGTAAGGAGCGAACGCCATACACTTCTCCACAAATTTACGTTCCACTGAGATTTGCTCCGAAGTGTATGGCGTTCTTATATCTATATATGGTTATGCACTTGCTTCATGAAATCAGACATAATAGCTACGCCAGTGAAAGAATGTTGCAAACACTTTTGATAATTGTATTCGTGAATGCCACCCAAAGCAATGCCTTGGACATATGGGTAATGATTCTGCATTTGTTGTAATAATACTTCCCCTCTGCTAACACCAATCCCAGGATGTCCTTCTTTGCATGGTGTAGGAAAGATAGGGCTAATTAAGACGCACTCCAAATTCGGGATTCCTAGAGATGCTAACAACTCGATATCGTCTTCGTTGTGGACGGTACTCCATACTGTGATACTATTCCAATAGCTTTGGAATGTGTTCCACAGCTCTTCTTGTTCGAATTGCCAATGTCGTATTAGATTGGTAGGCATATGGATTCGTGGTTGTCTATTTAAGATAATCTCTAATTGCACTCGATTAGTAATGACTTTTCCATGGTATACTATGGTACTGCCTATAACATCGCAGAGTTGGAGATACTCTTCAAAGGGTAGGTCTGTGTCACGGCATAATGTGTACAGATTGTGGTGATTTCTCATCCATCTGTCCATTTCAACACTATCTACTCCTCGCTTAAACAATCTATTGCTATCGAGATTTGCTGCTACTGTAGATTCATATGCTTTATGCATATCACATGGCAAACTATTTTTTCCAATATTATAAATAAAATGTTTACCATACTTTTGTAATCTTTCTACTCCCTTAGACAGTGCTGTACCATATGTGGCTAGACTCACGTCATCTTTCAACAACTGTCGGTTCGTAATCAACACTAAGGTATCTATGGATTGGTTATTTTTCTTCATAGAGCACATCGATATAATCACTCATCACTACTTGCATCCCTAAGGCTTTTACGTCTTCCATCGCTTCCGCTACGGTTCTACTATCGGCAATTTCAAACTGTGCATCCCCTTCCTCCTGTTTCTTTTCTTCTGAGGAATGTTCACCGATGCCTGTACTGACACCTGCTGAAAGTTTCGTCGCTGCTAATGGTAAGACTCCGTTACGGAATCGTGCTGTTTCACGAGTAGAAATAGTAATATTGGCATAAGGTAAGAAAAGTCTATACGCCAAGATAACTTGTAATAATTGTGCTTCTCCTACGTCCCCTGCATTGATGGTCTCATCATTAACAATAGGGCGCAAACGTGGGCATGAAATACTAATTTCTCCATGCGGATAGGCACGTTGTAACAAATGTGCATGCAAGGCTGTGGCAAAGGCATCTTTTCGAAAGTCATCCAATCCCAATAAGGCAGCTAAGCCTACTCCCCGCATACCTCCACGTAAAGCCCGTTCCTGCGTTTCTAATCGGTATGGAAAGATACTCTTATTGCCTAACAAATGCAATGTTTTATAGTTTTCCCAATTATACGTTTCTTGGAATACCGTTACATAATCGCAACCGCATTCTCGTAAGTACGCATAGTCATCTATATTGGCAGGGTAAATTTCTACGCCTACTACTTTGAAATATTTTTTTGCTAATTCACAGGCACGACCAATGTACGAAATCGGACTGTGACGTTCACTTTCCCCAGTCAAAATTAGAATATCTTGTAATCCTGTTTTGGCAATGTTTTTTAACTCTTCCTCAATGCCCTCTTCGTCTAATTTGGCACGATGAATCTGATTTTTACAGTTGAAGCCACAATACACGCATAGGTTATCACAATAATTTGAAATATATAACGGCGTAAACAAGTACACAGAATTACCAAAGTATCTTGTTCTTACAGTTTTCGCTTTCTCCGCCAAGTCCTCTAAAAAAGGCTCTGCTGCAGGAGATAACAAAATTTTCAGCCCTTCTAAGTCAATAGTATCTTCTTGCAACACACGGCGCACGTCATCTGCTGTATAGTGGTCGTACGTATATTGTTCACGTTCTTCTAACACTGTTTCTAAAATGGGACTTTCAATTTGATCCATATGAGGGCGATATTTCCAACATGGATCGTCTATATGATATCTGGTGGTACTAGACATAGGCGCTCCTTTCCTGACACTGCAATCGCTGAGCTACATTCATCAATTTAGCTCAGTATTTTCATAAGTATTCACTATTTCTTATATCTCATATATATGTGTTATATATCAATATATAAGAGATATGATTGCAATCATCGCAAAAATCCTGTTAATGGAGAGGAAGCAGTACCGCCTGTTTCAAGGGTTGGTCCTAATTTTGACAAATATGCCAATCGTCCTGCTTGGATAGCTAAGCCAAAAGCCTTTGCCATACCTCGAATATGGCCCGCAGAGGCTACGGCGGTATTCGCCATAATCGCAGCTACGCCCATTTCCATCGCTTCTGCTGCTTGGGAGGGAGCTCCGATACCAGCATCTACGATGATAGGCAAGTCTATTTCATTTACTAAAATTTTGATAAATTCCTTCGTCTGTAATCCACGATTAGATCCGATAGGGGCAGCTAAAGGCATCACTGCTGCGGCACCAGCATTGACTAAATCACGAGCTACTTCTAAATCTGGATACATATACGGTAAAACAATAAATCCTTCGTTAGCTAAGATCTCCGTTGCTTTAATCGTCTCTCCATTGTGAGGCAACAAATATTTAGAATCTTTCATAATTTCTACTTTTACAAAATCTCCACAACCTGTAGCTCGGGATAAGCGTGCAATGCGCACCGCTTCTTCCGCATCTCTGGCGCCACTTGTGTTAGGGATTAAGATAGTATCTTTTGGAATGGCATCTAAGATATTTTCTACTTCGCCACCAACCGCACGACGCAATGCTAAGGTGATCATTTCTGCCCCTGCTTCTTCTAGGACAGCTTCAATTAAGTCGATAGAAAATTTGCCAGATCCCAAGATAAATCGAGAGTGTAATGTATGTCCCCCTAAAGTCCATGTGTCTTGTGTTTCCATATCTTGTACTGAAAGTGTCATAGATTCCTCCTTAATCAATATCTTCTCCATGTAATAGTTGAATGACCGCATTTGCCATATGGCCGGCACAAACCATAACACGAGCGGCAGTAATTTTTCCAATAGAATCGATATCACTCACACCGTCACCACATAAGTACCAGCGATGGTGTCTTCGTTCACGGCGTATTCCATTACTATCGCCCCAACCAGCCATACCAGAACAACCTACTAGCAAAGGTTCTGTAGGATGAGTTAAAACAACTTCTGTCATCCACGCTTTTGTGACCGCTTTATCCACTGCTTCTACGACCATGTCATAGCCATCGATTAATTCAGATAATCGCTCTGGCGTGAGGCATTCATTATGAACGATGACTTCACAGTTTGGATTCATCCGATTCAGGTGACCTTTCATAGCCTCTACTTTCAACACTCCTACATCATTCACGTCATAGTATTGACGGCCTAGATTACTCTCATCCACAACGTCGAAGTCTACGATTTCTAGTTGTCCAATTCCGGCACGGCACAATGCCACTGCCACATGAGAACCAACACCACCCACACCGATGAGCAATACTTTTTTATCTTGTAAGGATACCATTTAGCCACCTCCTACAAAGGTTACTACTTCCATTGTGTCCGCAGCACTAACACGAGTGGATTCCCAATCTGCTTTAGAAAGAATCTTCCCATTATATTCCACTACGATGCGATCCATGCGAAACGCTAAGGCTGTCAGCACTTCTTGTACTGTTTGTCCTTCATAATGATAGGTTGTTCCATTTACTTTCATCATATCCTCCTAACTATAGCATTTGCTATATATACATTTCAAAACTAGTATACCGCCAATCACCTGTACGGGATCCTTCATCACATACTAGTATAAAAAAACAGCACGAAAAACCATACCCGCGGTGGTATGCCCCTTCATGCTGTAGCACTCTATCGTCTCACTATTCTGTTCCACTTGTACATCCACTAGATGCACCTTCAATCTGTATCCATATACGACATCATCTATAAAAGATACAAAAAAGGACATCCTCTTGGATGTCCTCGGTATGACGAATCAAACTTATCCTACGTTGGCATTATCCAAATCAGGTTATGGGTCAAAACATTCGTTTACTCTCAGCCATGAGGCTCCCCAAAGTTCCCTTTCAGTATACGCTGATACCGCTCAATTTGCAAGCACAAGTATCAACAATTTTTATCTTCTATGAACGACATGCAATATTGTCATGATTCCAATGCGCTTTAGACTCTTCGCTTAGACACAGAAGCATAATTTTTAATCACCACAATCGGCGTCATTTGGCTATCATTGCCAAATGGATTATCGATCAAAATTTGCGCAATTTGTTGTGGTTTTAATCCACGGCTATGGCCTAAAATAGCAGCTCGTTTTAAATCATTCACATCTGCCACACAAGCCCCATAAGCTCCTGTTGCTTTCATAATAGCATCGGCTACTGCATGTGGTTGTTTTGGTCCATATACAATGCATTTATCAAATGGGGGCATGGTGCCTGTTACATCATCTGTTAAAGATGCAGTACGTGCCATTTGATAGAACACGCCAGATTTTTTGAACACTTTCGCAACGGCGCCACAGAAGAAGGCAAACATCATTTTCCATTCCCCTTCTTTATCCATAGCCGCCTGCATACCATACACAGATGCCATAGATCCATCTGGATGGATAAAGCGATTTAAAAATTTAGCTTGCCAAGATACTTTTAAATCTTCTGGACGTGTGAATTCTCCTTGGGTGATAGCCACTACAGATTCTGCTACACACACAATGTCTTCTGGTCCAATATAGGGTCCTGCAAATTCTACGATAGCCTCTACGATATCATCTTTATTCGTTAAAATGCGCGTAGGGATTGGTAAAAGTTCTAATTCTGCCATGATATACCTCCTATTTACGCATCGCTACTTCTAACTCTTCTGCAGTTAGAGTGATTCTAGTTTTTGAAATACGGTATGCCTCGCGACCTACCACTTGATGGTAAATATCGATAGGCATATCAGGGAATCCCACTAAGTCTTTACGAATATTGCCACTATTAGCGGTCATAACAATCCGCAAACGAATGGTACTGCCTTGTCTTTGCTTATACACCAAGGCTTCCCAATAGCCATCATGCCGTTCGGCTTTCGCATCGGTCAACCAAGATTGAATTCGCACATTGTCAAATTGTTCTTGTGGCAATAAATGACGAGGGAACATATCCATGATAGTTCCGTATTGTTTTCCTCTGTTCACAAATGGAATATCCGTAGATAACACCACTTGGTCAAAACTAATATCTTCTACGACGAATGGAGTACGGCGCTTTACCATAATCACAATCTCTTCATTGCCTTGTCGCCATGCAAAGATGCGATACGCAATATATATGATGGCAATGATACAAGCAATCCACACTAGGGTGTCTATTAATGTGTAAATATACATACTTCCTCCTATAGAGTAATGAGCTTAGCTTCTAAGCTAGTATCCTTGAAAATATCTTGTACGATAGGAGTCACTCGATCTGCATGACTTGTGACACAAACTTGAATTGAGCCTATCCGTCCTGTACTTTGTTCTAGGTCTTCGCTGTACAAAATGGCTCCCACTGCATCTGATGTTTCCCACGCAGGGTCTACAAAGCAAATGCGATCATCCGTGAGTTCTCGCAATACAGATTCTACTAACGGATAATGAGTGCAACCTAAGATGGCGACTTCTACATTTGCCTCTACTAATGGTTGTACATACTCTTTGGCACAACTCCGAAGCAAATCATCATCTAAATGCCCTTCCTCAATACAGGCTGCCAAATCTTTACAGCCTTGTTCTAGAACTTTTACATGAGGTTTTAAACTATGTACCGCATCCATATGTTTATGACTATTAATAGTCGCTACGGTAGCCATAATACCTAAGGGGCCTTTTCGTTTCTGTTTGACTTTGATGCGCAGTGCATCATGAATCCCCTGTGACATCCCCACAATAGGTACATCAAATCGTTTGGATAACTTGTCCAAAGCCACCACAGAAAACGTATTACATGCGATCACTAGTAATTTCACCGGCTGTGCCACTAAAAATTCTGCAATAGTTGTAGCAATGCCTTCAATTTCCTCAATGGGTCTATTTCCTACTGGATTATTTGCGCTATCTCCAACGTAAATAAAATCTTCTTCTGGAAATTCCTGTGTAAGCACAGATAATACAGACAATCCACCGATGCCAGAGTCGAAGACTCCAATAGGCAATTCCTTCTGTATGGGCGACATTCCCTACTCCTCCTCTGCTACGGCTTTCATGGGCTTGAAAAATATGTCTGGCAATCGAATAATTTTTCCCGTTTCCTTAGCGGTAAATACATTTTGCGTCTCCCCTGTGCAAATGAGAGCTCCGTCACTTTCACGGATAATCCGATAGGTGAAAGTACATTGAGCCCTCGACAATGAGGCCACTGTTAATTCTACCCGCAATACATCGTCAAAACGTGCCACTTCCTTATACTCACAGCTCACTTTTGTAATAGGAAAGACGATGCCCTCTTGCATCATGTCCCATAGACTAATGCCACAGCGGCGGAAATATTCAATTCGGCCCATTTCAAACCACCGTAAATGGTTGGTATGATGAGCAATCTCCATCATATCCGTTTCATAAAATCGGACACGTAGTGACGTAGAAATCATCGTATACTACCTTTCCTATGCAATAAGAGGCTCCAAAGAGCCCCTTTTACTCATTACTCAATTGATCCAATAGGCACGAATTTTTGTGCTTGTTCTTTATGAGAAGCCTTAATATACCGATTAGCCACTTTCATAGCAATCGCCAAGATGGCTACATCATCTACCCATCCAAGACCTGGTACACTATCTGGAATAAAGTCGATAGGCAAAATTAAATAACCCAAAGCCCCGGCAATGACAGCTTTTACAAATTTTGGTGTGTCTTTATCACGTAAACAATAATATAACATAACTGCTTTTCGTGCAAACATAATATTGCGGCCCATGCGATTCACAGTGGACATAAAGGCATCAGATGTAAAGTTTTTTCCATACTTAAGGAGTTTTAAAATATTCATAATGATGACCTCGCTGATTACCGTTTGAACTTATCTTTTGCTTGTTCTGCTAAATCAATGGCTTTCTCTTTTGTTTGTTCCGCCAATTCTACAGCTGTTTCTTTTACAACTTCTGCTTTTTCACGAATATCTTGCACCGTTTCTTGTGCTTGATCAATTGCTTTTGTTGTTAGTTCAGAAGCTTTTTCTTCTACTTGCTGTAATGTTGGCTCCACTGCTTCTTTGACTTGTTGTAATTTTGGTTCTACTACTTCTTTTACATCTTGCATCACAGCCGTCGCTTTTTCTACTACTGGTTCTACGGTAGTCTGTAAAGAGTCATTTAATGTTTGTCGCACAGTATCTGCTTTTTCATAGGCTGCTTTTGTATATACACTTGCTTTGGAAGCCGATGTACTTGCTGCGGCTCCTGTTAAAGATAATGCTTCGGTCGCTAAAATTTTAAGTAAGGATCCAACGCCTTTTGCAGCGTGACGAGCATTATCTAGTAATTCTTCATTACCACTTTTTTCTAAGGCGTCTTTCACAGTCGCTGCCAAGATAGAGACGGCTCCTACTGCAAGGTCTTTCACAGCACCCATATTAGCCAATAAATCAGCGCCTACAAAGGAACTTGCAAATCCTTTCGCACTTGCTAAATACTCGTTACCAGATACATGAACATCTTCTAAGAAGTCTACACTTTCATTGCCTAATGGTTTATCACGAAGTGGTGTATTAGCCAATGTGATCACTGTTTCTTTGTTATATTCATAAATATCTACTAACCGTTGTCGATAAGCCTCAAAATTAGGGCATGTTGGCATACCATCTTCAATCCATTTGGCAGCCATTTTACCTACGCCGTAAGTAATGGCCGCTGCCACAGGAACACGAAGAATGATACTTGGCACAATCGTACATACCAAGGCTGCCACAGCACTGCCACCAAGACCTACTAAAAATCCCGTAATACCCTCTTTAGCAGGGCATACGCCATAGACTTTAGCAATGCGGGATACCATATACACATCATTAGCTAATAAACCTGCATAATTAAACTTTGGTAATGCCGCAATGCCAGCTGCACGAGCCGCAGCCCAACGACAAATCATTTCTACTTCTTCTTGTACATTCGTTGCTTGAGCAAGTGTTTCATTATTGTATTCCAACTGTTCCATATTTGTCTCCTATACTTACCACAAAATATGTATGTGTCAATGTACTGATTACCCTTATTGTATCAAATTTCCGTATGAATTACCAACTTGTTAATCCACCATCTACAGTCCAAGCGGCCCCCGTCACGAAAGAGGCTTTCTCACTGATGAGAAAAGCAATGACTTCTCCCACTTCTTTGGGTTGTGCAATTCGTCCCAATGGATAGTGCAGTGCCATCTCTTCCTTAGCTTTTACAATATCCCCAGAAGGTTCATTGGCCAATTGTTTCGCTACTAATGATGTATCTACATCACCAGGACATACACAATTTACGCGGACACGATGTGGCGCCATTTCTAAGGACAGTGACTTCGTAAAGCTCACCACAGCCCCTTTGGATGCTCCGTACACAGTGCACGCTACATTCCCTTGTAGACCTGCATCACTAGAGATGGTCACGATGCTACCATGAACTTGTTTCAAGTACGGTGCTGCTGCTTGGCATAAAAAGACCGTACCTTTCACATTGGTTCCAAACATTTCATCAAAATTTTGCTCATCCACATCTTCTAGCAATCGTTCTTCATAATAGCCAGCTGCCGTTACTAACGCATTCAAATTGCCAAATAAGCGAATCGTATCTTCTACAATACGACGACAATTCATAACCTTGCTCACATCGCCTTGTACAAATCGAACTTTTGAGGAAATACGACGCAATTTAACGACCGCTTCTTGTCCATCCCATTCATTGCGGCCATTGATAACAACGCACCAACCTTGCTTTAACAGTAATTCTGCTGTAGCAAATCCAATGCCGGATGTACCACCACTGATTAACGCTACTTGATTATCACTAAACTTTTGCATAGTCACCCCTACTATATAATTCCTAGTGAAAGTAAATAGTCATAGGTCAATTTCGTTAGCATCGTCAAAGACATGGTAATAAATAAAAATCGTACTAGTCCTGCGCCTTTCACCATGGCTAACTTCGATCCTGCAGTGGCACCAATAATTTGACCTACTGCCACGGCTAATCCATAGCCATAATTGACCTGACCCATATAGATAAACACTAATAAAGACCCAAAATTACTTACCGTATTTAACACTTTAGCATTTCCCGAAGCCCCTAAAAAGTCATAGCCCATAAACAAGAAATAAAATATTAAAAACATCCCTGTACCAGGGCCAAGAAATCCATCGTATAAAGCAATGATAATGGCCATTGCTAGATAGGCAATTAATTTCCATCCTGTTTTACGCTCTACTTGTGCTATGGCACCCCAATCTTTTTTGGTAAGCACCACAATGAATACAGCTAGCAACAATACAATGATAAGTGGTTTTAAAAATGTACCTGGAACATAGACTGCTATATACGCACCGATCATGGACATAATAAGCGTAAACGGCATAATTCGTTTTACAAAGCCCCAGTCTACCAACTTATTTTTAGCAAAGTTAATCATTGCCGTCCCTGATCCAAATACGCTGGACAGTTTATTCGTCCCCAAACACATGGCCACCGGCATATTCGTCAGCATCAATGCAGGCAATGAAATCAATCCACCGCCTCCAACAATGGAGTCAATAAATCCTGCTAGGGCCCCTGCAAAAAATAATATAATACCTATGAGCAAATCGCCTTCCATGGTATGAGCCCTCCTTTCTTAACTACATCACTTTGATGTCTTCCTCTTATGCTTCAATACGCGGTAAAATTTTATTATATCCATCAGCACCATAATTCAAGCACCGTTTTACACGGCTTATGGTAGCTGTGCTAGCACCTGTGAGTTCTACGATTTGATCGTACCCTGTGCCCGCTTTCAATAGTCTCGCTACCTCCAGCCGTTGAGAAATAGATTTTAATTCTCCGATGGTACAAATATCTTCAAAAAATTCATAACATTCTTCTAATGTCTCCAAAGACAAGACTGCTCGAAACAATTGGTCGTGTATTGGATTCTTAAGTTTTTGATTCAATCTTTTACTCCTTCATAATTCTATTCGGAATGTACTTTATTTCACTACCATTATACCATAGGAAATACCATACATATATCATAAATTCTTCATTCTTATACAAAAAACAGAGGCCGTTGATAATAGTTCATCAACTAGCCTCTGTTTTATGTTTCTTTTTTGCTTTCATTCACTTAGAATGCTGGGACAATGGATCCTTTGAATTCTTCTTGAATGAATTTACGTACTGGTTCAGATTGGTAAATAGACAACAATTTTTTGTATGTTTCATTGTTTACATCATCTGTACGAACCGCTATTACATTAGCATATGGAGAGTCAATGCTTTCCACTACAACTGCATCTTTTTGTGGATTCAAACCAGCTGGGATTGCATAGTTAGTGTTCACTGCTGCTACATCTACGTCATTTAAAGAACGAGCGATTTGCGCTGCTTCCAACTCACGAATTTCTAAGTTTTTAGGGTTGCCAGTAATATCTGCTACAGAAGATTTAACACTGCCCCCATCTTTCAATGTAATTAAGCCTGCTTGTTGTAATAACAATAAAGCACGACCACCATTTGTTGGGTCATTTGGAATCGCTACAGTCGCACCATTAGGTACGTCTTTCAAATCTTTGTATTTATTGGAGTAAATACCCATTGGCAACAAGATTGTTTTACCGATGGATTGAATTTTTAACCCTTTATCTTTTACCATATTATCCAAGAATGGTTGGTGTTGGTAAGAATTTACATTCAACTCTTTTTGATCTAGGGCAATGTTTGGTTGAATGTAATCGCTGAATTCAACAACTTCAATATTCAATCCTTGTTTGGCTGCTTCTTGTTTTACAAACTCCATCACTTTTGCATGCGGACCTGCTGTAACACCTACTTTAATAGGTGCATCTGCTGCTGGTTTTGCTTCTTCTTTTCCGCATCCTGCTAATAGAAGCACTAAAGATGCAATGGCCAATAAGCCAACTAAAATTTTCTTCATGACTATCTCCTTTATTTTTTATTTACTTTGCGGGATAGGTAGTCCCCTAAACTTTGAATAACTTGTACTAATACAATTAAAATGATGATAGTTGCTAACATAACATCACCTTGGAATCGTTGATAACCATAGCGGATGGCAATGTCACCAAGACCACCACCACCAATAGCACCTGCCATCGCTGAATAACTGATTAAGTTAACGATGAGTACAGTAATATTATCAATTAATGTAGGCAATGCTTCAGGCAACAACACTTTCCAAATAATTTGTAATGGTGTAGCCCCCATGGACTGCGCTGCCTCGATAACACCGCCATTCACTTCTTTGATGGCTGTTTCTACTAAACGAGCCAAAAATGGGATGGCTGCTAAGGTCAAAGGCACACAGGCTGCAGTAGTCCCGATAGATGTACCTGCCACTAACCGTGTAAATGGAATGATGGCTACCATCAAAATGATGAAAGGAATAGATCGTGTAGCATTCACAATAGCTCCTAACACTTTGTTAAGGCCTTCATTTTGCATGATATGACCACGACTGGTGATGACCAAGATAACACCCAAAGGAACACCGATTAGAACGGCTACCACAGTGGAAATCACTGTCATTTGTACTGTTTCCAAGAAACCTTGTATCAATAAATTAATGATTTGCTGTGACATAACCGATCACCTCGCTTCCAATTGGTAAATTATGTAAGTAGTTGATGGCAGCTTCTGATTTAGCACGCTCGCCTTTTAATTCTACAATCAAATGACCAAAGCTCATATCTTGAATGTAATCTACACCACCAAATAAGATGCTCACATCTGTATCGAATTTACGAATGATGCTTGCCACTACAGGTTCATCTGTTACATTGCCTTTGAAAGTCAATCGTACAATCGGATTGGCTCCTTCAACCCAACTTTCATTTAATGTTAAGTGAGCCAATGCATCTTCTGGTAAATCATGGCTGATAATAGCAGACACGAACTCTTTTGTCGTTGCTTCTTTTGGTTCTGTGAACACATCTACAACAGGACCTTCTTCAATGATCGTACCACCTTCGATAACGGCTACACGATCACAAATCTCCTTGATGACATTCATTTCATGAGTGATTAACACAATCGTTAAATTCAATCGACGGTTGATATCTTTCAACAATGCCAAAATAGATTTAGTCGTTTGCGGGTCAAGTGCAGATGTAGCTTCATCACATAACAACACTTTCGGATTGCTAGCTAAGGCACGAGCAATACCAACACGTTGTTTCTGACCACCAGACAATTGAGATGGATA
Source organism: Veillonella sp. 3310 (assembly GCF_003999875.1). GTDB lineage: Bacteria > Bacillota > Negativicutes > Veillonellales > Veillonellaceae > F0422. Next base: position 228,432 of record NZ_RQVJ01000002.1, on the reverse strand, counting down.
ATTGTCTAATCGATCCGACAATTTTACAATATCTAGAATTGGTAAAATACGTTCTCTAATTTCATCTTTTGACAATCCTTGTAATTCCAATGGGAATGCCACGTTTTCATAAACTGTGCGGGATGAAAGCAAATTAAAGTGTTGGAAAATCATACCAATATGTTTACGTTCTTCACGTAATTCAGCCGTGTTCAGCTTTGTTAAATCTACACCGTCCACAATAACGGATCCAGATGTAGGACGTTCCAACATATTAATACAGCGAATCAAGGTGGATTTACCGGCACCAGATTGACCGATGACACCAAAAATTTCGCCTTCTTGTATAGTCACATTAATTTCTTTCAAGGCTTCCACGCGGACAGCACCTTCATAGATTTTTTGAATCTGTTTAAGTTCTATCATGAAATCCTCTCCTTTTCAAACTAAATAAAATAAGAGCTCTCAGTAACCTAAGAGCTCTTGGGTATGCATAAATTGTACAATGTGAGTAGACAGACTGTCAATAATTCCCACTATATTGCTTGCCTATCGTTTGTTATAGTTTCAAATTATAACTTTATATTTAGAAGTATTAACTCTTTATAACAATCCCACCACGTTTTGCAATGAAAGCTGCTAGGAACACACCACAAGTACCTGTGATTAACTGTGGCCACCCCATACTGAATAATATTCCTTTTTGCATGGCTTCAGGAATGCCTGGCATCAATTGGAACAGCGCCAAGAATAGTCCATAAAGAACTACACTTTTCACAATAGCACCTGTAATCGCAGTCATCCACACACGCTTTGTACCTAATACTTTCACAGTGATTGCATATGCCATACTACCAATAGCCACCACAGGTACAAATAAAGGTATGGTCAACATACCTTGCAAGAACGCCATAATCGGCGTCACACAAGCCACTACGAATCCACTCCACAAACCATACCGCCATGTAGCCAGTGCCGTACAAGCACCTACAATGGAGCCCACTAAAAATTGCACTAATCCGTGCATAGGAATAATCATACGAAGAAATCCTTGACTTAGCAAAGCAATGGCTAAGATCAAGGCACTTCCTGTTATCGTTTTGACTGACATTATGCTAACCCTTCTTCCATTAAATGTTGTAATTGTTCAGCTAATACTTTTGCCGCTTTGCCAGGTTTTCCATCACCTACAGGCTCACGGTTTAAGGTTGTAATCGGAATAATACCACCAATAGTATCAGTAAAGAAAATCTCGTCTGCATCTTTTAGGAAAGCTTCATCAAATTCGCGTTCAATAATCGTAATCCCTGCCGTCGGTGCAACACGAGTCACTACTAACTGACGAGTGATACCTTTTAGAATATGATGATCAGCTGGATGCGTATAACATACACCATCTTTCATAACGAATACATTAGAGGTAGCCCCTTCTGTAACGATTCCATCACGCACCAAAATAGCTGTATAGGCACCTTTTTTCTCAGCTTTCGTTTGTGCCAAAATATTTGGAATTAAGTTTAGTGTTTTGATGTCCACACGAGCCCAACGTTCATCTGGTAATGTAATCGCTTTTACACCTTCTTGCAAGGCTCCTAAGTCCGTTGTAATAGGCTTGATGAACATATACATTTGCGGTTCTAATTTAGAACGTTCAAACGCATGATGACGTGGTGTTACCCCACGAGTAATCTGTAAATAGATATATCCATCAGTAATTTCACTTTGTTCAATCATAATTTCGTGCAATTCTTGCAACTCGTCAGGAGGCATGCGCACAGGAATATCCATTTCACGCATAGAACGATACAAACGATCTTGGTGATAGGAAAAGGCAAAGGCACGTCCGTTGTACACACGCACTACTTCGTATACACCATCACCAAAACAATATCCTCTATCATCAAGACTAACCACCTTGGCACCAGACTCTACCATCTCACCATTAAAATATGTTAATTCTTTCATAGTAACACCTCATAGTATACATACGAATCAAGTATTATCTTCATTATAGTACAGACAAGTATAAAATTCTACATCTTTTACAGTAAATATTCTGTAGACGTACATATCCTATTCAAAAGCAAACTAAGCAAAACGCAAGGTTGCAAATGACACTCACCCCTATCTCTGAGGAATATAGTATTCGTAGTAACCTTGTAGTGTCATTTATTAACTAGATAGCACCTATCCTAAGAAGATCACGGGGTGCTCCGAACAAACACTTACAAACTCCTCCTTGAGGAGCGCAATTATGCGTAGCAGCCTTGTGGCGTTGCTTATTGCTTAAATAGCACATACCCTAAGAAGAGCACGGTGTGCTCCGAACAAACATTATGAAATACCGTTTGTGAGGAGTATACCGTGCTCTTCCCTTTCACTCTATTCAGTTAAAAACGCCACAGGCTGCATAGCGAAACAAGCGACGATTTATTTGCCTAACACATAAGCCCGTACTTGTTTCGGCAACCCCTCTAATTCTTTTGTCAATCCAAATGACAAGATAACCGCACTCACATACATAAGCACCACTGTCGTTGTTGTATATCCTAATCCACCAATTTGCAGTACTTTATCCAATAGAATAAGCATAAATGGATGCACTAAATAGATGCCATAGGATGCATTACCCAGTTCTATCCAAAAGGTTTCCACTATATCACTCATGGATGACACGGTGAACGCCCACACAAAAAAGATACATCCTATCCCTGTGTAAACCAATCCTTGTGGACTCAGCTGATGCACTGTGTAGATGGCCTCTAACCGAGTATATCCCCACTCTGCCATCACATAGTAATAGGATCCTAACATAGCCACTAAAGACAAGATAAATCCCACTGTAACACCGAAACCATGGTCGTCGATCCATTCCATCATCGCATCAAATCGTTCTGCTAATAGTCCACCTAATAGGAAAATCCATATATAAAACCCTACAAAATAATTGAGACGCATGCTAAAGATATACTGTAACCATTCTTGTGAAAATTGCACAGAACCTGCCATATAAGATGACCAATAGTTCACTGCCATTTGCACAAAAAATAATACCGTCATACTAAGAATAGGCGCTTTCAGTATAAACCGTAGAGCCCAGCGCCAAAGTGGCATCAATGCATAAAACCAGAGTAGGATCACCAAGAAATACAGATGGTACATACCATTCCCAAAGAGTAGAGTCAGTCCTAGTACATGTGGCATCAATCCCCAGGCGCTATGAGCTAACACCGCATTATAGGCTGTATATAAAATTGTCCATAGAATATATGGATAGAGTACCACTTGTATACGCCGGCGCAAAAAGTTGGAGTAAGAGAATTCATCCTCCACCGATGTATGATAAAACAATCCAAAGGCGGATAAAAAGAAAAATGCAGGCACGGTAAATCGTGATACAATTTCTAATAACCCTAATAGATGTATGTTAATCGCAGGGTTTGCCAAGGCATAGGACCCTACATGGATACCGATAACACCTAACATACAAAGACCCCGCATATAAGTGATAGCCGGTATGGCTGGTTTTCTCATAATTCCTCCAAAAAAGAGGGGCTACGCCCCCTCTTCTTGTATTACGTAACATTATTGAGCTTGTTTCACCTTTTTAGCTTCTGATTTTTCTTTGGCCGCTTTTGCCTCGGCTTCCGCCTTTGCTTTAGCTTCTGCTTCTAGCCGTGCTCGTTCTGCCGCTTCACGTTGCAAGCGTAATTCTTTTTGTAACGGAGCCACAGGTTCACGATATACGGTGATATCAGTTTCAAACAAGCGTCCCCATGGGAATCGAGCTGATACAGTACGAGGGTCTAATTTTAAGTACGTAGCTGCAAAGTCCTGTACTCGTTCACCTAAATAGCTTTCTAATGCTTCATTCAACGTACCTGTGTATTTCACATTATCTGTGCGGATAGAGTCTTGCATTCGATACACATCTTTACGGATATTCGCTTGGTATGCCCAGTTATCCAAGTATTGTTGTGTCAACATATCGCGATGACTTTGGTCATCCATGTGCACCCCTAAAATACCTTGTGCTATGGCATATCCAATAGTATTACTTGCCGTATTCCAGCCATTATAAGCGCTTACTTTATACAGTAAATCTCGTTGGTACAGTCCATACACTAACGTATTATCCGACCCATTCGAGTAAGCAATATCTGCAATGCTAACAGGCACCCCTTGCTTCATAGACGCTTGAATGTGATCTAAAAATTCATTAGTACTTCTAGAAATCATTGGAAAGTTTTCAAAGGCTTCTGATTCACCTGTCACCATACCTAATGGCGTATTCACCGCTAGTAGGACTGATGGTTTGCCTTTGGCTTTCATCGTACCACCTACAGCCACTACATGTTCGGCAATTGTTTTTTCTACCTTTTGATCCTCGTAGTGTGGCACTGTTTCGCCACCACCACCTAATGGATAGATAACCTCAAAGGTAGGGGTTAAGTGATTGCGATCCACATGGTCACGAGCAATCAATAATAAACCTAATTGATCTGCTCCTGGGAAGCTACCATATTGCGTAGGAGAAAGTCCTTTACTATATTTTTGTAAATAACGCCCCTCCATAGCCGATTGAGATAAACTACTAGTATCGTCATGACCTAAGGCAAAATATTTAAATACGCCTTTTTTAGTTATATCAATTAACTGACGGTTGATTTCCATATTTTTTTGACGACGATGGAACCAATCTTGTAAAAACTCCACAGGCACCGTAGCTTGTAACATGAACAATTCTTTTTGCTCATCTGGAGTCAATTTTTGACTGTCTAATTTATCTTGTAATGCAGCAATACGGAAAATCGTTGGTCCATATTGATCATAATAAGCTGGCTCCACACCGCCTCCACTAGCACGTGGAGAGCGCATCACTGTACCAAAAGCATAGATTGGCACATTAGGATACTTTTTGTGCAAGTCTTCAATATGGCGCACACGATATTCCAAGGTATGCAAATCTAAATTATGCTTTCTAGAATCTACGAGTCCACCATAAATCAAGGAGTCTGTACTTAATACGAGCACATCTGCTTTGTTAACATTCTCGTCCACCCATCTCCACATGGCTTCTGCATTTCCTTGAAAGTTTCGTCCAGAAATATAGTATTGTGGTGGTGTTAACACCGTATATCCTGCCTCTTGAGCCGTCGCCACCGTATAGGCTAAGCTCACAGGACGGTCATCTTGTGGTACATACAGCACCGTCGTAGCCTCTGCAGTGCTTGCATGACTCAGTATCGCTGTGGCAACGGCTGTAGCCATCACAGCAAACTTACGTCGCCATAATTGTTTACTCATTTCTTATATCTCTCCTATTATATAGCATGGTTGCTACTTATATTCTTACTTAATAGTGCCTTCAACTTACTATACATTTAAAAATATGTTTGTATATTTTTACTATGGCTAGTATTACATGGATAATTGGGCGTCATATATAATCATTCACTCTCAATTTCTATACCACCCCAAACTAGCTTTTTTACATGTAATAAGCCTGTATTTTGTAGACTTTCAATACCACTGAAAGTCTACATTACATATATAGTATCAAATACTATATTCATCGATGAATCCGATCGATGCGGGGCAAATTCCAATGGTATTCGAGCGCCACCATGCGAATGATAAAAACAATAAGGAATGTTGCATAAGACGCCATAATTTGATGTCCTATACCACATACCACGTAGTATATAATACTGCCTAATAGAGCAGGCAAAGCATACACTTCTTCTTTCAGAACACTAGGCGTACGATGCGCTAAAATATCCCGGATAATACCGCCACCTACAGCAGTAATCACGCCGAGCACAACTGTGAGCACCAAATTACCTGGATCTACAGTAATTCCAATTGTTGCACCAGTCACCGTAAAAGAAGCCAGTCCCAAGGCGTCTGCTGTCAGATATACTTTTGTTGCCCCTTTTCCTTCAATATAACGATTCCAACCATAACGATACATGATGAATATGATGCCCACCGTAATTAACGTGATTGAAATATATAATCCTGTTTGCAAAGATGTAGGCGGTATACGCCCTACCATCACATCCCGTACAATCCCGCCACCAATAGCAGTAACCAACGCTAAAATCAAGATGCCAAAAATATCCATCCGCCGTTGAACTCCCAAAAGAGCCCCCGATATGGCAAAAGCAATCGTTCCGATGACATCAAATAATAACCATAAAAAATCCATACAACGCCTCCTCATACGGAATTATTGTACCATTCTTTTCGGTAAGATACTAGACATTTTATAAAGCAAAAAGGACGGTCGCACCCGTCCTTTTTTGTTTACCCTATAATGGGGACTATAACTTTTGTTGAGTTAATTATATACCATCTTGCCACAAAATACAATAGATATAACAATAAAAGCGCCTATGCAATGCATAAACGCTTTTAAACCTTGGCGGAGAGAGAGGGATTTGAACCCTCGGTACGGTATCACCGCACACATGATTTCCAATCATGCTCCTTAAGCCGCTCGGACACCTCTCCAAGTGAATACTTAGTTATTATAAACTACTAAATACATTCCGTCAAGCACTTTTTTCTTCCTCATTAGAAGATTGCGCTGTCCCTCTACCCCCATAAGGGACGCAGTTGCGCGTAGTATGCCTTGTGACACCTTTCTACCTAAATTGTAAAAATGCAAGAAGAGCACGGTATGCCTCAACTCCGTAAGGAACGCAGTTACGCGTAGTAGCCTTACGGCGACCCTTACTAGCTAATTTGCATAAACCAAAGAAGAGTTCAGTATGCCTCCCGTGAGGAATGCAGTTATGCGTAGAACGTCCTGTGGTGGAGTATTATCTACATAACATAAATGCTAAAAAAGCACCGCATATTCTGGAGCAAACCTAACCACTGTATAAGTTCGGGTCAGAATGTGCAACCATTTCTCAAAGCAATCTCCCAGAGGAACGCAGTTATGCGTAGTAGCCTTGTGGCGCTTTTACTACCTAACTTGCAAAAGTGCAAGAAGAGCACGGTGTGCCCCCGAACAAACATTATGAAATACCGTTTGTGAAGGAATGTGTCGCACTCTTCCCTTTACCAATCATTCAAGATCGCCACAGGCTACATAGCATAGCAAGAAACGATTTAGCGAGGTAAATACCCCAAATGCTGCAATAATATTTTCACTCCAATGAGTATCAATATAACGCCCCCAGCCATTTCTGCTCTTTCACGAAAGGCTTTCATCATATGATACCCGCTGAATATGCCCACAAGGCATACCAAGAAGGTAATGACCCCTATAGTGAGCGATGTGAAATACACGTCTACATGTAATAGGGCAATGGTAACCCCTACTGCTAGGGCATCGATACTAGTGGCAATGGACAATGCTAACATTTCTTTCCAATCCACCTTTGTTTTATCTTCTTCCTCATCGCTAAGAGAAGCACGAATCATATTAATACCCAAATATCCTAAAGTAATGAAAATCACCCAGTGGTCCCAGTCATCAAAGTTTTGCGAAAACTGAGCCCCTACCGCTGCCCCTATGATTGGCATCAAACACTGAAAGGCACCAAATAAAAATGCCAATGTGATTTTTTTCGTCTTTGGATCGGATTTCATCTGTGATGATTTACAAATAGAAACTGCAAAGGCATCCATGGCAAGACCTACCGATAGAATTAATATTTCAAGGTATGACACAAGTCCCTCCTGTAAATAACAACAAAAGTGCTTGGCAGTCCCAAGCACTTTTTCTTAAAAATATTACATTTCATATAGAGAATTGTAATTATTTTTAGTACTAATTCTATTATTATACATCACCTAAGGCTAATAGGGAATAGGCTTCTAATCCCATTGTGGCATCATTTTCAATCTGTATAGTTCGTTGTAACTCTGTACGTAACGATTCCAAGACTTGCTTTGTAAAGAATTGCCCCACATCTGGATGCACCACAATAGATACATCCGTTTTTAGTCGCCCAAAGCGATAGAGTTCCCGTAAACGGCGCAAAATTTGCAAATATACTGTTTCTCCTTTTAGCACATGTCCAGTACCACCACAGCTAGAGCAAGTATCAAAGAGGATAGATGGAATACTTTGGCGTTCTCGTTTCCGTGTCAGTTCCAATAAACCTAAAGATGTAATACCACATACCACCGTTTTAATAGGATCTTTTTTAACTAGATGATTCATCAACTGCACCAGTTCTTCCATATCTTGTTTCGGCATATCGATAAAGTCGCAGATGATGATACCTCCAAGATTTCGTAATCGTAATTGTCTAGCAATCATATGGGCCGCTTCTTGGTTAACACGTTTCGCCACCTGTCCCGCTTGTTCATTCTTACCACTGTAATGAGCAGAATTCACATCAATGACAGTAAGCGCTTCTGTTTGGTCAATTTGTAAGGATCCACCAGATGGTAAATCAATGCGATGATTTAAAAGCGCATCAATTTGTTCTTCAATACCATGGGTCTTAAAAATATCTTCCTTCTGATTCCACAAACTTACTTCCACAGGCTTACCAAATCGTCCTGCCCCTAAGAGTTGCTGCAACTCTTCATAGGCAGCTACATCATCCACCATAATGGAACCCACTGTAGGTCCTACATAGTCACGGATCACACGATACCATAGGTTCGCATCTCCGTAGATTTCAGTGCCATTCTGAGCCACCTTATAGCGCTTTTGTAAATGCTCCCACGTCTGATGTAAATAAGCCATATCCCGAGCAATCTCTTCTTGGCTCGCCCCCATAGCAGCGGTGCGCAGAATAAATCCTACCCCTCGTTCTAAATAAGGTTGTGCCATATCTTTCAAAGATTGACGCAACTCTGGATCTGTAATCTTTTTAGAAATATGAATCTGCTGATCTTGCGGCAATAAGACCATGTAGTGACCTGCCAAACTGACATCTGTAGTGACACGAGCGCTTTTACCAAGCATGGCATCTTTCACGATTTGCACGAGCAATACTTCACCTACGTGAACTTTTTTCTGCTTCCCTTGTTCTTGTAGATTCAAGTACACATTTTGACCGATGCCAATGTCGAGGAAGGCTGCACTCATGCCAGGTAGGACATTTTTCACAACCCCTTTATACATATGATGTACACGGTTTGACAGCTGTGGTCGTTCATATATAATCTGTTGTAACGCCCCTGCCTCATCCACAATAGCGAGACGGGTTTCCTCTTTCATCACATTGGCATATAATCGATTCATAGTCTCTCCTTATTCCACTTCTAGTGGCGTAATACAAGCCCCATCCGTTTCAATCAGAATCGCTTCACGGTGAATAGAATAACTATCTGTTACGGGCCAGCCGTATTGTTCTTTGCCTAATTTCCACATATCCCCAGGTTTCATAGTCCCTTCTGGATATACGCCGATGGCCATGCGAATCGTCACCATTCCATTGTCCACTGTGGCAACCAATGGTTCCTTAATGAAATGCTTCACATCAATAGTTCTTGTTTTCTTCGGCGTTACTTTTTCATACAACACTTCTTCTGCACTGTTGAAAGGCTCCAACAAAGACACCCAATCTACTTCTTCTGTAACAGGGCCCTTGACTTCGTAGACCGCATAGTTGCAGATAGCCATCATTTTTTTTACTTTATCTGGCATGAATCGACCTTCGAGCACTTCCAGTCCTTTCGGTGCTGCTTCTGAAAGTCGGTTCATTAACTCTTCTAATGTGCCTTCTTCTAGAACATCCATATCGCAGTATTCAGCGCTTGCCGTAATCCCTAACGCCAGGGCAGAGGAAAAGCTAATTTTCATATGCGGATTAAACCCCTCAGAATAAGCCATTTTGATGCCACTGCGACGAATCATACGCTCAATGGCAGAGGCATAATCTAAATGGGATAAAAAGCGAAGTTCTTCTCCCTTATGTAAGGCCAAACGTAACTTTCTCAACACGTCCACCCTCCTTATAATCAATAATCGGTGTGCCCAACTCTGGACACGCATTACAACCATTGCACGGCTTGCGACGGCAATCCCAAGTCAAGGTACCATCTACCGCACGTTCCCATTCGCGGCGTAAAAATTCTTTACTTACCGTATCATCTAGATGATCCCATGGTAAAGCTTCTGAAAAATCACGATTTCGTCGGGCATAGTATTCTGGATCAATATTGGTATTTTTGAAAGCCTGCATCCATGTATCGTAATTGAAAAACTCTGTCCATCCATCAAACTTACAACCTAATTTCCAGGCTTCTACAACAGATGCCGCTAAGCGTCTGTCACCACGGGCAAAGACTGCTTCTAAATACCCTGTATAGCCATCATGGTAGTGATAGGAAATATTTCTATTGTTAATTAAAGATTTCAAGTATTTCTGTTTACGATGAATTTCTTCTACATCTTGTTGTCCGTACCATTGGTATGGAGAATGTGATTTTGGCACAAAGAAGGAACAGCTCACTGTGACCTTACCATTGCGTTTACCAGTAATTTCTCGATGTAAATCAAGCACTTTATAGGCTAAATCAGCAATACCTGCTACGTCTTCATCCGTTTCTGTAGGCAAGCCCATCATGAAATAGAGCTTTACTGTATTCCAACCAGACTTGAAAGCATTTTCACAAGCGGACATCAAATCCTCTTCACTAACACCTTTATTGATAACATCACGCATCCGTTGAGACCCAGCTTCTGGAGCGAAAGTTAAGCCACTTTTACGCACTTGTTGTACTTTTTTAGCAATATCGATAGAAAAGGCATCGATACGCAAGGATGGTAAACTAACGCTCACTTGTTTATCTTTAAACTCTTCCATCAACATGTCGACTAATTCGGGCAATTTAGAATAGTCCGCAGAGCTTAGAGACATCAAGGAGATTTCATTGTAGCCAGTATTGGCAATAATTTCTTTTGCTAATTGTACCAATCGTTCTGGAGTTCGTTCACGTACTGGACGATATAACATACCAGCTTGGCAGAAACGACAGCCACGCAAACACCCTCTAAATAATTCAAGTACCGCTCTATCATGAACAATATCTAAGTATGGCACTACAGGTTTTGTAGGATAGAACGCAGCTTCCATATCTTCTACGATACGTTTTTTTACAATGGCAGGTGCTTCTTCAGCCAATACTTTCATTCCTGCAAAGTCCCCAGATTCTGTATATTGCGGTTCATACAAGCTAGGAATATAGGTACCTTCAATCTGCGCTGCTTTTCGCAAGAAGGCCTCTTTGCCGCCAGGGAATCCTTTTTCTTTCTCAGCTTTATATAAATCAATAAATTCGTTGATCCAATCTTCTGATTCGCCGATAGATACGACATCAAAGAAATCTGCAATAGGCTCCATATTGTACACACAAGGGCCACCACCGATTAATAGAGGGAACGACAAGTCTCGATCCTTTCCATAAAAAGGAATACCTGCCAAATCTAGCATATTAATGATGTTTGTATAGCACATTTCATATTGCAATGTAAACGCCAATAAATCAAAGTCACGAATCGGGGTTTTCGTTTCCAAAGAAAACAAAGGAATCTCCCGATTGCGCATTTCCGCTTCCATATCATGCCAAGGAGCAAATACACGCTCTGCCGCCACATCTGGGCGTTCGTTGACTATACCATATAAAATTTTAATTCCTAAATGGCTCATACTCACTTCATATACATCTGGAAAGGCGAAAGCCATCGTCACATCCACTTCCGAATGATTCTTGGCAACGCTATTCCATTCCCCACCCATATAACGGGCAGGCTTTTCCACATGTTGTAACCATGATGGATCTAATTGAATCATACAACCTCCAAGAGGCACTAGCCTCTTTTTTACTACTTAAAACATGCGCTTTTTCTGGCGCATTACTATATTTAATAATAAACCTATACTCAATAGATTTGTTGTTAACGCACTTACACCGTAACTGATGAAAGGCAATGGAATACCCGTTACGGGCATAATACCAGTGGTCATGCCTACATTGACTAAGACTTCAAATAACAGCATAGAGCCAATGCCTGTGGCAATCAACATACCGAAGGGATCCACCGATCGTTTCGCAATTAAGAAACTACGATACACAACCACCAATAGTAACCCTAAGACCACAAAACAACCGAGAAGACCTAATTCTTCTCCCACCACGGAGAAAATAAAGTCTGTATGGTTTTCCGGTAGAAAGTTCAACTGACTTTGAGTTCCTTCAAAGAGACCCTTACCAAATAGTAAGCCTGAACCGATAGCAATTTTAGATTGGATAATATGATATCCTGCGCCAAAAGGGTCTACATTAGGATTCAAAAATACCATAATCCGTTGCTTTTGATACTCTTGCAATACAAACCAGCTTAACGGCAACAATGCTACCATAGTGCCTACCATAATTTGCACTAACCGCATGCGAATACCGCTGACAAAGAGCATGCCTGCTAATATAGCTACATACACTAAAGATGTCCCCAAATCTGGTTGCTTAAACACCAACAGGGCGGGGATTCCTAAAAATAAGAATACCGGCAATAGCTCTTTAAAAGTATTTAACTTTCCTACTCGACTTTCTAGCATGTTGGCCAAGCTAATGATCATCATCAACTTCGTAAATTCTGATGGTTGAATCGTAATAGGCCCAATCTGAATCCACCGTTGCGCACCTAGTGCCGATGTACCTACCACCATAACTGCCAAAAGCATAACGATAGTAGCACCATATATCCACTTTGCATAGGGGCGCAAGCGCTCGTAATCTAGCCATTGCAGACCTACAATGGCAATGATATTTAATCCAAAGAATAGCAATTGTTTCGATACTAATCCTGTAATTTGTAGCCCATCTCGATTGATATGAGTCGCACTGCCGATGACAACACAGCCAATGACAATCAGACTGATAGTGGATAGCACCAAAATCCAATCCCATTCACGTATAATTCTCTGCCACATAGTATACTCCTAGTCTACCTTTTGTTCTTTTCCAGAGTTTGTCTCTTTTTTAGCATCCTCTTTCTTATCATTCATTGGGACCACGACTGGCTTAGGAATATGAAAATATTCTTCTAAAATAGGACGTACAATAGACCCTGCTGATATAGCACCAAAACCGCCTTGTTCCACCAGCGCTACTACAACGATACGAGGCTTGTCGTACGGCGCATAAGCAACGAACCAACCATGGTCACGGCCAGTAGCATTTTCCGCTGTCCCCGTTTTACCGGCTACAGCTAAGGATAAGCCTTTAAAAATTTCCCCTGCCGTACCACCTTCCAAGGTTACGTCTCTAAGACCATTGCGAACAATATCCATGACGGCCTTCGATACTTGTAAGACTCCTAATTTCTTAGGTCCAAAAATCTCTTCTGGCGTTCCATCCGCATTATCGATACGGCTCACTACATACGGTTGATAGCGAATCCCTCCGTTGGCAATTTCGGACATGACCACTGCCATTTGTATGGGCGTCACCAATGTGAAAGACTGTCCAATCGCGGCATCGAAGGTTTCTCCTAAATACCAATCTTGATTAAACACTTTTCGTTTGTATTCGGGACTAGCAATATTACCACTGCCTTCATCATAGAGCTTGATGCCCGTCTTTTCACCGAGCCCAAAAATCTTTGCATATTTATCGATATTATCGATACCTAGGCGATTCCCCATTTCATAGAAATATACATTATCTGACTTCGCCAATGCTTTGTTGAAATCAAGCCAGCCTAACGCCTCGCCCTCTGCATTTCTTTTGTCAATTAACCAGTGCTTACCACTGTCATAAATCATTTCATTAGGCGTCACCTTTTTCAGTTCTAGGGCAGCTGCACCAGTAATAATTTTGAAAGGAGACCCTGGCGGATATTCACCAGTAACTACCTTATTTTCAAAAGGATGATTCGCATCTGTATTTAACTGATTCCATTGTTCCGTTGTAATCCCTTTGGCAAACCAATTTGGATTGAATCCTGGCGCACTGACCATGGCAAGGACCGCACCTGTATTAGGATCTAGGGCTACTACGGCAGCCCCCTTCGCAGGAATACCTTGTTTTCTGAGCACTGCTAATTGATCATACACAGCTTTTTCAGCCACTTTTTGTAGATTTAAATCAATGGTTAAGTGAATATTTCGACCAGGTATGGTGTGTTTACGTCCTACTTCTTCTACAGGACGTCCACTAGCATCAACCTCTACTTGACGACCACCGTCCACACCACGTAGCACAGAATCATACATTTTTTCCAACCCAGAACGACCTAAAATCGTACCAGGACCAATGGTTCCACCCGTATGTGTTCCGTCTAGCTCCGCCTGTTTCGCTTCCGCCAACTCGTCTTCGCTTACTTCCCCTACATAGCCCAATAATTGGGATGCCATCGTATCATGAGGATAATAGCGAAGTGGCTCTACATCTACGGTTATGCCAGGTAATTCATGACGATGTTCTTCAATTTTTGTCACCTTGTCTAAGGTTACATCACTAGCTAGCCGAATTGGCTCATAACCACCCTTATGGGCCTCTATTTTTTCTGCCAATGTTTTCACTGGGATTTGCAAATAGGAAGCTAATTTCTCTAGCTCTTTTGGATCCGCCTGCTTTCCAGTAGGCAACATGGACACCATATAGGCAGGCCGTGAACCAACCACAATTTGACCATTTCGATCATACATTAATCCCCGTGTAGCTGTCATAGAGAGCATACGGAGTCGATTTCCCTCTGCTTTTCCACGGTAATAATCACCTTCAATGGCTTGTAGATAAAACACACGACCCAACAAAATAGCAAAAATGATGACGACTATGGTTAGCAATACATCAAAGCGTGTCGTTTTTTTCTTTTTATATAGTGCTCTTAACATAGCCTCTCCTTTCTACCACATGTATTCATCTTTTTCTTCCCAGCGCCATACCAATTTATGCACCACAATGCCTACTAAGGCATCAATTCCTATGGAAGGAATGCCATGATTCCAAATGTAGGTAGTCATAACAATTGGTTCTTGTACAACCCACAATAAACCTATTTGTAGAGCCATAACTAAGGCTGCTCCTATACCTGTCCACCAGGCAGTAGCATACCATTGTTCTTCATACACAGTACCTTGCATAGAGCCTAACATATAGCTTACTATCGCATAGGACACTACATGTAATCCAAAATAGTTGCCAATCATCACATCTTGAACGATACCACCTACAACGGCTAGCATCATGCCATGCGAACGGCCTTTCAATACGGTCACTACCAACGCAATATCTAATAACAGATGTGGCGCCCAAGAGTAGGGAAACCATCTAGGCACCACTAAGGATTGAAGAATAATGACACCGATTAGCATCAATATCCATGCACATTTTTTCATTGTTGCACCGTCCCTTTAGCCCCTTCTACTTGATCTCGCTGTGTACGAGGAATCAATTTGGGCTCTAATTTTGGCGCTTCTGGTCGTGCAATGGACGATGATACAATCACGAAGACTTCTTCTAAACTCTGGAAGTCCACGGTAGGTTCAATAACAGCATGCTTCACAAAGCCTTCTTCATCGGTCACAATGTCTTTCACATGGCCCAATAATAATCCTTTCGGATAGATACCACCAAAGCCAGACGTGACGATGGTATCCCCTTTCAGAACATCACCATTTAAAGCGATATTCACCATTTGTGGTTCCATTGGAAGATTGCCGTTGCCTTTCAAGATGGAGGCAATTCTAGACTCAGGGCGTTGCACGATAACCCCAGTCGCTGACCGAGGGTCTAATATACTTTGTACCCGTGCAGAGTGTTCGTACACATCAGATACGAAACCTACCACACCTCGCGGAGCAATGACCGCCATATTCGGCGCTACTCCATCGGCACTGCCTCTACTAATCGTGAAAGTATCTGTCCAAGCCCCTCTATCACGTGTCACCACGGATGCTGCTAACAACGCAAATTGAGGTTGTTCTCCTTTAAACTTTAACAATTGACGTAATCGAATATTTTCTGCTACCAACTCATCATAGGCTACTTGTTTCTGTTCTAGCTCAGCATTGCGCCCTTCTATATCTGACATGTCTTTCACACGCAAAATACCATTATCTATCACAGCTATTCCTGTATGTAAACCAGATAAGAAACGACTGGCT
The DNA here is from genome assembly GCF_003999875.1 of Veillonella sp. 3310. GTDB lineage: Bacteria > Bacillota > Negativicutes > Veillonellales > Veillonellaceae > F0422. Next base: position 212,362 of record NZ_RQVJ01000002.1, on the reverse strand, counting down.
CCGTAAGTGAAAGGGGCCATTAAATTTTCTAAGGTCACCGTCACCACTGGTACTTGCGTTCTTTGCTTCCACACATACCCAAAGATACCTAATATGGCACAAAGGATTACGATCATAGTCAACCATTTGCGTTCAGATTGTTGCATTAAGATCGCCCCTTTCGTAATTTACTAGCCACTAATAAGCGCTCCAAGCGTTGCACATCCGCAGCAGCTCTACCTAAACCAAGTGCCACCGTATCGCCTGGTGTATCTGCAATACGTACAGGAATGCCTAGTTCCTCTTGGATGTGGCGGTCTAACCCTTCAAGTAAAGCCGTACCTCCCGTAAGAAGCATACCACTTTCCATAATATCTGCTACTAATTCAGGCGGTGTTTTTTCCAAAATACTGCGGATGACCGCCACCATATCTGCAATAGGTTGTCGCAAAATTTCATAAACTTCACTTTTACGAATCATACAGCGTTTGGTGAGTCCCGTCTCAGAGTGACGACCTACGATAGTATATTCCCCTTCGATAGATGGAGTGATGGCACAACCAAGAGTTTGTTTAATGTCTTCCACGGTTTCATCAGACACCATAATAGAAAACTCATTACGTATATAATGATAAATAGCTTCGTTTAATTCATTACCACCAATCCGTGATGTGCGACTCGCCACTTTACCACCCATCGATAAAATAGCTACATCCGTCGTACTCCCACCGATATCGACAGCCATACTGCCACGAGCCTCAAAAATAGGAAGTCCTGCACCGATAGCTGCTGCTACAGGGCTTTCTAGCAAATGCGCTTCCCGAGCGCCCGCCTGAATGATGGCATCCGTCATAGCTCTTCGCTCTACATCGGTAATACCACAAGGCACTGCCATGACAACACGGGATCTACGAACCGCCTTGGACGCTTTGTTCATAAAATACTTTAACATGGACAACACAATCCGATAGTCCACAATAAAGCCCTCTTTCAGAGGACTCATAGGGGCTAATGTTTCCGGATTGCGCAACAACAAGCGATGCGCATCTTCACCAACGGTGACAATATTCTCTTGCTTTGCGTCCGTTGCCACTATCGATGGTTCCGACACAACCACCCCTCGACCTTCCACATAAATGTGCGTGTGAAAGGTACCAATATCTATTCCTAAATCTCTTCCTAATGAAGAAAATAATTTCATCGAACCTCTCCTTATAAAGAATTCCGTATTCTATTAATTGTAACATACTTTAAGGAGATTATAAATAAAAAAGCCAGCAGATCCTAAGTTCTACTGGCTTTCAGTCTATTTATTTTATTCCCACTCAATGGTTGCTGGTGGTTTACTTGTAATATCGTACACGATACGGTTAATGTGGTTTACTTCGTTCACGATACGGCGGGAGATAGTATCCAATACATCATAAGGGATACGTGCCCAATCAGCTGTCATAAAGTCAGTTGTAGTTACACCGCGCAATGCCAATGTGTAATCATAGGTACGGAAGTCACCCATAACACCTACTGTGCGTGTACTTGTTAACACCGCGAAGTATTGATTAATGGAACGATCTAAACCAGCTTTTGCGATTTCATCGCGGAAGATGTAATCCGCGTCACGCAATACGTCTAGTTTATCTTTTGTCACTTCCCCCATGACACGAATCGCAAGACCTGGTCCTGGGAATGGTTGACGCCATACTAGGTAATCTGCCAAACCAAGTTCAGCACCTAATTGACGAACTTCGTCTTTGAACAAGTTGCGAAGTGGTTCGATTAAACCTTTGAAATCTACTACTGCAGGTAATCCACCTACGTTGTGATGAGACTTAATGACTTCTGCTTCACCAGTACCAGACTCGATTACGTCTGGATAAATGGTACCTTGTGCTAAGTAATCAACGGAACCAATTTTACGTCCTTCATCTTCGAATACACGAATAAATTCTTCGCCGATAGCTTTACGTTTCGCTTCTGGATCTTCAAGACCTGCTAATTTTGTTAAGAAACGTTCTTCTGCATCCACACGGATGAAGTGCATACCAGAATCTTTGAACGCCGCTTCTACTTCGTCACCTTCGTTTTTACGCATCAAACCATGGTCAACGAAGATACAAGTTAATTGATCCCCTACAGCTTTGGAGATTAACGCCGCTGCTACGGAGCTATCCACACCACCAGATAATGCCAATAATACTTTGCCATCACCTACTGTATTGCGAATCTCTTCAATAGCAGTTTTTGCATAGTTTGCCATCGTCCATTGGCCTGTGCATCCACATACTTCATACAAGAAGTTGTGCAACATTTCTTTACCATGTTCTGTATGCAACACTTCTGCATGGTATTGCATAGCATATAAACGATGCTCTTCGTTTTGCATAGCTGCTACAGGGCAATCTTTTGTATGTGCCACGATTTTGAAACCTTCTGGCACTTTTGCCACATAATCCACATGGCTCATCCATACGATTTCTTCTTCTGAAAGTCCTTTAAATAATGGTGAGGACACGTCCACATGAGTTGGAGTTTTACCAAATTCACGTGTTTCCGCAGACGTTACATGACCACCTAATGTATGTGCCATAAATTGCATACCATAGCACATACCCAATACTGGAATGCCAAGTTCAAATACTTCCGCTTCCATTTTAGGAGCATTGTCTTCGTATACGCTAGCAGGACCACCTGTGAAGATGATACCTTTTGGCTGTAATTCTTTAATTTTTTCTAATGCTTTATTGTATGGATATACCTCACAATACACATTATTTTCACGTACACGACGCGCGATCAGTTGGTTATATTGACCACCAAAGTCAACGACAACAACCATCTCTTTTTGTTCCATTCTGTCCTCCCACAATCTTCTGTTTATAACTTCAATATATAAACACTATATATTAAATATTATACCCTATGCACTAAGTTTTGACTAGAATCGGAAGTCACGTTCTCCCTCTTCCATTTGCGCAATATAGGCTTTGGATTTTTCTTTCACCAGATCATTCTTAATAGAGTCTAATTGCACATCGATCACAGCAGCGCCAACAGCTTTTGTGTCCTCGTCTGCATAATCTAGTAAGTATTCTTTCAATGTCATTAACGCATTCGGTTGGCAACAGTTAGAAATTTGCCCGCTCTTAGCAAGTGCCATGAAACGATCTCCTGTACGCCCTTCACGGTAGCAAGCCGTACAGAAACTCGGTACATATCCCAATTGTAATAACCATTCTACAATTTCATCCAAGGAACGGCGGTCACTCGTATCGAATTGAGCAGAGTTTTCTTCTTCTGGTTCTTCTTCTACATAGCCACCGACGGATGTACGAGAGCCACCAGAAATTTGAGAAATCCCTAATGCCAAACCACGCTCACGCATAGATTGGCTTTCACGGGTAGACATAATCATACCTGCATACGGTGCAGATACACGAATCAATGCGACGATTTTTTCAAAAATATCGTCTGGTACAGCATTGCTGAAATCATCTACATCGATATCATCGGCTGGACAAATTCGAGGTACACTAATGGTATGCGGCCCTACCCCAAACTTCGCTTCTAAATGCTCTGCATGCATCAACAAACCTACAAAGTCGTATTTGTAATGCTCCAATCCATAGAGCACGCCAATGCCCACGTCATCAATACCTGCCTCCATAGCACGGTCCATCGCCGTTGTATGGTATGCATAATCGCTCTTAGGACCTGTTGGATGAAGGGCCTCATAATTTTCTTTATTATACGTTTCTTGGAACAATGTGTACGTACCAATGCCTGCTTCATGTAATTTTCGATAATCTTCTACTTCACAAGCCGCAATATTAACATTCACACGACGGATTTCTCCATTGTCTTTTTTAATAGAGTAAATCGTATCGATACATTCTAAAATATATTCTAATGGATTTTCTAATGGATGTTCACCAGATTCGATAACGATCCGTTTATGTCCCATAGCTTCTAATGCCATCACTTCTTCACGCACTTGATCTTGGTTTAATTTTTTGCGAGTGATGGTTTTATTTTTTGCATGGTATGGGCAGTAGACACAACCATTGATGCAATAGTTTGATAAATATAACGGAGCAAACAGCACAATACGATTACCATAAATGGCTTGTTTAATCTCTTTTGCTAAAGCAAATAATTTCTCCTTATATTCTGGCAAAGGACATTCTAACATCACCATCGCCTCGCGGTGGTTCAACCCTACACGAGTTTTTGCTTTTTCTAATATGGCATCCAACAAAGGACGATTTTCCTTGTTTTCTTCTGCATATTTTAGAGTGGCTAGAATCTCTTCATGATTAATAAATTCTTCCGCCTTGGAAGAGTGTACATCATACATAGTAAACTCCTTTTCTACTGACTTAGTAGATCTATGATAGCCTATATCTTTTTAGGCTTTGTCGTAACATATGGACTATACCGATTTTATTAGATATAGCCTACTTTTTATTATACTCCACTTAGGAATCAATGTATATAAAATTAGTGTACATTATGAAAGCAAATATAAATACTATGTATGCATAAACAGAAATATACATCTATTCATTTGTTCACTATAAAACTGTCATATCCTTTTACAACCTATAACCCTATCCCAAATATCTGATAAACATCATTTTTACAAAATCTTGTTATCCTATTTCCAACAACCGCAAACCACATACTAAGAAAACAAAAAAGGCCACTAGATATTGCTATCTAGTGACCTCTTATATGTATTGTTATTAAGCTTCTACAGGGTATACAGAAACTTTACGGTTATAACGACCAGCACGTTCAAATGCTACACGGCCAGGAACCAATGCAAATAAAGTATCATCTTTGCCGATACCTACGTTAGCGCCTGGATGGAAATGTGTACCACGTTGACGAACTAGAATGTTACCACTTTTTACAGTAGAACCGTCATGGCATTTAACTCCAAGACGTTTGGACTCGGAATCACGACCATTTTTTGTACTGGAAGCACCTTTTTTAGATGCGAATAGTTGTAATTGGATATTGAATAACATGTAGTTCACCTCCTATTGTTCACTCACTCTAACAAAATCACTATATTGATTTGCCACATTCTTGATACCAAGAAGCATGGTTTCTAATATAGTTTGTCCTCTTTCAGTAATGGGTTCTGAAAGTAGGATATGTAACTCACCGTCTTCTATTTGGTACTCCATGGATTGCTCAGCCACCTCATGAAGTCCCAAGACCGATGTCTGTGAAAGCATAGATATAGCGGCACATACAATATCTTCTCCGTAGGGACCTGCTTCAGCATGTCCACGAAAATGACATTCTACAATTTGCCCTAACGCATTGCGTTTCACATCAATGTGAGTCATGACAATTACGCCTCGATTTTTTCGATGCGAACTTTAGTGAATGGTTGGCGATGGCCTTGACGACGACGATAGTTGGATTTCGCTTTGTATTTGAAAACCAAAATCTTTTTCGCTTTACCATGTTCAAGTACTGTACCAGTAACTTTTGCACCGTCCACAAGTGGTGTACCAACTTTAACGTCACCGTCTTTAACTACAGTTACAACTTCGTCAAAAGAAACAGTTCCTTCAGCTGCTACATCCAATTTTTCAATAGTGATTACATCGCCTTCGGAAACGCGATATTGTTTACCACCAGTTTTAATAATTGCGTACATTATGACACCTCCTTGTATTCGTACTCGCTGAATGCGGTTATCTAGCCGAAGCCAAATATTATTGACCTCTTCATGCGGCTTGCAATAGTTGGGCGTACCCAAACTATGACTCAATTATTATACATGACTAGAGCTGTCTATGTCAATAAAAGGAACCTCTTTTCTATCTATATTTTTGGAAGAATGCTTTTCTGTTTACACCTTGTAAGGTCTTGCTTAGCCACCAAGCATATACTACTGTGGAATGGCTTACCTATGTACATCTATAATCGTGTTATCATTCCTACCAATACCTATATAGACCACTCTTTACCACATACACTAGCACTGAAGACCCATTCATGAGTATTAGTACAACAGTGATATACCTATATAGTAGGTCGCGCAAATCGATAGTAACATACGAGGGCTATGAAAGAACATACCACCATAGTGATTCCCATAGGAATAGCTGTATGTGATCCTGCAACCCCCACGATAGGTGATACAATACCGGCAGACACCATAGAGAAAAAGCCTAATAAGGCAGACGCACTACCTGCTAGGTGACCGTAATTGGCCATAGCCATAGAGAAGCTAGCAGCCCCGAATAGAGACACCGTCCCTACGGTAAAGAATAAAATTGTGGTCACCACTAAGAACGGCATATTGAGTGCCATAGCACCTAAGAACAAAGAAGATCCGACGAAAAGCACAGTTAAACTGCCCTGTAATAATTGGTAATCCTTAATGACATTGCTCAGGCGAGAGCTAATCATACTGAACAGAATAATACCACAACTGTTAATACCAAAAATATAACTAAATTGTTGTGCATCCAGCCCAAGCATATTTTGATACACAAAGGATGAGCCACTAATGTAACAAAAGAACGCGCCAAAGGCAAAGCATTGAATACCACATTGCCCTAAAAAAGCTTTGTCTTTTAATAGCATCTTATAGTTTTTGATGGCCTCTTGAATGCCACCTGCTACGCGCTGTTCGGTCGATAAACTTTCACGGAATAGGATAGAACCTATCAATAAAATTAAGGAAAATCCTGCCAACACGACAAAAATAAATCTCCATGTTTCGTAGATTAAAATCTGTCCTCCCAATAAGGGAGCAATAACGGGTGCCAATCCATTGACCATCATCAACGATGCCAATAGCTTAATCAGAGCCGGCCCCGATGCATAATCACGAGCGATAGCCTTGGAGATAACCACCCCAAAGGAGCCCGTTACACCTTGCAAAAAACGCCCCAGCAAAAGAACTTCAATATTCGGCGCATAGGCACAAATGATAGTGGCCACTACGCAAAGTAAATTACCAACAATAAGTGGTTTTTTTCGACCTAGCACATCACTAATAGGACCTGCAAACAATTGTCCTATCGCAATCCCGATGGTCATAATGCCAATGGTCATTTGAATATTTGATGCCGATGTATGTAATTCTCCAGGCATAATTGGTAATGATGGCAAATACATATCCGTTGCTAATGGCGTTACTGCCGTGAGCAATCCTAAAAATATAATTAAAAATAATGAAACAGAATTACTTTCTTTCATATCTTTCCTTTCTAACAATGTCCGCATTGCGAAGCAATACTTTCTTTCCTCTCCAAGCCCATGCCTTGTGGCCGTACTTCGCTTTAAATTCTTTATTCGTCATCCCTTCTAGTTCCACAGCCTCAATGTACGGCATAACCCGTTGAAACTCTGGAATAGGCGTCATAGGAACATTTCTATTATGAGGGCATACCTCTTGGCATACATCGCAGCCAAAAATAAGTGGCGTCTTTTCGATAATTTGTTCTTCTTCCTCTGAAAGTTCACCTTTACACTGAGTAAGGTAACTTTTACAGGTTCGGTAATCTAAATGATTCCCCTGTAAAGCCTTGCCTGGACAAGCACGCAAACAAGCCCCACATTGAAGACAGCTTTCACTAAGAGGCGCAGAAGGCTCCAAAGACAAAGTCGTCATAATTGTGCCAATCACCGTATAAGATCCCCAAGTAGGATTGATAAACGTTTGGTTCCACCCATAAAAGCCTAATCCCGCCAAGTATGCCATATAGCGATCCGCCAAAGGCGACGTGTCGCAGTGAATCTCAAAGCTATCATTCGGATACCGCTCACGCAACACCGCCACCAGCCGCTCCAAATACTGACGCACCACAATATGGTAATCATCGCCCCAACAATACCTAGCTACATTCGTATTTCCTTCCCAAGGCACATAATAGGGGAACAAACAAACAATAGCCGACTGCGGTGCAAGCATCGTCGTCGACCCTTGCAAGCGCTCGTCTATGGTGCCATTCGTAAAAGGACAGGGATAAGGCGTATCCAAATGCAACGACGCCTCCACCGGCAATGGCCACGGCGCCACGCCTATCACCGGAATATTCAGTTCATTTGCTAATTTTTCAAGTTCTAATAATGTCATATTTTTATTATACTATACATTACAGAGTATGATACATAAACACCCACTCATGTATCATGCCAATTAAGAACAGAACCTATGCCAATTAGGAAACTCATTAAAAGCACTCAGTTTTATCAGTCATAGAACGAGATAATAATATATTCACTAAATACATTACAAAACATCTGAAAATAATCGCACGCATCAATTAAGCTACCATATCCACCTAAGGAACACAGTTAAGCATAGCAGACTTCGTAGCGGATCTCACTAACCAAATTACACAAACACAAGAAGAGCACGACATCCCCTAAGGAGCGCAGTTAAGCGTAGCAACCTTGTAGCGAGATTAACTGCACACACAACACAAATATAAGAAGAGTGCGACATCTCCCCCCCTCCCGAGGAACGCAGTCAAGCGTAGCAGACTTGTGGCGTTCCTTACTACCAAAATAGCGTAACTCCAAGAAGACCGTAACATACCCCTGAACAAACATAACCACTGTATAGTTTGAGAAGGGGTGTGTTACGGTCTTCCCTTTATCATATTTAGTTACGAACGCCAGAGACTGCATAGCAAAACAAGTGACGTGTTGACTAAATGCACCTAAAGTTTTATCCTAATACATATTACTTATTTAATAATTTATTTTTAATTTTCAAAATAGGAGGAAAACTATGTCTATAGAACTACGTAAAGTTGCCATTATCGGCACTGGTCATGTGGGTTCCCACGTGGCATTTTCCCTTGCTACCCAAGGTGAAGTTGACCAATTATACATGGTGGACATCGACAAAGATAAAGCCATCGCTCAAGCCACCGATATTAATGATGCTGTAAGTTACTTACCACATCGTTTGGAAGCCATCACTTGCGAACCTGAAGATATCGGAGACTGCGATATCCTCGTTATTTCTGCTGGTCCACTACCATCCCCAGAACAAGATCGACTAGATACACTAGGCTCTACCATAGAAGTATTACGTGAATTTTTACCTCGTGTAAAAGCCTCTGGCTTCAACGGTTTTATCGTGAGCATTTCCAATCCTGCCGATGTAGTGGCAGCCTATGTACAGGAATACTTAGACTATCCAAAACATAAAATCATCTCTTCCGGCACATCCTTAGACTCTGCTCGTTTGCAACGATTAGTGGCTGAACAAATCCACGTACATCGTCGCTCCTTATCTTGCTACGCTATGGGTGAACATGGTGGCAGTGCTATGGTCCCTTGGTCTCATGTCACAGTATCTGGCAAACCTTTGAAAGAACTTCAACAAGAGCTCCCTCAGCGTTTCCCAACCTTTGACGAAAATGCCGTAGTAGAACAAATGAAATACGGTGGCTACCTCGTCCTCATTGGCAAAGGATCCACCGAATTTGGCATCGCTGCATCCGTTACAGAAATCATCCGTGCCTACTTCCACGATGAACAAAAAGTATTGCCTCTATCTTGCAAACTAGAAGGCGAATACGGCGAACACAACGTCTTTGCATCCGTCCCTGCCATCATCGGCAAAAACGGCATCGAAGAAATCCTTACATTACACCTAACCCCAAGCGAGCAAGAAGCCTTCCACAACTCTTGCGAACGCATCCGGGAATACATTAAACTAGCACACACACTATAATTTCCTGAGGAACGCAGTCATGCGTAGTAGCCTTGTGGCTACCCTTACTAGCTAAATTACACAAACATAAGAAGAGCACGGTGTGCTCCGAACAAACATTACGTAGTACCGTTTGTGAGGAGTATACCGTGCTCTTCTCTTTATCATATTATATTTATATAGCCACAGGCTACATAGCATTACAAATGACGATACATTATGAAATACCGTTTGTGAAGGAATATGTTGCTCGTTTCCCCTTCCCCTGAGCGGCGCCATTACGAGTAGTAGCCTTGTGGTATTCCTTATGACAAAATTAGACAAATGCAAGAAGAGCACGACATATTCCGGAGCAAACCTAACCACTGTATCAGTTCGGGTCGGAATGTGTTTCACTTCCCCTGAGCGGCGCCGTTACGTGTAGTAGCCTTGTGGCGACCCTTGTTACTAATTCACACAAACGCAAGAAGACCGCAACATGTTCCTGAACAAACCTAACCACTGTATCAGTTTGAGAAGGAATATGTTGCGGTCTTCTATTTGCTAATAAACACTCGCCATAGGCTACATAACGGAATTACTTAGCGAACCATTTATCGTAAATTTTTTGATATGTTCCATCTTCACGCATTGCTTTTAAAGCTTCATTAACTTTATCACGTAATGCTGTGTTGGATTTATTGAATCCTAATACGAATGGAGGTGCATCTGTGCCCTCTCCTACCAATTTAAGATCTTTATCTGCACCTTGTTTCAAGTAGTACATAGCCACCGCTTGGTCGATGATAGCACCATCAATCGTACCGGCTTGTAATGCCATAAAGATATTACTATTAGAATCCATTTCTTTTACATCTGTGCCAGGGATTGCTTTCGCCATTTCTACAGGTACTGTACCAATTTGAACGCCTACACGTTTGTTTGCAAGGTCATCCATTTTTTTGATATCTGTATTATCTTTACGAACGATAGTGATGAAACCACCTTCTTTGAAGTATGGCTCAGAGAATGCCAATGCTTTTTCACGTTCTGGTGTGGCATTGATACCTGCTGCGATCATGTCGATATTGCCAGATTGTGTAGCTGGAATTAACGCATCGAATCCCATGCTGACAAACTCTAATTTTAAGCCTAACCGTTTTGCTACTTCTTCACTTAAATCTACATCGAAACCAATGTATTTATTCGTGTTTTCTTCTGCAAATTCAAATGGAGGGAATGTCGTTTCAGAACCAACTTTCAACACCCCTGCTGTTTGTGTTAATTGCGCTTCTTTTTTGTCGCTACCACAACCAGCTAGTAAACCTACACTAAGAACAGCCGTACATAGGATAAGTCCTAGTTTTTTCATGCTAATCATAATTACCTCCCACAATATATTCACTACTTATGATTATTTATACATAAATTATACCATACAATTATGAAATAGCAAGTATTATAAAAAGTCTTTAATTTTATCTCGTTTGCCACGATTACGCAATTTCGTTAAGGCTTTCCCTTCAATTTGACGAATCCGTTCTCGTGTTACATTAAAGAATTGACCTACTTCTTCCAATGTACGTGGTTTGCCATCTTTCAAACCAAAGCGCAATTCTAGCACTTGTTGCTCACGATCTGTTAAGCAACTGAATACTTCAACAATTTGTTCTCGTAATAAAATAAAGCTAGCCGCATCATCTGGAGCTACTGCATCTTTATCTTCTAAAAAGTCGCCTAAATGGGAATCTTCTTCTTCCCCAATTGGCGTTTCCAAGGAAACTGGCTCTTGAGAAATCTTTTGAATCTCACGCACCCGTTCTACAGTAATACCCATACCAGCTGCAATTTCCTCTGGACTTGGTTCACGACCTAAATCTTGTAATAATTGACGTTGAATACGCACCAATTTATTAATCGTTTCCACCATATGTACAGGAATACGAATCGTTCTAGCTTGGTCAGCAATCGCTCTCGTAATAGCTTGACGGATCCACCATGTAGCATAGGTAGAGAATTTATATCCTTTTGTATAGTCGAATTTATCAACCGCTTTTATAAGACCTAAGTTACCTTCTTGAATCAAATCTAAGAACAACATGCCACGACCTACATAGCGTTTCGCAATACTAACTACAAGACGCAAGTTGGCATCAATCAATTTTTGTTTCGCACTATTTCCTAAGCGCACTTCTTTATAGCTAGCACCTTCTGCATTGCCCGCCTCAATTTGTTGGGCTAAAATGATTTCTTCATCACCAGATAACAATGGAACGCGACCAATTTCTTTTAAGTACATGCGCACTGGATCATCGATGTTCATCCCTTCAGGAATAGATAAGTCAAGATTAATCTCTTTTTCCTCCTCATCATCTTCCTCAGTGATATCGATGTCACTGCTTAAATGTTCCACATCTACATCAACTTCCACTTCAAGATCTTTATCCAACAATTCATCATCATGAATCGATAATTCGCTATCCGAACCATGTTCATCATCTTGAAGGACTTCAATATTTAAATTATTAAACACTGCATACATACTATCTAATTGTTCTGCTGTTACTTCTACTTGCTCTGAAAGTGCATCAGAAATTTGTTTTGACGTAATGACCCCGTCTCGTTTTGCCTCTTCCAATAAAACCGCTATAATCTCTTGCACTTGCGATTGTTTTTTCTTCTTTGCCACTGTGCTCTTCCTTTCACTACATCAAGACCACTGTTTAATCAATTCCTGTAAATCCTGACACATTCGTAACTCTTCTATAAACCTAGGATCATTAGCTCGACTCAATTGATCCGCTAAGCGACTATGCTCCTTATATTGATTGCGAAGGGATTTTAATCGCACACTTCGAATTAAACTGTGCAACAATTCCTCATTCATTTCTCGATCAATCAAGACCGACCATTTGCCAAACATATGCCAAGATTCCGCATCTAAGGATTCCTCTAAGAGGACCTCTGACAAACTTTCACCTTGGGCTACCAACTCGCCTATCTTTTCATAATAAGCACCGTACATAGGATGCGTAAAATCTTCCACCCCTATATACTGGCTCACCAAGGTATATATATCCGTATCCTTACCTATCCAGTACAGCAATTCTTCTTCATCTGTGAAAGTCTCCTTAGGCACGTTCATAGCCTGCTGTTTTAATTCTATGTTTCCTTGTCGAAGAAACTGTCTAAAGTAAGTAATAATAGTGCTCACATCTAACCATAAAGGTAATGCCAAGGCTTTTAAATATTCATCACGTCGCACTTGGCTTTCATGACCTGCAATGAACGGAAATATATCTGCCAAGACAGCCCGTTTCCCTTCCACCGAATTCGTATCGTGATGGCTCAAACTTTCATTCAATAAGAACTCAAAGTCTCTTGGCGATGTATCCACCAATTCTTGCCACGCTTGAGGGCCGTGATTTTTAATAAAGTCATCTGGATCTTTTCCATCAGGCATAGATACTACCTTAACAGAAAATTCCGTATTTTGCAATAACTCAATAGCCCGCTTAGCTGCCGTACGACCAGCACCATCCATATCATAGGCAAGAACAACTTCCTCTGCCTGACGCATCAATAGCCGACCATGGTCTTTCGTATAGGCTGTGCCCAAGGATGCCACTACATTCGTAATGCCTGCATTATGACAGCTCAGCACATCCATATAACCTTCAACAAGGACAGCTTGTTTTTTTTCGCGAATGCTGCGATAGGATTGATAAAAAGCAAATAATAGATGCCCCTTATTAAATATTTCCGTTTCTGGGGAGTTCAAATATTTCGGATTACTGTCGTCAAGGACACGTCCACCGAAACCTAATACACGCCCCTTTCCATCCATGATGGGAAACATCACACGTTTTCTAAAATAATCATATAGCTTGCCTTGCTCATTTTTACGGCACAACCCTAATTCTAGCAATACATTAGGGTCCACACCTCGACCGATAAAAGCAGTATATAGCTTATCCCATCCATCTGGGGCAAAACCGAGACGAAACTTTGTAATGGTCTCCATAGTTAGCCCACGTTTTAGCAAGTAATCTAGTCCCTCTTTCCCCAATTCTGTTTTTACTAGACAATTATGAAAGAAATTTGTAGCTAGTTCATTCACCTCATACATAGATTCCAAACGTGCCATACGTTTCCGCTCAGCTGACGATACGGTTCGTTCTGGCAAAGCAATGTTGGCACGATTCGCCAACCGCTCAATAGCCTCAGGAAAAGTTAAGTTATCATACTTCATCAAGAAACTAATAACATTTCCCGATTCTCGACAACCAAAGCAATAAAAAAAGCCCTTGTCAGGGGTCACACTAAAGGAAGGTGTCTTTTCGTTATGAAATGGACAACAACCCCAATAGTTTTTCCCCTTCTTCTTCAATGGAATATGCTCAGAAATGACAGACACAATGTCATTGGCATTTTTGACTTGTTCAATTATGTCATCATTGAAAAACTTGCTCATGTCACTCTCCTAAGCTATGTACTACCGTGTATGCACCAAAATATAACGTTTATGTATACGTTCTCTATCTATACTATTCTACACAAATAAAAAAACTCCTACTTACGGATGATTTCTTTTTCTTCACACTATATATGCAATTCATATATAGTGTGAAAAAAAAGAAGTTAGAGCAGCCAAAGGCCGCTCCAACCACTTATGTAGACTATTTTTTCGCGTAATCTACGACTCGTGTTTCGCGAATAACCACAACTTTAATTTGTCCTGGATATTCTAATTCATTTTCGATTCGTTTAATGATGTCACGTACTAATAAGTTCGCTTCCACATCATCCACTTTATCTGGTTTTACCATAACGCGAATCTCTCGACCTGCTTGGATAGCAAAGCATTTTTCAACGCCTTCAAAAGATTCAGCGATTTCTTCCAACTTAGATAATCGTTTTAAATAATTTTCTAATGTTTCGCGTCTAGCTCCTGGTCGTGCTGCAGAAATAGCATCTGCTGCCGCTACCAACACAGCTTCTACAGATTTAAACTCTTCATCACCATGATGCGCACCAATACAGTTTTGTACTAAAGCGCTTTCATGATATTTTTTAGCAAGATCTACGCCAATTTCCACGTGAGATCCTTCAATTTCATGGGTTAAGGCTTTGCCCAAATCATGTAATAAACCGCCTCGTTTAGCCAGTACTACATCGCAGCCTAATTCCGCTGCCATCATACCTGCCAAGTGAGATACTTCAACAGAGTGTTTTAATACATTCTGTCCATAACTAGTACGATATTTTAGTCTACCTAAAATACGAATCACTTCTGGATGTAAGCCATGTACATCTGCTTCAAAAGTAGCTTGCTCGCCCGCTTCTTTTATAGTTGTTTCCACCTCACGGCGTGCTTTTTCAACCATTTCTTCGATACGAGCTGGATGGATACGTCCATCAACAATGAGTTTTTCCAAGGCAATTCGTGCTACTTCACGACGAATAGGATCAAATCCGGATAAAATAACTGCTTCTGGTGTATCATCAATAATTAAGTCGATACCCGTCAACGTTTCTAACGCGCGAATATTACGGCCTTCACGACCGATAATACGGCCTTTCATCTCATCATTTGGTAATGTCACCACAGACACTGTAGATTCTGCTACATGGTCAGCCGCACATCGTTGAATAGCCATAGAGATAATTTCTCTGGCATTCTTTTCCGCCTCTTCTTTTGCTTGTTGCTCAAGTTCTTTAAGCATCACAGCAGTATCGTGACGAATTTCTTGTTCTACTTTTGTCAGTAAAATTTGTTTTGCTTCATCAAAGGTTAAGCTAGAAATGCGTTCTAACTCTTCCATTTGTTGTTGATGCAATACTTCGATTTTTTCTTCCGCTTTTTCTAGATTGCGTTCCTTGTGATGCAAGGACTCTTCTTTGCGTTCAATACTGTCTAGTTTTTTGTCTAATTGCTCTTCTTTTTGTAAAATCCGTCGTTCAAGACGTTGTAATTCATTACGTCTGTCACGATTTTCTTTATCCACATCAGCACGCAATTTATGAATTTCTTCTTTTGCTTCCAGTAACGCTTCTTTTTTCTTAGACTCCGCTAAGCGCTCGCCATCAGCAACAATACGTGCAGCTTCTGTTTCCGCTTTATTTAGCTTACCTTCTGCAATATTGCGACGCAATAAATAGCCTACTCCAAGACCAATTAATACCATGACTACGGCAATAATGCTGTATTCTAAAATCGTGTTCACCTCCCACTTGCATAAAAAAAGGAGAAGTCGATACATCCGCTTCCCCGGTTTCTCGCCCATTTTGTTTTCAAATTTTATTTTGCTTATTATTAAGGCTATTTTAATTTTAGTTCATACACCGTGGAATGTCAAGACAAAGCCCCTACTCTAAGTAGGGGCCCCATTCATAACAAATAGATTGAATTGTACTCACAGCGAATCCACGATTCTTTAGAAAATAAATTATTTTTTTCTTGCTAAATTTATCTTCTTCACCCTCTTCGATGGCGCTTAACCGTTCCTCATCAGATATGTGAAATCGTTGCTCTAATAGCTTTACCGCTACCGACCATTCATCATAGTCATCTAATACATGAGATACAGCAAGACCTCGTTCACGCATTTTTTCACGAATGTAATAGGTACTATACTTTTCTGTTTCCATATAGGCACGTAATACTTCTTCCGACAAATCTTCATCATCTAAATAAGAGAGCTCCAACAGTTTTTCTTCTACATCATGAATTAGTTCACTAGGCACAGAACGTTGAGACAGTTTTCGTCTCAGCTCTAATGTACTTAAGGACCGTGGTCCTAATAGCCTCAAAGCTTGTTCCATAGCTGATGCAAAAGTCCACTCCTGCTCTTTCGATGCACGAAATGCCATTATTCTATATCCGCTGTTTCTGTAGTTGCTACATCATCTACTTCTTCATCATGACCCAGCACATTCAATGGTTCTGCTGCTAATGTATCACGAATGATAGAATCAATTTCTTGAGCAATTTGAGGATTTTCTTTCAAGAATACTTTAGCTGCTTCTTTACCTTGACCCATACGTTCTCCATTATAGGAATACCAAGCACCAGATTTTTTGATGACTTCAATATTCGCACCAATGTCAATCAATGTACCTTCATAGGAAACGCCTTCCCCGAACATTAAATCAAATTCTGCCACTTTGAATGGAGGGGCTACTTTATTTTTTACAACTTTTACTTTTGTACGGTTACCAACATGTTCTTTGGCAGATGTTAAGGCTTCCCCTTTGCGTACATCTAAGCGAATCGTAGAGTAGAATTTTAAGGCACGGCCACCTGTCGTTGTTTCTGGATTGCCAAACATAACGCCCACTTTTTCACGCAATTGGTTGATAAAGATAATAACCGTTCTAGTTTTACTGATAGAGCTTGTTAATTTACGTAACGCTTTACTCATCAAACGTGCATGCACACCTACGTGAGCATCAGTCATTTCACCATCAATCTCTACTTTCGGTGTTAAGGCCGCTACGGAGTCCACCACAATTAAATCTACCGCACCGGAGCGAACCAAAGCCTCTGTAATCTCTAAACCTTGTTCACCATTATCTGGTTGAGAAATCAACAAGCTATTGATATCTACACCTAATTTTTTCGCATACACTGGATCCAATGCATGTTCCGCATCGATGAAGGCAACAACGCCACCATTACGTTGTGCTTCTGCTGCTGCATGTAAAGCCACCGTAGTTTTACCCGAAGACTCTGGACCATAGATTTCAATAATACGGCCCCGTGGGAATCCACCTACACCGACCGCCAAGTCTAAGGCCAACACACCTGTAGAAATGACTTCAATATTCATTTTATCAGCTGCTTCACCCATGCGCATAATCGCACCTTGACCGAAATCTTTTTCAATTTGTTTTAAAGCCCCTTCTAAGGCCCTCATACGGTCTTCTTGAGATCCACTTTTCATATCAATTGCTGCTTCTTTTGCTTTATCCTTTGCCATTGTTCTACCTTTCTATTAATTCTTTATATACATATTGAATCGCTCGTTCCGCTACACTATTACGGATACTAACACGATCCCCTATAAATATCTCTTTATGTACAGTAATACCTTTCGGCGTGCCAATACCAATATACACAAGACCCACTGGTTTTTCCTGACTACCACCGCCTGGACCGGCTATCCCTGTGGTAGCAATGGCATAGTCTGTACGCAATACACGAAATACACCTTCTACCATTTCTGTAGCTGTTTCTTCACTGACCGCACCATGTGTTGCCAATGTATCTGATGATACACCTAATACTTGTTCTTTCACCGAATTCGCATAGGAAATAATACCGCCTTGATAATAGCCACTGCTACCACCTAAATCAGTCAATGTTTTTCCTACTAGACCTCCTGTACAGGATTCAGCAGTTCCTATGGTAATACCTGCTTCTAGCGCTACCTTGTGAAAGTTTTCCAACACCGATGTATCTAAACTACGGATATTTTCCAAGCGTTCTAAGAGGATAGACCTCCATGGGCCTAGTTTTTCCTGACAGTCTGCTTTTGACTCTCCTTTTGCAGTTAAACGAATTTCAATGTATCCTGATTTAATCAGTAGTGCTATGGTTGGGTTCTGCTGGTTTTGAATCAAGTCTTGTAATAAACTCTCTAATTGCATTTCACGATATCCATACACAGCATACCGTTCAGAATAAATCACCCCTTGCTGTCCAAAACGTTGTTCTAAAAAGGGGCTGACGCTTTCTTGAAATGTTCCTTGTAATTCTGATGGAGGGCCTGGTAATAAGATATATACCGTCTTATCCTGTTCCACTACTACTGCTGGTGCTACCCCTACTGGATTATGTAGTACCTGTGCCCCTTCTGGTAAATACCGATCTCGGTCAGATTCGTAAGGTTTTACCCGACCTTGGTTCTCATAAAAGGAATCTACCTCACGACCTGCTTCTTCGTGAAATACCAAAGGCAATCCCAAGGCATCTGCCAAAGCTTTTCGAGTAATATCTCCTTGGGTAGCTCCTAAGCCTCCAGAGCTTATCACAATATCGGCTCGTTCCCCTGCTCGTTGAAATACTTCTTTCATACGTTCCGGATTGTCACCTACCGTCGTTTGGTATGATACAGAGTATCCCCGATTGTTCAGTTCTTCGCTAAGCCATTTTACATTTGTATTGACAATATGTCCTAGTAATAATTCTGATCCTGTAGAGATTAATTCTACGATCATGCTATCACCATCCTATACAGTTTCTACTACCACGTCATAGGCAAAACCTTGTGATACTTTTACCGTCACAATATCGCCTTCAGACAGTCCTGTTACATCTTCTACATACATGTTGCCATCCACATCGGGAGCCTGCATTTGTAGACGACCACGGGCTAGGAATTTTCCCGGTTCCACTTCATCGATAGATTCTATCATACCTTGATGAATCGTTCCCTCCAAGTCACGATTATGCTCCTCTGAAACTTGTGCTTGAATGGCCATCAATGTATGGTATCGTTCTTCTTTCACTTCCTCTGGGATTTGCTCATCCATCATTCCTGCTGGTGTACCATCCTCTTGGGAATACGTAAATACCCCCATGTGATCAAATCGGATGTCTTTTACAAAATCTGCCAATTCTTGGAATTGTTCTTCTGTTTCCCCAGGGAACCCTACGATAAGGGATGTGCGCAGTGTAATATGCTCACTGCGATTACGAATTTTATGCAACAAGGCTACAATATTTTCCCGTGTATCTTTACGATTCATGCGTTGTAACACAGTATTGTTAATATGCTGTAGTGGCATATCGATATATTTACATACCTTTGGTTCTGTCATGATTGTTTCTAACAATTCATCAGAGAAGTGTTTTGGATATAAGTACAACATGCGAATCCATTCGATGCCTTCAATTTTTGCCAATCGTTTCAACAACTCTGAAAGTAATGGCGTACCATCGTTCAAATCAGCCCCATAGTAGGTAGTATCTTGTGCAATTAATACCACTTCTTTCACGCCTGCTTCTGCTAGCTGTTGTACTTCTCGTTCAATGGACTCCATGGAACGACTACGATAGGCCCCACGTACTTTTGGAATGATACAGAAAGTACAACCATTATTGCATCCTTCAGAAATTTTTACATATGCACTGTAGTCCGGTGTGGTCATCATCCGTGGCATACCTTCATCATACATATTTGTCATGCTATCCATAATACAAATACGTTGACCATTTTGAATAGCCTCCACGGCTTCCATAATACGATTCCAAGATCCGGTACCAATAAGTGCATCAATTTCTGGAATTTCGGTAAACAATTCTTCTTGATATTGCTGACTTAAACAGCCTGCCACGATAAGGCCTTTGCAGTCTCCATATTGCTTATATTGACCCGCCTCTAATATGGTATTAATCGATTCTTCTTTTGCTTTCTCGATAAATGTGCAGGTATTGATAATAATGATGTCCGCCTTTTCCAGCTCCTCTGTGATTTCATAGCCATTATCTTGTAAAGCTCCTAGCATCACCTCTGTATCCACCAAATTCTTGGCGCAACCTAAACTAATATAACCTAACAACTTACTCATGGTGTATCCTTTCTAAAACGCACTTGTCGTATCCATTCTTGTAATATTTTATCTTGCTCTTCTTTCACAATCCCTGCATTCCATAATACAAGGTGATTGCCTTGGCGGTCCTTCTGAGACTCCACCGTTTCTATGGTCGGCAAATAATACATATCTGCCTCTTTCAATACGGCTTGTACCCGTTCTGAAAGTAGCCAGCTCACAAAAGCTTCACTTTCACCAATATTACTGGAACCTTTCAAAATCCCTACGCCCATCATATCATACGGAGTTCCCTCCCTAGGATATAAGATGGTCAAAGGATATTTATGAGCCTCATACAATTTGGCATCTGAATAATGTCCTACACTGATCTGTACATCTCCAATAGCCGCCATGCGCACTGAAGATGGCAAAGCTTTTGCATACTGCACAATCCGTGGTCGCAAACTATCAAAATAGGAGATTGCACCATCCAAACCATAGATAGCACCAAAACTATTCAATAAGGTAATCGACGCTGCATCGGCTACAAAGTCGGTGACCACTATACGCCACGGACCGGCATAAGCTAAAGAAAACCAAGTATTTACATATTTCCCCTGACTACTATAGAAACTATCATGTAAGGCGAATACATAAGGATCATACCATATCCCTACCCACTGCTCATCTGGACCATGAAATACCGTATCTACCATATGGGTTAAGGTAACCGGCAATCTACGAAAGGCTCCATGTTCAACCCCTTCACTGAGATTGGATTTTGTAGAAATCACAAGATCCCCCTGCTGCTCTGCCTCTGGCAATGCTAGCCGCGTACCCATTTGGTTCGGCGGTATAGGGATAACATGCACTCTTACTTGTGCCTCTCTTTCGTAAGCCTGACCTATCGCTGTCATGACTTCAGGGTCTCCATCTGTATAGATAGTAATTTCTGCTCTTGTAGAAATCACACGTCGATCCACTTGATCTTGCTTCATATCATTGAGCCACAATCCTACACTGAAGATGCCTACCACTACCAGTAAGTACACCATGAGCAATCGTAACCGTTTCATAGATTCACCTCCTTTACCTATTAGAGATACCTAACCAAAATTCCTTTTTTTCATTCCTTTATTTTTTTGATTTCCTATACCAATTTTAGAACCACTATTTGCACGTTGTCCCCCTTGTATAGGTCCTTGTCTTCTACCTGCTGGTTTTACTCCACCTTTAACTGAAGATTTACCACCATTAGGTTTTGGAGTATTTCGTTTTATATTGCGCGGAGGAATCAAACATAATGGTCCAAATCCGATTAAATCTCTGCGATTCGTTTTGATTAAAGCTTCTTTTACTAAGTCGTAATTTTCTTCTCGTTTATATTGCATCAAAGCCCGTTGCATAGCTTTATCTCTGCCTTTTTTAGCCACATATACAGACTCACCTGTAAGGGGATTGATACCTGTATAATACATGGCAGTCGATAAGCTACCTGGGGTAGGAATAAAATCTTGTACCTGTTCTGGAGTCATATTTTGATCTCGCAAAAACTCTGCCAATTCAATAGCATCTTCTAGGGTGCAACCTGGATGAGAGCTCATAAAATAAGGCACCAAAAATTGTTGTTTACCTAATTTGCGGTTCGCCTCATCAAACCAAGATTTGAATTTTAAAAAGTAACTTTTATTGGCTTTCCCCATAATGGTCGTTACATGCTCCGACACATGTTCAGGAGCTACTTTTAATTGACCACTTACGTGATGTTCGCACAATTCACGAACAAAGTCTTTGTTATTATCATCCAATACATAGTCATACCGTAAGCCAGAGCGAACAAATACTTTTTTTACACCTTTTACATTACGTACTTTTCGCAAAATGCTCACATAGTCATCATGATTCGTATTTAACTGAGGACATGCTTTGGGCGCAGCACATGTTTTTCCCTTACAAGCGCCAACTTTCAACTGCTTATCGCAAGCAACATGACGGAAGTTTGCCGTAGGTCCCCCTACATCATGAATGTAACCTTTAAATCCATCCATAGTCGTCATACGGTGAGCCTCATCTAAGATGGACTGATGGCTCCGATTTTGAATAATTCGCCCTTGATGACTTGTAATAGCACAGAAAGAACAACTACCAAAACAGCCACGATGGCTAGTAATACTAAACTGTACTTCGGCTAAAGCAGGTACTCCGCCGGCCTCATCATACATAGGATGCCATTTTCTCGTATAAGGTAAACTATAAACATGGTCCATTTCTTCCTGTGTTAATGGTAAGGCTGGACTATTCTGCACAATGTAGCGATTACCATGCCCTTGCACCACTATTTTCCCATAGTATGGATCTTGCTCATCAAATTGCATCTTAAAAGCTTTGGCAAAGACTTCTTTATCTGCTGATATCGCTTCATAAGATGGACATTCAATGGCATTCTCTGGCACTGTGTTGGCAATATAACAAATCCCTTTAATCACTGGTAACCGTTTTTCTAATTGGTCTTTATCCAAGGCTTCGGCAATTTCACGAATTTGTTTTTCTCCCATACCATAGATAAGAACGTCTGCCTTACTATCCATCAATATAGAACGACGTACCGTATCTGACCAATAGTCATAATGGGCAAACCGTCGCAAACTAGCTTCAATACCGCCAATGACAACTGGCACCCCTTTGAAAGCCTCTCGCATACGATTGGCATATACCACCGTAGCTCGGTCTGGGCGACGTCCAGATTCACCTCCTGGAGAATACCCATCATCACGACGATGTTTCTTGGCTGCCGTAAATTTATTGAGCATACTATCTAAATTGCCTGCTGTCACCAAGGACGCCAATCTAGGTTTTCCTAACACCTTAAAGGCGTTCACATCATTCCAATCTGGCTGAGCTATGATACCTACTCGATATCCATAGGACTCTAATAATCTACCAATCACAGTAGGTGCAAAAGAAGGATGGTCCACATAGGCATCTCCGCTGATAATAACAAAATCCAGTTCAGCCCACCCTCGTTCGTCCATTTCTGCTTTTGTAGTAATTAAATATTGTTCTTTCATAGTATTCCTTATACTGTATTACACGAAAAATAGCCAACCTAAAAACAGAATGATGAGTAGCAAAATACCACCTACTACAAATCGTTCTATCATCATCGTTTTTTGTCGTTTTGCCTTGCGACTTTCATAGGTTAACCGTTGTTTCGGCGCCTCAATCAACTCCTGTTCTCGAAACGCATCATTTTTATCTTGTTCTTTTGACACCATTCTGCGTTTGGGAATTGTCAAGGATTCGCCCATCCTATTTTTAAAAGTATCCACCAATCGACGACTATCTAAGCCCAGTAGTTCACTATAATTTTTGATGAACCCTTTCGTGTACACACTTCCCGGTATACGGCTAAACTCATCATGCTCTAAGGCATGTAGGTAAGCTACTTTTATATGTAATACATCTTCAATTTGTTCTAATGTTAAACCGCGTCGTTGACGCTCACGTCTAAGTTCTTCGCCAATCGATGCCATAGAACCTCCTATACATATAGGTGCCATCTACATAACGCAAATGGCACACTACACTACTCTAATCTACTGTAAAATTTGGGAAATATAGTTCTCGAATTTGATCTTCTCCCATTAAAATATCCCGACCTTTACTACTATTTGTAGGAGGTCCAATAATTTTCATATCTTGCATGGTATCGATTAAACGACCAGCTCTAGAAAATCCCACTCGCAATCTACGCTGCAAAATAGAGGCTGATGCACTGCGTTGTTCTAGCACAATTTGTACTGCTCGTTCCAACAGTTCATCTTGTTCCTCATCACTGCTCATCATATCTGAACTTTCTGCACCTTTATCTGTTTCTGCCATCATCACTTCATCGTATTCTGGTTGACCTTGTCCTTTTACAAAAGCAATCAATTCTTCCACTTCTTCATCAGAAATAAAGGCCCCTTGAATACGAATTGGTTTATTCGCTCCAATTGGATTGAATAACATATCACCACGACCTAAGAGGCGTTCTGCTCCCGCTTGATCCAGAATAGTGCGAGAATCAATTTGGGTAGCCACTGTGAAAGCAATACGACTAGGCACATTTGCTTTAATTTTGCCTGTAATCACATCCACTGATGGACGTTGCGTTGCCAATACCATATGAATCCCTGCGGCACGTGCTTTTGCTGCCAAACGGTCGATAGATTCTTCCACATCTGGATTGGTCATCATCAAATCAGCTAACTCATCGATAATAATCAAAATGAGCGGCATAGATTTAGTCGGATTTTGCTTATTATAGCTAGCCACATTACGCACGCCTGCTGTGGCTAATGTCATATAGCGAGCATCCATTTCACGCACTGCCCACCGTAATACAGCTGCAGCCTTATTCATATCTGTTACTACTGGTAACATCAAGTGAGGAATACCGTTATATACGGATAACTCTACCATTTTAGGGTCTACTAAAATCAACTTCACTTCATCTGGCTTACGGCTAAACAAGATACTAGAGATCAACGTATTAACGCAGACTGATTTACCAGAACCAGTAGAACCTGCCACCAATAAGTGAGGCATTTTCGCCAAGTCCGTTATGACTGGCATATCCGCAATATCTTTACCAAGGCCTACCGGAATACCGCCACTAGCTTGTTGGAACTCTTCACAATCTAACACATCTCGTAAATGAACAGCGGATATATTCTTATTAGGGATTTCAATACCTACTGCAGACTTCCCTGGTATAGGGGCTTCCATACGAATATCAACAGCTGCTAAGCTCATTTTCAAATCATCTTGTAAGCCCATAATTCGGCTTACTTTTGTCCCTTTTGCAGGTTCTAATTCATAACGTGTTACCGTTGGACCTTGTGTGGCATTCACCACTTTTGCTGTAATACCAAAATTATCCAATGTTTCTTCTAACAAGACTGCATTATGCGCCACTTCTTCACTGGTCACAGGGTTGGATTTCCCCTGTGAAAGCATCGTCAACGGTGGATATTGGTAAGGCTTTTCTATCGTCCTAGGGCGAGCTACTCCATCCGTATTCACAGCTACTGCTGCTGTATCTTCTTTCGTTGTTTCAATAGTAGGCACTTCTACCAAGGACCCTACATAGTTAGTAGTTTGTAAAAATGATGGTGGAGTTATAGGGTCTAGTTTGGTAGATGCCGCTTTATCATACAACTCTTCATCTGCATCTGTAGAATATATATCTCCTGATGCATCCTGCAATGACGTATCCTCTATAGGCTCTTCTTCACGATCTACCATCGGAGGAACCGCTACTGATTCTACTTCAGAAGTTATCACTACTTCATCTTCACGAAGTTGAAGTTCCGGAATATACACCTCTTCATCCTCGTAGCTGTCAACCATCGCTGGTGTTATTGTTACATCACTACTAGGCTCCATTCCCTCTTGTTCTGCTACATTCCTTATTGTTTCTGATGGTGCCTTAGGATCTGCAGCAACTACATTAGTTCCCGATACTTCTACCATCGCTTCATAGTCCATTGTGCCCTGAGTTTCTGCCACCGTATTTGGTTCCTCTTTTATTTCATCAGATAGGAAGTCTGTTTTAGGGTACCTTGTATCTTTTTCACGATCATAGGCCTTACGGCGTTCTTCTCGCCACTCCTCTTGCCATTCATGCACTTGCTCACGAATAGCACTAGCTGTTTCTGTAGCTTTTTCTTGTGCTATTTCAAGTCCTACACTAGCCTTGTCTTTCGCTTTATGCAATCCTTCACGTAGTGACAATTTAGTAATTCCTAGTACACAGGCAATGCCTATAATAGCGGATAATAAAATACCGCCTACATCTCCTACTAAATTTCTAAATAGAGATCCTAGTAAACCACCAACTACACCACCATTCTCTGTTAGTGTAGTCGTACTTAGTTCCTCACCACTATTTACTTTCCACAGTACCAGTTGTACTAATACAACAAATAATACTCCTGTATATAGCAACCCTTTTCTCGTAATCGCTGCTAAAGAGCCTTTATATAGCCAGCACCAACCATTATACAAAACCCAGATAGCAACCACCCAGCCACCTAGACCAAAACCGTAAGAAAAAACGCCACTAATAATACTGCCCCATATACCAGTGTCTACTCCAGCCATGCCTATAAGAGCTAGTATGGCAAAGCCCATAAGAACCAACCCTTTAATCTCGCTCCGAACGCCTTTCGTCTGTGTCTTGGCCTGTTTCGATGTACCTATTTTACTTTCCTTTAGGGGAGTCCTTCGTTTCGATTGTACTTTTTGCCCTCCTCGTGAGGACTTACCTTTCTTTTCCTCTGCCATCTCCAACTCCAAAATTCCGTTTCTATCATATATCTTAGCACTTTATTATACCATTTCCACCTACGAAAGTATATCGAATATCCTCAAAAACAATATGGATCTCCCAGTGGTACTCCTCATCGTTTACGGTCTTTCCAATCTTTCACAAGTTCACGCTCACAACCACGTTCCAAAGGAGTATAAAATTGCTCATCTAGCAATGCATCTGGCAAATATTGTTGCTCCACATAACCATTTGGATAGTCCTGTGCATAGCGATACCCTACACCATGACCTAATTGTTTTGCCCCTCCATAATGAGCATCTCGTAAATGTTTCGGCACCTCGCCTTGCTCCTTATGGCGCACCGCAAGGATAGCTGCATCAATCCCTACATAGGCACTATTACTCTTAGGTGCCAAAGCTACATATAAAGCCGCTTCAGATAATATAATGCGTGCCTCTGGTAGCCCTACCATATGAGCCGCTTGCGCCGCTGCATTAGCCACCACCAACGCTTGTGGATCTGCCAGACCTACATCTTCTGCCGCACAAATGACGATACGTCGTGCAATAAATACAGGATCCTCTCCTGCCTCAATCATCCGAGCTAAATAGTATAGCACCGCATCTGGATCAGAGCCGCGCATACTTTTAATAAACGCAGAAATTACATCATAGTGATTATTCCCCTTCTTATCGTACCGATACACTCGTCGACCCAATACTTTTTCTACAATTTCTATAGTAATTTCTCCACCAGTCCGAACCATGGCTCCTACTTGCTCCAAAATATTTAGAGCCATGCGAGCATCTCCATCTACAAAACGGCCTATGTCCTCTAGCAGATCGTCGGTCACAATCAGTGCTTTCTTACCTAATCCATAGTCTTCATCTGTTACAGCACGACGTAAGATTGCCACCAATGCCGTAGCGTCTAATCTTTCTAGTGTAAGCAAACGCAATCGAGATAAAAGAGGTCGATTCACTTCAAAGAAAGGATTCTCTGTAGTGGCGCCAATTAAAATAATTTGGCCACTTTCCACAGAAGGTAACAATACATCTTGTTGACTTTTATTGAAGCGATGAATTTCATCTAAGAATAAAATTGTCCGTTGTTGCAAAGAACTACGAATGCGTATCGCTTCTTCGATAGTACTGCGTAGTTCACCAATACCTACATTCGTCGCATTGAGCATGACAAACCGACTACTAGTTAACTCAGAAATAATTTTAGCTAACGTAGTCTTCCCTGTTCCCGATGGTCCATATAACAATAAAGAGGGAACCTTATCTTCTTCAATCATAGATCGAAGAAATGTACCAGGTCCCACCACTTGCTCTTGCCCAAAGAAATGATCCAATGAACGTGGTCGCATACGGACTGCTAAGGGTTCAAAGGGATCCACTGGTTCCATATTCTCAAACAAATTCATTCTTACACCTCCTATATCTACCACCGTCCATTGACAACTTCTACCGTGCATGCAGTAATTCAAACATATATACTTATACATAATTAATGCCCGGACTTCCTTCTTGGTACGCTTACCGAGCAATCCCTGTATACTTTACAAGATCAAGCTAAGCTACGAACTTGTAGAAGCCTGATTTCACGACAAATACTATCTGTTCTTTATTATACATGTATCTAGTTATATAGTCTATATGTTCTTATTAATGCAAAAAAAATAAACCACCCTCAGGCGGTTACATAAAGCCCCACTATGCCGTATCCATACCGTGTTTTGATCCTGCAAAGGCAGGTGGGTTTCCTCCTTGTAAGATTACAGTCCTCGTAGAGGCAGAGCGCCCTTACAAGAGTGAGAATCCCTAAGTTAAAATGTTGGCTCAAAACTGCGATATAACACGCACATAGCAGGAATTTCTTTACCCATAGTATAGCAGAAAGGAACGGTCATTTCAAGAAGAAATACACCGTTCCTTTCCTTAAACGTATATCAATTTTCTATTGGACAAATTCGATTATACTAATTTTTCTTTTGCCACATCTGTTTTGATATGTAATTCACGCAATTGTTTAGGCGCTACTTCAGATGGAGCTTGGCTCATCAAGTCCGATGCACTTTGTGTTTTAGGGAATGCAATTACGTCACGGATGGATTGGCGTTTTGCCATCAACATAACGAGACGATCTAATCCGAACGCACATCCACCATGTGGAGGGGCACCGTATTCAAAAGCATCTAACATAAAGCCGAATTTAGAACGACTTTCTTCTGTGCTCAAGCCGATAGCATTGAATACTTTTTCTTGTACATCAGATTGGTAAATACGGATGGAACCACCACCGATTTCCACGCCGTTCAATACCATGTCATAAGCGATGGCTTTCACAGCACCTGGATCAGTAGCTAATAAGTCCATATCTTCTTCACGTGGAGATGTGAATGGATGATGCATTGCCACAAAGCGTTTATCTTCTTCGTCGTATTCAAACATAGGGAAATCAGTTACCCACAAGAAGGCCAATTTGTTTTCATCGATTAATCCACGGCGTTTACCCATTTCAAGACGTAACTCGCCAAGAGCTTTTGCAACTACAGCTGGTTTATCCGCAATCATCAATACTAAATCACCAGGTTCTGCATGCATAGTCGCACCGATATTACGCACTGTGTCTTCGCCTAAGAATTTCATAATTTGAGATTTAATTGTGCCATCTTCATTAAAGCAAGCCCAAGCTAAACCTTTGGCACCATAGATGCCTACAAAGTTTGTCAAATCATCTAATTCACGACGAGGAATGCCTGCGTAACCTTTTACAACGATACCTTTTACTTGACCACCATTGTCGATAACGGAACGGAATACTTTAAATTCCGTATTCTTCACGCAATCCGTTACATCTGTGAAAGTCATATCAAAACGGATATCTGGTTTGTCAGAACCGTATAAATTCATCGCATCATCCCAAGTCATACGAGGCATTGGCAATGGAATTTCCACATTTTGTGCCGCTTTAAACACATGGGCAATCATTTGCTCTTGCATGTTCAAGATTTGTTCTTGGTTCATGAAGCTCATTTCGATGTCCAATTGTGTAAATTCAGGTTGACGGTCTGCACGCAAATCTTCATCACGGAAACAACGAACGATTTGGAAATATCTTTCATAACCAGCAACCATCAAAATTTGTTTGAAAATTTGTGGAGATTGTGGCAATGCATAGAATGTACCAGGGTTTACACGAGACGGAACTAGGTAATCACGAGCCCCTTCTGGTGTACTTTTTGTCAACATTGGTGTTTCAATTTCCAAGAAACCATTATTGTCAAAGAAATCGCGCATTGCTTTTGTCACTTTATGACGCAAGATCAAGTTCGCTTGCATTTCTGGGCGACGAAGATCTAAATAGCGATATTTTAAACGAATATTTTCATCTACATCGATATTATCTTGAATATAGAATGGAGGTGTTTTCGCTGCATTCAATACACGTAACTCTTCACAGTACATTTCATATTTACCAGTTGGTAAGTTAGGGTTCACAGCTGCTGCATCACGTTCTGTAATCGTACCACGTACGCACAACACATATTCATTACGCACGTCTTCCGCTTTATGGAAAGACTCCATATTGTGATCAGGAGATGCCACGATTTGCACGACCCCAGAACGGTCACGTAAATCAATAAAAATCAATCCACCATGGTCACGACGGCGCTCTACCCAACCGCAAAGAACCACTTCTGTTCCTACTTGTTCTGCACCGATAGTCCCACAATGATGAGTACGGTGTAAACCTTTCATAGTTTCCATTCTAATTTCCTTTCACTAACTCAGTTATACGGTTTGCAATCTCAGCTAAGGACACAGTTTCTTGTTCAGATGTATCCATATATTTTAAGATGACTTTACCTTCAGCTAATTCATTATCACCAATTATAATAACATATTTTGCATTAATTTTGTTAGCATACTTCATTTGGCTCTTCATAGATTTACCAGACCCTTCCATTTCTGCCTTCACATAGGCATTACGCAAGGTATTCGTAATTCTGAAAGCCTCTTTTTGTGCCATTTCGCCTAAAGCTACTACAAACACAGAATCTTCTTGTTCTTGTTCTGGCAACAGGCCTTGTTTTTCTAAGGCCAACAATAGCCGTTCCATGCCCATCGCAAAACCTACAGCAGGTGTATGTGGTCCATCTAATTCTTCTACAAGACCATCATAACGACCACCGCCAGCTACAGCACTTTGAGATCCCAATGGGGTGTACTGTACTTCAAAAGCAGTTTTCGTGTAATAGTCTAAACCACGAACTAAACGTGGGTTTAAGGTGAATTTCTCGCCAGCCGCTGTTAAATACTCTTTTACATGATGGAAATGATCTTGACACTCTTCACATAAGTTTTCACTTAATTCTGGAACACCGACTGTTAATTGTTGGCATTTTTCTTCTTTACAATCAAGAATACGCAATGGATTCTTGTACAAACGACTTTGACAAAGTTCGCACAACTCTTCTTTTTTAGGTTCAAAGAAAGCAATTAACTTTTCTCTGTACGCAGGACGACAAGTTGGACAACCTACAGAGTTTACTTCCACATTTAAATCTTTTAAGCCTAGGTCACGTAACAATTGCAACACTAAGGAGATACATTCCGCATCAGCACTTGGTGCTTGCGTACCCAATAATTCTACCCCAAATTGGTGGAATTGACGATATCGACCAGCTTGCGGTTTATCGTGGCGGAACATAGGTCCAATGTAGAACCATTTTGTAATCGATTCTTGACCATAAATTTTATTTTCCAAATACGCACGCACCGCAGAAGCAGTTCCTTCTGGACGCAATGTATAGGATTGATCTTTTTTATCCCCTGTAGGAAAGGAATACATTTCTTTTTGCACGATATCTGTAGTTTCCCCAATACCGCGTAAAAATAAGCCCGTTTCTTCAAACATAGGCGTACGAACTTCTTCAAATCCATAGGTCTTACATAATCGACGAATGGTATTTTCAATATAGTACCAATTTCCAAGAACACTTGGCAATAGATCCTGTGTTCCTCTTGGTTTTTGAATAGCCACTAGCTGTCCCTCCAATGTTCATTACTTAGTAAAGTACGTTTCTCTAATAGTCGTTGTATATCTTGAATATACGTATCTACGTCTTTCGGCATGTATTGCTTTTGTTGCCTAAAATCAGTACCCCCAATCCATTTAGACACACTACCTGGTCCTATGGAAAGTATGGACTGACGTTCTTCTATCATTTGTATATTATAGATACTTTCATAATTTGGCAAGGTGTAGCCAATGTTCTCCATTTGCCCCACCATGTATTGTTGACGATACATATAATACGGCATATAGCCTAGTTGCAGCAACGCATCATGAGTTTCATCTAACATGGTTTGCACCACATCCTCAGAAGGGATTTCATTGGCAAAGCGACTCCCATATAATGGACTCCCCTTTTTCAATGCCAAGGTATGGATTGTCACATTATGAGGACGTAATTGTTCTATGTATCGCGCATTCTCATGCATATCTCCCAGGGTCTGACGTGGTAAACCTGCAATAAAATCCATATTGATAGAACAATTTGTATGGCTCGCCACATAGTCATACATAGATAGAAACTCTGCTACGCTATGTCCACGACCAATGATGCGCAACAACTCATCTTGCATCGTTTGGGGATTCAAGCTAATCCTAGTCACCCCGGCATCTACAATAGATTGAACCTTGTTAGCATTCAATGAATCAGGACGGCCTGCTTCCACTGTAAATTCATGGCCCGTTGGAATCACATCCCCCAATGCATGCACAATCTGGTGAAAGTCTCCCTCTCCTAAACTTGTGGGAGTTCCTCCACCCATGTATAACGATTGTACCTCTAAACTATGTGTTTTAACAAGTCTTTTCATATGTTCTATATCACGATGATAGACATCCACAAAGTCTTGTACCTTTCCATAGTTCTGAATCAGTCCATACGGAAAGGAGCAATAGGTACAATGGGTTTCACAAAAAGGGATGCCACTATACAAACTAATCTCCTTAGGAGATTGCTTCATATGTGCCACATAAGGGCGCTCCAACACTGCCACTTGCTCTAATAATTTCCACTTCACATGGCTAATGCTATGGGTGCTTTCCAGTTCTTGACGAACTTGCTCTAAATCACCTAGAGAATCCCATAATTTATGGGTCAACTTAGTAGGACGTACGCCTACCAAGGTGCCCCACAAACTCGTCTTCACACCCAATATACGTCTAAGTTCTGATAAGACTTCTCGACCTATCACTTTTCGGCCCTCTATCGTATCTTTTCCTGAAAGAGACCAAATATGAATATACTCCGAATATAATTCTGGTGAACCCTGTACCTCAGTCTTCAATAACTCATCCTGTATCCGTCTGTGACAGAACAACTGCAACATTAAGTATGTATCATCGTCCTCCATAGCCACTTCAGTACTTGTATACCTAGCTTGCGCCGGCTCATTCACAGGAAGTCTGCTTTGTATAAATGCTCCATCACTAGGCCCCTGTTCACATACTGGAGATGCCACTATTCCACTATACGATACATGGATAATAAAGTCTGGATTTTCTTTCGATGAAAATAGCCCCACTGCTCCGCACTGGTGCGCTATGACGGAACCTAATTCTTGAGGTCCGTCATACCAGTATGTTTTATGCATGTTCTTTTTCAGCTTCTAAAGCTTTTGCTGCTTCATGACAATCACCGCAGAAACCGTATACTTTTAATTGATGGTCTGTTGTGTGGAAGTTTAACTTTTTAGCAATAATAGATTCCAATGTTTCCAACATATCATCTTCAAACTCTTTGACACAACCGCATTTCACACAAATCAAATGATGATGGAAGTGAGATAACTCATCGCTATTCAATTCATAGCGATTACGACCATCACCAAAATCCAAACGTTTCACTAAGTCTAACTCAGTGAACAAATCCAAAGTACGGTAAATCGTAGCTAAGCCGATATCTGGATTATTCTTTTTAACTAAAATATATACATCTTCTGCACTTAAATGTTTTTCTTCTGCTTCAATGAAAGTTTGTAAAATAATTTGACGTTGTGTAGTCAATTTATATTTTTTATCTTTAATACGTTCTTTCAATTTTTCCATTGTTGCTTGTACTTCTGTTGCTTTATCCATGATGCTCCTCTTTCTGTAATACATAATATCTATTAAAATACCATAAGCGCTTCGCTATAATTTGTGCAATGGCTGTGAGTGGTACGGCCGTCATCATGCCGATCATACCAAAGAAATAGCCACCCACAAAAATAGCAGTAATAATCACTAATGGGGGAAGATTAATGACATGCCCCATAACCTTGGGCATAATAATTTGTCCATCTAGTAGTTGTAGAATGCCATATGTAATGGCCACTTTCACCGCTAGAGGACCACTAATAACAGCAGCTAAAATAATGGCTGGTCCTGCGCTAATGAATGGACCAATGATGGGAATCCATTCTGCAATACCCGCTAATACTGCTAATACAAGGGGATAGGGTAAATCGTAACAATAACATACGATAAATGTTAAGCAAAACATATTGCTCGCTAGCAGCAATTGTCCTCGCAAATAACCACCTAAGGTGCGGAGAATATCATTGACTACTTCTTCCAAATGACCTGATGTAGGACTAGAAAAAATGTTCAACACCGCTTGTTTAATACTCCGACCATCTTTCAGTAAATAGAAAGTCAAAATCGGCACTAATAATAATTGTAATAAGGTACTTGCAAAGGATACGATAGCGAGTACGCCTCGTTGTGCTAAGTCTACGCCATAATTACCAATCTTTATCAATGTAGTGTTGATAATGCCTTCAAACTGATGAGGTATAATACTTTCTCCGTCTATACCCTGTAATCCTTTCACCACTGCTACAAATTGATCTAACACATATGGCAAATTGATTAATAATTTAGTTAATTCGCCGATTACTGGTACCATGACATACCGTATCAACAATGTAGAAATCAATGCTACCACGATAAATGATGGAATGATCGCAATCCATCGTGGGCATTGTTTCCAATATCTACTTGCATAGGCTTGTGTGATATTTACTAATGGCCATAAGAGCAGCGTTAAAATGATTGCAATCACTAGAGGAATCACTACTGGCAAGGCAATCAATAAACCGATGCTGGCTAAGACTAATAAAATGCATCGCAGCCAATATTGTATGGTTTTATGTCCCATCCTATCACCTACCGTACAAATGGATTAGATTGCTTTTCGTCACCAATGGTAGTTTGCCCTCCATGACCTGGATAGACCTTTGTATCATCTGGTAACGTGTAAAGCTTTTCTTTAATCCCTTTACTCAACTGTTCAAAATCACCATTGGGAAAATCTGTTCTACCCACTGACCCTTGAAATAAGGTATCACCGGCTAACAAAGTTCCCTCTGTATAGTAACACACACCACCTGGCGTATGCCCCGGTGTTTCTATTACCGTAAATGTCGTATCACCTAATGAAATGGTATCTCCTTCTTTCACATAGCGCACATCATCTACTTTCGCTGTAATGGATCGACCAGAGTAAGCGCTCAAATTCACTTCTGGGTTGGTTAAATACTCCGCATCCCCTTCGTGAATATACACCGGTACATGGTACGCATCCACCAATGTTTGTACAGCCCCAATATGATCACTATGTCCATGAGTCAATAAAATACCTTGCACTTTCATTTCACGACTGTCTAGAATTTCTTTTAACTTCTCCCCTTCGTCACCTGGGTCAGTGACAAGGCATGTATTATCTGCTTCATTATGTGCGATATAACAATTGGTTCCATAGGATCCTAAAGGCATATAATATAATTTCATCTAGTAACTCCATTAAAATTCTTTACTACTATCTAACAGAATCGTCACAGGTCCATCATTGACTAATGATACTTGCATATGAGCTTGAAATTGACCTGTACTCACTGGCAACCCTTTTTCTTTGAAAGCCTCTACAATCTCCAAATACAATCGTTCTGCCATGGTTGGTGGGGCTGCTTTCATAAAATTCGGTCGACGCCCCTTACGAGCATCTCCGTAGAGAGTAAACTGCGAAACTACGCACACCTCACCACCTACATCCATGACAGATAGATTCATTTTATCTTCTTCATCTTCAAAGATGCGCAGATGGCTGACCTTTTCACAAATGTATTGTACATCTTCTGCCGTATCTGTATCTGTCAATCCTAACAGCACTAGTAGGCCTTGCTTCGTCTTACCGACAACAGCTCCATCCACGGTAACGGAAGAAGAACTTACACGTTGCACAACGGCTCTCATGCTTTCCCTCCTCGGTGTACGGAATACACATCTTTTACACGTCGTAGTTTTGTCATCACAAAGTCAAGTTGTGACACATCTTTAATATCTAGCATTAAGTGAATGGTCACATCTTTCGAGTCATCTGTCTTGGCATTGATATTAGAAATGTTAATTTTCATTTCTGACAAGACTGCCATCACTTCCATTAACAAACCGCTGCGATCGTAAGCGTGAACGGACACACTCACTTGGAATTGGTCCTGTGTAGCACCTTCCCAATCAACTTCTATCATACGATGTAAATCATCTGGAGTATGACCAATATTAGTACAATCGGCACGGTGTACAGAAACACCACGACCTCTTGTAATATAGCCAATAATATCGTCACCTGGCACAGGGTTGCAGCAACGCGCCATGCGCACCATCACACCAGATTCCCCTTTCACGAGAACACCACTGCTGCTTTTCTTGGATTTTCCTTGATGTACTTTAAGACGGTCGATGACAGCCATCGTATCTTTTCGCTGTTCTTCCTTAGCTACTTCTTGCTTATGAATATCCACCAATCTGAGCAATACTGTATTCACTGAAAGTCCACCAAATCCAACAACAGAGTACAACTCAGCTTCACCGCCAGCATTCAAAGATTTTCCAATCTTTTCTAGACGACCATTTTTCGTTAAGTCTTTCCAATCATAACCTAAGCGTTTTGCTTCTTTTTCTAGTAGCTCACGACCTTTGACGATATTTTCTTCTTTATTTTCTCGCTTAAACCAATTTCTAATCTTCGTCTTACTTTCCGTAGAGCCGACAATATTTAACCAGTCTAACCGTGGTTTCCCATTTTTAGAAGTAACGATTTCAACGATGTCCCCATTTTGCAATTCATAATCCAAAGGAACAATCTTGCCATTAATTTTGGCCCCTACACATTTATTCCCTACATCGGTATGAACACGGTAGGCAAAATCAAGTGGCACGGTTCCTTTCGGCAACTTCATAACATCGCCTTTAGGAGTGAATACGAATACTTCTCCTGTAAAGACATCTAATTTTAAAGCATTCAAGAGTTCTTTTGGATCGCTTCCGTCTTGCCATTCTAAAACTCGGCGAATCCAACCTACTTTGGCATCAAAATCAGCTTCTGCTTTTCCTTTATTACCTTCCTTGTATCGCCAATGAGCAGCTACACCATACTCCGACACACGATGCATATCCCAAGTACGAATTTGAATTTCTACAGGCTGTCCTTTCGTGCCAATGACTGTCGTATGCAAAGATTGATACATATTCGATTTCGGCATGGCAATGTAATCTTTAAAGCGATAGGGCAAAGGTTTCCACAAACTATGCACTGTACCTAGCACAGCATAACAGTCTGGAATCGTATCTACGATGACACGCACTGCATACAAGTCGTAAATTTGAGATAAATCACGATTGTCTTTTTTCATCTTTTTATAGATACTATAAAAATGCTTTGGACGACCTTTTACATCTGCCTTAATATGAGCATGTTCCAAGGCATCTTTCAACGTATTCATCGTGTCATTAACGATATCCTCACGAGCTTGGCGTTTTTCGCTCATCTGTTGCACTAGGTCATAATATTTTTCTGGTTCTAAATAGCGGAACGATAAGTCCTCTAATTCCCATTTAATATTAAAAATCCCTAAACGATGTGCTAAAGGTGCAAAAATTTCTAACGTTTCTTGAGCAATGCGTTGTTGTTTATCGGGGCGCATATACTTTAAGGTGCGCATATTGTGTAAGCGGTCCCCCAACTTGATGACCACGACACGCACATCTTTCGCCATAGCTAAAATCATCTTACGATAATTTTCAATTTGTTGTTCTTCTTTTGTTTGGTACTGAAATTGATTCAGTTTTGTAACACCATCTACCAAAAATGCCACTTCTGGTCCAAATTGTTCTTCTATTTCTTCCAAACTAACCTCTGTATCCTCCACTACATCATGTAGTAGAGCTGATACCAAGGTAGACCGATCAATTTGTAGTTCACTCAATATGGTGGCAACCCCTAAGGGATGCAAGATATAGGGTTCTCCAGAAGCCCGCTTTTGTGGAGCATGGGCCTTATCTGCTAGTGCAAAAGCGCGCTCTATGACAGGCCAGTCTTCTTCTGGTAAATACGACCGCACACGGTCCATAAATTGTCCATATTCTCGCTCTTTATTAAATGTATGTTCCTGAGGGGTACTTATAGTACTTACCATTATGCTCCCTCCTGACTATATGTCATAAACGTCAAGGATGTGTGAAGTTCCAACTTTTGTTGTATATTCACCCAACGATACACATGACGTCCATCTTCTAATACTTCTTCTTGTAAAATGCCTAATTCTTTGAACACTTCTAGGGCAAGAATAGCTTCTCGGGAAGTCATCTCTTCTGGTCTGCTCTCCAACGTTTCTCGTTCCACAATATATTTGGGTGCTGTCGGAGATCGGAAGATATGTTTCACCACCGTATATAATTTCCGTAAACTATCTACTTCTAATCGCTCTCGTTGCTGTGAAAGTGGTTCCAAATCCTGTACAACAAGTTGTGGTGTTACCACTCCTTGCCATTCATTTTTCTGCAACGAGAACGCCACTTTTACAGGATCGTCGGCAAAGATTTCTTGCATATAATGTGCTCCTTGCCAGGCCACTGCATCAATGGGACCTTGTTGACCTTGTAAAATAATTTTACAATGATTTTTTTGAAAGCCCATAGGATATAGGTTCTGCACACGAATGTCCGGAATCGCAAAAACAGGTGTACTGTTTCCCATGCCGTATGGTTCTAACGTAGCAATTTGATCAATAAGGTCGATACTAATATCTTCGCTACTCATAGTCCCATCAATAGTAACAATTGGAATATAATCTTCTTCTGTTAACTGTGTTCGACAGAACTCGCTAGCCTTTTCTCGTAAAGCATCAATATTATCCTCTTGTATACTAAATCCTGCTGCCTGTGCATGACCGCCAAATTGAATTAATGTATCCCCTGCATAGGTCAACATATCATACATATTACAATGATCAATACTGCGACAAGATCCCTTACCAATTCCATCATGAATACTGATCACCATGGTTGGTTTATAAAAGGCTTCTACCAAACGGGATGCAACAATACCAATAACTCCAGGATGCCAGCCTTCACCAGCCACTACAATACATTGATCCGCCAAACTTCCTTGAGCTAGTACCGATTGATAGGCTTCTTCAAAAATAGCTCGTTCAATCTGTTGCCGTTCTGTATTCGTTTCCTGCAATTCTTCTGCAATTTCCATGGCCTCTGCAGAGTCTGTGGTAATCAGCAATTCTACAGCTCGAGTCGCATGGGTCACACGTCCTGCTGCGTTCAATCGTGGGGCTAGGGTAAACCCAATATGCCCCGCTGATAATGGTTTACCTTCTAGACCAGCCACTTGTACTAAAGCTTGAATCCCTACATTAGGGGACTCTGTCATTTTACGTAAACCTTCACGAACAATAATCCGATTTTCTCCTACTAAAGGAACCACATCGGCCACCGTTCCTAATGCCACAATATCTAAATCTTCACGATATTCTTCACCGGTACGACGTTTCCATAAAGCTTGGCACACTTTAAAAGCAACTCCTACACCAGATAAGTTTTTATCAGTATAGGGACAGCCTGGCTGCTTATGGTTGACTACCGCTGTAGCTCGCGGTATTTGCGGAGGCGCCGTATGATGATCCGTAATCACCATAGACACCCTATCCCGCACAGCCTCTACAATATCATAAGAACTAATACCACAGTCTACAGAAATAATTAAATCTACCTTCTGAGATATTAAATATTCTAAGGCATCTAGGTTTAGACCATAGCCTTCACTTTGTCGCTCTGGAATATAATAGGTTACATTCGCTCCTAAGCGCGAAAAAAAACGGTACATTAGTGATGTAGCAGTAATCCCATCCACATCATAATCGCCGTAAATCACGATGGATCCGTTCATAGCTAAGACTCTTTCAATCTCTTCCACAGCCTCTGCCATACCTTTTAACATAAAAGGATCTAATACATCATCCATTGTGCTATATAAGAATGTTCGACCTTCTTCTACAGTAGTAATCCCACGGTTTGCTAATAAATGAGAAACAATAGGATGCACTGCTAATCCAGAGGTCAATTGAGATTCTACGTCGTCTTGTGCTTCCGCAACATTCCAACGTTTACCTTTTCGTTTATCTAGTTTCATAAGTACCTCTTGGATGGATATTTCTTTCATTATCATTATCATTATTATACATGAAAGTTCAAGCATTTTCAATAAGTATCATTATTAAAAATATAATAATTTGCTTTTATTATGATATATTATGATAAAAGTAGTGCTTGTAATTAAACTTCTTTACTCCTCAATTATCAATTTCAACTCCAAAAAACCACTATAACAGATGTGAGGACTACTCGTATATGAGCATCCCACACATTTAGCATAAAACAAAAAAAGGTTGTACCTAAATGCATGTACAGCATTTCAGTACAACCTATCCTAGTTCTAATTATAAAGGATATTACATCCATTACTTCTATGGAGTCATATACTATCATCATTACAGAGAAATCAAATACTCATGTACTACGATGACTACACAGGAAGTATTTCCCTATATACATTATCTCAGATGATTCCAAATAACTTCATGCTTAGGTTACCAAAGAAGAAATGGAAGATATAATTCAATACGGAAATATAAAATCCTACTTTCCACCAGGTCACTTGTGGCACGTAGTGACTGCCAAAGAAGATTGGCGTTACCCCAGAGCTATAATGTGTCAACGTACAGCCGGGGCTATTCATCAAGCCAAACATTAAAATCGCATAAGGAATTGGTGCTCCCAAGGCAATTAAGATAGACGCAAAGGCAGAAAATAAGGCTGTAATACGAGCGGTACCACTGGCGAAGAAATACTGCGAGTATACAAAGACTAACGAAATAATCAATGCCGCCCACTCCCAAGACATACCACCTAACATAGTGCTGACGAATTTTGCAAAGACAGCTACAACGCCTAATTTACCAAGCAATCCAGCCATACCTACTAGAGTACCCATCCAGATTAAAATATCCCAACCTATGGTTTCTTTCAAAATATCATCCCATGTAAGACATTCGCTAATGACACAGGCTAGTACGGCCATAATCGCAATGACCGTCGCATGTAAACCCGTAATTGTCGTAGTAGACCAGAGTAGAATTGCCCCCACAAAGATAGCTGCTACCTTTTTTTCCATCGTCGTGATCGGACCTAGTTTATCTAACTCTTCACGAGCCATAGCTGGAGCTTCTGGTGTTTCTTTGATTTCAGGTGGGTAAATCTTATAAATAAACCAAGGCATGATAACCATACTGAGCAAACCAGGCAAAGCTCCTGCTAAAAACCACTCCCACCATGTCACAGTGTAGCCAAATAATTTTGCTCCTAAAGATGTAATCAACAAGTTACCACTACAAGCGGTCAAGAATACAGTCACTGTACAGGCATTTACTGTGTGAGCCGTAGTCATTAGGTAGGCTCCCATGCGACGTGCCGTTTCTCCTGGTCTCGAATCAAAGGCAATAGAAATATTTTGCACGATAGGATAGATAATACCACCTCCACGAGCAGTATTAGATGGAGTAGCCGGAGAAATAATTAAATCTGTCATCGCCAAGGCATAGGCTAAACGCAAGGTACTCGTACCGAACCAATGAATTAAGGTATACGCAATGCGTCGCCCTAATCCAGAGTTAATAATTCCTCTAGAAAAGAAGATAGCCGACACGATAAGCCATACATTAGGCTCTGCATAGCCTAATAACGCTTCATTCATCTTAATCGAACTAGTAGCGACTGCCCCCGCAGATCCCATAAATGCCATTACCCCAGTGGGATATGGTCGTAGTATAAAGCCCACAATAGTAGCTGTAAAGATAGCTAATAAATGCCATCCTTGATCTGAAATTTCTGGCGTATGTGGCAAATACCATATGATCAGTGCCACAGCTACCACTCCCAATAGTCTTAGTAGTTTATCCATGTAGTATCATTCCTTTCTTTATTAACACATTTCCTCCAGAGACAACAAAAAACCCAGCACCATAAGGGTACTGGGTTCTGTAATCGCCAAATTAACGTTTGGAAAATTGAGATGCTTTACGAGCTTTTTTAAGACCGTATTTTTTACGTTCTTTCATACGTGGGTCACGAGTCAAGAAGCCAGCTTTTTTAAGACCTTGACGAAGTTCGCCATCAACTTCTAATAATGCACGAGACACACCGTGACGAATTGCACCAGCTTGACCGGATGGGCCACCACCAGCTACAGTTGCCACAACGTCGTATTGTTCCAAAGTGTTTGTTAATACCAATGGTTGTTTAACAATCAACTCAAGAGTTTGACGACCGAAATATTCATTTAATTCGCGTTTGTTTACAGTGATTTTACCTGTACCCGGTACCAGACGAACTCTAGCAACGGAAGATTTTCTACGACCAGTGCCGTAGTATTGTGCTACTGCCATTATATGTTCCTCCTCCCGGTATTAACGGATATCTAATTCCAAAACTTCTGGTTTTTGAGCAGCATGTGGATGCTCTGCGCCAGCGTATACATTCAATTTACGGTATTGTTGTGCACCCAATTTATTTTTTGGAAGCATACCTTTAACTGCCATTTCGATTACACGCTCAGGATGTTTTTCCAACATCATAGCAAGTGTAGTGAAACGGGATCCGCCTGGATAACCAGAATGACGGAAATATTCTTTTTGTAATAATTTTTTACCTGTTACACGAACTTTTTCTGCGTTCACAACGATAACGTGGTCACCAGTGTCTGCATGTGGTGTAAAAGTTGGTTTATGTTTGCCCCGAAGAACTTTAGCAACTTCGGCAGCAAGACGTCCTAAAGTTTTACCTTCAGCGTCAACAACATACCATTTGCGTTCAATATTGTTCGCATTGGCCATAAATGTAGTTTTCATGCTGCTTTCCTCCTAATAACAAGAATGTATTAACAGAAGCAATTGCC
Source organism: Veillonella sp. 3310 (assembly GCF_003999875.1). Classification (GTDB taxonomy): domain Bacteria; phylum Bacillota; class Negativicutes; order Veillonellales; family Veillonellaceae; genus F0422. The sequence continues at coordinate 169,486 of NZ_RQVJ01000002.1, read as the reverse complement.
ACCTTCCGGGGCTAGTGGAAGTCCGTACAAATTGCTTACCGAAATATTATACTCAAAACACAGTAGATATGTCAAGGTTTATCACAAAGATTTCTTCAACAACCAATCGATATCCGCTTTCTCTGGAGTTACAATGAATTGGTGTTCTCCAAATTTTTCAAACCCATAGCATTTATAAAAATGTTGGGCTTTGTAATTTTTCTCCCAAACGCCTAACCAGGCCCAGTCAAAATCACCCGACTCAGCGATACGCAAGGCTTTTTCAAACAAGGCTTTGCCCACCCCTTGTCCATGGTAATCTTTCAGCACATATAGACGTTGTACTTCAAAGGCATTCACTAGTTCACGTTCTGTTTGTGCATCGCCCCAGTTCACCTTCAAATATCCTGCTAACTCATCTTCTACATATGCTAAGTACGTTTCACTCTCACTGTCCCCTAACTCACTTTTCAATATATTATGGTTATAGGTCTCATCAAAAAAAGCTTGTAATTCCTCTTCTGTATTGTCATGGCTGAAAGTTTCTCTAAAGGTATCAGCACATAATTTAGACAACGCAGGAATATCTTCCTCTTTAGCTCTTACAATGGTGACTACAGAACTAGTTCGCTCTTGGGCTTCCCCTAAAATACGCACCTCTGGTTCCAACTGCACTCCATGACCTGCATAGATCCTTTTTTGCACTTCATGAATCACACCTAGTACATCATTAGCGGTAGCGCCTCCACGATTGACTACGAAACCCGCATGCTTCACAGATACTTCTGCGGGCCCTACGGATAAACCTTTTAAGCCAGTTTGGTCAATCAACGTTCCTGCATAATACCCTGGTGGGCGCTTGAAAGTAGACCCTGCGCTGGCATGCTCCAACGGTTGTTTAGATTCTCGTTTTTCTGTCAGTTCATCCATTCGCTTTTGGATGTCATCGGGATTTCCTTCCTGTAATTCCATAGTCACACGAACGATAATTTCATGATTCTCATGAAAGCGACTATGACGATAGGCAAACTGCAAGTCTTCTCGGTTATAGTGATGTAAGTGTCCCTGCATATCTACCGCATCCACACCGATTACCACTTGATCCATTTCTCCATCGTAGGCACCTGCATTCATGAACACAGCACCTCCCAAACTACCGGGAATACCGATGGCAAATTCCAAGCCACTTAAACTTTCACGTTGAGCATATTCAGACACTTCTTTCAATGTATATCCTGCGCTCATAGTAATCGTTGTGCCCTCGTGATATTGTTCCTCTTGTAATTCTTTCAAGCAAAGCACAACGCCACGCATGCCACCATCTTGGATTAGCACGTTAGAACCTAGGCCTAGCACAAAAGGTTCTATTTTATGGTCGTGTAGTACACGCATGCAATCCTGCAACTCTCGTATAGAATGAGGTAGTACAAGCAAATCTGCAGGTCCCCCTATTTGAAAGGTAGTGAAAGGTGCCAACATCGCATCCCTTTGAATGCGATCTACTGGAACCACCTGTTGCAATGCTTCCCATACAGCGTTCATATTACTGTGCCTTTTCTAAAATTTTCATACCTTCAGTGATTGGTTCGCTGATGATGCGATAAATATCATTCGCTACTTGTGTCCAACGTGCATGCGCTGTTAAGTACGCATTCGCACCAAAATTAGCTTGCACCATTGGCAATAAACCTTCTAATTTTTTCAACAAATCTTCCGCTTCAGGAGCGTCTGCAATTTTTGCATATTCCAATTGCATTTGTAAAGACATGAATTCTTCTACCATGCCTTTTGCCGCTTGGTCATCTTTAATCGCTTCTTGGGCTGCCATCATTTCTTTATGTTCTTCGCTGTCGCGCATTGCTTTTTGTAATTCATATGCTAAATCGTAATTCATAATTCCTCCTCCATCCTATTAGGATTTCATTCTTATATACTTTCATATATTGTGTATGCTATACAGTCTATATTATCTAATTCTTTGGTCATTCTGTGAAAGTCTATGATATTTCACTGTATATAGGCTATACCGTATGATTAAACTTACTATATTTACCATTTACTATAGACCAACACCTACTATCAAGAGCTTACACCTCGATAGATACTCCTGGTCCAACGGCCTGCAAATCTGGGAAATCCAGTTGACGCATACCTTCATAGGCAATGATTGCCACTGCATTCGATAAATTCAAAGACCGCGCTTCATCAATCATAGGAATGCGAATGCACGTATCTGGATTAGCCGCAATAATTTCTTCTGGCAAGCCTTTTGTCTCTTTACCAAATACTAACATATCTCCAATTTCATATTGCACTTCTGCATGGGTATGAGCTGCCTTTGTCGTAGCATACCAAAAGCGCCGGTCTTTATATTGTTCATACACTTCATCCAAGGACTTATGTATTTTTACATCTACTAGATGCCAATAATCAAGTCCCGCTCGTTTTAAATATTTATCTTCAATGGAAAACCCCAAAGGTTCCACCAAATGTAGTGTCATATGATTTGCTGCACAAAGGCGTGCAATATTGCCTGTATTACCAGGAATTTCCGGTTCTACTAATACAATTTCCATGATTCACCTACTATCTTATCGCTTAAAATGTCCGCTTTTACCACCTTGTTTTTCCACAAGATACACAGGACCTATGGTCATAGTTTTATCTACGGCTTTTACCATGTCATAGACGGTTAACAATCCAACTTGAACCGCTGTTAAGGCTTCCATTTCCACCCCTGTAGGGCCCGTAGTCTTCACTGTGCTACGAATGCACACAGCTTGTTTCTCTTCTACCAAGGAACAGTCTACACTCACCTTCGTCAACGCCAATGGATGGCACAAGGGAATGAGGTTAGACGTTTGTTTCGCTCCCATGATGGCTGCCAATTGTGCCACTGCTAACACATCACCTTTTTTGACATTCCCACTAGCCACAATACTAAAAGCTTCCTCACTGAGCGTAATAAATCCTTCTGCTACGGCCACGCGCTCTGTGTGATCCTTTTGGGACACATCCACCATATGCGCATTACCGCCTTCATCAAAATGTGTTAATTTCATAGATACCTCCATGTGAAGATTATTATACCATAGAGAAGGGATTGACGTCAGTAATCTGTATTGTGAAAGGTCTAAGAGATAAAAAAGAACTGTCCCGATGTGATTCAGGAACAGTTCCTTTCTATTATACGTCTTCATGTAAAGATCTTCTATCGCATCTAAATGAATATAAGCTTAGTGATATGTAATTACAGTTCGATAGTTTGCCCCGGGTCGACCACAAGTCCTGCTTGTTTATGTTTTGCTTCTAACAAAGCCACAAAAGTTGCTGGTTCTTTATCGATGACAGGCCATGTTTTGTAATGAATTGGAATGGTCGTATTAGCTTGAATCCAAGATGCTGCTGTCACTGCATCTTCTATACCCATCGTGTAGTTATCACCAATTGGTAGTAATGCATAATCGATGTCACCGTGACGGCTGATTAATTTCATATCGCTGAACAATGCAGTATCACCCGCAAAGTATACACGCTTACCAAAGAACTCAATCACCACACCTGCTGCATGTCCACCTGGCACACCAGAACCATGGAAGGCTGGTGTCAATCGAATAGAACCGAATGGAAAATTGAACTTTCCACCTAAGTGCATCGCATGAGTACGTGCACCAGCAGACGCTGCTTTACCTGCCACCTCGGCCGTAGAAATAACAAGGGCATCGTTATTCTTAGCAATCACATCGGTATCACCATAATGATCATCATGACCATGGGATACAAAAATGTATTGGCACTCTATGTCCTCTGCCTTTGCCACATCCCAAGTATTACCTGTAAAAAACGGATCACATACCAACGTGACCTCACCATTGCTCAAAGCAAACGTAGCATGACCATAATACGTTAACGTTACCTTGCTCATAAGAATACCTCCCTCATATTATCTTAGCCCAACAATATTTGTTAAGTAAATTATATCATTCATAGAAAGTGAATCGCAAGATAAAGGGCATGTATACATAAAAACAACTACCCCTCACATTTACTGCGAGAAGTAGTCGTTTTTAATTACATGTATTGTCATAATCATAGCATTGATCAAGTAATATATATACACTAAATCATTGTACTGTAAAAGTCAGCAAAACCCTACGCTTCCGCCCACTCTGTATGGAATGTACCTTCTTTGTCTGTACGTTCGTAAGTATGAGCACCGAAGAAGTCACGTTGTCCTTGAATTAGGTTCGCAGGCAATACACCACGGCGATAGGAATCGAAGTAATCTAAGGATGCACTGAAAGCAGGTGTTGGGATACCATAACGTTTCGCCGCAATGATCGCTTCACGCCATTTTGCTTGGTGTGTTTGCAATGCTTCTGCGAAGAATGGATCCAACATCAAGTTATTTAAATCCGGGTTATTAGTGAATGCTTTTTTAATATCTTCTAAGAATGCTGCACGAATAATGCAACCGCCACGCCACAATAATGCCATATCACCGAAGTTGATGTTCCAATTATATTCTTTTGCTGCTGCTTTAATCAATGCAAAGCCTTGTGCATAGGAACAAATTTTGGACGCATATAAGGCAGAGTGAATTGCATCAATCAAGGCTTCTTTATCGCCTTCGAATACATCTGTAGGACCTACTAACACTGGTTCTGCCAACACGCGTTCAGATTTGTACGCAGACATAGCACGAGCAAATACCGCTTCAGCAATAGTTGGAATTGGCACACCAAGGTCTAAACCTTCTTGGCTTGTCCATTTACCAGTACCTTTTTGACCTGCTTTGTCCAAGATTTTTTCTACTAATGGAGTTCCATCAGTATCTTTTACTCTCATAATTTTAGCAGTGATTTCAATTAAGTAAGAATCTAATAATCCTGTGTTCCATTTTGCAAATACATCGCCAATTTCATCATCGCTCATACGAAGTAATTCTTTCATCATGAAGTAGGCTTCGGAAATCAATTGCATGTCGCCGTATTCGATACCGTTGTGCACCATTTTTACATAGTGACCAGCACCGTCATCGCCTACGTATGTGCAGCAAGGACCGTCTGCCACTTGAGCTGCAATAGATGTAAAGATCGGCGCCAATTCGTTGTAAGACGCTTCGTTACCACCTGGCATCAAACTTGGACCATTCAAGGCACCTTCTTCGCCGCCAGATACACCAACGCCTAAGAAACGGAATCCTTTGGATTCTAAGTATTTTGTACGACGGATTGTATCTGGATAATGGGAGTTACCTCCATCAATTAATGTATCGCCTTGGTCTAAATATGGCAAGAACGCTTCGATCATGTCGTCTACAGGTTGACCTGCTTTCACCAAGAACATGATTTTACGAGGTTTCTCTAACATCGCTACAAATTCTTCTGGTGTATGTGCTCCGCCGATTGTTCCTTCATGGCTATAGTTTGCTACAAACTCATCTGTTTTTTGTGGTGTACGGTTGTACACAGCAATGCTGAATCCATGACGGGCAATGTTGCGGGCCAAGTTTTGTCCCATAACAGCCAAACCGACTAGACCAAATTGATATAATTTTTCACTCATCGTCATACCTCTTTCTTGATTGACTACCGTGTGTGAGCTTGTTCTTCTTTCAAACGAGCCAACATCACTGATGAACTAAACATAATAATACCTGCAATGACGGTCGCCAATGCTAGGTTTTCTCCGAAGACGATAAATCCCCAGAAGGAGTTAAAGAATACCCCTACATATTGCATAAATTGTGCCACCACCGCATTGGTTGCCACAAATGCACCGGTTAGGAAGAACTGAGCCACTACGGAAATGGCTCCAATGCATCCCAAATACAGCGCTTGTGTTGCATTAGGCCACACAAATTCTGGTATCATCACGATGCCGCCTACTAACATGGTAGTCACTAAAAAATAAAACATAATTTCATAAGAACTATGACCACCTTTTAAGCTAATGGTGCGAATCGTTGTATAGGCCGCCGCCGATAAGGCCGCTCCTGCAATGGCAATGAAAGAATACCAATGTAAGCCCGATAAATTCCACGGTTGAATCATATACACAACGGCTAAGAAGATTAAACCTAGCCATTTAGCGGATCCATTGGGTAATTTTTCTTTCAATACAATGTTGCTGAAAATCAGCACGAATATGCCCGACAGTTGAAATAAAATAGACGCATCTGCCATGGACATATACACCAAGGCAATAAAATTACTCAAGTTTCCTAATCCACCAAAGATACCTCGCAAGGTTAATAACCCTCGATGCTCTGTGGAAAAGGAAATTCTTTTTTGTCGCATCACTATGAGTACGGCAATTGTCCCTATCAATCCTCTGAAAAATGTCACCTCTGCCGCTGGCATACCATCGCCTAAAAGTTTCACAAATAAATTCATAATACTAAAAGCAAAGGATGACATGAGGGAAAAGAAAAATGCTTGTACCATAAGGTCACCTACTGTCTGAAAGTATCCACAAAGGATAGAATTTCTTCTTTCATAGATTCTTTCGGAATTACCTTAGTAAAACGCAATGGTTTATGTTGCAACTCCGCCAATTGTTTTGGACAACCCACACCTGTGACAGCCGAAATATTATCTAAGCTTTCATAAGGAGTCGCCCCTACTTTGATATCCAGCGCTTCACAAATCGGCGTTGGGAATTTGAACGGATGCGCCGTGGAGGCAATCACTGTGTGACGATGACCATCTTCTGGATGGTCTTCCAATTCTTTCATGTAAGCACCCATCGCCACCGCTGTGTGTGGATCCATTACATAGCCATAGGAGTTATACACTTGTTCAATGACAGCTTTTGTCATCTCATCGTCTACATAAGCACCAGCAAATTCTTTTTGCACCGCTTGTAGTTCTTCTGTGGTTACAGAGAATTTACCCTCTGCTTTCAACGCTTTCATGCGCTGTGCTGTCAATTCCGCATTTTCACCGCTCACATAATAGATAAAACGTTCAAAATTAGAGCTTTCTAAAATGTCCATAGACGGGGATATGGTCGTGTAGAATGGACGATTCATATCATACGTACCAGTACTAAAGAAATCTGTCAGTACATTGTTTTGATTGGATGCACAAATCAATTTGCCCACTGGAATACCCATGCGTTTTGCATAGTAAGCCGCCAAAATATTGCCAAAGTTACCTGTTGGCACCACCACGTTGAACGCTTCATCTTCGTGGATAGCCCCAGTGTTCACCAACTCAGCATAGGCTGCTACATAGTATACCACTTGTGGCGCTAATCGGCCGATATTGATGGAATTTGCAGAGGAGAACTTCACCCCTTTGTCTGCCACTTCCTTTGCCACATCAGCATCCACAAAGAGACGTTTCAAGAATTGTTGCGCATCATCGAAGTTCCCTTCGATGGCCGTTACATTCACATTGGCCCCTTCTTGCTTTTGCATTTGCTCTTGTTGCATTGGGCTAACGCCGTCTGTTGGGAAGAACACTTGAATGTGCGTTCCTGGTACATCTTTGAATCCTTCTAAGGCTGCCTTTCCAGTGTCACCAGAAGTGGCTGTCAGGATTAACACTTCTTTCGTTTCTTGCTCCGCTTCTTTCGCTGCCACCAACAAATAAGGGAATAGAGACAACGCCATATCTTTAAAAGCTTGGGTGCGACCGTGGAATAACTCCAACACAGACACTCGCTCTAACAAGGAATGCATAGGCGCCATATCTGGTGTATCAAAGTTCACCGTATTGTAAGCACTGCGAATCATCGTTTCTAATTCTGCTTCTGTAAAAGTAGTAAATAACTTACTCAACACAACCAGTGCAATTTCTTCATAACTTTTCTCTGCTACATCTTTATAGGAAAGGCATTTCTCCGGAAATGTTTCTGGCACGTAAAGACCACCATCACTTGCCAATCCATTGAGCAACGCAAAGGTTTCGCTCACCGTTTCATGACTGCGCGTACTAGTATACTTCATCTTATCATCCTTTATGTTACACAATATATTGTATTATCTTCATTCATTATAAATTAATGCTATCTATTTAGCAAGAAAAGGAGTACTATCATCCAGTAATACTACCTATACATCATAGCTTACTAACATAGCTAGAGAATCAAAACATCATTCTAAATTGTCAATTCTACTATAAAGTACTATACTATGAAGAAGGTATTATTTTAAAATGGTGGATTTATTATATCCACTAAAAGATTTTATCATTCTAAAAAGTTGGTGCTTCATTTGAAAAAACTATTACTCATATTTTTTACAATGTTCTTTTGTCATTTAACAAATTATGCTTACCAAACCACTTCCGATTTAGATATATCAGCTACTTATATAGACGTCCGTAGTTCTCATGCAAAAGAACTATTGAATGAAGATATGCCAGGAGCTATATGGGTAAACCCTCAAAACTTACTAATTATCAATAATTTCCTAAAAACGTCTGACAAAAGGAAAAAGTACATCGTATTTTGTTCCTGTCCCCACGATGAACATTCCATAGCCTTAGCTGAAATAATGGATCGCGAAGGGTATGAAAATGTATATGTATTAGAAGATGGTTGGGATATTATTACAGACAATCATCTTACCACAAGGAGGTCATAAAAATGAAAAAACTATGTATCTTAACAATCATGGCACTCTTCCTAGGGTTTCAATCTAACCTAGACGTATTCTCCGCCTTTGATCAACCTACGACAAATGGCACTATGATCGCCAAACGAGGCTGTTGTTCTCACCATGGTGGTGTAGCTGGTTGCAACAGCAACGGTTCTGTAAAATGTAATGACGGCACTACCTCTCCAACTTGTACATGTTAATGCAAAGGTAAACGTATGGGATTTCGGTTTAGAAAAACGTTAAAAATTGCACCTGGTATTCGCCTTAATTTGGGAAAAAAGGGCATAAGCACTAGTATAGGTCCACGAGGCACAAAAATCACCCTAGGTAAAGGTGGAGTCAGAACAACCGTAGGCCTTCCAGGTAGCGGTCTATCTTACACATCTTATCACCGATATAACGACAGTGTCTCTATTCCTTATACCCCTGTTTGCCCCTATTGTGGTCACCACATGAGAAAAGCTTGGACCAATTGTCCTAAGTGCAATTATAATTTATTATCCGCCCCCTCTGACAATCCTAATCCAGCGGATACAGGGACCTTAGAGGAACCTTCCTCTGCAGCAGGCTGTGGTTGTATACTTATAATTGTATTGGTAATTGCTTTGGCTATCTACATCGTTTAACTATACAGTTACGCTATGATTCTAGAACAAAATTAACAGCAACCATAACTAGGACTGTAGTACTATGCATTTGTATAGCACTACAGTCCTTTTCATAGACATTACAATAATCTCTTGAGCCCTTAAAGGGATTTTTAAATATGATGCCCATTCTTATAGAGGTAGGCAACACCGCCCCATATATTACATTTTGTAATATACATCACACATATATCCCTATTCTTACAAAATAGTCATACGTATTCATCTTGTTCTTGACAGCAAAAAACCAAAAGAGTACAATACACACATACAATCAAACATTCGGGAATAGGTGCGAAAGCATAATAGAGAAGCCAGTTAAAGTCTGGCACGGTCCCGCCACTGTAAAGCAGAGCAAATCCAAATTATGTCACTGGGAAACTGGGAAGGCTGGAGGCGCGTTGAAGCTGAGTCAGGAGAACTGCCTATTCATCATTCACCACTTGACCTACGAGAGATAGGGAGGAGAATCAAAGGCCTTTTTCTGATACTCCAAACACAAGAAAAAGGATTTTTTATTGCAATATGCGTAGTATGGGATACGACACATATTGATGATCGCCTTATCATGGACAAGTGAACTTACCATTATGGTATTAGCACTCAAAGTGTTGATATAGTTGTCATGATTTTGTATGGGCGTACATCATCATCCTAAAAAAGAACCTGCCGGCGGGCAGGTTCTTTTTTTATTTTCTCTCTATCGTCATTGCCTTTCACATGGTACAATACAATTGCATGGGGATTCCGGCCCCTTGCATCATACCCTCAAAGGCAATATGCGTGTCCAGCGCTAGCTTTAGAGGGTTTTTTCTTTGTCCATATACATGGTCTTAAAATCTTCATAATCTTCCACCATGTAGTCTGGCATCATTGACAAGGCTTTTTCTTGTATCCATTTTGGAATACCATAATAAGCACCTGCTACAGCACCAACAATAGCACCTAATGTATCGCAATCACCACCGATGTACATCACATTGCGGATAGCCGATTCATAATCTTCACTTTCAAAGAAACACTGCATGCCTTCCAGCACAGTTTTCTGACAGCTTGGCTCAAACGTATACGTCCTGTGCAGTTCTTCCACACTGTAGTCACCTGGATAGTAGGATTTTACCATCTTTTGGATTTCCTCTTTCGTCGCTCCATGCAATGCTTTGAACACGGCTAACGCTATCACCTCTCCCCCTTTTAATCCTTCTGGATCATTGTGAGTCGTACCTGTGACAATCCGACTGAGCAGTTTGGCCTCCACTTCCGTATTCGCTACATACGCTACAGGGCTAATACGCATAGCTGCTCCATTACCCCAACTACCATAAGGTTCAGTTACATCCGACAAAGCCCATTGAAAAAACTTCGCTCCAAATCCACCCATTGGTAACGGATTGGCAAGAAAATATTCTTTCATGCGAAACATAGTCACTCGTTCTAGCCGTGTCCCCCTTCCTTTTACATCCATCAAAGCCCGTGCAATAGCACATGTTAAAATTGAATCATCTGTAGGCTCACATTGTTCTGATAAGAACTCAAAATCTCGGCTTTTGATATTATCAAACTCATAGATAGAGCCTGCCATATCACCAATGATTGCTCCTAACATATAACTCCTTTCTGGTGTCTCCACCATAACAGTTGCATTAAAAATATAGTTCTATGCAAAAATTATATACTTCTATATTTTCTATGCAACATACCACGTTATACCCATTGATATAACTGAATTGTCATCATTATATACCATATCCTTTTATGAGACAATACCTCCCGATAGTCATAGACATGAAGTATATTTAGTGATAAAATTAAATGTTATTAACAATATTAAAAATGTAAGTAAGTTTGTTTTGGGAGGCACTATGTCTTTACTTTCGATGATTAAACACTTTTGTTTAGTGGCCGCCCCCGTCACAGCAACACAAGTTTCATTAATTCTCGGCAGCTTTGTAGCTGTCACCTTAACGGGGCAATATAGTACAGTGGATCTAGCCGGCATGGCTATGGGCTATAATTTATGGGTAGCAGCCTTTTTTGGTCTCACTGGTATTCTTCTAGGAGTCACTCCTATCGTATCTCACGCTTTAGGAGCTAAAAAAACAGAATCTATTGCTTCTATTATGTGGCAAAATGTATACCTAGGACTTATCTTCGCAACATGTCTTATTATAGCCACCGTCAGCGGTCTTTCTCCTTTACTAGACATACTCGGCATTGAACCCGCCGCTAAAACAGTATGTCTGCAATATATGTATGCAATGTGCGTCGCCTTTCCCGCCATGATGATCATGTCCGCTTTCCGCTACATCATCGACGCTCATGGCAATACACGCTATTCTTTATACATTATTAGCAGTAGCGTATTAATTCAGTCCATCGGTAACGCTATCTTTATTCCAGGTCTCGGCCCTATTCCTGCCTTCGGTGGCTTCGGTGCCGGCATCGCAACAGTCATCGCCTATTGGTATATGATGTTCTGTTATCTTGGAATGATTACATATCACAAGAAGTTTAAACACTATCATTTTTGGTCCTCTTTCACAGGGCCTAGTTGGGTACTCATTCGAGACCAATTGTCCTTAGGTATTCCTATTGGATTATCTATCTTTGCTGAGATTAGCATTTTCAGTGCCGCTGGTATTTCCATGGCCAACTTCGGCACGGACATCATTGCAGCCCATCAAGCTGCAGCTAGCTTCCTAGGTGTTACTTTCTCATTTCCTCTTAGCTTGAGCATGGCTTCTACCATTGTCATCGCCTATGAATTAGGCGCCAAACGATACGAGCAGGCCGTCACATACACATGGATCACTCGTGGCGTAGCTATCTTTATCGCCCTTTGCATTGGCACCTACTCTTTTACGCACATCGATTACTTGGCAGGACTGTTCACCAATGAGGAGCACATGATTCCTTTAATTGAAAGTTTCATTTCTTACGCCGTATTCTTCACTATTATCGATGCCTTAGGCACCCCTCTGCAAGGAGTGCTACGCGCCTATCGAGATGTAACAAGCGTATCTATTATTGCTATCGGCACATACTGGGGCGTGACTGTCCCTGTGGCCTATCTTTGCTTCTTATTCACAGACTTCGGTCCCTATTCTGTATGGATTGGATTATTAACTAGTACCTCGACCGCTGCCTTGTGCTATATGTATCGTTTGCGGAAAGTACAGCAAACCCTATTAACAATATAACTATGTAACCTTTACAGGACCGTTCTTAAAGCGGTCCTGTTTTTTGCTTTGACATATTGCTATTAATACTATAGAATATAGAGATGCAAATTAAAGGTTCTCATGAAGGGCCTTTACTTCTCTATAGATTACTATTGTTATATTTTAAGATAAGGAGCTCCTATGGCTACTGTAAATCCAAATTATGAAAACCTACAAGGTTCTTATTTATTCGCTAATATTGCTCGTAAAGTAGAAGCTTTCAAAGAAAGCCATCCTGAGGCAGACATCATTCGCCTTGGCATTGGTGATGTGACACGTCCCCTCGTACCAGCTGTCATTGAAGCTATGCACGCAGCAGTAGATGAAATGGGATCTGCCGACACATTCCGTGGCTACGGCCCTGAACAAGGCTACGATTTCTTGCGCAATGCTATCGCTGAAGGCGATTACGCTCCCCTAGGTATCACAATCCAACCGGATGAAATATTCATATCTGACGGAGCAAAATCTGATGTGGGTAACATCCAAGAAATTTTCTCCGAAGATAACATCATTGCAATCACCGACCCTGTATATCCTGTATACCTAGATTCCAATGTCATGGGCGGTCGTACTGGCAAAGCTATCGATGGCATTTATGAAAAAGTGGTATACCTACCAACGAATGCAGAGAACAACTTCTCTCCTGCATTTCCAAAAGAGCGAGTAGATATCGTATACCTTTGCTGCCCTAACAATCCAACTGGTACTGTATTAAGCCGCGCTCGCTTAGCAGAATGGGTGCAATGGTGTAAAGAAAACGAAGCGATTTTGATGTTCGACTCTGCTTACGAAGCTTTCATCACTTCTACGGATACAGTTCGTTCTATTTATGAAATCGAAGGCGCTCGTGAAGTGGCTATTGAATTCAGATCTTTCTCTAAAACAGCTGGATTCACTGGCACTCGTTGCGCCTACACAGTAGTTCCTCATGAAGTAACGGCTAAAAATGCAGAAGGCAAGCGTGTTCCTCTAAATCCTATGTGGAATCGTCGCCAAACAACAAAATTCAACGGTGTTCCTTACATCATCCAACGTGGTGCTGCTGCTGTTTACACACCAGAAGGTCGTGCCCAAATCAAAGAGCACATCGCTTATTACATGGAAAACGCTCGCATCATTCGTGAAGGCTTAGAAGCTATTGGTCTTACTGTATTTGGTGGCGTTGATGCTCCATACATTTGGATCCAAGCTCCTGCTGGCATGAGTAGCTGGGACTTATTCGACACTTTATTAGAAAAAGTACACATTGTGAGCACTCCTGGTTCTGGTTTTGGTCCGGAAGGTGAAGGTTATTTACGCTTAACTGCCTTTGGCAGCCGTGAAAATACACTTCGTGCCGTAGAACGTATTAAAACACTACAATTTTAAAATCCCCCTTTTCTCTATGGGAATTTTTCGCTATAATGATAGATACAAATACAAGGGAGATTAATTCCCTTCATCATTTCATACATATACTGTAAGATCATTACAGTTCGTACACTTTTATCATTATGAAAGTATAGACTTTCACGAAAGGAAGTAACATGAGCAACATTCGTATTGGTATCGTTGGATACGGCAACCTTGGTCGCGGCGTAGAAGCGGCTGTAGCATTACAACCAGATATGGAATTAGTCGGTATATTCTCTCGCCGTTCTGGTTTGCAAACTGTCAGTGGCGTACCTAGCTACACTATGGAAGAAGTTGAATCTTTCAAAGGCAAAATCGATGTCATGGTATTATGCGGTGGTAGTGCCACAGACCTAATCGATCAAACTCCAGCTATCGCAGCTCATTTTAACGTCATCGATAGTTTCGATACACACGCTCGTATCCCTGAGCATTTCGAAAACGTACGTAAAGTAGCACAAGAAGCTGGCACTGCTGCTTTAATTTCTTGCGGTTGGGACCCTGGCATGTTCTCCTTGCAACGTGTATACGCTGAAAGCATCTTACCACAAGGCGATTCCTACACATTCTGGGGCCGTGGCGTATCTCAAGGTCATTCCGATGCAATCCGTCGTATCGAAGGCGTAGCAGATGCTCGTCAATACACTGTACCTAAACAAGAGATCATCTCCGCTATCCGCAATGGTGAAACTCCTGAAGTCACAGCGACTTCTTCTCACCTTCGCGAATGCTATGTAGTGCTTGAAGAAGGCGCTGATGCAGCTCGCATTGAAAACGAAATTAAAACCATGCCTAACTACTTCGTTGGTTATGAAACAACAGTGACATTCATTTCCCAAGAAGAATTAGATGCGAACCACAAAGGCATCCCTCACGGTGGTCTTGTCATCCGCAGCGGCGAAACTACAACAGGCACAAAACACATCTACGAATTCGGCTTACAATTAGATTCTAACCCTGAGTTCACTGGTGCTGTACTTGTTGCCTTTGCTCGTGGCGTACATCGCTTAGCAGCACATGGCGGTCGTGGTGCTTTCACAGTATTCGACATTGCACCAGCTTGGTTATCCCCAAAATCTGCTGAAGAATTACGTGCCCATTATCTATAAGATGTACGTTTGACAATAGTATCTCCTTTCATGAGATATACGAGGCTGTAACAAAATAGCGTCAAATAAAATAGAGGAACGTCGATCAAGAAATATCAACGTTCCTCTATTTTTATATTTTCTACAAATCTATTGGCAGGTAGTATGCAATTATGGTATACTAGGACTGTAAAAAAGAGAGCCCATAACGTGTACTAGGCGTTAAGCTCATCTCGAAACGTATCAAAAATCGAAATGCCTAACGTGTTAAGGTACGCGAAACCTTATATCGTTAGGCATTTTACTTACTTTTACGATAAGTCAAAATTGCTACAACTAACATTCCAAACTGTATCAGTAAAGATACGATTTCAAATGGTGTCATAGTATCACCTCCTCCCAGAGTAGGAAGAGATGAGCCCAACTCACGTTGGAAGCTCTCTTATTTATAGTATATCACAAATTATACATACCGTTTATATTACTTCGATATTTTTTCGCAATTAACAAAGGAGTTACCCACCAATGAGCACAAATTTAGAAGTAGGCATTGTAGGCCTTCCAAATGTCGGAAAAAGTACATTGTTTAATGCTATTACAAAAGCTGGCGCAGAAGCGGCAAACTACCCATTCTGTACGATTGAACCAAATGTAGGTGTTGTTGACGTACCAGACGCTCGATTAGCTGTGTTAGCTGAGATGTTCGGTTCTAAACGCATCTTACCTGCTGCCATGCGATTTGTAGACATTGCAGGCTTAGTAGCTGGCGCTTCCAAAGGGGAAGGTTTAGGCAACAAATTCTTGAGCCATATCCGCCAAGTTGATGCCATCGCTCAAGTTATCCGTTGTTTTGATGACCCTAACATCACACATGTGGCAGGCTCTGTAGATCCTGTTCGTGATATTGAAATTATCAACACTGAACTTTGCTTAGCTGACCTTGAAAGCGTAGACAAGCGCTTACAACGTATTGCTAAGTTAGCAAAATCTGGCGATAAAGATGCTCGTGTGGAAGCTCCTATTTTAGAAAAAGTATCTGCTGCATTAGGAGATGCCATCCCTGTTCGTGCCCAAGGCTTAACAGAAGATGAATTAGATATTTTAAAAGATTTAACACTATTGACAGCAAAAAAATCTTTATATGTAGCCAATGTAGGAGAAGACGAAGTATCCGATTACTCTGGCAACGAATTCGTCAAACAAGTAGAAGAATACGCAGCCAAAGAAGGTTCTGGCGTAGTTGTGGTATCTGCTCGCATTGAATCTGAAATTGCTGAATTATCCGACGAAGAAGCAACGGCTTTCTTAGCTGACCTTGGGTTAGAAGAAAGTGGCTTAACAAAATTAATCAAAGCTAGTTATTCCTTATTGGGTTTAATTAACTACTTTACAGCTGGCGAAATGGAAGCTCGCGCTTGGACTATCGTGGAAGGTACAAAAGCTCCTCAAGCAGCTGGTAAAATCCACTCCGATATCGAAAAAGGCTTCATTCGTGCAGAGATCGTATCTTTTGACGATTTAGAAGCTTGCGGTAGCCAAAATGCTGCCAAAGAAAAAGGTCTTGTTCGCCTAGAAGGTAAAGACTATATCATGAAAGACGGCGATGTAACACATTTCCGTTTCAACGTATAATTACCATAGTAACACATAAGGCATATACAGTATCCCCCCGATGAGAATACACCTGTATATGCCTTTTTAGATGCAACACCTTATATGCTATTTCACATAATCTGCTTAGCTATTATAAAATTCTTACATATCCACAACGCTATCCATAGCAAAAAGCTAGGTACACTTCTTTGAGTGCGCCTAGCTTTTCTATATATACCTATGTCAAAAATATTTCTCAGCGCCCATGTTAATAACATCACTGCTTGTATTCTATCGGTTCTTTCCCCTTTTCATAATAATACATATGAGAAGGGGTTATTTTTTCTACTTCAAAGATACGTAGCACTTCTTCTATGTATTCTTCTTTTATACCAATAGATAGCCCACAAGCGCTGGATAGTTCTGGTGGCACTGGCATCAACTGATGAGGCACTGTATATTGCCCTAGCGTTTTATCTGCTTTATCTGCAAAATAGTAAGAACTAAATAGAATAAGTATTTTTGGTGATACCTTATCTATAGGTATCTTAAGCTGTTGACTAATTACTTCCAAAGCAGACACCCCCTATCCCTCATGCAATCTCTCCAGTTATATCTGTCAGTGTCACCACGCATCTAATTACAATGTAACAAATGGTTCTTGCATCATGCTTTCAGTAATAGCATAGAGATTGGTAATAGTGCCCACTTGTACTTTATCTTTTACCCCATAAAAGTCTAAGCAAATACCACAACCACTTACAGTCACGCCTGCAGCTTCTAAGACTTTGAAGTTTTCAATATGTTCAGACCCTTCTACAAGCATTTTAACAGCACTATTGATGCAATAGATGGCTTTGGGTTTCACATCCGTTTCCGTCAATACATAGATGAATGTTTTCATCAAGTTGCGGCCTAACTCTTCACTACCTTCACCTAAATAATCCTTCGTGAATAGCAACACTTTACCACCCATAGAAGCGGTTGGCACAGAAGGCACCACGGCTCCCATCAATTCAGGTGGCACTGTATCTTGACTAATTGGCGCACCCATAGCCGCTTTTTCTGCTTTTGTTTTTTCATAGGCTGCAATACTACGTTCTAGACTACCGGTTCCATTCGTCATATAAAACGGAGCTTCCCCACCAGCAATCGTTGTATTCGTTACGACCTTTCCTAAAGGTGCGGCAAATTCATTTTCAAAAATATCTTCCAAATCTAGGTCTTCTAGATCATTCGATGTTTGAATATTCACAGCACTAACCGCAGCCACTTCCTCTTTCACTGCTGTAGGCGGAATCAATACCACAATGTAATTTCCTTCTTGCTCTAACACATGGTTTTCATAGCCTCGGTATTCCCCTAATTTCACCACATTGTCACGACTCACGTCATTATCAACGATGACTTTTACATACGTATTTGCATCGGCATCCATCGCCTTTTTCGCTTCAATCACTGGTGCTGGGCATACTTGACCTCGCATATCTATAGTTACTTCTTTATTTGACATATACTTGTTTCCTTCCTTCCTGAATGACACGGCCAATCTGTGCAGCCTGTAAACCTTTTTCTTGTAACTTTGAAAGTAGCTGTTTCCCTTCACTTTCAGAACACGCAAATAATAAACCACCCGATGTTTGCGGGTCGAAGCAAATATCACTCCATACAGGATCTAAGTAGTCCTCGAATTCTGCTTGATCACCTAAAGCCTTGCGATTTCCATACGTCGCTGCAGGGACGAGGCCCATACGAGCAGCCTCTAATACATCGGTAAATAGAGGAATTTGCTCCGCATAGAGTTCAATAGAAGTTCCACTGGCTTTTGCCATTTCAGATACATGACCAATTAAACTAAATCCTGTAATATCCGTACAGCCATGAACGGCAAACTGTGCAGCCACATCTCGAGCCCCTTTATTAATCGTCCCCATGCTTTGCATAGCTTCCTGCACACCTTCAGGGAATACGCCACCTTTTGCAGCCGTGTTCATAATTCCGGTCCCAATCGGTTTAGATAGAATCAGCACATCACCAACTCGAGCATCCCCATTGGTCCAAATATGACGAGGATCGATGAGACCTGTCACAGCCATCCCAAAAACAGGCACTTCATTTTCGATACTGTGACCACCAAGAAGAGCTACTCCCGTCTCTAGTAAGACCTCATTGGCACCTTCTAATACCTCACGAAGGACACCTTCTTTCACTAAAGGCACCGGAAAGCCTACAATATTCAGCGCTGAGATAGGAGTACCACCCATAGCATATACATCGCTTAGGCTATTACACGCCGCCACTCTACCAAAGAGTCTAGGATCTGCCACTGGAGGTGTAAAAAAATCCACCGTCTGTACAATGGCTTGACTATCATTAATTTGATACACCCCAGCATCTTCCATACCAGACGCATCGGTCAATACAGCTGGATGCGTAGGCATCAGCATATGTTGTAACACATCCGCTAAGATATGAGGCCCAATCTTACACGCGCAACCACCCTTGGCTGCATATTTCGTTAAATCAACCATAGATATCCCTCTCCTAGAAAACTATACTGATATACGAACACATCTTATTCTTCTGTTGCTTCTTTTCTGGATACTATCTTTTTTACATTCTTTTCAAACTTAGGTCGTGGTATCATCACTTGATGCCCACAGCCTTCACAGACTGTTACGAAGTCAACGCCAGTTCGTTTAATCTCCCAATTCTGACTACCACAAGGATGGGGTTTCTTCATTTGTACCACATCACCTACTTGGTATTTTACAAATCCCATAGGCACCTCCTATTTTCATGATTATGTGTATAGTATATCATCTAACTTTATATTTCTCTATAGGGCCCTATGTGCATTTGTAAAAGTTTCTCCTCTATCTTATACAAATATACCAGTACCATTGATGACTAGTATCACTTAGTAGTATCTCATAAGCACCCGTTTCTTCTTCCTATCTAGGAAAGCCTATAAATAGAGGGTTTTCTATATATTATCATTATGGTTTTATCTTTTGAGTTCGATTCTCAATTTCTATTCTGTATAATCCCCTTATTTTCATAGGGAATTAAATAGCTATAAATGCGATAACAAAGCCGATTGAGAGGCTTTATCATTTATAAAAAATTTTTAAAATTTTCTAAAAAAAGACTTGCATTTCTCATTTTCATAGTCTATAATGTAATCAACAATGATTATTCGTTAAGTAACGAAATCAATAGGGACTTGTTCAGGTGAACAAGCCCACTATACAAATAAGTATTTATTTTATTACAACTATGTAAAGTACATGGAGGAAAGAAAATGCCAGAATTAAAAGGTACTCAAACAGAAAAAAATCTTCAAGCAGCATTCGCTGGTGAATCTCAAGCTAACCGTAAATATACATACTATGCAAGTGCAGCTCGCAAAGCTGGTATGAACAAAATCGCTGATTACTTCGAAGAAACAGCAATCAACGAATCCGCTCATGCTAAAGTATGGTTCAAATTATTACACGGTGGCGATGTAAACGCTGACGTAGCGATCAACTTAAAAGACGCTGCTGCTGGTGAACACTACGAACACACTGTAATGTACCCAGAATTTGCTAAAGTTGCAAAAGAAGAAGGTTTCGCTAAAATCGCTTACTTATTCGAACAAGTTGGTGTTATCGAAGCTCGTCACGAAGAACGTTACCTTGACCTTGTAACAGCTGTTGAAGGCGGTACAGTGTTCAAACGTGAACAACCAGTTGCTTGGATCTGTGCTAACTGTGGTTACATCCACATCGGTGAAGAAGCTCCTAAACTTTGCCCAGTATGTGCTCATCCACAAGCATTCTTCTCTCAACACGGAGAAACTCTTATCTAATTAGTAAACCGAGTGGTTTCTTAGATAAGTACTATACAACTGTATCAAGTGATACAAACCAATCAACATAAGAACTAAGTAGTTCTAAAGGCAAGTGCCTGATATACACAATATACTAAGTAGTAATGATATCTACCCAAGTGGGTCAAATTACATATACATCATCCCAAGTGGGTTAGAGCTAGTATAGGTATACTAAAGCGACTGTGAAAACAGTCGCTTTTTTGTATGCTAATCTATATAAGTTCATGGATATTCTCTATGTAGCCGAGATAACTATCTTTTAGTATTCATCATCTTCTCTTCATATTAGTAAGATATACTTTAGTTACAGATGATAGGATACACTAAATTAGTTCTAACTCCTATGCTTCTAATTATATGTTAATTCATAGTTTACCCTCCCTATGAAAGCCTTGAAATAGCATATAATATACTCTGGGTAACCTACTAATAGGAGATACCTAATTAAGATTTATACACTAGATACTAAGAAGGAGACGCTTATGAAACGTGCATTACTATTAACAACCCTAGCCATGACTATCGGCTCTTCCGCTTTTGCTGCATCCATTAATTATCCTAGTTTTCAGGGAGAACATAAACCTGTGTCTTTCAAAATGGCATCTACGGAAGATATGAAGGCCTATACAAAGGATCTAGAGGATTACTTAGCCGATACAGATGCAGTAATTCAAATGTTGATTACTAAAAAACGTGCCGCTATCGATGCTTACAACGCGGGTGTACGTGAATATAATAAGGACGACTTCTTCCATAAAGATCGTGTAGAACCATACTCTTACGATGAAAGCTACTCCCAAACTAAACGTGTAGGTAGTCATACATACCATTCCTTCGGAGATACAGTAATTATCACATCTAACAATATCATTCCTGTAGCTGAGGAAACAAAATCTCAAAAGAAAGAAGATGATGACGCTTTCGCACGCATGATGCGCCGCATGGAAAAACATCTTGGCGTTGATCGCTGGTAAATATACAAATAGGCTGTAGCCCCTGCAAATCAGTAGGCTACAGCCTTTTATTTATTTCTCAGTACTTTCATCATAGATACATCCTGTATCTATGGCATTACTTATACCTTATCGAATTGTTTTTGTATCATTAAATGCTTCTTGATCAAAAGTTCCTTGTAATCTATCCACCACAATTGCATTTGTCATGGAACCGCTTACATTTAACATCGTACGTCCCATATCAACGATAGGATCGACTGCTAAGATTGGAGAAATAGACCCAAAGAATGCACCCATACCTGTACCAGATAAGGAAACAGATGCTGCCATAGTCGCCGTACCAGGTACGCCAGCAATCCCTAAGGAGCCCAATGCAATAACGATTACACTCATTACATACATTGTGAAATCTAATGGCACGCCAGACACACGAGCAATGTAGATGATACACAATGCTGGGAAAATGCCCGCACAACCTTGCATGCCTGCTGTAGTACAGAAACTTGCTACTGTATTCGCAGTAGCAGGATTAACACCTAATTTTTTAGTTAATGTTTCTACTGTTAATGGCAATACGCCCATACTAGAACGAGATGTGAAAGCCAAAATTAACGCTTCTTTTGCCTTGCGGAAGTACATAATAGGGCTCACACCGAATAGTGTTAATAATACGGCTTGTACAAGTAACATAATCACTACGCCTACATAGATCAGCACAATGAACAATGCCATATCCGCAATAGCACCAAATCCTTTTTGCGCTAATGTAGTTGCCAATAGAGCAACCACACCGTAAGGCATCAAACCAATGATGAAATCAGCTACCCAGAAAATCACAGTATAGGCTTCATCAAATAATTTTGTGATAACTTGTAAATCAGTAGCCCCATGTTGTTTAGCCAATCGAGCAATGCCACCGATGATAACACCGAATACTACGATGGCGATGACATTCGTTTGCGCCATAGCATTCACAGGGTTGGACGGAATCAAGGCACGTAGTGTGTCAACCACTGGTTTCACTTCACGCATTTTAGAATCGCCTACAACCGCTAATGTGCCTTCACCTAATCCTGTTACTGTACCTAATACCAAGCCCACGATAGCCGCAATACCTACCATGACTAAGGCAACTATACCTGTGGAAGATACAAGGCGTTTTAAGTTTGCGTTCGTATCCATATGTAAGATAACATGAACAATGGAAATAAATACCACAGGAATAACAAGCATACGGATTAAATCAATAAATCCTCCCCCAATCAGAGAGAACCACTTCGTGCTTTCCTTAATGAACACCACGTCCATTGGATTTTTAGGAAATCCTGCAATCAACTGCACTGCAACCCCTAGTACAGCACCCACTACTGTGGCAATCATTACTAGTGTGCCGAAGTGAACGTTTCTTTTTTGAAGAAAATAGACATATCCTAAGGCGATAACAAATAGCACGAGTACGCCGATCGTCATAGGATCGCTAATCATGAGAAATTGTGTAAAAAATGGCATATCCATACAAATTCTCCATCCTTTCCAGACCAAACTATAGTCCAATTTACTTTTACGTCCCTGTACTATACAGGCAACAATACGCCTTATTATACCATTCTCAATATACTTTTGTCTATATCCTACTTCTTATATAGGTTTATATCCATGCATTATATTCATATAGCAGACAATAATTAACACTATTACTTAATAAATATAGGAGACGAATTATAAAATTTATAGTACAATAGAGTAGTAAAGGTTAACAATAAGAGATCTATTGTACGATGATGTGCGCCCATGAATAGAATTGATCTAACATGACATCTGACTACTTTTGTTTAGGAGGATACCATGGATACATCTTACTATTATAATTTTATCATCTTAGTACAAACGGGGAATATGACTCAAGCAGCAGAGATACTGCATATTACACAACCAGCTTTAAGTAAGCAGCTCAAGTACTTAGAAGCAGAATTTGGTACCCCCCTATTAGTGATCAAACGCGGTCAACGCGGATCCAGCTTTCACCTTACGGAAGCAGGCCGTATTTTTTATGAAAAAGCGCAGCAATTATGCTCCATCGAAGAATCTACCTATGCCGATGTAAAAAGACTTAGTTCGGAAGTAGAAGGCACCTTACGCATTGCCTCCTCTGCTTCAAGGTCTACCGCTTTAATTCAACAATATTTGCATTTCTTTTCGCGCCAATATCCTGTCGTTCGTTATGAAATTTATGAAGGACTAATGACAGATGTAACCGAATCTTTATTGAATGGCAGCGCTGAAATTGGATTATGCAATGAACAAATGGTAGATTCTAACAAATTTGATGTTCTCTACACACAAGCAGAGGATCTATATGCGCTCTTTAGAAAAGATTTATTTTGGACAGACCGTGACTTAGAAAGTATTTCTTGGAAAGATATTTCCAAGTGTCCTCTTAGTCTATCTGGTGGTTCCGTACGGATGCTCATGCAAGCTCATCATAACGACTTCTCTTCTCTTAATGTCATTTCTGTGACTACCACGAAGAGTTCTGCCATTGAATGGGCTCAGTCAGGACGTACCATAGCTATCATTCCTATGGATGCTCAAGAAACAGTATCTCATCCAGATATGACACGTATTAAGTTAACAGAACTGACAAATACATTCTATAAAGCATTTATCACCATTAAAGGTCAACCTTTATCTATGGTGGCACAACAATTCTTAGAATTCTACAAAGCTCATTCTGGAGAATAATATAGTAATACAAAAGGGTCCCGAAGGACCCTTTTTTTCATATCCGATTATAATTCTTCTGTTTCTTTAATTAAGCCTCGTTTTTTCTTATTTAAATATAAGAAATACAATGGCAAGATAATAATACAACCACCAAGGCCCCAAATCAATTGATTAGGTTTTGCTTGTGCCAGCATCCAAAGAGATGTAATGATGGCAATTACAGGGATAATAATACCTCCTGGAATTTTGTATGGGCGCTCTTTATGAGCCCATTTTTTACGGAAAATAATGACAGAAACACAAGTTGGTAAATACTGTGTAAACCGAGATACGGCACTGATGGCTGCCAACTGAACAAAGCTACCGCTCCATGCTAGTAATAAGCTAAATACACCTGTCACAATACATGCTACAACTGGTGTACCCCAACTCGTACGTTTTGCTAGGATGCTTGGTAACATACCATCTTCTGCCAATGATGTTGCAATACGAGGCCCCAAGAAAGATTGAGCAATGTTAATGCCACCCATAGATAATAATGTACCAGCTAGCACGAAATACATGCCCCATGGGCCCATAATTTGACCAAATGCTGTTTGCAATGGTGCTTTATCATTAGCAAGGCTATCACCCATAATACCGATACATACTGCCAATACCAACATATATAGCACAGATACGATGATCATGACCGTAATGATGGCACGAGGCAAATTCTTTTTAGGATTTTCCATATCTTCTGCGGCAACCGCAATGGCTTCAAATCCAGTGTAAGCGAAGAATAGCAATATCGCAGTAGCTGCAAATGCGCCCGATACGCCTCCATCTGAAAGTTCCACAAAATCTGGTACAAACGGTGTAAAATTCGTTCCATTAATAGCAAATAATCCGATCACAATAAATGCAAATAGAGGTACTAACTTAGATACGGTAATCAAGTTGTTCAGAATTTTAGTCATGTTAACGCCAATAATATTAATCACTGTTAATAAAACGATGATAATCGTGGCGATGACATCTTTCATAAAGTCACCAGATAGCGCCGGAATCGCTGCCCCCAAGGCTGTCGCAAATCCTACTGCCATAACGGCCCAAGCGATGAGCACCACAATCCATTTAAGAACGCCTACTTCAAATCCCCAAAAGTCACCTAAGGAATGTTTGGCGTATAAATAGGGTCCTCCATTACGAGTAAAGAATCCCGCTACTTCAGCAAAGCATAGAGCAATACAAATAGCAAGGAATGCATCAAATAACAGCACCCCTAAACTCGCTGGACCCATAAGAGCATATGCTTTATTCGGCAATAAGAAAATCCCTGTTCCTACAATGGCGTTAATACCGAGGAGAACGATGCTCCAAAAGCCAAATTTACTATCTTTTTGTTCCATATTAAGCCTCTTTCTTAGCTGCTTCTACAAAGTCTTTGAAAATCGCTGCATTCAACTCTGTATGACGCATCATTTCTGGGTGGAATTGATACGTACGTAGGTATGGATAGTCAATGCCTTCCATAGCTTCTACTACGGTATCTTTTGCACGACCTACTACACGTAATCCTTCGCCTACTTCTTTCACAATTTGGTGGTGATGAGAGTTAACCATGACTGTATCAGAGTCTAAGATACCAAATAATTTGGAATCCTTTTCAATCACCATAGAGTGAGTTGGTAATCCTGCTGTTTGATTTTGGGAATGCTTAATCGTAGCAAAGGCAGGTAAGTCTTGATATAAGGAACCTTTATGAGCTACATTGATAATTTGATGTCCACGGCAAATCCCCATAATAGGAAGCTTGTATTCTTTTGCATAGGCTAATAAACGCATATCAAAAATATCTCGTTCTGGCCAAATAGCGCCTAATCCACGCTCTGGTTCTTCTCCATAGAATTGTGGGGCAATATCATGACCACCAGAAAGAATGAGACCATCTAAGCGTTCCACCAATGCTTTCAATGTGGCTTCATCTTCTTGGAATGGAATAATCACAGGAATGCCGCCTGCTTCTAATACAGACTGCACATAATCATCATTCACATAGGATCGTTTATATCCCGGAAATGGACCGCCTTGGTCAATCATATGAGAACCTGAGATACCGATTAATGGTTGTTTCATAAGTAACACCTCTCCTTACTAATATAGAGTATACATTATAATTCTATGATAAAGGATATAAGGCGATATGACAACCCATAAAAATAAACAACATTTTTTTATTGTAAGCCTGGTGTTATTGCCTTATACCCATGTATCTTCACCACTATATGTAGAAAAGAGACTAGACCTAAGGTCTAGCCTCTTTTATTAACTACTATAAATATCTTATAGCAATGGTTTACGTACTACGTCGATGATGGATCCATCACGATATTCGATGATCGCTACTACATCTTTAGGGTCATGAGATACTTCAATACCTTCTGGTTTACCTACCATGTCGTACGCCATTTGTTGTAACTCTTCAATTGTGTAAATTGGCAAGTTAGAGTCTCTGAATCGTTCGATCAAATCTTGACGATTTGGATTGATCGCGATACCACGTTCTGTTACCAACACATCGATACTTTCACCTGGAGTGATCACGGTTTCTACGCGTTCACGAATCATAGGCAAACGACCACGAATCAATGGGCATGTAATAACAGTTACTTTTGCACCTGCTGCTGTATCGGAGTGACCACCGGAAGCACCCATCAAGATACCATTGGAGTCAGTCATACAGTTTACATTGAAATCTGTATCGATTTCTGTAGCACCCAAGAAAACTACATCTAAGTAGTTAGTCATGCAGTCTGTAGTAGGGTCTGCGTACATGGATGCGCTCATTTCGATATGATTTGGATTGTTGTCCAAGGAAGCTGCTGCTGTTGTATCAAATGTTTGTGTATCATAGATGGCTTTGATGTGGCCTTTTTCAAGCATGCTTACTAGTACGCCTGTAGCACCGCCAACGCCGAATCCACCAACAACGCCTTTTTTCTCTAATTTTTCACCAATGAATTTAGCTACTGCTAATGGAGCTCCGCCAGCGCCCAATTGGAAGGAGAACCCTTCTTGGATAATGCCAGCTTGATCAAGGAATTCAGCCGCCATTTCAGCAATTTTGATTTGTACAGGATTTTTCGTAATTCCTACGGCACCAGATGCGATACCTTCTGGATCACCGATAGCTTCTACTTCAACGATGTAATCTACATCTGTTTGCGGAATGGAGATAGGATATACATAATCAATTAGGTTGTCTGTTAACAATACAGTTTTATCTGCATAGTGGGAGTCAACCATAGCGTAACCCAAGGCACCGCAAGCAGATTTGCCTTTACGGCCTGTGGCATTACCACGACGGTCACAAGCAGGTACGCCCATGAAAGCTACATCAATGTGAGCTTCTCCAGTGCAAACTGCACGAGCACGTCCACCATGGGAACGAATCACTACAGGTCGTTTTAATACGCCAGGGTTCAATGTTAAGAATTTACCCAACGCATCACGAAGACCAGATGTTTCGATAGCTGTTACAGTACCATCTTTGATCATATCGATTAAAAACTCATGACAAGGAGCTAAGGAAGAGTTAAGAATTGTAATATCTTTAATTCCTTTTGCTTGTACACGATCCATTACCAATTTCATCACATAGTCACCATTACGTAAATGATGATGGAAGGAAATGGACATACCATCTTTTAAACCTACTTTTTCAATAGCTTCATCGATGGAGCCTACTAATTTATTTTCACCTGGAGTGTGAAGTTTGACTGGTTTACCTGCACGAGTACCAGTTTCTGTCATAGCGAATTGACCTTCATATACACGACGACCTTGAAGGCATTCTAATTCCATAGGAATGTCACGACCAATTTTATTTAACATCGATTTCTGCTCCTTCCTCAAGTTCTACTTTAATACCTGCTGCACGGGCTTTATCTACCACACGTTGCGCACGTACTACGATAGGACCATCGATCATTTTACCATCTACAGCGATAACGCCTTTATTGTTGCGAAGTGCTTCTGCATAGGAGTTCAATACTTTTACAGAATGAGCAATTTCTTTTTCATCTGGAGTGAACACTTCATGGATAATTTTGATTTGGCTTGGGTGAATACAAGATTTTCCATCATAACCAAGAGCTTTGATGAATTCTACTTCTTCACGGAAACCTTGTGGGTCTTTCACGTCGGAGAATACTGTATCAAGAACACGGATACCTGCTTCACGAGCTGCATGAAGGATAGTTTGACGAGCAAATAATAATTCATGAGCTGGTTTATGTTTACCTGTACGAAGGTCGGCACGATAATCCTCTGCACCTAATGCGATAGCCACTACACGAGGACCTTGTGCAATTTCACGCACATTGTATAGACCTTTTACAGATTCGATAGCAACGATAATGTTGATAGTGCCTTCTTCCCAACCGTTAGCTTTTTCTACTTCTTCAATTTTTTTAGCAACGATTTCTACTTCAGATACATCTTCAGTTTTTGGAAGACGAATCAAGTTAGGTTTTGCTGGTACAATCACATCAAGGTCAGCATAACCATATGGGGTTTGTGTTGGATGGTTGATACGTACTACTGTTTCACCTTTGAATTTTAAAGTTTTCAAAGCTTCTGCTGTCAATAAACGAGCTGTATCTTTTTCAGTGACTGCTACGGAGTCTTCAATATCAAACATGATGGAGTCGGCACCGTGGATATCAGCACTGTTAATCATTTTAGGTGTGTTACCTGGTACGAACATCATGGAACGAGATAAACGTTTTTTTGCTAATTCAGTTAATCGGCTCATTATTCTGCGCTCCCTCTTTCTAATGCACCCAATACACGGGCTTTAATCGTATAATCCCAAGCTGCTTTATCGATAGCAGTTACTTTCACGCCATCGAATCCTGCTTCTTTTACAGTCGCTTCGATGAAAGCACGAATATGCTTACCATAAGCACGCTCAACTTTAGATTTCAATTCTACTTCGATACCAGATGCAATTGGTTCTACTGTTACCAATACATCATTTTTTTCATCAAAGCCAGCCATAGCTGCTTTCACTAGATGTTTCATAGCAAATCCTTTCTATTACATCAAACTATAGTATGAAAAGTCAGAGACCAGTGATATAGAATCACTGGATTCTGACTTCATCAACCAAAAATACTCCCTATCTATTTGATAGAGTAAGACTTATTAGATTAATCCTACAATGGACCACCAAATCGGACCAAAGCCAAGTGTCACAATCAAGCCTAATACAGCCACTACTGCACCAGTTACCCACCATTGGCGAACTTCGTTGTAGCCTTCACCGAATACAATTGGGCCAGGTCCACCACCAAAGTGAGTTACAGCACCACCGAAGGCATTTGTCATGAAGATTACAAGACCTAATGTCCAAGGGTCAATGCCCGCCACTTTACCAACTGTAAAGAATACCGGTACCATGGCTGCAATGTAAGCACTGCCGGATGCAAACAAGTAACGAACTAGCACAGACAACACTGCAATCACCACAAGTGCCAATGTCTCATGATGTCCGAAGTTCATTTGAGCTTCTAACACTTTTGCTAACCAAATGAAGAAATCCGCTTTTGTTAACGCACCGGATAAACCAAGGATACCACCGAACCAGATCAATGTGTTCCAGCCACCTTTGTTTTGAAGAGCATCTTCCCACTTGATAGCGCCGAATATGTAGCAAGATACCATCGCTACTAATGCTACTGCTGTCGCATCTAATTTAAATTTAATACCTACCATACCAAGGATAGATGGTAATGCCCATCCAAGTAAGGATAAGAAGAAAATAGTAATTAATACTTTTTCACCTGTCGATACAGGGCCTAATTCTGCCAACCCTTCACGAGCAATTTTCTTATTGTCGATTTCTTTCAACTCAGGTTTATTTAATACATAAGATACGAATGGAGTAATCAATAACAAAATCAAACCAGGTACGAATAAAGCTACTGCCCAAGTTACCCAGTCAATAGAAAGGCCTAGGATTTTTTTGAAGTAATCCGCTGCCAATGCATTTGGCGCCATGGCTGTTAAGAATAAAAGGGATGTTATTTTTGTTACCATATATGTATTAGTCATTAGGTAACGACCTACTTTATTCGCTGTTTCACCAGGTTCAGAACCTAAAGATCTTGCTACAGAGTTCATGATTGGGAATACGATACCACCACAACGAGCTGTGTTGGATGGTGTAGCTGGGGAAATAATTCCGTCCAATAAAGCAGTTACATAACCAAGACGAAGTGTAGTATGACCGAAGGCATCAATCATATGATACGCAATACGACGACCCAAACCCGTTTTTACGAAGGCTACAGAAATGGAGAATGCCGCAAAGATCAACCATGTTGTAGTAGATGCATATCCAGACAATACTTCTTTTGGATTATTTAAAAATAATGCAGAGGCACCAATGGCAGATAATACTGCTACTGGAGCTGGGAATGGTTTTAATACCAAACCAACGATAGCGGCTAAATAAAAGCCAAACAATTTCCAAGCGCCGTCA
This sequence comes from Veillonella sp. 3310, assembly GCF_003999875.1. Taxonomy (GTDB): domain Bacteria; phylum Bacillota; class Negativicutes; order Veillonellales; family Veillonellaceae; genus F0422. The sequence continues at coordinate 138,866 of NZ_RQVJ01000002.1, read as the reverse complement.
GCTAAGCCTTCTGGAGCTGGAGTGAACCAGATTATCAATGGGATAGCCCACGTAATCAAGGCATTGATGATTTTTTTGTTCATCTTGTGTCTCCTTACTACATAAGATATAAATACATTGCCTATATCGATTGCACTCATACTTTCTATAAACGTGAAACTTACTATATCAATAATTATATATAAGGGCGGTTCACCACTTACTAGAATACTAGAACGTGCAAATGTCTAGGTCTTTCTACGCTCTCATTATATCCAATCATTTCAGGCGGTAAAAATAAAAATCCTTTATAAGGCTTATAAAAATTTTATTCTCCCCAAAAATCTTTCATGTATGCATTTAGAGAATGTCTTATAAACTTAGGTCTCATGCGGTTCTTATGCTATTCCTACTAAATTATTCCCATTTTCATGATAGATAGCTATGATAATTGCTACTTTTATATACATTAACAGTACGTTTATAGTATTCTAAAGTAATCAAATTTGCTGTTAGAGCAATCTGTCCATTTTAAACTATTCAGACATACTGAAAGTAAAAGATGGTTACCTACAAAACGCTAGCTACAATAAAAACTACACACAACGAGAGCGCAACTCTATTAGCTGCGCTCTCTATCTGTAATACTATATGTTCTTTATTAACTATGCATACCATTCATATAAAAATTCAAGCCCTACCTATATAAATAGGCAGAGCCATTCTTTTGCTTACCATACGCAAACAAGCCTCTTAGCTCATATACCCCGGTAAGGTAACGATTTGATGATTTTCGTAATAATCTGTTACATAATCGATGAAAGTTTTCACCGCAATAAGTTTCGTGCTTACCTCATCATGGAACAAATAGGTAGAACGCACCAATGGACGATTATCTTTCATCCGTAAAGGTTCTACATAAATACCATGTTCACGGCAACTGCCTAATCCCAAATACGGTAAAATAGCCCAACCTAGTCCTTCTCGTACGAAGTGACGGCACGTCACCATAGAGTCTAGCTCCATGGCTGGTCTCACATCCCCTACGTTATGTTCTTTCTTCCAATTTTCTACCACTGTTGCAATGGATCCATCCGTGCGATAGTTAATCATAGGAATGTCCCGTAATTCCTTGTAATCTACAGGATGCTTATACACTAAACAGTACGGTTCATCAAAGAGACGCACACCATTGGGCACATGATTATATTCGCCACGGGCAAAGGCAATCATTACTTCTCCAGAATTGAACATTTTATTCACGTGGGAACTATAACCTGTCTTCACTTCGATGCGAATCTTGGGATACTGTTTCGTAAAATTATTGAGTAAATGGGGCAACTCGTAGTCTGCAAAATTGATGGATGCCGCAATTTTTAAGGTACCTTGGATCTTCCCCGTTACCTTTCCAATATTTTGTCGCAATTCCTCTCGGGACCGAATCATACGTCGGCAATAATCGTAGTACAGCTCACCTTCGGCAGTTAACGCAATACCATCATTGGCACGAATTAATAAGGGACGCCCTAATATATCTTCTACTTGCTTTAATCGATAACTTAATGCAGGCTGTGAAAGAAATAGTTTTTCTGCCGCTTTCGTAATATTTCCTTCTTCCACCACTGTGACGAAGGTTTGCCATTCTTTTGCTTCCATCGTATCCCTCCTTACTAACTATCATCTATATCAATTTATTAATTACATACTAAAGGGGAGCTTCAGCGCTCCCCCATGCTAGTATTATAACATACATTAGCGACGACCGAAAATGCGAAGTAAATTGATGAAAATATTGATGAAATCAAGGTATAAACCTAAAGCACCAATCAATTCAACACGTTCAAGAACACTTTCATCTTCATAAGCCACTTCCATGATGGTCCGTTTAATGCGATACACATCATACATGGTAAATAAGGAGAAAATCCCTACAGCTATATAGCTGTACACCAATAATCCAAAGTCGCTAGCTCCAAAGAACATCATAATCAAGCTAGCAATGAGTAAGGCAATCACTGCCCCCATTAAAAATGTGCCTAATCCTGACAAATCCTTTTTCACCACTATTCCTAAAAAGGCAAAGCTACCAAAGACCGCTACAGCTCCTGTTAAGGCATACACCACAACCTCAAAGGAATAGTGTAACGCGATGGCGGTCAAGGTCAATCCATTCATAATGGAATAGAGGAAAAACATGGCTTTCAAAAATGTATTAGATGCTGTGTATTGACGGAAAGAAAATAAGAAAACCACCGCCACTTCAGCTAACAAAATGATATTAAAGTTAGAATGAGCAAAGCGCAACCAACTAGAGTTCGTTAACGCCATAAATCCAATGATGGCTGTTGTCAATAAGCCCCAGACCATCCAAAGCATAGAATTGCGCAATTTACGATTCACAATTTCTTCCACTACCACTGTATCTGCTTGTGTAGGAACATGATATTCCATAGTTACCTCCTATCTTGCGTTTGCAATACCTTCATAGACATTACCACGAATGCCATCGACTGTTACAATCTGACCATTTGTTAATTGAGATTGATCATGAGCCCCTAAAATGACAGGAATACCAAATTGAATCCCTGCAATCGCTGCTGTCGATGTGTATCCTTCTTCTGCAGTAATAATAGCGCCAGCTCGTTTCGCTAGTTCCATATATTCCGGTTCTAAGTCACGAACTACTAAGATACTGCCATCTGTCATAGGCTCTGCAGAATCACCGTGGTGAATTGGTCCTGTGACAGACAATTTACCAACTCCACGACCATTAATCAACACATTACCAGTGACATGAACACGAATCATATTCGTTGTACCAGATAAGCCAGATGGCACGCCTGCTGTAACCACTACTAAATCACCAGACTGAATCAATCCTTCTCCTAAGGCTGCACTCATGGCGCAGTGTACCATTTCATCAGAATTGGAATGGGAAGGCCCTTGGATAGCTGTCACGCCCCAGTATAACTGCATACGGCGAAGAGCACTCTCATGCGGGGTAACCGCAATGATTTGGCAATTCGGACGGTGGCGGGAAATGCTCATCGCTGTAATGCCAGATTCAGTACAAGTAATAATAGCTCCAGCACCTAAGGAACGACCTACTTCCACGGTAGCAGAACAGATGGCATCTGTCGTTTTGGCTTCTTCTAATGGTACTGTATGATTACTATTCACATACAGATCAGATGTTTCAGTTACCTTCGCAATGCGAGCCATAGTTGTCACCGCTTCCAACGGATAGTCACCACCTGCGGTTTCACCAGACAACATGACCGCATCCGTACCATCTAATATGGCATTCGCTACGTCACTGGCTTCTGCTCTTGTCGGTCTTGGATTCGTTACCATGGACTCTAACATTTGTGTGGCTGTAATCACCGGCTTAGAAGCAGCATTACATTTTTGAATCATCATTTTTTGTAATACTGGCACTTCTTCAGCAGGAATTTCTACGCCCAAATCGCCACGAGCCACCATCAATCCATCAGACACTTCTAGAATTTCATCTAAATTATTAAGTCCCTCTTCATTTTCGATTTTGGAAATGATGCGAATATCTGCCCCTTTAGATTCCAAAATACGACGGATTGCCACTACATCGCTAGCTCGTTGCATGAAAGAAGCTGCTACATAGTCCACACCCATTTCACAACCAAATACCAAATCTTTTTCATCTTGCTCCGACACTGGTGGCAACGATAAGGACACTCCTGGTACCGCTACGCGTTTACGGTTGCTCATCATACCAGTATTCATAACAGTCGTATGAATCTCTGTGCCTTCAATGGAATCGATGCGCAATGTCACTAATCCATCAGACAAGAGAATTTGTTTGGCCTCTTTCACGTCTTCTGGTAATCCTGCATGATTCACGGAGCAAATTTCTTTTGTTCCTTCCACATCTCTTGTGGTCAATGTGAAGGCTTGCCCTTCTTCTAAACACACTTTACCTTCTTTGAACAAACCAAGGCGAATTTCAGGGCCCTTTGTATCCAACATTAATGCCACTGGAATCCCTGTTCTAGTAGAGGCTAAGCGAACGAGTTCCATACGTTTTGCTTGTTCTTCATGAGAACCATGAGAAAAGTTAAAACGTGCCACGTTCATCCCTGCTCGCAACAAGGATTCTACCATTTCTAAACTATCTGTACTAGGTCCCATGGTACAAACAATCTTTGTTTTTTTATTCATATCTATCTCCTTATAGTAACTCGACTGTATTTGCCCCTAATAAAGCTTGCACACGCCCAATGGACTCTTTCGATGGGGTGAAATAAAAGCTGCGGTTCACCGCTAAACTGCGTTTTTGTCGTTGTAAGAATAAGGTTACTGGTGTATCTCCCTGCAGTTCTTGCAACAACTTTTGTAATTGCTGGCTCACTTGCGGTGTGTCATGAGCTATATCTATATGAATACGAATCTGTCGCACTTTATCATATTCTACTTTTAATAGTTGTACGGAGCTAGCAATACATTGTACCCCTTTCTCATCCGCATCAATACGCCCTTCTATAGCTACCACACCATCACGTTGCAATAGCATATGGCTTTTTTGATACCCTTGAGGGAATACTACCACTTGCACAGATCCTGTGAAATCTTCCAAGGTTAAGGTACACATTTTTTCTTGCTTTGCCTTCGTTAATCGATCCACTTTCTCCGTAATCAATCCACCAATGGTAACAGTTTTGCCGTCGAAATCCTCTGGATTTTCTGCTAATCTCCCTAATTGAAATAGTCCTTCCAATTCATCACGGTAGGCATCTAAAGGATGGCCCGTAATATAAAAGCCTGTATATTCCTTTTCATCTTTCAGTTTCAGCTCTTTGGGCAAGTCTGGCAAGTCTGGAACATGGATACTCTCCATTTCCTCTACCTCCGCAAAGAGGCTCACCGCTCCTAGGGCACTATTCTTTTGTCCTTTAGAACCAATGCCTTGAGCTTGTTCATAAATCTGTAACAGCTGGTTTCGATTTTCTTTGAAAGAATCCATAGCTCCGCAGCGGATTAAACTTTCCAACAAACGCTTATTTACGACACGATATGGTATACGTTCACAAAAGTCGACAATGGACGTAAATTGGCCATGTGCCTTACGCTCTGCTAGCAATTCTTCGATCGCATTATCTCCTACATGTTTAATACCACCTAAGCCAAAACGAATTTGTCCATTTTGTACGGTAAACATACGCTCTGAATGGTTGATATCTGGTCCTAACACTGCTACTTGTTTCGCCTTACACACATTGATGTAATTCGTCATTTTATCCATATTGCCCATGAAGCTTGTCATAGTAGCCGCCATAAACTCTGGGAAATAATGAGCTTTCAAATACGCCGTTTGATATGCAATATAGGCATAGGCTGCAGAGTGAGATTTATTGAATCCATAGCCCGCAAAGTATAGTAAGAGGTCAAATACTTCATTAGCCAATTTCTCATCAATACCATTGTTTACAGAGCCAGTGACAAAGGAATCTCGTTGTGCTTTCAGTACAGATTCCTTTTTCTTGCCCATAGCACGGCGCATTAAATCCGCTTGCCCCAAAGAGAATCCACCCATGGCGGAGGCAATCTGCATAACTTGTTCCTGATATAGAATAACTCCGAAGGTATCCTCTAAAATAGGCTCTAAGATTGGATGTAAATAGGTCACTTCTTTTTCTTTGTGACGGCGCTTGATGAAGTCTTCCACCATGCCCGATCCCAACGGTCCAGGGCGATAGAGGGCTACCAAAGGAATTAAGTCTTCAAAATGTTCTGGCTTTAAGTCCATCACCAGCTTTGTAATCCCTTCTGACTCTAATTGGAATACCCCTGCCGTTTCACCACGACTTAGAAGTTCGCAAGATGCCTGATCATCTAAGGGTATCGTATCTAAGTCTAAGTCGATACCGTGGTTTTCTTTAATCAAGCGCAATGCCTCACCCATCACCGTCAGCGTACGAAGCCCTAAAAAGTCCATCTTCAATAGGCCTAGTTCCTCAATATTATCTTTGTCATATTGCGTAACAAATCCATCTTCATTGGAGTTTTGCACCGGTACATACTCATCTAGAGGCGCCGCTGAAATTACAACACCCGCCGCATGAGTAGAGGAGTTACGAGCAATACCTTCTAGCCGTAAACAGAGGTCAAATAATTCTTTGACAGATTCATCTGTATCATACAAATCCTTAAGTTCTTTTACCTCTAAGGCTTTTTTCAAAGTGATCCCTAGTTCATTGGGAATCATCTTAGCTAATCGATTCACCTCTGGCAACGGCATATCTAGCACACGACCTACGTCACGGATAACGGCACGAGCCGCTTCGGTACCGAAGGTAATGATCTGCGCTACTCGCTCTTGTCCATATTTTTCTGTTACATAGTCGATTACCTTATTGCGAGTTTCATAGCAAAAATCGATATCGATATCGGGCATACTTACCCGCTCTGGGTTCAAAAACCGTTCAAAGAGCAAATCATATTTGATGGGATCTAGGCCTGTAATACCCAATAAGTAGGCTACCACTGACCCTGCCGCACTACCACGACCTGGGCCTACTAGTACCCCATGCTCCCTGGCATATTTGACATAGTCCCACACGATAAGAAAATAATCTTCAAATCCCATACGACTAATAACACCTAGCTCATAGTCCAATCGTTCTTGCAATACCGGTGTTATTTCTGGATAAAATTGAGGAATATAGGACTCGCAGACTTTACGCAAATAACTATGCGCCGTTTCCCCTTCTGGTACATCGAATTTTGGCAAATGATGCGCATCAAAATTAAACTCTACATGACAACGTTCCGCAATCTTCAACGTATTATCCAAAGCTTCTGGAATATGCCCAAAAAGCTCTTCCATTTCATCGCCGCTTTTCATGTAAAACTCATTACTGAAAAACTTCATACGGTCTACATCATTCCGCCTTGCGCCGGTAGCAATACATACCTTAATATCATGAGCCTCCGCATCATCAGCATATACATAGTGAAAGTCATTGGAACATACTAAACCTACACCATATTGCTCTGCCATCTCTACTAGCACATCTTGAACACGCAATTCCTTTGGATCTCCATGGTTCTGAATTTCTAAGAAGAAGTTATCCTTTCCATAAGTCTCTAGGTACCACTCCAAGGCACGATGGGCCCCTTCCATATTATCTTGCAATATAAGCTGTGGAATTTCTCCAGCAATACAAGCGCTCAAAGCGATAATCCCTTTACTGTAGGTAGACAGTAGTTCTCGGTCTGCACGAGGCTTGCGGTAGAACCCTTCTGTGGAAGACTTGGACACGATTTTTACAATATTCTCATATCCTTCCATAGTTTCCGCTAAAAGAATCAAATGCTTTAATCGTTCATAAGTTTTACCTTCGGGGCGGTCAAAACGACTCCCTTCCGTAACATACACTTCACACCCTAAAATTGGTTTGACCCCTTGTGCCATGGCCTCTTTATAAAAATATATGGCACCATACATATTCCCGTGGTCCGTTAACGCTAGGGCCGGCATATTGAGTTCTTTCGCACGACTCACCATTTGTGGCAATCGACTAATGCCATCAATGAGGCTATATTCACTATGACTATGCAGATGTACAAATGGTCTCATGTGCCCTCCTTACTAACGTAACGCGATATGCTTTCATTCCTTCTATTATATCATAATTTGCATATTTCAGTGTACCGTGAAAGCGTTTGTCATCTATCAATCCATGGATACTTACAAAATAAAAATGCCTATGTAATCTGTATAACAAACTACATAGGCTTTGCATTATTTAATAAACTTTACTTCTTGGTAGATAGATTCTAACACTTCTTCTTTTTTCGCATTATACTCTACTTTTTTCTGTTCAAACCAGTTATTGCCTTCTGTATCAATGGATACAATTAAAGGACCAAACTCTTTCACACGACATGTCCAAAGCGTTTCTGGCATACCTAGCTCTCGCCAGTTAGCGCTTTCAATTTCTTCCACTTCTGTAGCCGCTAGTACAGCATTGCCCGCAGGAAATACTAGATGCAAGGCTCCAAACTCTTTACAAGCACGTTCTGTATTCGGACCCATACCGCCTTTACCAACAATAAGGCGTACACCTGTCTCTTTCACAAAATCGTACTCAAACTTTTCCATACGCATACTTGTGGTAGGTCCTACAGAGACCATTTCAAATGTGTCCTCTCCCAGCTCTCGGACGATAGGCCCCGCATGCAAGATAGCTCCATCCCGTACATCCACAGGCAATTCACGGCCTAATTCAATCAACCGACGATGCGCTACGTCACGACAGGTCGTAATATGACCCGTTAAATAAATGATGTCCCCTGCTTTAATACCTTCTAAATCTTTCCGCTGAATCGGCGTTGTTAATACTTTCTTTTCCATTAATATGTCACCCCACTATGCGATAGAATTGTACATTGTCCATCTTTATCAAATACCATATGGCCTCTGCGGTGATTCCAACATCCCACATTAACTGCAACAGAAATAACCGATGGATGACGAGCCCCATGCTCAATATTGACACCTAGCAAGCACTTATCTCCACCCATACCTTGTGGGCCAATATGCAAGGAATTAATCCCATCTTCTAGCAATTGTTCCATTTTTGCTGCTCGTTCATTAGGTGCTACGGAACTTACTGGTCTCATTAACGCTTTTTTTGAAAGTAACGCCGCTGTATCAATAGACGTAGCCACACCGACACCAATTAACAATGGTGGGCACGCATTTAATCCGTAGGATGTCATCAAATCTAAGACAAACTTTGCTACTCCTTCATAGCCTTCTCCAGGCATCAATGTCTTACCGCTACCTGGCAAGGAACAACCACCACCTGCCATATAAGGGAAAATTTCAACATCATCTCGATCCGGCACAATATCCCATAAAATATAAGGTGCTAAAGTACCAATGTTTTTTCCAGTATTATATTCATCAAACGTTTCTACACAATTATGTCGAAGCGGAGTTTCCTGTGTTGCTTGATACGTTGCATTTCTCAAGATACTTTCCAATTCACCAAGCAATGGATAATTAGCACCTACTTTCACCCAATATTGCAATACGCCTGTATCTTGGCAGGATGGGCGACTTAACTCTTTTGCTAACTTCATATTTTCTTTCATAGTTGCATAAATTGTTTTTGCTAGCGGATTTCGTTCATCATTTGCTAATTCTGTAATTTTTTCTTGCACATCGTCAGGTAACACTTTAGCAACATGGCCTACAAAATCACTAACGATCTTTGTCATTCGTAACACTTGTTCTTCTTTATTCATAGAAACCTCCTAAATTATGGGTAAAAGGGAAAGAATATTGGCAAAATAATTAATGACACGATTGTCACTATCACAATGAGAGGAACTCCTACTTTCACGTAGTCCATAAAACTATATCCTCCAATGTTGTACACCATGGTATTGGCGGGCATACCAATTGGTGTTGCATATGCACAAGATGCCCCAATAACAGTAGCCATCAACACTGCTTTTGGATCAGCTCCCATGGTCTGCGCTAATTGCAAACCGATAGGTACCAACAATGCTGTAGCTGCCGTATTAGACATAAAGTTTGTTAATACAGCGGATAAGATAAAAATCACTGCCATCACAATATATGGGCTTGGATTGCTACCTAATAACCCCATGATTGTATTGGCTACTACAGAGCCCGCACCTGTTTTCACAAGAGCTGTAGCAATAGATAAGGAACCAACGAACAAAAATATTGTTTTCATATCAATGGATTTTACCGCCTCTGTTTCAGTCACCACATTCGTAGCCACTAAAATAAGTGCCCCAATCCATGCAGATACATACAGTTTAACACCAATTTGAGATTCAAAAATCATTGCTAAGATAGTACCTACCAATACCAATGTCGCCATCCATTGTTTCCATTTTGGTACATGGCTATAATCTTCCACTGTATCATAGGTAGAGTCTACAGCACGACTTGGTGTGTCTGGCAGTAATTTATATCCCAATAACAAGAAGTAAATAATACCTACTAACAAAATTGGTCCACCAATTAAAGCATAATCAAAGAATCCAAAGGATAAGCCAATTTTTTCTAATCCTGCTTGTGCGATCATATTTCCTGGGGCCCCAATTAAACTAAGATTACCACCCATAGCCGATGCCAATACTAAGGGGATTAAAAATTTTGATTGGTTAAATCCTGATTTTTGTGCAATTCCAATTGCAACAGGAATCAATACCGCTGCGGTTCCCGTATTAGACAAGAAGCCAGATAATAATCCTGTAATTAGCATGACTGCAACAATGAGCATTTTTTCAGTGCTAGCCATTTTTGTAACTACACTACCTACCACTTGTGCCACACCAGTTTCAAAGAATGCTGCACCCACGATAAACATAGCCATAAATAAAAGAACATTACCATCTACAAAGCCTGCAAAGGCCTCTTTAGGAGATAAAACTCCAGATAAGACTAGACCAACTGATACTAACATCGCCGTAATCGATAAAGGTATCTTCTCCCATACAAACATAACTATGGCAAACACTAAATAACATAACGTAATACTAACTGCATCCATTCCATTCCTCCTGAATCTCTAGTACCGTATTAATATATGCCCTCATTATAGCTATTTATACATCCTCCCTTCTATCCAATATTCATCATGATACTTTTCTATAAAATAGGCATATTTATCTATATTTTTGCAATTTTAAGTCCAATATATATAAAAAAATGCTATGTTATTACATGTAATAACATAGCATTTACCAGCATTAATTAAATTCAGCCTTATTTTATTATATAAAAATATATCCATATACTTAATATTATATATATGCAAGTAAAGTATACCTAGCTTATTCTAGGGTCTGCAATAGCTGCTGTAATTCTTCTTTAACCCGCTGAACCTTACTAACAAGGCTTTGTTTTGTATATTCATTTTCCTCATACTTCACATTCTCTCTAGTCAGGTAACTTCCATACATTGTTAATATCCCCTTAATTTCTGTATCATCAGAGCTAATATATTCTTTCCAATCTTCTAACACTGTATGACGCTCAATTCTCTTTGCCCGTTCACGATAGGCAGAAGGAGTTAGTTTAAAATGCTTTTTAAACGCACTATTAAAAGCTTTTACGTCAGGGAACCCACAATAACTTGCAATATGAATAACCATATCATCCGTATTTACTAATCGTATCGCTGCTTCACGCAATCGCATACGTGACACATATTCTAAAAAAGTAATCCCCAGCTGCCGTTTAAATAGTTGAGAGGTGTAGCTTTCAGTATATCCGCCTACATCAGCAATCGTTGCTAACTCAAGACGGTCGCGAAAATGTTCATCGATAAAATGAACCATCCGTTCAAAATTTTCTTCTTGATGCAATATCTTAGTGGATAATTGATTCTCGTATCGACTAGCCAGTATAATCTCATACACATTTGACAACACTGTATATATAACACCATCTACCTTCATGGTTTCTAACGCACTAATGCTTATTTCTGCAGTATGATGATTCATAATATACGCTAACGATTGGCGAAGCTCTTTATACCTTTCAGCAATATTTATATCTTGTGTGGAGACTGACACAAATCGATACTTCATAAAATCCTGATCATACTGCAAAAACCATTGTGGTTCTACATGAAAGACGAGAGCAATCGTATCCTCTTCTAATGCCAATGTAGCATGCCCACATTGTGATGAATACAAAATCATGTCATCTCGTTGTAATGTATAGGTCTGCCCCTCTACACACACTTCTAAAGCTCCCTTTAATACCCATAATAACTCAATATGATTATGCCAATTATAATGATAGGTGGAAATACGATATATGTGACTTTTAACTTGTAATAACCCTCTATCAATAGCGTATCTAAAATATTTCATAGGAACCTCTTCATCTCTATAATTGTACATTACCTAACCCTGCTTATGTATAATATGCCTTCATCTCCGCTTTCACTTGCTCCCAATTTGGCAACACATCGCTCATAACCTTATAAAAGCGTGACGAATGGTTCGGCTCTATAAAGTGCGCAAATTCATGGACCATCACATAGTGAGCAAACTCGGTAGGCCCTAATAGCAATCGAGTATTCATAGTGATAATTTCTTTTACAGGCATACAGGATCCCCAACGGCTCGTCATATATCGCAATCGCAAGGTCGGTGTCGGCACTGTATACCCCGCTTGTTGAAACTCACTATACACTTGTTGTGCTAGTGTTTCCATGAAGTCCTGACCTATGGTTTTCCAAAAGCTAAGCCACATTCGTTCTACTTTGCTAGCATCCAAGGTCTCATGATTACTTGGGTAGCGTACCAACAATATGTCGTCTACCACCGTTACTGCATAGGTAGAGGCGTTCCCTCTCGACAGTTTTCTTTGTGATCGGCTTCCTTGTGTGCCCTTCCTTTTTGATGAACTACCTTTCAATGGAGAATCTGACGGAGTATCGCTTAATTGACTATCCTGCGAAGATATTTCCAAGTAGGCAGATACTGCGTGAGGCTTTTCTAGTACTACTCGATACATCTTACCCATCACCATGATTTCTGTATCTACAGCAGGTACCATCGGATGACCGCCTCTGCTTTTTCGATTTTGTAGTGCTTTTTTAATGAAAGCTCGATGACGACAGATAAACTCTTCAATCATCCCTAGGGGGACACGAGGGGAGGCAGACACTCGTACTACGCCACTGGTGGTGACACGAAGATTCATGTTCTTCACGCGTTTTCTATGCAGTTCATAAGTAATGCTACCATCTGGCAGTGTGCGAAGTTCTTTCATCCTGTCTCCTATATCATTACTAATGTATTACTTATATATCTATTATAGGCTTTCACCCCTATAAAACACAACAAAATAGAGAAAGCCATGGTATCCCACTACTTTCTCTATTTCTATGTACATAGACTATTCCTAGTCTAGTATATGTAATTATTTTGCTGCTTTTGCTGCTTTCGCACGAGCGGAACGATCCAAGATCGCTTTACGCATACGAATATTTTCTGGTGTTACTTCTACCAATTCGTCATCGTTAATCCACTCTAAGGCTTGTTCCAAGCTGAAGATACGTGGGGGTGTTAAACGAACTGCCTCATCAGAGGAGCTAGAACGCATATTAGTAACATGTTTCTTTTTGTTAGGGTTTACGTCCATATCGTTTTCACGAGCATTTTCGCCGATAACTTGGCCTGTGTATACTGGCACGTTAGCACCTAAGAATAAAGTACCACGGTCTTGTACAGAGTTCAAGCCATATGGTGTTGTTTCACCGTCTTCGAAGGCTACCAAGGCACCGCGCGTACGGCCTGGGATATCCCCTTTGTATGGTGCATAGCCATGGAATACATGGTTCATGATACCATTACCTTTTGTAGCTGTTAAGAACTGCGCACGGAAACCAATCAAGCCACGAGCAGGTACTACGAATTCCATACGTAAGTAACCAGCTAATTCAACCATGTTGATTAACTCAGCTTTACGAACACCTAAGTTTTCCATAACAGCGCCCATAAATTCTTGTGGCACATCGATAGTTAAATGCTCCAATGGTTCACATTTTTGACCATTGATATCTTTGAAAATTACACGAGGTTTACCCACTTGCAATTCGTAACCTTCACGGCGCATAGTTTCGATCAATACTGCCAAATGCAATTCGCCACGGCCAGATACTTTGAAAGAGTCCGGAGAATCTGTTTCTTCTACACGCATGGATACGTTAGTTTCTACTTCTTTGAACAAACGGTCACGTAAATGACGACTTGTTACATAGTCACCTTCACGGCCTGCGAATGGAGAGTTATTAACGGAGAACATCATGGATAATGTTGGCTCATCGATAGAGATTGTTGGTAGTGCTTCTGGATTTTCTGCATCCGCTACAGTCTCACCGATATTGATGTCATCGATACCTACGAAAGCGATGATGTCGCCCATGCCTGCTTCATCTGTTTCTACACGATTTAAGCCATTGTATGTGTACACACGGCCGATTTTGCCTTTACGAGTGCTTTCACCATTCATCAACACCACTTGTTGATTTGTTTTCATACGGCCACGAACGATACGACCTACGGCAATTTTACCTACGAAATCATCATAATCAAGTGTGGTAACCATGAATTGCAATGGACCATCGATATCGCCTTCTGGAGCTGGAATTTCTTTGATCAATACATCGAATAAAGCCGTCATATCTGTGGAATCATCTTCCATGGATGCTTTCGCAATACCATCACGAGCTGATGCGTATACCACTGGGAAGTCCAATTGATCATCGTCTGCTTCTAGTTCCATGAACAATTCTAATACTTCGTCTTCTACTTCGTGAACACGTTGGTCAGGGCGGTCAATTTTGTTGATAACCACGATTGGTTTCAAACCTTGTTCCAACGCTTTGCGCAATACGTATTTCGTTTGTGGCATTGGACCTTCGAAAGAGTCAACCAATAACAATACGCCGTCAACCATGTTCAATACACGTTCTACTTCACCACCGAAGTCAGCATGGCCCGGTGTATCCACGATGTTGATTTTTACATCGTTATGCATAACTGCTGTGTTTTTGGAAAGGATTGTAATCCCTCTTTCACGCTCTAAGTCATTAGAGTCCATTACACGTTCAGCAACTTTTTCATTCTCACGGAAAATATGGCTTTGTTTAAGCAATGCGTCTACCAATGTTGTTTTACCATGGTCAACGTGGGCGATAATCGCCACATTGCGAAGATTTTCACGAATCATTCTATACTCCTTTATCTACTTAAGTAGGATATTCCTAATAGTTGTACAAATCGTACTACGACAGTCTATTATATACTTTATTTTAGGATTTTACAAGGAAAAAACGCCACATACTTTTATCTTATAACAGACAATGAAAGTACATGACGTTTCTAATAGATATACAATTTTTATCGACTGATACTCAATATATCCTAACTTTCAGATTAGTGTTTACTTTTAGAATCGTTTCTTCGGCAAATGCCTGCAAAGATAGATCCTGTAAAGTTATGGATAATAGAGAACACGGCGCCTGCTACGGCTGCTTGTGGTGTAAAGTGTTTCAACGCCAAGCTAGCTGCTAGCGCAGAGTTTTGCATAGCCACTTCGATTTGCATAGCACGACGATCTGGTACGTTAGAACCAAATAGACGACAAATGAAATACGTCACTACATAACCACTCACGTTTTGCACTAAGCAAGCCAAGAAAATCATCACACCGTGCGCTAAGATATTATCACGGCTCACCGCAGTGACGCCAGCTAAGATAATCAATACCGCTACGGCACCTACTGTTGGCAACACCTCTTTCACAGGTTCAATGCGAGAACCGATGAAATAGTTCACAATAATGCCCAATGCAATTGGCACAGCAATGATTTTCACGATGGACATGAACATTGGCCAGAATGCAATATCTACTGTTTGTCCAGCGTATAAAACGATGAAAATCGGTGTTAATACCGGCGCTAATAGAGTCGATACTGTCGTCGCAGATACGGACAACGGCACATTACCATTTGCTAAGAATGTCATCACATTAGATGCAGTACCGCCTGGAGCAGCCCCCAATAGGATGAAGCCTAAAGCAATTTCAGGTGGGAATCCAAACAAGGTACCCACTAACCAGCCTGCTAGTGGCATCCATAAGAATTGAATCAAGGATACCAAGATCACTTGCCACGGTTGTTTAAATACATCTAAAAATACTTTTCCTGTTAACGTTAAGCCCATGCTGAACATAACTAACTGCAACAAAGGAACTGTTTGTTTCGCTGCCCCCATGAATACTTCTGGCACTAAGAATGCGATAACTGCCATAGCCAACACAATCCATGCTAGGTAATCATTGAACAAGCGATTGATACTACGAATAAAATTCATATGTAACCTACTTTCTATAAAAAATGAGAACTTTACAATTATAGCAAATCTTCGTATTAAATAAAAGATAATTATGGTAAATTTATAATATATTTGTCCGTTTATAAATCACAGCTATTAAAAGTTATCTTCATCATACATTCTTGGATAACATTTCCATGTGCAAGATCTAACACGCACATGGTGCTCCTGGATTTGATTAGAAAACAAAAGAAACATAAGTGACAGCAACTCCTAACATCCTCATTCGATGCCTTGAGCCCTCATCACTTATGTTTCTTACTTGTAAGATAGTTTTATGTAAATTGATTGGCTAGCTATTTAAAAACTCCTCGATTACTGGATTTTCCATCATCTCCGCTTGTTCTTCTGGAGTAATGACTTGCACCTTATCTCGATCCACATTGACCAAGCACAAAAATCCTAGATGATCTCCTTTGTTCGCACGAAATTGATGCGCCATCAACTTAGGGATTTCAATCATATCCCCTTCTTGTACATCTTCTATGGTATCACCCATTAAACATTGGCCTTTTCCGCGGAAGATCATCACCATATGCGTATGCTCATGGCGTTCCATAGTACTGTAACCACCTGGTTGTACTTCAAAATAGCGGAACTGACATGGAATATCCCAAGCCCCATCGAAAAGAACTTGACGGGTTACATCTTTAAATGGGCTATTATCTTGCTTGTACACCAACGTGTCGACTCCATCCCAGGTGTATTCTTTTTGATTAAACTTGCGTATCATGCTAACTCCTATAAAAGGGCCATCTTGGAATCAATCCAGATAGCCCCTCCTTGTATTCTAATATATACCTGGCATATCACCAGATAGGTACGCCTTATTTGAATATTTTCTTAATAGCACCCAAAATGCCACCATGTTCATGGACATAATCTTTCACAGATTCCACTTCAAAGCCTGTTTCATCGATGGCTGCACGAATGGTCGCTTCATCAGTTTTTGTATGGTCAAAGCGAATACGCACTTCTTTTGTTTTCAAATCTACTGTAGATTCTAGTACGCCTGGTAACCCACGAACAGCACCATTCACAGTATTTTCACAGTTCACGCACATCATGCCTGGCACGTGAAATAATTTCGTAGTCACATTACCTGTGCTACCACAACCGCAATCTTTGCACATAGTTCCTCCTAATTGTTTTGTTTATGACTATTAGTAGCACCAGCTTCTACATCAATAGTTTCTGCTTTTGCTGGTTCTTCTTTAGCTACTTTTTTATCGCCACTAACAGCATCTTTAAATTCATTAATCCCTTTACCGATGGCTTTACCAATTTCAGGTAACTTTTTAGGCCCAAAGATAACAAGAGCAATAATTAAAATAAGAAATAATTCTTGTGTACCAAAATTAAACATGTGTATCACCTCGTATTTCACATCAACTAGTTTTTATGAGCTGCCTCATCTACATACCATTCCACTGGCTCATGGGTTAGCACTGCACCTGGTAAACAATGGTCTACTCGGTCTTCCCAAGAATATTCTTCGTATTCCTTACGTTGGCGAAGCACGCGAGCTAAGGCCGACTCTTTAGATGCACCTACCACTGTAAACCACACAGATTTCGCATTCACTAGCATTGGGAATGTCAATGTCACACGCTCCCATACTTTGCCGTCTTTTACGGCTACTACCATACGATCACGTTCGTATAACGCTTCAGATTTAGGGAATAAGGACGCTGTATGTCCATCATCACCTAATCCTAATAACACCAAATCTATGGATTCCTTTTCTGTACGCTTCAAGACCATTTGTACTTCTTGTTCATATTTATCTGCTGCTTCCTCCACAGTACCGTTATTCGTTGGTACTGGATAATAGTGAGCAGCTCCCATAATATTTCCAAATAAGCGATCTTTCGCACGGCCAAAATTGTTATCTGGATTTGACTGTGGCACAAATCGTTCATCTACCCAAAGGAAGAAAATATGCTCCCAATCGATGCGATTTGTATACTCATCAGAATCAAGCAAAGAAAACAATGCATTCGGCGTGGTACCCCCAGATACAGCCACCACACAAGTTCCCGTCTCGGCAATATATGCATTGGTATAATTTAAAAATCGATCGGCCACTGCTTTCGCCACGTCATCTCCTGTAGGAAATGCATGAATTATATCTCTCGCCACGACCATGATCCTCCTTCTAATAACTCTTCTGCCTCTTTTGGTCCCTCACTGAAAGCCGGGTAGAAGCATAACGGTGTTTCTTCATCATTTCGTTCCCATGCCTCAATCAATGGCTTAAATAAGCGCCAAGATTTTTCCACCGCATCATTGCGAACGAATAGCGTTTGGTCTCCTAGTAAACCGTCTAAAATCAATCTTTCATAGGCATCTGGAATGTCTGCTAATTCCTTGGAGTTGCTATAGGAAAAGTCCATTTCTAACGTATTGACACTCAATTTAGATCCTGGAGATTTTACCTCTAAGGACAATCCCATACCTTCATTTGGTTGCATGCGAAGCACCAATACGTTTTGGTTAAAATCTTTCGCATGGAACGGTTTAAAGATAGAGTGCGGAATAGGTTTGAAAGTAATAGCAATTTCACTAGATTTCTTCGGCAATCGTTTTCCTGTACGCAAGTAGAACGGCACATCACGCCATCTCCAATTATCAATGAACAATTTCAATGCCACATAGGTTTCTGTCGTAGACGTAGGTGGTACGTTTTCTTCTTTTCGATACTCGGGAGCGGGACGTTCTGTATTGCCAGAATCTACATATTGACCACGTACTGCGATATCACCCAATTTTTGACGATGTAAACTACGGATAGAGGAAATCAGCTTACCGATTTCATCACGGTAATCATCAGCATTAAAACTAGCCGGTGGTTCCATGGCAATCAAAGATAGCACTTGAATCATATGGTTTTGCACCATATCACGCAAAGCGCCTGCCCCATCATAATAGCCTGCACGTTTTTCTACACCTAACTCTTCAGCTACGGTAATTTCTACACGTTCAATATATTTGCGATTCCAAAGTGGTTCAAATATAGCATTGGCGAAACGAAGCATCAAAATATTTTGTACCGTTTCTTTCCCTAAATAATGATCAATACGATAAGTTTGCTCTTCCGTAATATATTGTTTTAATGATTCATCTAAGGCAATAGCACTTTCTAAGTCATGCCCAAATGGTTTTTCAATGATCACACGAGACCATGAGCCAACTTCTTCTAATAGCTTTGCCCCATGTAATTCACGTACGATAGGTTCAAATAACTCTGGTGGCATGGCCAGATAAAATAGTGCATTTCCACCCGTACAATGAGCCGCTGCCACACGCTCTAACTCTTCGCGCAACGCTACATACGTAGACGGATCTGTATATTGGCCCGCTACATAGGAAAAACGTTCAATAAATGCTTGTTCTTCTGCACTTGGTTCACGATCACCTAGTATGGACGCTTTCACTTGTTCACGAAACTCGTCGTGGCTCATCGCTGTACGCGCTACACCCACCACGGCTACCTTTGGTGAAAGTAAGCCCCGTTGAAACAAGGAATAAATAGCTGGTAACAATTTACGTTTTGTCAGGTCTCCGGAGGCCCCAAAGATAACAATGGCACCCGCCCCTGGTGTATGTTCAATACATAATTCTTCTTTTACATTATAGGACACATTCATGGTGAATCTCCTCTTACATCAGTTCCCAATGGAAACACTAATACTGCACCTTTTATTATAGCACAAACCCTACTATTGACAATGGTCATACGCCTTTGACTTTTTCATTTTCATAAGGTATAATGAATAAGCACAATTTGTGCAAAGTTTTATTAATCTATGAGGTGATAATCACATGGCAACGAGAAGAGAAGCACGATTTAAGTTATGCCGTCGCTTCGGTGTGAACGTTTTCGGTCACGCGAAGGCTTTAAAACGTGTAAAAAAAGACCAACGTCAAAAGAAAATGTCTGAATATGGTCTTCAATTATTAGAAAAACAAAAAGTTAAAGCATACTACAACTTGCTAGAACGCCAGTTCGTACGCTATTACGATAAAGCGAAAAAAATGCATGGTGTTACAGGCCAAAACATGTTGAAATTGTTGGAATGCCGCTTGGACAACCTTGTATATCGCATTGGCTTCGGTAACTCCATCCGTCAAGCACGTCAAATGGTAAACCATGGTCACATCCTTGTTAACGGCAAACGCGTTGACATCCCTTCTTACCAATGTAAACCAGGTGATGTAATCGAGCTTCGTGAAGCTAGCCGTGACAACGAAATGTTCAAAGTGAACTTCCAAGAACTTCGTTCTTTCGAACTTCCTTACATTGAAAAAAATCTTGACGCTTTCCAAGGCACATTAACTCGCCTTCCTGAACGTGAAGAACTTCCTATCGAAGTAAACGAGACACTAATCGTCGAATTGTACTCCAAATAATAGGATACTACAGCAACCAGTCTTCGGATTGGTTGCTTTTTTTATGCTCTCATAGTTGAAATTATTATGGACAGTTTATATAATGAAAGTACATATCATTTATTATGTGTTAAGCGAGGTGCGATTATGAAAAAACTGTTTCTTCTATTAACGATTTTTTCGCTCTTTACAATGTCAGCGTTTGCCATTTCATTAGACGAGCTGAGAAATTCACCTGAAAAATATAAACATGTCTATGCAGATCAAACTCTCGATGGATATGTAGAAATGCCTTCAATCAATGTAACACGTTATAATCCACCATACTATATTATCAAC
Organism: Veillonella sp. 3310; assembly: GCF_003999875.1. Classification (GTDB taxonomy): domain Bacteria; phylum Bacillota; class Negativicutes; order Veillonellales; family Veillonellaceae; genus F0422. The sequence goes on along the minus strand of NZ_RQVJ01000002.1, from coordinate 118,217 downwards.
GCAACTATCTATACGGTACAATACAAAACAAATACCATTGGTAAAACAGATACTACCTTTTTCTATGATTATAATCGTAGCTCAGAAGTGCTAAAGAAAAAGTTCTCTGGCGATATGGCAATTTTTGATGAACAGAAAAAAAATTCTGGAATACAATGGAAAATGACTGGCCTAGCAGGTTATAATTTTGATGGTTCAATATACAAGCCTTATCGTCAAATACACCCCACTGACCCTAAATTTACAACCAAAACGGCTACTATCGCTTCACTAGGCTATGTGGCAGCTACATATAGCTTCTACAAATCTTACAATATGTATTTTAATCCACTTGCTGATCAATATTTACTCTAAAGGTACTCATTATGTCGCAAATTCTTCTCTCTATTTTTTACTTTATTCTAGCCGGCATTGCTGAAATTGGCGGTGGCTATTTAGTATGGCTGTATCTAAAAGATGATAAAAGCCCTTGGTATATGCTCGCTGGCGCTATTACCCTCATCATTTATGGTATTATCCCTACTTTACAAGAAGCACCTTTCGGCAAGGTCTATGCTGCCTATGGTGGTATCTTCATTGCTCTCTCTATTTTATGGGGCTATTATGTAGATGGCATTACGCCCGATCGATATGATATCATCGGCGGCATTGTATCTATCATCGGGGTACTCATTATTATGTATTATCCTCGGTAATAGATTACTTTTAGTCCACTATATCACGAAATAGGAAAGTACTGCTCGGACTAATGAGTAGTGGCCTGCAATACAAATTAAATACACAAAATCTCTAGTCCAAGTTATGCTATACACAATCGCTAAGACTAGAGATTTTTTATTATTAACATACGCTATTCTTTCTACAACTCCTAAAATCTGTGTATTGTTCTAGCTATGTTCTATTAAATTTTTTCACCATAGAAGATTAACTCTTCGTCTTTCACTAAGGCGTAGGAACGTGTACCAAGTCCCATGCGGTCTGCACGTAATAAAATGGCTTGCCATTCGCTATTAGGGGAAATATCTTTGAAATAATCCCATGTGCGTTTTTCCACTGTGCTTAATACACCGTTTTCCACTGGTGTAGCTTGGGTAATAATATCGCCTAAGGCTTCGTCCATCGCCACCATATCGTAGGACACAACGATACCTAGGTTTCCTACGATTTCGTTAGTGGCACCTGCGTCTTTTAATTTTTCTTGGTTCACATAATCCGCCACAACATCCATAGCCACGCCCACATGGAATCGTTGACGATTCCGTGTGGCAGCTGCTGCATATTCAGCCACCGCTTTATGATGCTCTGTACCTGTTAAAGCTACCAATTCACGACGACCTTCTAAGCTGGCGGAGTACCATCCTGTATTGTTCACAGCCCCAGAGAATCCGCTGTACTCATTCGCTTTAATGTGATTCACGGAAATCACCACATCACTAGTTGCAATGCGTTCATCGATATAGGCTACTTTCACAGATTCACCATCAGGAATAATAACCTCACGGGAATGATGGCTAGGCTCATCTACATAGACCACAGTGCCGCCTTCGGATTCGATGCGTGCTTTCATATATGCCACTACCGTTTCATAGGCCTCATAATCGCTATGCAAATCATTGCGAAGTAGAGCCACTTTTTTGCCAGCGCAACCAATTTCATCAAAACCGATTTTACGCAACAAAAAATCTAATCGTTTATGGATTAATTCTTGATTAACCTCTTGTAAAGGGGAGTAATATACTTCCATATCATACCTCCTATAACTACGTCATTTTGTAAAAAAGGGCTGCATCTACTGACACAGCCCTTACTTTGGCGGAGAGAGGGGGATTTGAACCCCCGCGCCAGTTTCCTGACCTACCGCATTTCGAGTGCGGACTCTTCAGCCACTTGAGTACCTCTCCGTATACGACGGCGTTCTTTGAAAAAATCTTTCATAATTTGACTGCATTCTTCTTGCAATACACCCGCCAACACCTGTGGTTCATGGTTTAAATTCGGATGTGAAAGTACATTAAACAAAGATTCTACCGCACCGCCCTTATAGTCGCTACTACCATAGACAACACGATCAATGCGACTGTTAATAATAGCACCAGCACACATAGGGCACGGCTCTATGGTAACATAAAGCGTACAACCGGTCAACCGCCACCTTTCAAGCATAGCATTCGCCTCACGGATGACAAGGACCTCTGCATGGGCCGTCGCATCATGGTCAATCTCACGACGGTTGTGATGACGACTAATAATTTGGCCTTCATGCACTAATACAGCACCAATAGGAATCTCACCCATATCATAGGCCTTACGTGCCTCTACCAAGGCTTCACGCATATACTCTTCATCAGTCATACAATCACTTCCTTTCCACTTGCCGCTACACAATAGAATACCATACTTTCAGAGAATCGTCACTTCTTAAGCTAATTATGATATAATAAAAAGTACATGCAAACATTTTGATGACTTCACTGAGGTGACAATCTTATGGAACAACGAGCTTTTAGTAAAATCAATGTGGGCCTTGCTATCACCGGCAAACGTGATGACGGGTACCACAATATAGATACCATTTTTCAATCTATTTTCTTAGGGGATTCTCTTTATTTCGCACGCCACCACTCTGTGGTATTCTCTGGCGATGCCCCTGAACTGCCATATTATATGGCACAATTAATCCCCTATACAGAAAGCAATATTGCTATGAAAGCCCTTCATATGGTGCAAGACTATACGGGCTGTACGCAAGGAGCTGCTATTCATTTGTTAAAACGGGTTCCCCCTTGTGCTGGCATGGGCGGTGGTAGTGGCGATGGTGCCGCAATGCTACTGGGTCTTAACAAATTCTGGGACCTTCGCTTAACCGATGAGGAACTAATGACCATGGCTTCTAAACTTGGTTCTGACGTACCTTTCTTACTGAAAGGCGGTACTGCCCGCGGCACTGGTCGAGGCGAACGATTAGAAACTTTACCTACTAGCGGTGCTCAATGGCTACTGATCGTAAAACCAGAAGTAAGCATTTCCACTGCAGAAGCCTATGGAAGATTTACAGGTACTTCTCGTGTGACTTCAGCAACGATGGATACCGTTACCACACATATGAAAGCCAAAGACTTTCGTCAGGCTTTCATAACTAGTGACAACACCTTTGAAGAATTAATTTTCCCTGTCCACCCAGAACTTGTGATATGCAAGCAATTTTTCTTGGACCGTGGATTCCCTACCATCATGACGGGTAGTGGTCCTACTATGGTGGTGTTATTGGAAAAAGCACTGGATGCTATTCGATTACAAGAAGAAATTAAACAAGCCGGTCATAACTGGCTTTCACTAATTACGAAAACACATGATGAGGAGGCCCTACGATGAATGCACCACGTTTACAACCCATCCGTTTAGATGCGTACAAACCACTTCGTGAGATTGTTAGCGATGCGTTACGCCAAGCCATTCGTGACGGTCTGTTGCCACCAGGTGAGAGGCTAATGGAGATTCCTCTTGCAGAGGAGCTCGGTGTGAGCCGTACTCCTATTCGTGAAGCGATCCGCATTTTAGAACAAGAAGGTCTTGTGGTTATGATTCCTCGCCGTGGCACCTATGTGGCGGATATGAGTTTAAAAGATGTAACAGAAGTATTTGAACTTCGTTCTATCTTAGAAGAACTCGCTGCCGAACTCGCCGCAGAGCGTATTACCAATGAAGAAATCGAGGCCTTAGAGCAGCATCTTGTTGAAATCGGCAACTACATGAATGAAAATAATTTAGACAAAGTTGTGCAAGCCGATATTCTATTCCACGAAATTCTCTATAAAGCATCTCGTAATGATCGTCTTGTGGAAATGATTCACAACCTACGGGAGCAAACTTTGCGCTTCCGTACGTTGTCTATGAGTCAGACGGGACGTCTTGCAAAAACGTGGGATGAACATCGTCAATTAGTAGAGGCTATTTCCGATCGCGATGTAGAACGAGCTCGCCATATTGCTCGCATCCACATGGAAGAATCGGAGAAAACATTACTTGCTGGTATGAAGCTCAAAGGACATGAGGAATAATTACATACTATATAGAAAAGGCTCCTATGGAGCCTTTTCTGTTTCTCTATATACATGAAATCATGTTAATATAGCATTTACACCAAAAGAGGAATGGTTCTGATGTATCAGTTCCATTCCTCTTTTTATATCTATATTATATTGGTTCTATCATATATTTAGAGAAGACTGCAAGCGCCCCCAAGATATATTGCCACGCATAGACATAGGCATATCATTCAGTTTGCATAGGGTCCAACCTCTATTTTCCACTCATATATTTTGCTTTAAATGCTGCTAATTGCGCTTCTTCTAATGACATACCTTCCCCTTGGAAGTGAGCAATGCTTTGTTGCATTTCTTCATAAGCGGTTGGCACAATTTTGGTAAAGCGATCTTTGTACAATACCCAGTTCTCTAGCATATGGCGACCTTGTTTAGAGTTCGTATGCAATACATGTTGTTGCACTAACTCATGAATCCGTGTTAGGTCACTTTCACTAGGCTTACGAAGTTCCACAAGTCCTGTATTGCAGTAACGTCCATCTAGGTCAAGCACGTACGCATAGCCACCGGACATGCCGGCGCCAAAGTTACGGCCCACACGTCCAAGGACAAGGACCTCGCCGCCTGTCATGTATTCGCAACCGTGGTCACCCACACCTTCTACGACAGCAGTAATACCACTGTTACGAACGCAGAACCGTTCCCCAGCGACACCATTGATATAGGCAGTACCAGAAGTAGCCCCATAGAATGCCACGTTGCCGATCAAGATATTTTCATGCGCTTCATAGGTAGCTGCTTTTGGAGGGTATGCAATAATCGTACCGCCGGACAAACCTTTACCAAGGTAATCGTTCGCATCCCCTTCCAGTTCTAAGGTCATACCGTTCGGAATGAAAGCCCCGAAACTTTGACCTGCAGAACCAACGAAATTCAATTTAATCGTATTATCTGCCAAGCCCGCTTCACCGTAACGACGAACCACTTCACCGCCGACTAAAGTACCTACTACACGATTCACATTGCTAATAGCCAATTTCGCACGAATAGGTTTTTGATCATCCAAGGCAGGACGGCACATACGAAGTAATTTTTTCATATCCAAAGTGCGTTCCAATTCATGGTCTTGATCAATGCTATGCAAATGTCCCACAGAAGCATCTGTGTATGGTTTGAACAAGATTCGTTTCAAGTCCACACGAGACAATTTAAAATTATCGTCTTGGGAGCATTGGCGCACTAAATCAATACGACCTACTAACTCACGCACGCTACGAATGCCTAAACGAGCCATGATCTCACGCAATTCTTGGGCGATGAACTTCATCAAGTTTTCTACATATTCTGGTTTGCCTGTGAATTTAGCACGCAATTTTTCATCCTGCGTTGCCACGCCGTACGGACATGTATTCATATGGCAAACCCGTGCCATGCGACAACCTACTGCCACTAATGGCAAGGTACCAAATCCGAATAACTCTGCCCCTAGCAAGGCTGCGATAGCCACATCATAGCCAGTCATGAGCTTACTATCTACTTCCAGTTGTACACGGTCACGCAAACGGTTCAACATCAAGGTTTGATGTGTTTCTGAAAGTCCTAATTCCCATGGCACACCTGCATGTTTCACAGACGTCCGACCAGCTGCACCCGTGCCACCATCATAGCCTGAGATAAGGATGCTATCTGCTTTCGCTTTTGCTACCCCTGCAGCAATGGTACCAACCCCAGCTTCGGAGGTCAATTTCACAGAGATCGCTGCACTTGGGTTCACGCATTTCAAGTCATAAATCAACTCTGCCAAATCTTCGATAGAATAAATGTCGTGATGTGGAGGCGGGGATACAAGTTCTACCCCTGGTGTGGAGTGACGGGCTTTACCGATCTCAGGATATACCTTTTTACCTGGCAATTGGCCACCTTCACCTGGTTTCGCCCCTTGGGCACATTTAATTTGCAACTCTTTCGCATGTACTAAATAATTCGTAGTTACCCCAAAACGACCAGACGCAATTTGTTTAACTTCACTATTACGATTGTCGCCATTGGCGTCTAGGACAAAACGACTGGTATCTTCGCCGCCTTCTCCGGAGTTCGATGTAGATCCTAAACGGTTCATAGCGATAGCAATAGTTTCATGGGCCTCTTTACTGATGGCACCATAACTCATAGCACCTGCTTTAAAGCGTTTCACAATGTCTTCCACTGATTCTACTTCTTCTACAGGAATACCGCCACCCACAGGGAAGTTTAATTCCATCAAGCTACGCAAGGTTACGTGATAATCTTCACGAATCATTTTAGAGTATTCTTTGTATGTATTGTAATCCCCTTCAACCAAGGATGTTTGCAATAACTTAATCGTATCTGGATTGAATAAATGCTCTTCCCCATCTTTCATTGGACCGTACCAACCGCCTGGTTCGAGGACTTTCACATCTTCTCTGAAAGCTCGTTGGAATCGTTCCAACGTTTCACGGGCTACGCCACCTAAGCCGATACCGCCAATGCGTGTCGGTGTATTTGGGAAGTAGGTACTAATAAAGTTTGTATTCAAGCCCAATGCCTCAAAGATTTGCGCTCCATGGTAACTGCGTACAGTGGAAATGCCCATTTTCGACATAACTTTCATAATGCCTGATACAGAAGCCTTGATGTAATTCGCTTCTGCCTCTTCTGGTGTGAGATCGCCCAAGCGATTCGTTGCTTGTAGTTCACGAACTGTCGCTAATGCCACATACGGATTGATGGCTGTTACACCATAGCCTAATAAAGTACAGAAATGATGTACTTCACGAGGTTCCCCAGATTCTAAGATTAAGCCCATTTCTGTGCGCAATACGGTGTTAATCAAGTGATTGTGCACCGCAGCCACTGCTAATAACGCAGGGATTGGCGCATGATGTTCGTCTACGCCACGGTCAGATAAAATCAACACATTTTGGTCAGTACGAGCTGCTTCCTCTGCATCTTTGCACAAACGGTCTAAGGCTTCTTTCATGCCTTCCGCACCTTTGGCAGGGTCAAACAGGATGGACAAGGTCACCGATTTCATGCGACGACAGTCCAATTGTTTGATACTCGCCAATTCTTGGTTCGTCATGATTGGTGTCCGCATAGATACGGCGTAGGTACCCACTTTGTTGGGGTCCGTCAAGTTACCGCTATTGCCAAGCATCACTCGTGTAGAGGTCACCATTTCTTCGCGGATGGCGTCAATTGGCGGATTGGTTACTTGCGCAAATAGTTGTTTGAAATAGGAGTACAACATTTGTGGTTTATCGGACAAAATCGCCAATGGTGCATCGGCACCCATGGAACCTACTGGATCTTTTCCATCTTTCGCCATAGGGATAATCATACGTACCAAATCTTCTTGGGTATAGCCGAATACTTGTTGTTGCATGAACAAATCGCCCACTTCTGGAATGCTATCTTCCGTAGCTTGTTGAATTTCCGACAAATGAATCACATGCTCTTTTACCCACTCGTGATAAGGAAGTTCTGTAGCTACTCGTTGCTTGATTTCTTCATCAGAAATGATACGACCTTCTTCTGTGTCGATTAAAAGCATTTTACCTGGCTCTAAGCGACCTTTGGCGCGAATCATATCGTCCGCTTCGTTCACTACGCCTACTTCAGATGCCATGATCACACGGTCGTCAGCAGTCACATAATAACGTGCAGGGCGCAAGCCGTTTCTGTCCAAGACACCACCGATAACAGTCCCATCGGTAAAGCCCATAGCTGCTGGACCATCCCATGGTTCCATCATGAAACTATTGAACTCGTAGAAGTCATGTTTTTCTTGACTCATCAAAGTATTGCGTTCCCATGGTTCTGGAACCATCATCATGATGGCATGTGGCAAGCTACGGCCTGTCATGTGTAAGAACTCAAGGGTATTATCGAACATGGCAGAGTCAGATCCTGTATCATCCACCACGGGGAATACTTTTTTAATATCTGGGAACAATGGAGATTCTGCTTTTCCTTCACGAGCATTAATCCAGTTTACATTACCACGGATCGTGTTGATTTCCCCATTATGTACTAAGTAACGATTAGGATGGGCCCGTGCCCAGCTTGGGAATGTATTTGTACTGAAACGAGAGTGGACCATCGCTAAAGCAGAGGTGAAATCTAAATCGTTCAAGTCAAGATAAAAGTTACGTAATTGTACTGGTGTCAACATGCCTTTATAAACGATCGTTTTAGACGACAAGGATGCAATGTAGAAATCGCTACTCATTTCTTTGCTCAATGGAACGATGCGTTTTTCCGCAATTTTACGAATCATATATAATTTACGTTCAAACTCCGCTTGGTTTGTCACATCTGGACCTTTACCGATGAGGATTTGGATCATCCAAGGGCGAATCAAAGCAGCCTCATGTCCAACAGCTGTAGAATCTACCGGCACTTCACGCCAACCCAGTACGATTTGCCCTTCTTCACGAACAACCTCTTCTAGGATACGCTTTTGCTCATTTCGCAATGTTTCGTACTTGTGAGCAAAGACCATGCCCACACCGTAGTCGCCTGCCGGCGGTAAATGGATACCCAACACTTCGCACTCACGACGGAAAAAGTCATGTGGAATTTGCACCAAGATACCTGCTCCATCGCCCGTATCCTTATCAGCGCCAGCACCACCACGGTGCTCTAAACGCTCAAGAATACGCAAGCCATCATCGATGATATCGTGGGATTTCTTACCTTTAATATTCACCACAAATCCCATGCCGCATGCATCTTTTTCAAATTGGGAACTATACAAACCATTTGCTTCCAAATGGCGCTGCTCCTCATGTTGTTTTGCAATGGTACTCATTTCCATCATAACCCTCTCCTCCTGTAGGCTCTCTATCACTACACTAGCGTACTTAACACTAGGTATACACATACTGAAAGTTCTAATTCATATGTCAAATGACTGTACTTCATAGTAGTTCGGCTAGATGCTGTATTAGCATCCACCTACTATATGCTCACTCTGTAAAGAGTTAGCCTCTTATGATAATCAGTAACTACATTTCATAATAATCATAAAATATAGCTCTAATTCTATAGAATATAGAACTGTATATTATAGTAGCAAATATTATACTATTTTTCAATACATATCCATCATGTATACATGTATTCTTAAACGATTCACCTCTTTTTACTTCTTATCTCACGACTTCAAACTCATATATTATTGTGTATCATCTATCAACTCTTCAAAAATTTATACATTTACTTTCATGGGTTCTTTCAACATTACTTTCATCCACATCCTTATATATGCCTACTATGCAAGAAAACGCACAGCTACCCTAAGGTAACCATGCGTTTACGTCATTGTAAAAGTATTCTATTATACGATGCGAACAATCCAGCCTTCTGGTGCTTCGATTTCACCATGTTGAATGCCAAGTAATGTTTCGCGCAATTTTGTTAATGTTGGGCCCATTTCATCCATGCCGCTTGGGAAGAAGATATCTTCTTCTTTGGAATGTACCATTCCCACAGGAGAAATAACAGCCGCTGTACCACAAAGACCACATTCAGCGAAGTCTTTCAATTCTTCTCTGTACACTTCACGATGTTCTACGGTCATGCCCAAATAATGTTCAGCCACATACATCAAGGAGCGACGTGTGATAGATGGAAGAATACTATCGGATTTAGGCGTTACTAATTTGCCATCTTTCGTAATGAAAATAAAGTTCGCTCCACCAGTTTCTTCTACTTTTGTGCGAGTTCGAGGATCCAAATATAGATTTTCTGCATACCCTGCTTCATGGGCTGCTTCTAAGGCATGCAAGCTCATAGCATAGTTCAAGCCCGCTTTAATATGACCAGTACCATGTGGTGCTGCACGGTCAAAATCGGAAATTTGGATTTTCAAAGGTTTTACACCGCCTTTGAAATAATCTCCTACAGGAGTACCGAAAATACGGAATTGGAACTCATCTGCTGGTTTCACACCGATAACACTGTTAGTACCCATCAAGAATGGACGAAGATACAAACTACCACCTGTGCTATATGGAGGCACAAACTCTTGGTTTGCTTTTACCACTTCTTTCACAGCCTCGATAAAACGATCTGTTGGGAACGGTTGCATCACAAGGTATTTCGCAGAATCATACATGCGCTCAGCATTTAAATCTGGACGGAAACACACAATGTGACCATCTTTTGTGTAATATGCTTTCAAACCTTCAAAAATCGTTTGCGCATATTGGAATACACCAGCACATTCATTGAGGACAATATTCGCCTCACCCGTTAAACCGCCTTCATCCCATTGACCATCTTTGAAATTAGACACATAACGGAATGGCGTTTCTTTATAACTAAAATCTAAATTGTTCATATCAATCTTTGCCATACTGTCCTCCTACTATTCCATACCCGTGAAAGCCTATGCATCAGTGCATTTTCCTTCTTCACATCATATGAATATTTACTGATTTGTATTTTAGATAAAAACTATTATACACCCAACACGGAAAATGTACAAGAAGAATTATTCTATCACCCCCCACCCTAGGAATGCCCTCATTCGTAGATCATCTCGGGGCGCCTCGTTCTTCTACATTAGGCAACCCCAGAAGAGGGGAACATATAAGGGAATAAGCTTCATAAGCAGTAGCCTGTGGGTATAATACTGCTACACCACATAAACCAAGAAGAGCGCGGCATGTTCCGGAGCAAACCTACCGTAGGATCAGTTTGTGGAGGAATGTGCCGCGATCTTCCATTTGCAAAAAAATCCACCACAGGCTACAAATGAAGCCAGCATAAGTATTCCCCTCTTCCCTTTGCCCAAATCAAAATAACCGACCGCCCCAAGATGGAATAGAATAGAAAAGACTCTCGAGGGAATAGCCCCAGAGAGTCTTTTCGTCTTGCAGTATGTTGTCATGCTTAGATGACTATATAATAACTTCGTTCAGCAGCAAACCAACTTACACATTCGCTGACTCACCGGAGTTGAAGTTACTAACTAAATTATTCCGGCTTTTTAAATTTTGGAGATGTTGGACATGTTTCAGGAGTCACGTCTTTACGAGCTCCCAAATCACCACTACGATCTACATAGGTAGTATGTAATAATTCATGAGCAATATGTCCTAATGGTTTTTCCAAGAAATTAGCATAAGCATCTTTAATTTCAGGGTTTTCATAGGAAGAACGAAGCTTCATGTTGGAATCCCAATTATAAAGACCATCGATACGCTCACCTTTTACTTTATCAGCAACTGGTAATTTTGCACGTGGTTGTCCACCACCGCCGATACAGCCACCTGGGCATGCCATCATTTCGATGAAATCATATGTTTTACCAGATTCTTTCAATTCGTTCAAGAATTCACGGATGTTTTTACCACCATGGCACACAGCCACGTTGATGGTATGTCCACCGATTTCTACAGTAGCTTCTTTCACACCGTCCATACCACGCACATCTGTTAAGTTAAGAAGTGGAGCTGGAGATGGTTCGTCACCAGTGATGAATTTATAGGATGCACGCATAGCCGCTTCCATAACACCACCAGTATTACCGAAGATAACCCCACCACCAGTAGCAGCACCGATAAATTTATCGTATGCAGAGTCTTCTACTGCAGCAAAATCTAATTCCGCTTCACGAATCCATTGTGCAAATTCACGTGTAGTGATACAGATATCTGTATCTGGACCCAAGTCTTCGCCAGTGAAACGAGACGCGTTATTTTGCTCAGGACGACGGATTTCTGCTTTTTTAGCAGTACAAGGAGCTACGGATACGGATACGATATTCTTAGGATCGATATTCATATTTTTTGCAAAATATGTTTTTACCATAGCAGATTCCATAGCGATACAGCTACGAGCTGAAGAAATATGAGGTACATATTCTGGGAAGAATGTTTCACAGAATTTTACCCATGCTGGACAACAGCTAGTAAATTGTGGCAATGGACCTGTACCATGTAATTTACGTTCTAATAGTTCGTTTGCTTCTTCCATGATAGTTAAGTCGGCACCGAAGTTAGTATCAACTACATAGTCAGCACCTAACGCACGAAGAGCACCTACCATTTTGCCTTCTTGGTATGTACCAGGCTCAAATCCAAATTCTTCACCGATAGACACACGAACGGCTGGCGCTGTTTGGATAACTACGATTTTCTCTGGATCTGCAATAGCTTCTTTTACTTTATCTAATTCTGTACGTTCGTACATTGCACCAAATGGGCAAATTACCGCACATTGACCACATTGGATACAAATAGGATTATCTCCTGTTGCTTCCAAATCATAATAGTCAAGTACGCTCATAGTGTCAGCACATGCTTTACGACATAGAGTACAGTTCTTACATTTTTCTAAATCATGAATAATCGCCACATTATCCTCAGCAATAGGGGCACGGCGATCAAGATGTTGGAATCGACTTTCGAAACTCATTATTATGCACCTCACATAGTGTAAACAATACTAGTTATGTATTCATTAACTTTCCGTCATATTATAACAAATATTCAGACTTGTGAAAATAAATAAATACGCCATTTATTTTCCTATTCTTTTAAGTTCTAGTAAAGTTTTACACATCCACTTAGAATATACATTTATGTCATTTTTATGTTACTTTTGTCACACATGTAGATTTTTATTATATATTTTTCATTTTATATCTTTCAAAATCCATATACCCAAAAAACTACTAGGATTTTGACCACAATAGCAGAAAACAGGAGAGTTTCCCCTCCTGTTTCTATGTTATTTCAGTTCAAATAACGGAACATTTTTAGCTTGGTCTCCCAAGGCTGTTTGTGTGAAAGTAGTAATGAACTGTTGTACTGCTAAAGTCGGTGTCAAACGACCTTCTACAACGGCGTCCTCAATACCGCCTCGACAGGCTACAATTTCTGGAGCTCGATAGAACAAGTTTTGCAAATGTTCTTCCACCATGGAGTATACCCACGATAAGGTTTGATCACGACGACGTGCTTGTAGCACTCCATTGCCTTTACATTGTTCCATAAATTTCTCAATAACGCCTTGCCACAATTCCATGATACCATCCCCTGTGTAAGCAGAGCATGTATACGCATGAGTTGTCCATTGTTCCGTGGCATCCCGAATGAACCATAAAATACGTTCATATTCTTGGCGAGTGACTTTGGCACGTTGCAAGTTATCCCCATCGGCTTTATTGACAACGATGGCATCGGCTAATTCCATAACGCCTTTTTTCATACCTTGCAATTCATCACCGGCACCAGTCAACACCACCAGCAAGAAGAAGTCTACCATGGAACGTACCGTCGTTTCACTTTGACCAACCCCTACGGTTTCTACTAAAATCGTATCATACCCAGCGGCCTCACATAATAGCAAGGTTTCTCTACTTTTACGCGTCAAACCGCCCAAAGTGCCGCCCGACGGGGATGGACGAATGAATGCATTCGGCTCCCGTGAAAGTTGTTCCATCCGCGTTTTATCCCCTAGGATAGACCCCCCTGTCACTGTGCTCGATGGGTCTACTGCAAGAACAGCCACCTTATGACCATTTTGACACAGCTTTGTACCGAGTGCTTCAATCAAAGTCGATTTACCAGCACCCGGTACCCCTGTTATCCCTACACGGGTAGATTTACCAGTATATGGCAATAATCGTTGGATTACCTGCTGCGCCATTTCAAAATGGGCTGCTGCATTACTTTCAATTAAGGTAATGGCACGGGATAAAACCATTCGATTACCGGCTAGCACCCCTTCTACATAGTCATCAACGGTCAATTTTTTCCGTTTTACTACCTTAGGAGCTACTGGCTTTTGTGGGGCATGGGTATGTTCATCCATCCCATCATGGCCACCGTCCACACCTCGCATGACACGGCATGCAAATTTATCATCTTTCTCCTCAGGAACCCAAGAAGGCTTATAGGTATCATCACTCATAAGACACCCTCCTTTCACCGATTCGAATATGACAAACACGCAATCAGTAGCCAGCTACAAAGTAGCACGAGGCACTGACTACGTGTCATGTCTTACCTATATACGTATATCAGATTGTGAATACTTATTATTCTTCCTCTTCTAGACGTTCTTCTAATAACTCAAGTACTTTTTTAGCACATACTGGAATGATTGTACCAGGCCCAAAGATTGCTGCCGCACCATGCTCATAGAGATAATCATAATCTTGAGCTGGGATAACGCCACCAATAACTACCATAATATCTTCACGGCCTAATTTTTTAAGTTCTTCACATAATTGAGGCATCAATGTTTTATGACCTGCTGCTAAGGAACTCATACCTACGATATGTACGTCATTATCTACGGCATCTTTCGCTGCTTCTTCTGGAGTTTGGAATAAAGGTCCGATATCTACGTCATAGCCCATATCTGCGAAGGCTGTAGAAATAACCTTAGCTCCGCGGTCGTGACCATCTTGGCCCATTTTCGCTACGAAAATACGAGGACGGCGACCATGTTTTTCTTCAAATTTTTCAGTCATGCTGCGTACTTCTGTGATGACATCATCATCGCTGAATTCGCTACTGTATACACCAGAAATAGAACGAATGATCGCTTTATGACGGCCACATACTTTTTCTACTGCATCGGAGATTTCACCTTTAGATGCACGAGCACGAGCTGCTTCTACGGCTAATTCAAGCAAGTTTCCTTCTCCTGTTTCCATCGCTTTTGTAATGGCATCCAAACAGCTACGTACTTTATCATTATCGCGATTAGCACGCAATGTTTTTAATCGTTCAATCTGTGCCAAACGTACAGCTGTATTATCAACTTCTAAAATATCTAATGGATCTTCTTTATCAAGGCGCAAGTAGTTAACACCGACAATTTTTTCACTGCCAGAGTCAATGTGTGCTTGGCGACGAGCTGCCGCTTCTTCGATACGCATTTTTGGAAGACCTGTATCAATCGCTTTAGACATACCACCCAAAGCTTCAACTTCTTGAATGTGAGCCCATGCTTTACGAATCAATTGGTTTGTCAAGAATTCTACATAGTAAGAACCGCCCCATGGGTCGATAACTTTACATACATTAGTTTCATCTTGGATATACAATTGCGTATTACGTGCAATACGAGCGGAGAAGTCTGTTGGTAAAGCAATGGCTTCATCAAGGGCATTCGTATGCAAGGATTGAGTATGACCCAAGGCTGCTGCCATCGCTTCGATACATGTACGAGTGATGTTATTGAATGGATCTTGTTCTGTTAAAGACCAACCAGATGTTTGGGAGTGCGTACGCAATGCCATAGATTTAACATTTTTTGGGCCAAAGGATTTAACAATTTTAGCCCATAACATACGGCCTGCACGCATTTTAGCGATTTCCATGAAATAGTTTTTACCCATCGCCCAGAAGAAAGATAATCGCGGTGCGAATTGGTCAACTGTAAGACCTGCTGCCACACCAGTACGCAAGTATTCTAAACCGTCAGCCAATGTGTAACCTAATTCGATATCAGCTGTAGCACCTGCTTCTTGCATGTGGTAACCAGAAATGGAAATACTATTGAATTTAGGCATGTATTTAGATGTATAGGCAAAGATATCACCAATAATACGCATGGAAGCTGCTGGTGGATAAATATAAGTATTACGCACCATGAATTCTTTCAAAATATCATTTTGGATCGTACCTGCCATAACGGATTTATCTACGCCCTGTTCTTCACCGGCTAAGATATAGAAGGCCATAACTGGTAATACGGCACCATTCATTGTCATAGATACAGACATTTGATCTAATGGAATACCAGAGAACAAGATTTCCATATCTAGAATGGAGTCTACCGCAACGCCGGCTTTACCAACGTCACCGACTACACGAGGGTGGTCAGAGTCATAACCACGGTGAGTAGCCAAGTCAAAGGCGATAGACAAACCTTTTTGACCTGCCGCTAAGTTACGACGGTAAAAGGCATTGGATTCTTCCGCTGTGGAGAAGCCAGCGTACTGACGTACTGTCCAAGGACGTTGTACATACATCGTACCATAGGGTCCACGAAGATACGGAGGAATACCCGCTACGTATTGTAAATGGTTACATTGATCATAAATGGAGGCATCATACACAGGACCCACATCAATTTGTTCCATAGTACGAATGAAGTTGTCATCATAGGACTTGCCAGTTTCAGCTTGTAATTGCTCTTTCCATGCATCTAAATCGGATGCTTTTGGGCTAGCAGCTGTAAAAGGAATATTTCTAAAATCCGGAATCATCTACATCATTCCTTTCTCGCGTTGCATTGCTAATAATGTTTGATAGCAATTGGAGCGTACACTAATATAATCATCCATGCCTGCTGCATCACAAAGTTCTTTCAACTCTGCAGATGGAGCCCCTGCCAAGAATACTTTCATAGCTGGGCGAGCAGCTTTGATTGCTTTTGTCACTGCTGGTGCCAATTCTGGGTATGTATCGTCAGTGGAACATACGATTGTCACATCTGCATTCGATGCTAAGGCAGCTGCTACCGCTTCGTCTACAGTTGGGAATCCATCATTTGTAAGCACATCAAATTCAGCTACTTGCATGAAAGAAGTAACGAAATCGGCTCTCGCTTTATGTTGAGGAATTGGACCCATGTTAGCCAAGAAGATTTTAACATTGTCCCCATTATGTGTTTCTTTGAAGTTTTCAGTGCGCATACGCAATTCTTCGTATTGTTCTGTCCAACGATGAGATAGAATTGCTTTCACAGTGATACCTTCACTGCCATCTGCTAAGGCTTCAAAAACTTGTCCAAAGCTAGCGCCCGCTACTAATGCAGTATACGCAGCACTTACCAAAGAACCAATTTCACTGAAGTCGGATTCTTGTAGTTTTTTTAGAGCTAATTCAGCTGCATCAGTTGTACCCACATTAGCTAATGCTGCTACACGAGCTTGGCGTAAGCCCTCAAAATCTACCACTGGTACTTCTAGTAATTCTTCCGTCATATTTGGATACATGTTACTACCAACGGCACGATCTTTACGAGTTGCCAAGTTTTTAAAGCGGCTTTGTAAAATAGCATCCACGGCTTCTTGCGTTTCACCAGATACTAATGTTTCTAAGATGCCACCTTTACCTTCTAATTCTTGGAACAATGCCCAAGATTTTTCAGTCAATTCTTGTGTTAATGGTTCTAAGTACCAGCTACCACCAGCAGGGTCAACTGGTTGAATGAAGTTGAACTCTTGTTGCTCCATGATTTGAATATTACGGGCAATACGGCGAGAGAATTCATCACTTGGACGAATGCAGCCATCAAGAGGTCTTACAAACATACCATCCATACCACCTACTACTGCGGAGAAGGATTGAGAACCAGCACGTAATAAGTTTACATATGGATCAAATACAGTTTGTGTAAAGTGAGATGTACTTACGAACAAGTTTATTTTCTTCGCTGCTTCATCACCGCCACAATGTTCAATAATTTGAGCCCATACCATTTTTATAGCACGTAGTTTAGCTATTTCCATGAAGAAATTAGCTCCTACACTGACATGGAAACGGATTTGTTTCGCAAATGTATTCACGTCGATACCACGGCGTTCCATCTCACGCAAATATGTGACAGCCGTAGACATAGCAAAGCCTAATTCTTGTACATCATTGCCACCGCCATTATGGTACACATCTGTGTCTACCAACACTGTGCGTAATTGTGGTGCATGTGCAGATGCCCAAGCAATGGTATGTGCCATATCGTCAAAATATTCATCCATAGGGCGTGGTAAATGACCGTCTTGTGCCAAAGTACCAATTGGATCTGCCCCAATCATACCGGACAAGGATTTCACATCCACCCCTCGGGATTCGCAAAGTGCATGTAAAGCAGCCGCCCAACATACGCTACTAGCACCTGTACGAATATCTAATTCTTTTGTAGTTAAGTCCATGCCTTTTAATAAAGCTTCCACTTCTTCTACAGTGGACAAGGATACCCCTACATCAGCCACATCCTTAGCTTCAGCTTTCGTAGCATCTTGTCCTTTCCGTGTAGCACTATCTAGCGTGAAACTGATAGCTGTGCTACCTTTATCTAATTCAAATTGTAACATGTCATGCATGTCAGCAATTGTTTTTCCGTCACAACGTTGTGCAATTGTCCAAGGTGTATGGATATATCCACTAGCTTTCGCTCCCCGTAAATTGCTATCACGACCAGGATATGTCAAGTTTTGAGTCAATCCTTCTTGGTCGCTCAACCAATACATTGGTTGTAAAGTAATTCCTTCGTATGTTTTTGTATACATACTTTTTTGGAAATCTTTCCCTTTCAAGATACCTTCTACCGTCGTTTTCCACTCCTCGTAGGTAGGGATAGAAAACTCATCAAACGATACGTCTGGTAGCTCAAACTGTTCTTCGTGAACTTGTGGTTCATGATGCTTGTCTTGTCCCATAGTCTAGCTTCCTTTCTCTGACCACATAGGCATACGTTCCCTTACTCAAACCACTTTTCTAGTGAGATTTGCCTCATCATAGAGATTCTAATAGCTTATGTAATCGTTGCAGCTCTCATAAAAATAAAATAAACAATTAGAAAATGGGTATACCCTACCCAACCCTATAACTCATCACCCTACCTAGTCTTTTACTGAAAGATATAACTACCATTCATAAAAGAAAAACCGTTTTCGATGGAAAACGGTAGGTTATGATTTAGCGTATGCACTTAGCGCAAAACCATCTCTACCCGTCTCTCGCGGATCTAACGACATGCTTCTTACGGCAGTTCTTCTGACTCAGGATCTTCGCTACGCTTCGCCTTCCCAGTTTCCCAGTGACGTTACATGAAGTTTCGCTCCCCTTTACAGCGGCGGGACCGTGTTGGCTTTTCACCAAGCTTCCCTATTAAGCCTTGCGGCACCAGTAAGGCGAATATAAAGTTATACCTTGATTATAAACTGTTTTCTTAAAGAATAGAACGTCATTTACAGACTATAACAACATTTCACGTTGACATAAACTTCAGTTATCATAAGATATCTTTATTGCATTTTACAAGCTCATCAACACAATAGTTAACAGTTATCTCATAATAGACTGTTATTTTATTACCATAGGTTATTCATCATATTATTAATATTTATTCTCAAAATAATTATTATAGATCTTTACATCTACACCCTGCCTACGGAACCTACACCACATCTATCCTCTCATCACCCACTAATGTGACTAGCTAAAGTAGTTAGACAACACCATATGCTGTATACACAAAAAACAGAGGTACGCCTACAGCAGCATACCTCTGTTCACTTTCTCATATTCTGTTAGAAAAATTTATTTCTTTTTCCATTCCATTATTTCAAAACCATAGTTGCGAATATGTTCTTTCAATAGTTCCAAATATTTTTTCGCAATCGGACTTGGTTCTAGCATATGTGGCATTAAGTACCCCATAGTCATCGTATCTTCTACATCCAATGGGATAGCGATAATCTTGTCATCGTTCAACTCACGGCTCAAAATACCAGAACTGATGGTATATCCGTTCAAACCGACCATTAAGTTAAAAATTGTGGCACGGTCCGATACTTTGATCGTCATTTTTCTGTCCAAAGTACTTAAGATTTCCTCTGAAAAATAGAAGGAGTTATCTTCCCCTTGGTCATAACTTAAGTATGGGAAGTCTTCTAATTCTTCTAGTGTAATTTTATCTTGTTTCGCTAATGGATGTTCACGACACAAAAATACATGTGGTTCCGCTTCAAATAATGGATAAAATGTCAATTTATACTCTTTAAATAATTTCTCCATCACTTGACGATTGAAGTTGTTCAAATACAAAATACCTAATTCACTTTTGAAAGTAGCTAAATCTTCAAAAATATTTTGCGTTTCTGTTTCACGTAAACCAAATTGATATTCATCAGTATCTACACTTTTAATAAGCTCTACAAATGCATGGACCACAAAGGCATAATGCTGAGCGGAAATAAAGAAATGTTCTTTTCGTTTGGTATTCGATTTATATCGCTCTTCTAATAATTGAATTTGATCTAGCACTTGCCGAGCATAAATCATAAATTCTCGACCATCATGAGTCAAAGTAACTCCTGATTTAGTACGCAATAGTAGTTGAACACCCATTTCATGTTCTAATTCTTTCACTGCATTGGATAAGCTAGGTTGGGATAAATATAATTCCTTAGCCGCTTCATTAATAGATCCTTTTTCTGCAATTTTTTCTAAATATTGTAATTGTTGTATTCTCATCTGTATTGGCCTTTTCTATATCTATCATGAAGTACATCCATTGATCATTACTTTCATAGGAATGAAAAACCTAACGAGTAAGATATACATACTTACACGTTAGGTACTTCATGTTGTTAACGATTCCATTATTCACCCTCATAGGGTAATAGTCTTGTACAAATATAATACAAAAAAGACCTCTCATCGTCAACATTTAATTTCTATCAAATTCTTAGGAATTACAGAAAACCTTACTTCTATACGACTTTCACCAATTAATGGAAAATCAAAATACAAATGGTAGAAGTAATGAAAGTAATTAATACTGGCACTGCAGTTCGTTTTACTAAATCAAAACTAGAAATATTTGCCACACCAGCCACGGCAATCATAACTGCACTAATTGGACTTAACAAACGTCCTACAGAGGCCGCATTTTGCATACCAAGTAGCATAGTAATTGCATTACCACCTAATTCTTTGGCAAAGTTTGGCACTAATGGGGAGAATGCAAACATAGAGGCCACACCAGAGCCCATCACAATGCTCAACACTAAAATAATACCAGATACAATAACACCTACTATATCTGCTTGGATGGAGAAGGTTTTAATGAATGCTACGAACTCATTAACAATTCCTAACGATGTCAAACCAAATGCAAAGGTTTCCCCTGCTACGATTAAAGTTACGGTATTTGTAAATTGATCGCCCATACCTTTAAAGAATGTTTGGATAGACGCAGCTACTTTTCGGAAATCACGGAATCGAATGAATTCAAACACCATAGCAATGAATAAGCTCAAGAACATCGCCAAGTTTACATTCATCTTAATGCCCGCAATGCCATATTTACTAAATCCTAACATAAATACAAGTGGCAAGAATGGTAATACTAGGTACACAAGAGGTCCTACTGCTACTTCTTCTTGTGCTTCTGTATGTACTACTTCGGACGGAACATGACCAGATTTTTTATCCATATATTGTTGCCAAATGTAATGAGCAACGGCCGTCACAATACCACAGATAATATATACTTTCAATTGATAGCCTACGAAGTATTCTTCTACTCCTAACCCCACTGTTTTAGACACTAATAGACTTGTAGCAGAGGCTGGTCCAATATCCAACAAATGACCAGTAGCTACCGCTGCCGCCGCCCCAACTGGACTTACGCCTAAGCGTACCAAGATAGGGAAAATAGTGACCATCATCAACATAGCTAGACCGGATGTGCTAGGGATTACCAAGGACATAAACATATTCACTAAGAATGTTAAAGATAATACCAAATAAGGCGCTTTCATCGCTTGCAATGGTTTAATCGCAGTTGTCACCAAACGAGAGCTAGCACCGATATGATCCATGTATTTAGCAAAACCAGTACATGTCATAATCATGAGACCCAAGCCTGCTGCATCCTTTGCAGTGGTATTATTAATCCACTCAAAGGCATCGAAGAACATCATACCAGTTCCTTTTTTCGCCTCCACGAACTCCGTTGTATACCCAAGGAAGTACGCCCCTAGCATCATAATTAAACCACCTAAGAGCAATACTGTTTGTGCTTTAAACTTTTTTATTACCAATGTGCCTGCGCCTAAAATTACGATAGCGCACAACAATAAATTCATAACTACTTCTCCCTTACCCATTCAAAATAGGCTACTTAATAATTTGCTTTCGACTGTTGAAAGTCTTCTTGAATCTTAGCCAATAAGCCCGGTGTAGTGAGAATTTCCTCTACTGTGAGAGCGATTCCTTTGGCACCGTACATAATGGCATCCTCTGCTAATTGAGTTTTTCCATTATCTAGCCATTCTTGGGAATGACTTGTTACTCCTCTGCCTACAAATTTAACCCGCAAACAAGCTCCTGGTACACGGAATGTAACACTGGAAAAATCTGTAGAACCAGTGACTTTACGCGGCTCAGAAATATCAGGAGCCCCCACTTGTTCTGCATTCTTTAAGAGCAAGTCATTCAAGCTTTGCACATTGACCTTATTATCATAGGCCTTCACTTCATCCCATTCCATAGTGGCTCCCACTTGCAAGGCTGCTCCTTGCGCCACTTGTTTCACGCGCTCCACCACTTCATCTAAGCGAATGCGACTAGAGGAACGAATATACCACTGTGTACACGCATAATCTGGCACGATATTCGCTGCTTTACCACCATCTGTGATAATCCCATGCATACGTACTTCTGTAGGCACGTGCTCGCGAAGATATTCCATGCCATTAAAGAATAACAATACCGCATCCAACGCACTAATACCTTTTTCTGGGGCAATCGCTGCATGCGCCGACTTACCATGGAATTTAATATTCACCAAGTTAAGCGCCAAGGACTTACCATCTACCGTTGTAGAATCACTGCCGTGCATCATAAATGCTACATCTAAGTCGTCGAATACGCCTTCTTTGGCCATCACTAGCTTACCCGATGCAGTCTCTTCTGCTGGCGTCCCATACACCACCAATGTGGCTGGCACTTGCAGGGTACGACGTAAACCAATGGCGGCCGCACAGATAGAAGGGCCTTGTAAGTTATGACCACACGCATGACCCAAGCCTTCTAAGGCATCATACTCGCAGAGAAGTCCAATTTTGGGACCTCCTCCTTGCACATGGTACACAGCACGAAATGCAGTTTGTAAACCACTCACTTCACGGTCTACAGTAAATCCTTCGCTTTCTAGTAAATCTGTTAATTTACCATGGGCTAAAAACTCTTCATTCCCTAGTTCTGGATGATCGAAGAAAAAATCATTTAATGTTTTCATGGATCCTCGCAAGGATTCAATTTCTTCTAGTAATTGACTCATCGCTTTCTCCTTTCTTGCACAATATACATGCACAACTCTATGACTACAGGAATTACATTCCCTCAGTTTTCTCTTCTGAAAGTCCTGCTATAACTGAGCAGCAATAGCAGTATTCCGAATACTTCTATTATATAGATTTCTAGTGAAAGTTCCAATACATATAGCATAGGATTCCTCCATTTTCTCTATGCTAATTTAATATGCATCCCCTCCTAATTTCTATTGTCCATTATATATTTATAGTTTTTACCTATAACACACAATATATATTATCAATTGGTCTATATAGAAAAAAATTGGTATCATAGAAACATCTTTTACTAATAAGAAAGGAACTAGCCATGAGCGATACTATACAACAAAAACGACCAACATTATCTTACGAAATATTCCCTCCTAACACACAAGTGGGAGATGAAAAAATCATTACTGTCTTAGATGAATTAAAAAGCCTAAAACCAGAGTTCATCTCTGTTACCTGCAGTAATAAACAACGTAATATCGAAGAAACAACTATCAAGTTGTCCAACTATGTACAAAATACATTGCACATCCCTACGAAAGCCCATTTACCGGCCATTTATTTATCCAAAGAGCAAGTTAAATCTGTCATAGATAGACTAGATGAGCTAGGAATCCATAAATTATTAGCCCTTCGTGGAGATATTTTAGAAGATTTACCTCCCGTAGGTGACTTCAAACACTCCACAGAGCTCGTACGCTTCGTAAAGGAATATGCACCTCATTTCCAAATTTCCGGTGCTTGTTACCCAGAGGTGCATCCAGATTCACCTAACCAATTGCAAGACATTAAATTCTTAAAAGAAAAAGTGGATGCTGGTTGTGAACTATTGGTTACACAATTTTTCTTAGATAATAATGTATTCTATGACTTCCAAGAAAAATGTGCACTAGCAGGCATTGATGCACCAATTTTAGCAGGGGTAATGCCTATCATCAACCGCAATCAAGCTTTGCGTTTATTAACAAGCAATGCTACCGCTATTCCACGCAAATTCAAAGCCATTTTAGACAAATATGAGCATGATCCAATTGCCCTTCGCGATGCTGGCCTTGCCTATGCATTAAATCAAATCGTAGACCTTGTAACAGAAGGCGTATCTGGCATTCATTTATACACAATGAACCAATCCAATACAGCGTTGTATATCGAAAATGCAGCACGTTCTTTATTTAGCTCTCCTATTTATGAAAGCCAATAAATAAGAAGCACAATATAGCCTACAACACGTATAGTATACATACAAATTATAAAAAGAATGCTCTACCTAGTGTCTCTCTAAGAGAACCTAAGTAGAGCATTCTTTTTCTTCATTTTGGCCTTATCAGTATAGTTATATTGCAGAAACAATTTTCTTTTATCAATATCCTCTAAATATAATGTCGTGGCACCCGCTCTGAGAAATTACAGAATATTTCATAAGGAATGGTTCCAACCAAATAGGCCAATTCAAGCGCTGTAATACTCTCTTGTCCTTGTTGTCCTAGTAGTACAACCGCATCTCCTGGGGCTACTGTTATATGATTAGGTACTTTTACCATGAATTGGTCCATACAGATGCGTCCTACAATAGGACAGCGTGTGCCATGAATCAATACAGACCCTTTATTTGATAAGGATCTAGGATACCCATCGGCGTACCCTACAGGTATGGTAGCAATCGTTTCCTCTCCCAATGTTGTATACGTGCTGCCATAGCCGATCGATGAGCCTTTCGGCAGATGTTGTACATGTACTACCTTACTATATAAACTCAAAGCAGGTTTCAATCCCAATCGATTCGGCACATCCATAGATGGCATAATACCATATTGAATAATACCTGGTCGAGCATCATTAAATAGACTATCCCTTACCGCTAATAGACCAGCACTATTTGCTAAAGAAAAGCGATATGCTTCATCCCGATGGGTACGAATCATTTCTACGACCTTTCTAAATTGCTCCACTTGAAAATTAGCATGGCTTTGATCGGCTGCATCTCCATTTGCTAAGTGAGAAAAAAATCCATCAACTCGTAAATATTCATAAGATTCTACTTTTTCTAAAAATACCAATACATCTTCGGGCTTACTACCGATACGATGCATACCTGTATCTACTGCAATGGCGCACTCTACAATTGTTTCATGTCGACGAGCACATTCATTTAAAGCTTCTAAATCTGTAGATTCACAAATAGCTGGTCTAGAATGCCCTTCTATTACCAAATCAAAGGATTGAGGCAACGTCAAACCTAATAGATAAATAGGTACCGTAATGCCCGCCTCACGCAAAGGAATAGCCTCTTCTGGGAAAGCTACAGCTAAGGACTCATACCCTTCCTCTACGGCAATCCGCCCTACCATGACACTCCCATGTCCATAGGCATTCGCTTTCACCACTGCTGTACTCGTGCACCACTCCGGCAAACAATCTTTAATTTTCCTTAAATTACTTCGTATTTGTGCTGTATCAATTTCTACATAGGTAGGTCTCACACATTCACCTTCTTATTGTTAGTATATACACTCTAATATTGGCTAATATACTATTTACTAAGCTAGTATAATAGCCCTTGAATATCCCAAACTATCATCTATATGACTGATGTATCATCTATAAAATGCCCAGGTACTATTTATTATAGAACACAATGAGCACCTATAGATAACCAAAGACGACTACAGATAGCTACAGATAACTATAGACGACTACAAATAATCATCATCAACTATAAAATTCTATATTTACTTTACTATTATACACCTAAATAGAATCAAATTCTCTAGATAATCAAATATTTTCTTTGAAGTAGTGAAAATTTTAAAGTATATTATAGAACAAAAATCATACTTTGCGAAATTTCTACTGTTCTTTCGCCAAACTACCTTATAGAGATCTTTTTGATTACTTCAATATTCGTATACTTCTATTAAGTAAGAAGAATAGCACTAGCTATTTAAATAGCTAGTGCTAAAAACTCTTTATCTGAGTAGCCCCAATTTGACAAAGAGCTTATATGAGCAGCCTCAATTTAACAAAGGGACAAAAAGGACTGACTACAGAATCTTATAAACAAGATTCCGAGTCAGTCCTTATTTATTATCTATTTATTTTTACATTATACCTAAACGACGTACGTTACATTATGGCATATTGAAAGGCCATACCATTGGAATGATGATAAGACTTACAATAAAGCATACTACGATTAATGGAGTACCTGCTTTCACATAATCCATAAATTTGTAATTACCAGGTGTTAATACGATTGTATTAGGTGGTGTACCTACAGGTGTGGCGAATGCACAAGATGCGGCAACGCCAATCGCCATAAGTACTGCATGAGGGCTTGCACCCATCGCTTGGGCAATGGAGATACCAATTGGTGCTAACAATGCACAAGATGCTGTATTGGACATAAATTGTGTTAATACACAAGACAAGATAAATAATACAGCTGTTGCAAAGTAAGGACTTGGATTATCACCCATGATACCTACTACTGCATTGGCAATCATTTTACCAGCACCAGAATCATTCATAGCAGCTGCTACTGGCATCATACCTGCAAATAGGAAAATAGTTACCCAATCTATAGATTGATATGCTTGTTTCTCTTTCAAGCAACCAGCTAAAACGGCTAAAATAGCACCTACGATAGCAGCTAAATGAAGAGGAACATTAATACCAATACTTTTTAATGGATCAGACAATGCCATAAATAATACAACGCCTAATAAGATGATACCAGAGTACCACATTTTTTTAGGGTCGTTAGAAATTTCACTAGCATCCACTTCTTGTTCTACTTCAGCATCTGCATTACCATCATGTTTAGGTAAGAAATGTTTACCAATCGTTACCATGTAGATCATAAATGCAACTGTTAAAGGAATACCAATCCATGCAAATTCAAAGAAACCGAATTGAGGTAGTTTAGCTTGGCCTAATGCACCATTGATGATGATATTAGGAGGTGTACCTACTAATGTGATGATACCACCAATCCCAGCAGCAAATGCCATAGGCATTAATTGACGGGATGCTGGAATTTTAGCAGATGCACAAATACCACTAACTACTGGCAATAACGCTGCTGCCGTACCTGTGTTAGAAAGCACAGAGGACATACCTGCTGTTACAAGCATTAAAGCAATCATAAGACCGTTTTCACTTTTACCTGCTTTGTTAACAACGGAAATACCAATTTTTTGTGCTAAACCAGTATGGAATAATGCAGCACCAATAATAAACATACCTGCAAATAAAACTACTGTACTATCGGATAAACCACTAAATACTTGTTTCATTGGAATAACACCTAATAAACCAAGTGCCATAGCACCACCGATAGAAGTAATTGCGAGTGGAATAATTTCTGTTACAAATAATAACGCCATTACACCAAGGACAATTAAGGTTTGTACAGCCGGATCCATAAGAATCAACTCCTCCCTAAGGGATACATTCCTTATTAGCCGCAAAACGCTCTAAAAACAAGCGCATATAATATAGGAAGATAGGCCAATAAGAAATAACATAATCGCCGCTACTCCATACCCTTCTACTGTACAAGGGTATCCAAAATGTAGCCACTCTCCAAGTAGGCCACGGCGTAGAAAAAAGCTATATGTTTTTCGTTTTTGAAACCATTTAGATTTTCGCTCTTCACCTAATAGGAGTGCGGTGATGATAAAAATAAAAAGCGCAATACAAATACAAGCAAAAACCTTTCCTTCGTCTGATAATATCATAGGCGTCACCTCATACATAATAAAAAGTGAAAAAAGTCTGAGTATTTCTAAAGCGCTGTAAGACAAACTAAATAGTTTATCATAAAAAGTATCTGTAATAGCCTAGGCAACCCTTAGGCGGATTGCCTAGACACTGTTACAAATTATTTCATCATAGCAAGCATCGTACCAGCTGCTACAGCTGTACCGATAACACCTGCCACATTTGGTCCCATCGCATGCATCAATAGGAAGTTCGCTGGGTTTGCCTGTGAACCAACTACTTGCGATACGCGGGCCGCCATTGGTACGGCAGATACACCTGCGGAGCCGATCAATGGATTTGTTTTACCACCATCTACCCAGCACATTAATTTACCGAAGATAACACCACCTGCGGTGCCACCGATGAAGGCGATTAAGCCTAATACGATAATTTTAATGGTTTCTAAATTTAAGAAACTGTCTGCTGTCATTGTAAGACCAGTACCAGTAGCTAAGAAGATTGTTACTGTGTTAATCAAAGCGTTTTCAGAAGTATCTGCCAAACGAGCTGTTACACCAGATTCACGGAATAAATTACCAAGCATCAACATGCCTAATAAAGAAGTGATTGGTGGTAACAACAAAGAAATGGAAATTGTCGCTACTACTGGGAAAACAACTTTTTCAAAACGAGTTACTTCACGCAATTGTTCCATTACAATCTCACGGTCTTTTTTAGTCGTAAATAACTTCATAACCGGAGGTTGAATCAATGGTACGAGGGACATATAGGAATATGCCGCTACTGCGATAGCACCTAATAACTCAGGAGCTAATTTTGAAGCTAAGTAAATGGATGTAGGACCGTCAGCACCACCGATAATACCGATAGCTGCTGCCTGTTTAGCAGTAAATCCAACCATCATCGCTCCACCAAGAGCCACGAATACGCCGATTTGAGCTGCTGCACCTAATAATAATGTTTTAGGATTTGCAATGAGTGGACCGAAGTCAGTCATAGCACCTACCCCTAGGAAGATAAGAGGTGGGAAAATTTCATATTTAATCCCTAAGCCAATCAGGTTCATAACGCCTTCATGGAAACCATTATTAGGAATGTTAGCCAAAATACATCCAAATGCGATTGGACTCAATAATAGAGGTTCAAAGCCTTTCGCAAAAGCTAAATACAATAAGATAATTCCGACAAGGATCATGATACCATGACCCATTGTGAAACTAATAAAACCACTATCCACCCAAACAGAGTTGAGTGCAACAAGAAAAGCGTCCATATGGAGTTCCTCCTTTAGTAATAGAAGGGTTTAGTTTAAGCAGTATAAAGTTATGATTAGCCTAAAACAACTAAAGCGTCGCCAGTTGCTACAGTTTGGTTAGCTGCTACACGAACTTCAGCTACTGTTGCATCATGTGGAGCGTAGATTTCGTTTTGCATTTTCATAGCTTCTAAGATGCAAAGAAGATCGCCTTTTTTAACTGCTTGGCCAGCTGTAACTGCTACGGATAAGATTTTACCTGGCATTGGGCATTTTACTGTTTCTGCACCTGCTGGTACTGGAGCTGCTGCCGCTGCTGGAGCTGCTGCTGGAGCTGCTTTAGGAGCTGGAGCTGCTGCTTTAGGTGCTGCTGCCACTGGAGCTGCGCCACCAACTTCATTTACTTCTACTTCATAAACTGTACCGTTTACTGTAACATTGAACTTTTTCATTATAACTTCCTCCTGAATTACCTATTTGTAATGAAACTTTTTCATAAGCTTTAGATTAGCTTATAGGGCCTGTAAACGACTAGCTAGTCGCCAAGAATTAGACACTACAGGGCGAATGGATGCAATTTGGTTTTGCGAATAGCCCATAGCAACGATAGCACTGACAATAGCTGCTACAACTTCTGTTTCTTTGTTAGCAGCTTGTGCGTTGGTAGTCTTATTCATTAAGTTCTCCTCCAAACTATCTGGTTACATTCCTACCTAGCAGTCTACCGTCCAATTTCCAACCTGTGCTCACAATCGGTCTTACGGAAGCAATTTGTGATTTGGAATATCCCATCGCACATACTGCTGCCACGATGGCTGCAACCACTTCATCATGATTAGTAGTAGTTACCGCACTAGGAGCTGTGGCTGATGATACCTCTGCTACCTCAGCCTTAGTTGACTTTTTTTTTGTAGGATCTACTAGATAAATAATATGCATAAGCACGCCTAATAAAATTAGAACGGCGAATACAATTGTCATATTGATGGCCATAATTAGCCACGGATTATCTGTCATACTTTCACCTCATTAATAGAGAACCATGATAGTAGAATCATGCAAGAAGCAAAGTGTGTAGTATGCCTCTACCTAATATCTTATAGAGGGATATTACCGTGTTTTTTCGGAGCACGGGTTTCGCGTTTACTTGCCAACATTGCTAATGCATTGATGATAGCAGGACGAGTATGTTTAGGTTCAATTACTACGTCAACGAATCCACGTTCAGCAGCTTTGTATGGAGTTGCGAACTCTTCTACATATTTAGCTGTTTTTTCATCTTTATCTTCATCGCGTTTGAAAATGATGTTAGCTGCACCAGCAGGTCCCATTACAGCGATTTCAGATGTAGGCCATGCATACACTTGGTCTGCACCCAAATCTTGGGAACACATTGCAAGGTAAGATCCACCATATGCTTTACGAGTGATAACAGTAATTTTAGGTACTGTTGCTTCAGAGTAAGCATATAACATTTTCGCACCGTGACGAATAATGCCACCCCATTCTTGGTTTGTGCCCGGTAGGAAGCCCGGTACGTCAACGAAGTTTACAACAGGGATGTTGAAAGCATCACAGAAACGGATAAAGCGGGAAGATTTGTCGGATGCATTGATGTCTAAGCAACCTGCCATTACGCGTGGTTGGTTAGCAATGATACCTACGCTTTGTCCAGCAAAACGTGCGAAACATGTAATAATATTTTGTGCATAGTGTGGTTGTACTTCATAGTATTCACCATTATCGACTGTTGCACGGATAACATCGAACATGTCATAAGGCATATTTGGATTGTCTGGAAGTAAAGTATTTAAACCTTCATCTTCACGAGCTGGGTCATCACCAGTGTCAACTAATGGAGTGTCTTCCATGTTGTTGCTTGGTAAGAAGCTCAACAAGTAACGAATTTGTGCTAAGCAATCATCTTCGTTTTCTGTTGCAAAGTGAGCTACACCAGATACACTGTTATGAGCCATTGCACCACCAAGGTCTTCTGCTGTTACTTCTTCTGCTGTTACAGATTTGATAACAGCTGGACCAGTGATGAACATTTGAGATGTATTTTTAACCATGTAAATGAAGTCAGTTAATGCTGGAGAATATACAGCACCGCCTGCACATGGTCCCATGATAACAGAAATTTGTGGGATAACGCCAGAAGCGTTAGTGTTTTCAAAGAAGATTTTACCGTAGCCAGCTAATGCGTCTACTGCTTCTTGAATACGAGCTCCACCGGAGTCATTGATACCGATAATAGGAGCGCCCATTTTCATTGCCATACGTTGTGCTTTAACGATTTTAGCAGCGTGCATTTCCCCAAGGGAGCCACCTTCTACTGTGAAATCTTGAGCAAAAGCAAATACCAAACGTCCGTCAATAGTACCGTAACCAGTCACTACGCCTTCACCTGGTAATTCTTTTTTCTCTTGACCAAAGTTCACACAACGATGTTTAACGAATTGATCCAATTCAACGAAGCTATTATCGTCGAATAATTTTTCAATACGTTCACGAGCTGTATATTTACCGTTCGCGTGTTGTTTTTCTACGCGTTTTTCACCGCCACCTTGTTTTACAGTGGACAGCTTTTTATGCAATAATTCAATTTTTTCCTGAACTGTTGCCATTTTACACCTCCATAGAATAATTACGGATATAGTCTATTATTTCATGCGTTGGCAAAGTTCTAATAAAACACCGCCAGTAGCTTTTGGATGAAGGAATGCAATTGCAGATCCACCAGCACCATAGCGAGGTTCTTCGTCGATTA
Source organism: Veillonella sp. 3310 (assembly GCF_003999875.1). Lineage (GTDB taxonomy): Bacteria > Bacillota > Negativicutes > Veillonellales > Veillonellaceae > F0422. Next base: position 86,334 of record NZ_RQVJ01000002.1, on the reverse strand, counting down.
ATTGAACACCTTTTGCTTTTAAATCAGCGATAGCTGCTTTGATGTCATCAACGCGAAGTGCTACGTGTTGGATACCATTACGGCCACCATTTTTTTCGATAAAACGACCGATAGGGCCATCTGGAGTTGTAGATTCTAAGAACTCAAGTTCAGCATCACCGCAAGGGAAGAAGCTTACTTTTACTTTTTGTTCTTCAACCACTTCATCTTCTGGTAGATGTTCCATACCAAGTGCGTTTTTATAAAATTCTTTTGTTGCTGCTAAGTCAGATACACCGATACCGATGTGGTCTACTTGTAATACTTTGAATGCCATAATAACTCTCCTTTCAAATGAGCTGCAACTCGAAAGTGATTTTTATCATCCTTCGATTACTTATATGATACCACGATATTAGATTTTTATCATTCTTTTTATTATCTTTTTAATGACTTTTCCAATACCGAGTTAACAACACTATAAGGGTCGTTAGTTCTATTATTAACAGCTGCTACATCTTGTTTGAAAGCATCACTTTCTACAACATGTTCGTGAACATAGCGCATGATTTGTTCATTAATCATCGCTACGAGCTCATCGTGAGTACGTTCTGCACGACGAGTTGCTAATTCTCCACTATCTTCAAGATATTCAAAGTGTTCATCTAGTGCTTCCACTAATTCATCAACACCTTCATCTTTACTAGCGATAGTTCTCTTAATTGGTGGTCTCCAATCAAGTTCACGAGAATCTAGGTCTAGCATCATTTCAATTTCAACATTAAGCTTATCACAGCCATCGCGGTCTGCTTTATTGATAGCGAATACATCACCAATCTCTAAAATACCTGCTTTGATAGCTTGGATATCATCACCTAAACCTGGTACTAATACAACCAATGTAGTATCTGCATTTTTAACGATATCTACTTCTGATTGTCCAACACCTACAGTTTCGATGATAACAAGATCCATGCCAAATGCATCCATTAATTTAACAACATCTGCTGTTTTTTTAGATAATCCACCTAGGCTACCACGTGTCCCCATACTACGGATAAATACATTTTCATTTAATGTCAAATCATTCATCCGAATACGGTCACCTAAAATAGCGCCGCCTGAGAATGGACTGGTTGGGTCAACAGCAACGATGCCGATCCTCTTACCTTGTTCTAGATAATGCTTAACCACTTTATCTGTCAATGTACTTTTACCAGCTCCTGGAGCACCTGTGATACCCAAGATACGAGCTTTACCAGTACGTGGATAAATAGCTTTCATAATATCGATCGCATTATCGTATTCATTTTCTACAGCCGTGATCGACCGTGCCAAAGCAAGACGAGAACCTTCTAATAGTTCTTTGATTAAATCCATATTGTCACCGTCCCAATTATATATACGTCTAGGCTCGAACATAGATGCCCGAGCCTAGCTCAAGTATATTATTTTACGTTAGCTTTGATGAATTCAATTACATCAGCTGTTGGAGTGCCTGGTGTGAATACTGCGGATACGCCAGCTGCTTTTAAGCCAGGGATATCAGCGTCAGGAATAACACCTCCACCAACTACTAATACATCGCCCATGCCTTTTTCTTTTAGCATTTCAACGATTTTAGGGAACAATGTGTTGTGTGCGCCAGAAAGAAGAGATAACGCAACTACGTTAACGTCTTCAGAAAGAGCTGCTTCAACGATTTGTTCTGGAGTTTGACGAAGACCTGTGTAGATAACTTCGAAACCAGCATCGCGAAGTGCGCGTGCTACTACTTTTGCACCACGGTCATGACCATCAAGACCTGGTTTTGCTACGATTACTCTGATACGTTTTTCTGCCATGATGTTATACCTCCAAATAGGTTCGATTAATTATAGTGTGGAATGAGCTTGGTATTCACCGAATACGCCGCGCAATACGTTACAAATTTCACCTAATGTAGCATATGTTTTAACGGCAGCCAAGATTAATGGCATCAAGTTTACAGATTCATCTTCTGCACCAGCTTTTAATGCTGCTAATGCTGCATCAACTGCTGTTTGATCGCGGTCTGCACGAACTTGTTGTGTTTTCTTGGATTGGTTGATACCTACAGAAGCATCGATACGAAGAAGACCTTCAACTGGTTTTTCTTCTACTTGGAATTTGTTAACACCTACGATTGTACGAAGGCCAGATTCCACTTCCATTTGCCATTTATAAGCAGACTCTTGGATTTCTTTTTGGATGTAACCTTTTTCGATAGCTTCAACAGCGCCACCCATTTCATCGATTTTTTGGATGTATGCTTTAGCTTCTTCGTAAATAGCATTAGTCATAGCTTCTACATAGTAGGAACCGCCCAATGGGTCAACTACGTCAGCTAAACCGGATTCGTAAGCAACGATTTGTTGAGTACGAAGAGCGATTTGTACAGATGCTTCAGTTGGAAGAGCCAATGCTTCGTCACGAGAGTTAGTATGTAAGGATTGAGTACCACCCATTACAGCAGCTGCAGTTTGAAGAGCAACACGAACGATGTTGTTGTCAACTTGTTGTGCAGTCAACATGGAACCAGCTGTTTGAGTATGTACACGTAACATCATGGATTTAGGTTTTTTAGCACCAAAACGTTCTTTCAAGATATGTGCCCATAGACGACGGGATGCACGGAATTTCGCAACTTCTTCTAATACGTTGTTGTGTGCGTTCCAGAAGAAGGATAAACGACCTGCGAAATCGTCAACTTCTAAGCCAGCTTTAAGAGCTGCTTCGATGTATGCAATACCATCAGCAATTGTGAAAGCGATTTCTTGCGCAGCAGTAGAACCAGCTTCACGAATATGGTAACCGGAGATGGAGATAGTATTCCATTTTGGCACATATTGAGAGCAATATTCGAAAATATTAGTGATCAAACGCATGGATGGTTTTGGAGGGAAGATGTAAGTTCCGCGAGCTGCGTACTCTTTCAAAATATCATTTTGAATTGTACCGCGAAGTTCAGTGGAAGGCACACCTTGTTTTTCAGCAACTGCAATGTACATAGCAAGAAGTACAGATGCAGGAGCATTGATTGTCATAGAAGTGGAAACTTTACCTAAGTCGATACCTTGGAACAAGATTTCCATATCTTTTAAGGAGTCAATCGCAACACCTACTTTACCAACTTCGCCTTCAGCCATAGCGTCGTCGGAGTCATAACCGATTTGTGTTGGTAAGTCGAATGCACAAGAAAGACCAGTTGCACCGGACTCGATTAAGTAACGGTAACGTTTATTGGACTCTTCAGCAGTTGCGAAACCAGCATACATACGCATTGTCCAGAAACGGCCACGGTACATAGTAGGTTGTACACCACGAGTATAAGGATAGAATCCTGGGAATCCAAGATCACGTTCATAATCAAAACCTTCTAAATCAAGCGGTGTGTATACCGGTTGTTCTGGTAAGTTTTGACGTGCAGGTACTTTCTCACAGTTTTTAGCGTACGCTGCTTCGTATTCAGCAAGTTTGGCTTTTAAGTTGTCATTAGCCATGTCATCATCCTCCTAAAAAATTAACCTTGTTTTTTCATGCTTCCTGTTTCAGTGAAGCGTTTATGCCAAGAAAGAGCTTCATCTAATAAGATAGGTGTATGGGCGCCATTTGTCTTTTCAATAGCTCTTTCGAGGTAATCTAATAATTCTTGTTTGTAGTCTGGGTGAGCACAGTTTTCAATGATTTTGTATGCTCTTTCAATTGGAGCCAAACCACGAACATCGGCAATACCTTGTTCTGTACAGAATACTTGTACATCATGTTCTGTATGGTCAATGTGAGATACAAATGGAACGATAGAACTGATGTCTCCGCCTTTTGCTACAGAGTTCGTACAGAAAATGGAGATATAACCATTTCGAGTAAAGTCCCCGGAACCACCGATACCATTCATCATTTTGCTACCCATGATATGAGTAGAGTTTACATTACCGAAGATATCGAATTCGATTGCTGTATTCATAGTGATAACACCAAGTCTACGAGCTAAGCCCGGGTTATTGGAAATCTCTTGCGGACGCAAAAGAATATGTTTGCTATATTTATCAATATTAGCGTAGAAGCGTTTCAATCCATCTGGAGATGGGGACAATGCTGTACCAGAGCAGTCTGTTACTTTACCTGCATCAATTAAGTCCAACATACCATCTTGAATAACTTCTGTGAAAATGGATAGGTTTGTGAAAGGACCTTCAGCCAAGCCAGACACAACAGCATTTGCTACAGAACCTACACCAGATTGTAATGGTAATAAGTTTTCAGGTAAACGGCCTGCTTTAACTTCTTCTAAGAAGAAATTAATCAAATGTTGACTCATCGCTTTTGCATCATCATCGATTGGTGCTAATGGACGAGTTGTGTCAGGCACATCACATGGAACGATAGCTACGATTTTCGCAGGGTCACATGGGATGTAATCTGTTCCGATACGATCGCCAGCCGCTTTGATTGGGAATGGCTCACGGTATGGAGGATCTTGTGGTTCATAGATATCATGCATACCTACCAAGGACATTGGTTGGGATACGTTTACTTCTACGATAACTTTTTTAGCTTGGCTAACAAATGTTGGAGAGTTACCAACGGATGTACTAGGAACGATACCACCATCTTCACGGATGCAAACCGCTTCAACGATAGCTACGTCAGTGTCACCGAAGAAACCATAACGAATTTGTTGCGCCATATGACTAAGATGCATATCAATATAACGAATTTTTTGGCTATTTAAAGCTTTACGAGTATCGTTATTTGTTTGATATGGGAAGCGACGACGAATACCATTTACACGAGTCAACGCTCCGTCTGCTTCATCACCAACTGAGGCACCAGTCCAAAGATCAATTTGAAAAGGATCTGATTCCATGCGTTTTGCAAGGGCCAATGGCACTGCTTTAGGGTAACCAGATGGTGTAAAACCACTGATACCTACATGGTCTCCTGGATTAATCAATTTAGCTGCTTCTTCTGCTGTAGTAATTTTTGCTTGCAACGCTGCGCCTTGCACGCGATCTAAAATGTCGATCATACTACCATCTCCTTTAGTTTGAATGACTTATTCAGCTATCTAACATTCACACACTTTTCATTTTTTATTTCTACTAAGAATTTCTTAAGTTAAAAAATTCTTTATAGAAATATTAGATTAAATATCTACTCAAAGTGTGATATTTGTTAATTCTCATAAATACTACTCATTTTTCTTGTTATTGTCAACCACATATGTAAATATATGCATAATAGGCATACTGAACAGGAAAATTTAATGCGAGTATAACTTTTTGTTATACCCTTTATCTACCTATATCTATAAATATTGGTATAGTACAAATTTTTTCGATATTTTAATTCTTATATATAAACTCTATTTATGTTTATGCATATCTAGCTGTTATATTATTCATAACTAACAGTTATTTGCTTTTATTACTTTTTGTTATTTCCCACGTTATATTCTTTAATCCGTTTCATATCTTAACTTAAAACTATATGAGTAATGATACTTCTCTTAATTCTTAACCTTACTAGTAAGAAATCATCTTTCATTATTGTTAAGCTTATGTTCATAATCATCTATAGAAATTGACTTATACAAATAATGTTATAAACCATATACATGCTTAGATACAATAGTCTCCACAATACAAAAAGTATAGAGACAGTCATATAACAATCTCTATACTTTCAGTTTTATATATTATATTTTATTTCGTATGACACTCATAGCAAAGCCCAAAAATTGCCATAGTACCAAGCTTACTTGCTGGCTATATAAAGCATGATCAAAAAGACCACTTACCAAAACAACTACGGTAATTAAGGTCATACCATACCGGAACGGAATAGATAGATGCTTTTGTTTTTGCACATTTCTGCTATGTCCCAATAAAATTGCTAATAATAAGCATAAAGATATCGGTCCTGTTTCTGCTGCCACTTGCAAATATAAATTATGAGCGTGATAGATAATCACCGTTGGATCTTGGATGAAATAATTATAATCTGGATAAGTCAGCCAAAACGTATCCCAACCAATCCCGAAGATTGGAAAATCTTCTATCATGTACATAGTACTATCCCACAGTGCCCACCGGAGCATAACCGATGTATCTTGTCCACTAAAAAGGGACCACAATCGACTGGACACTTCTCCATGGTAAAAGAATAACACTAAGGGAACCGCTAATAACGCATATAATAACCTACGCTCTACACAGATACCGGCTACAAAAACAGCTACTGCCAAACTTAGCCACATACCACGGGAATAGGTAAGGACTAAGCACAATAACATGACTGCAACGGCGAAACCCATCATAGCTGAGCGATTCCAATCTTTTGCTTTTAGCACTTGCATGGTGCCCAATCCACCAATGGAAATGGTAAAAAGTAAGTATTCTCCTAATAAATTAGGGTTCTGCAATGTTCCATACATGCGCCGCATAAGTCCCGGAAAATGGACATTATCTACCCATTCATGGATATGCTCTGGAGTCATATAAAAATATTGATACCCAGCACCTAAGCAGACAAGGAATCCAGTCATACAAAACAAGGACAAAAACGTTTTCTGTCGTCTTTCAGTATCCATATAATATGTCATCAACCAATAGATACTGCCATACATCCCTATGTGATAGAGCCAACTCATAGCCGACCATGGGACATTCGCAGAGTTAACAATGGAAATGCCTGTCCAGAGAATAAACCCCAAGACTGCCCATTGCAGCCAATGCAAGGTTCCGGTAAAACGTTGTCTATCGAATAGTAACGCTAGTAATCCCGCCACGATAATAAGAACATTACCACCTATGGGCAACAAAGAAATACACACCGTTGCTCCGTATAGTAGATAGACTATCCATTGATCCACAGATAGTCTACGTAGGGCATCCATTAGTGCCCCATTTCTTGGGCGAGCCATTGTTGCACGTCACCAAGAATGTATAAGGATCCCACTACAGCGATGATATCGCCTTCCTTAGTTATTTTCATAGCATGGTCTAAGCCCTCTTGGATAGTCTCCATAGGTTCTGCTTGGACTGGCATTTGTTTCGCCAATTGCACTGGATCAGTACCTCGTGGCGTTGGTGCTGGTACCGTAATCACACGATCCTTTTGCCCCACTAAATAGCTGACCATCGTGGATATATCTTTATCTTCTAAAATCGATAGCACCACTGTTTTCGCTTGTTCTGGGTACAGTTCATTGAAGGTCATCGAAAAGGCTTCTGCCCCGCTTGCATTGTGGGCTCCATCTAAAATGATAGTTCGTCCATGGACTTTGAACATTTCAAAGCGACCCGTCCATGTAGCACGAGCTAATCCTTCACGATACGTTTCTTCACTCACTGCTGGTTCTTTGTCTTTCAAGATTTGCAAGACCCGTGCTGCACAGGCTAAGTTTAAGGCTTGATGGATACCATGCATGGATGTGAAAAGCATATCTTTATGACCGTCTTTGTCTTTCACGGTAATCATTTGTCCCATCGCCATGGCACTGCGACTATCGATAGTAAAATCTTCGTTGAACACATGATATTTCACACCTAAAGATTTTGCCGTTTCTTTAATCACATCAAGGGCACCACCTTGAGCTGCCGTTACAAGAGGCACGCCTTGTTTGATAATTCCTGCTTTATGGCGGGCAATCTCCTCTACTGTATCGCCACAGTACGCTTGATGGTCAATGGTCACATTTGTAATCACTGCCACTTCTGGAGTGATTACATTAGTAGAATCCAATAATCCACCTAACCCCACCTCGATGACAGCGTAGTCTACGCCTTGCTCTTGGAAAAACAAGAAGGCTGCAGCTGTTAAGATTTCAAATTGTGTAGGCGCTTCTACGCCACGGTCTATAATGGCTTTCACGGCATGGCTCACACGTTCAATCAGATCAGCAAAGGCCTCTTCTGTAATATACGCTGTGTTTACACGCATGCGTTCCGTATAGGATTGGAGGTGCGGGGACGTAAATGTCCCCACACGAAGACCGCTCATGTACAATCCATAGGTAATATAGGTGGAAACGGATCCTTTCCCGTTCGTCCCCGTTACATGGATTGTCTTATATGTATTTTGTGGATTTCCTAGCTCTTCTAATAGAGCAGTAATCCGTTCTAATCCTGGATGAATCCCAAAGGAGGCTACCTCTTCTAGGTAGGCAATCGCTTCCGTATAATTCATGATGGATCTCCTTATGCTAATGTTTTTAAGAACTCTTCACGTTCGTTCAAAGCTTGTTGTTTTTGTTTGTATTCTTCTAATTTTTCTTTTTCTTTCGCTACTACCGCTTCAGGAGCTTTCGCTAAGAATCCTTGGTTGTTCAATTTTCCTTCTAAACGAGCGATTTCTTTCAATACGGTGGCTTGTTCTTTAGCGATACGTTCTTTTTCTTTGTCAGCATCGATTAAATCTTTCAACAACAAGTACACTTCTAACCCGTTCACCACTGTTACTGTCGCGTTTTCTGGTTTAGGCGCATCTGGTGAAAGTACCGTTACTTTTTCAGCCCAACCTAAGGTATGGAAGTAATCACCATGCGTTTCTAAGATGCCTTTTAACTCTTCTGTAGCAGGCACTAAGATAACTTCAGAGCGTTTGCCCATTGGTACATTCATTTCTGCACGCATGTTACGGATGCCTTTAATGCCGTCCATCATTACATTCATATAAGCCGCTGCAGAGCTAAAACCTTCCATAGATAATGTACTTGGCCATGGAGCAACCATGATGCTCTCCCCTTCATGAGGCAAGTGTTGCCAAATATGTTCTGTAACAAATGGCATAAATGGATGTAATAATTCCATCATATGACGAAGGATAGATACCAATAAGTATTGTACTGTTTGACGGTCACGACCACCTTCTTTGTTGTACAAACGAGGTTTCGCTAGTTCAATATACCAGTCGCAATAGGTATTCCAAATGAAATCATATACAGAGCTTGCCGCTTCCCCTAATTCAAATTTATCAAGATTATTCGTAATGTTAGTGACAGTTTTATTGTATTCTTCTAGAATCCATTTATCCGCCAATGTGTAATCTTCTGCACTTGGTACAAAACTTTCATCAAAGCCTTCTAAGTTCATCAATACAAATTTGGATGCATTCCAAATTTTATTGGCAAAGTTACGGTTTGCTTCCACACGTTCCATGTAGAAACGCATATCATTGCCTGGCGTGTTGCCTGTTACTAATGTAAAGCGCAACGCATCAGCACCGTATTCTTCAATGACTTCTAATGGATTGATACCATTGCCCAAGGATTTACTCATTTTACGGCCTTGGCTATCACGTACTAACCCATGAATAAATACGTGTTTGAAAGGAATTTCTTCTTTAAATTCTAAGCCCATGAAAATCATACGAGCTACCCAGAAGAAGATAATATCGTACCCTGTGACCATCACGCTAGTTGGATACCAATGTTTCACTTCCTCTGTGTTGTTAGGCCAACCCATTGTGGCAAATGGCCATAACGCAGAGCTGAACCAAGTATCTAATACGTCTGGATCTTGTTCTACCTTACCATGACAATGTGGACATTCTGTCAATGTTTCTGTGGTTACGATCGTTTCCCCACACTCTTGGCAGTACCAAGCTGGGATACGATGACCCCACCATAATTGACGAGAAATACACCAATCACGAATGGATTCTAACCAGTTCGTATATGTTTTTGTAAACCGTTCTGGTACAAATTCAATGGATTTGTCACGCACCACTTCTAAAGCAGGTTTTGCTAATGGTTCCATGGATACGAACCATTGTTTCGATACCATAGGTTCAACAGTTGTATTACAACGAGAACAATGACCTACACTGTGACCATGTTCTTCCACTTTTTCTAATAAACCTTGTGCTTCTAACTCAGCTACTACTTGTTTACGAGCCAATTCACGTGGCATATTCACAAAGTGACCTGCTCCTGCATTCATAGTGCCATCTGGATTCATTACCACGATACTTTCTAGGTTGTGGCGTTGTCCCATTTCAAAGTCATTAGGGTCATGAGCTGGTGTAATTTTTACGCAACCAGTACCGAACGATTGATCTACGTATTCATCGGCAATGATTGGGATATGACGATTCACAAATGGAAGTAATAATTCTTTGCCTACTAAGTGCGCATAGCGCTCATCGTTAGGGTTCACCGCTACGGCTACGTCACCAAACATCGTTTCAGGACGTGTGGTAGCTACGGTTAAGAATGTATCTTCTTCCCCGATAACAGGATATTTAATATGCCATAAATGACCATTTTCATCTTCGTGTTCTACTTCGATATCAGATAAAGCTGTCAAACAATTAGGGCACCAGTTAGTAATGCGTTCTCCACGATAGATTAAACCTTTTTCATATAATTCTACGAATACTTTTAATACCGCTTCATGATATCCTTCATCCAAAGTAAAACGCTCTCTCGTCCAATCACAAGAAGCACCTAAGCTACGAATTTGTTTTACAATAGTGCTACCATATTCTTGTTTCCACTCCCATACACGTTTTAGGAACTCTTCACGACCTAAGTCATGGCGAGACTTTCCTTCTGTTTTCATGATATTTTCTTCTACTTTTACTTGCGTTGCAATCCCTGCATGGTCTGTGCCAGGCATCCACAACACATTGTAGCCTTGCATACGTTTCGTACGAATCAAAATATCTTGCAATGTGTTATCTAGGGCATGACCCATATGCAATTGACCTGTTACATTTGGCGGTGGTAGCACAATACTGAAAGGCTCTTTATTCGTATCTACTTCCTCGTGAAAGTACCCTTTCTCTTCCCAATATGTGTACCATTGTTGTTCAATCTCTTTAGGATTGTAGGTTGTCAAATTTTTATATTCTTTCATATGTCCTCCTAGTTCAAATATATCTTTACATTGCTACTCTTCAATTAGCATATTTCCATGGTAAACTTCCAAAGTCACAAAATGATAGATATGCTTTACTATATACAAAAAAAGACCCCTCGTCCGTTAGGACGAAAGGGTCTATACTTCCGCGGTACCACCTAGATTATTGCCGTAGCAATCACTCATTATCGTTAACGCTGATCAGCGGGCACACTTACTCTAGTTCACCATGCCAACTCCGAGGCTACCCTCTTCCTACTACATACATTGTTCCACCACCCCAATGCTCTCTGTGATGCGTTCAAAAGATTTTTCCTCTTCCTAGTTATTATCCATATAGTATTAGTATACGTGAAAGTATGCAACACCGTCAATATATCAATCTATAAAACTATCTATTTTGTAAAGGACACATTCATTTCATCTAAGGATTTTGTCAAACTAGGAACATAGACTTTCAAAAATAGATCTACTTCTGGCAATTGCATCTGTACTAAACGTTCATAAATCGTATCATAAGCCGCATTGAACTCATTATTACCGGCAGCTTTTTCTGTGACACATTTCATAAACGCTGACAAGGTATCCGCTGCTTTCACTAGTACTTCGTATTCCTCTGGCACAGATACTAAAGCTTCCTCATAGGCTGGTTGCACTGGTTCTGGCAATGTACGCCATAAGGTTTCATTGGCCAATTGTTCTACTTCCCCATAGAGAGCGCGCAACTTAGGATTAAAATATTTCACTGGCGTGGGCATATCTCCTGTAAATACTTCACTTACATCGTGATACATGGCCAGTACCGCTAATCGATTCACATCCACATTTCCAGCAAAATATGTATTCCGAAGTACTCCCAGTTGATGAGCAATCATAGCCGTTTCTAAGCTATGACCTTGTAAATTTTCTACTTCTGTATTACGCATCAAGCTCCAACGCTGAATATATTTCATACGCCCTAAGAGGGCAAAAAAATGACTTTCTTCCATGGTATATGCCTCCTAATAACTATTTATATTATACTATCCCTGTCACTTTTGTGGTACTATAACTATATAGAGAATACAAATTTAATTCCTAGGAGGATTCATGACAACTCAAAACTCATACCTTGCCCCTGCTACATTACGCAGTGGTGGCTATGTAGATATACACAATTCTGCCATTACTGTGACCTATGACATGCCTTATTATGCCATCAGCACAAGTCCCTTCAACGGAGGCTTGCACCATGTAATGGCTGTGCGCAATCAACAACTCACATTTTTCGTCAACGATGAAAATGAGTTACCTGGTGGATCTACATCTGCTTATTTGGCAAAAGAATGCGTACAGTTAGACTTACCTATTCATTTCTGTACAGCCTTATTGACTAGTGCCTCTATGGATCGACATGCCTATGTATGTTACCAAGAAGGAACTATCATCGTAGAGGTCATTGCCACCGCAGGTGTTGAAAAAACAGCCCATCGAGCAGGCGATGGCTATACGTACTACGAAAAAGATGGCGCCTTCCATTCTGGAGGCACCATCAACTTATTAGTATTTACCAATTGCGCCCTCACCGATGGGGCTCTCACAAAATCATTGCTAACCATAACGGAAGCGAAAACTGTAGCACTCCAATCCAAAGGCATTACTAGCATTGTATCTGGACAACCTGCTACGGGGACATCTACAGATGGCGTCATTATGACCATCGATCCAAACGGAGAACTCCTTACAGACTCAGGTACATTCTCCCAATTTGGCGATACCTTAGCTAAAGCCGTACGATCCGCCATCGAAACAGCATTAGAGAACGCAGATACATTAGATACCTAAAGAACTAATAGGTAGCAAATATCCGTTCTAGCTCTTCTCGACTTCGTTCTTGTTGCAACGCTAACATCAATAAAATTCTAGCTTTCACAGGCGACAGGGAATCACTCACGATAAAGCCTTCTTTCACATCCGATGAATTGCTAGACACAATGCCATTTCCAATGCGGGATGACCGTACTTTGGGAATGGCAATTTTTTTGAGTGTATCACGAACGCCCTGTGGTAAGGTACCATGTCCAAAACCACCAATCACTAAGCCCTGAGACCGACTAGCTACCATGTTTAAAATCTCTGTATCCATACCTCCATAAAGATTAACAATTCCTACAGCTGGGAATTCCACTTCCTCACGCAAAACAAATTCACTGTCACTGGTATGCTTACGACATGGAGTATAGTAAAAATAAGCCTGTCCATTTTGTACACAACCCATATGACCTAATTGGGCATTTCCAAAGGTAGCTACATCAGTGGTGTGTAACTTTGCCACCTCTCTAGCGCTATCAATATAGCCATTCATGACCACTAATACCCCTTGATTCCAAGCATTTTCACTACGCGCTACTTGCACTGCTTGCAATAAATTCACAGGACCATCTGCACTAAGTGCTGTAGCAGGACGCATAGAACCAGTCATTACTACGGGCTTCTTTGTATTCACAGTCAACTGCAAGAAATACGCAGTTTCTTCCATCGTATCTGTACCATGGGTAATGACAATACCACCTATATCATCTCGCTCAGCCACTTCATTCACAAGCAACGCTAAATGCCCCCAACGATAGGGACTCATTTCAGAACTATCGATATTAGAGAATTGCATACTTTCAAAAGGGCCATACTCCTCCAAAGCGGGTACTGCCTGCATCAAATCATCCACACCAATCGATCCTGCTCTATATTCCGTTAATGCACTAGCCCCATTCCCTGTACCTGCAATGGTGCCTCCTGTGCCTATCATCATAATCTTTGTACCCTTCATGTGGTAACCTCCTTTGAAATCATTACTTCTATTATAGCATTCCTTCTTGCTTTGTTGGCACAAAGTTTTATCATCAAGGAATCGTTCCTCTCTCCTAATTCTTGTATTGACCCCTTACGACGAATGGAGTATAGTTATTTTATTAACAAATTCACCTAGAATTAGAAAGGTATTATTATGACACATACTAATTATACAACCAGTGTATTACACTGGTTCCATGAAATCAGCCAAATTCCTCGTGAATCTGGCAATGAGCAAGGCATTAGCGATTTTCTAATGCAATTTGCTAACGATAGAGGTTTAGAGGCAGAACAAGACGAAGAATTAAACGTGATTATCCGCGCTCATGCGACTGCAGGGTATGAAAATCATCCATCTATCATCTTGCAAGGCCATATTGATATGGTAGCAGAAAAATCTGATACATCTACTCACGATTTCTCCAAAGATCCTATCGAGCTCATCGAGGACGGCGAATGGTTGCACGCCAATGAAACGACTTTAGGTGCCGATAATGGTATTGCTGTGGCAATGGCACTAGCCGTACTAGATGACCCAACTATCCCACATGGCCCGTTAGAATGTCTATTCACTACAAACGAAGAAACAGGCATGAATGGTGCTATGGCGGTGAAAGGTGAACGTCTACATGGACAGTACTTAATCAATATTGATACAGAGCAAGAACATGAATTCATCGTAGCTTGTGCTGGGGGCTGTCGATTAGACCTTTCATTACCTACAAATTCTGTACCAACACCAGCAGGATTCACTGCTTTGAAAGTCTCGGTAGATGGCCTTCACGGTGGACACTCTGGTATCGAAATCGACAAGCAATTAGGCAATGCCGTAACTATCTTAGCTCGTTTATTGGTAGAAGCGCATCGTGAAACTCCTATATCTGTGAGCCATTTTACAGGCGGTTCTAAGCATAATGCCATCCCACGCTTTGCAGAGGCTACTATCCTTTGCCAGCCTTCTGATGCAAAAGCATTGCAAGAGTATATCCAAGCGAATGCAAACATCATTCGTCACGAATTATCTCCACAAGATCCAAATTTACAAGTAACCATCACTCCTTGTGAGACTCCTGCCACTATCTATAGCGATGCGCAAGCACAAAACTTTTTACAATTCTTATACTTAGCACCTCATGGTGTATTCGGCATGAGCAAAAAACTAGAAGGCTTAGTAGATACAAGTAATAATATCGCCATCGTCGAAGACAATGACACTCAGTTAGATATTCTTATCTCTGTTCGTAGTTTAACTATGAGCCAATTAGCCTACTTACGTGACCGCATCATGACATTGGCAAAAGCCCATGGCTTCACCGCCTCTGAACAAGGCCGTTACCCTGCTTGGGAATATGAACGCGGTAGCCGTTTAGAAGAACAAGCCATCGCTCTATACAAAGAGGTCATCAGTATAGAACCTCATGTGACAGCTGTTCATGCAGGCCTTGAATGCGGCTTATTGAAAGCACAATTACCAAATACACAGATGTTGAGCTTTGGTCCTACCATTCTAGGTGCCCATACACCAAAAGAGCGTTTACACTTACCATCAGTAACAACAGTGTCTAAGTTCTTGTTAACCTTATTAGAAAAATTACAATAACACTATGAACAAAGGGAATCGTAATGCGATTCCCTTTGTGTTAAATACAAATTATTATTACATCTATTCTTAGATGTTTCACCAAACAACACAAGAGCTGTACTCACATGTAACTTATACATGCAAGTACAGCTCTTTTTAATAGGAAATGCTAGATTTACCACCTAGTCTGACCATACATTTATCTACTTATTACACAAGAAACCAAGGCGTCCCAAATCATCTAATGCACCATCTACAACGCTACGACCAGCTATTTCTACCACTTTTCCAGATGATTCTGTTTCATTTACTTTTAATTTTTCATCTGCCACTACATAGAGCTCTTCTAATGTTTTTGGTGTTTCTAATTCTTTCATCATCAATACATGAGCAGAGTTAAAGCCTGTAACGCTATCATTGTACAAATCGGAAATATTAATAAAATTAGATCCTCCTCGATCCACCACCGTCTGTACATAGCTAGCCAACTCTTTTGATACCGTAGATACACCTTCTACAAAAGTACTGATTTCTTTTTTCTCCGTCACAGGTACAATAAATCCACACAACAAGAAACGAATGAGCATACTGTATAATTCTACTTCATTGTATTCTGTACCATTCTGCAATCGTTCTAGTTCTGCTTTACAATCTGCGACATTAAAGAATTCTCCTGTTCGGCATTGATTTACGATGACTTGCTCTATAGCATTCTCAGTATCTTTCAACACTTTACCTTTATTAACCATGCCGAAATATAAAGAATCTATAGCTTCAATTAAAAATTCTTCATTATGACGTAGTAAATGAGCTTGTGACTCATGACATAATAGGGAACGACGGAATTGTGTATCATAATAAAAATCTAGAATTTGTTCCTTTGTATTCCAATCTCCACCTGACATAGTCTCAATTAACTCTCTACGTTCTTTTTTCATCCAAGTAATCGCCGACAATTGAAAGTCTGTATCTGCTACATATATCATATTATGTTTTCTAGCTCTGTTAATGAAATCACTCACATATACCGGATCATTGATAGGTTCTAAATACTCATGAGCAATATAATACGCTTTATGATCCAACGCAGAATCAAAGCTGTCTGTTTTCCACTCCAATTTAGGAACAATATCTTTAGACTCTTTAATAAGCTCATTCATATGATGTACAAAGGAAATCGCTTTTTCTGTACGTTCTAATAAACCCATACCTTGATTATTTTGTGTGGCAAACATCATCATTTCACGAACTTGATTCAATCGATGCCAACCTGGGTATACGTTATAAGAAATATAGGCTACCCCACGCTCGGACAAGTTTACATTACAGATTTCTAAAATTTTATCTTTTACTACATCTGGTACCCAAGACCAGATTCCATGGACGATAATGTAATCAAATGTTCCGAAGTCTTTATCAATTTTCAAAATGTCTTGTTCTACTAATTTTACATTGTTAAGTTCAATGGCCTCAATGATTTCATTGCCAATTTCAATTTGAGATCCGCTGAGGTCAACGCCTACATAAGACCCTTCTGGATGATACACGGCTTGCCCGATGATATTACCACCCATAGAACAGCCTAGTTCTAGGACACGAGCCTCTTTTGCTGGTACGGGATTTAAGCCCCATAACTTCGCCTTTGCTTCCAAACTGTTAACGGATGTTACTCCGAAGGATTTAGAAGGGTATACTAATTCGTTATACGAGTTTTTTAAGGATTCGATAACATCACTTGCATCTTTTGCAACTGATGTATTTTTGTTTACGTTCATTATCAATGCCTTTCTTACTTTTATATTCGTCATCTTATAACGATATGCACACTGTTATCATTTTCACTGTATTCAATGTAATCAATTTATTATAACAGACTACCACGACTTTTGCTAATATTCTATAGACATATAGTATACGATTTGATTATAAAATATGTAATAATTGTAAAAGTATAACCATCGTATAGATAGCAAATCCTGCGTATAATACATTTAATACCCGGTTCACTACAATTTCTAGATTGATACGTCCCCTTTTAAAGAGTCTTTCATGGCGAACCAAAAAGAGATCTGGTTGACGAGAATTAGATGCACCTAGAACAATGCGATACGCCTCAATAGCAGCTCGAATTCCCACTATAATACTGACACAAACGAGAGCTAGTAACAAAGTATCTAACCATTGAGGCTCACGTATGAAGCCTTTCACTAGCAAAATACCCAACACATCTGCAGCACCGGTAAAAACGATTCCACTCACGGCTAATCCCGCTACTGCCTTAGGAGATACAAAGTTTAAAATTTCTTGCAATGCATGACCAGCATTCTCAGCTTTTTCCTCTTTTGACTCCGATTTCATCCATCTATGAATAGACCATAATTGGTATATGGTCCACGCTGTCAAATACGCTACATACATGTGTAATTCTGTCATACAATCTCCTCCATTCTACTTTACTCACTCAAATTTGATAGGCTAAATTCTAAATTCCTTAAGGTCTCCTCCCATTGATTTTCTAAACTTTATCTTTGATATAGTAGCATCTATACACCAAATAAATCCACCTTACACGCAGATAATTTACCAAGCCTTCTATAATTCATACTAACACAGTACGTTAAAATATACTACTAGCAAATGATTCTTGATGTTGTTAGAAACCCACTTGTTTTGACGATGGCAATACTAACACAATCCTTTCCTTTGCTAATGAAAGAATACCTAGCCTACTAGGTAGGTTAGGTATTCATAATTCTATATCAACGTATTAATGTCCTTCTTTAACGTGAAAGATTTCCCCTGTGACAGCATCGATTTTAATTTCTACTTCACGAGTTAATGTTTCTCCATCGATTTCATAATGAGCACGACCGTGATCTGTATCGAATTTCACTTTTTCAATGCGATAGTCTGGGTATGCCGTTTTAAAGATTTCCATCGCCTTTTCTTGCGTAATTTGTACTTGTTGTTGTGTTGCTTGCGGCGCTACGACTCCTGCTTGTTGTGGCACAGCTCCATTTGTCGTTCCTGCTGGTGTTCCATTCACTACCGGTGCTACTTGGATCGGACCTTTCACAGCTGGGATTGCACGTGTATATTGTTCACGGTCTTGATACCAGAACCAGCCCATCGCACAACCTGTCACGATAACGCCCACAAAAAAAGAAATAATTGTACGTTTCATACTATGTCTCCTTGCTAAAATGTCACATTCTTAATTCGTATATAGAAATTGGCGATTGCCTATATTATGCTTGCATAGTGTATTTGCACACTATATTTATATACTAGATTTGCATACTACATTTACATAGCACATTCTCTTAGCACATCTATACAGTATATCTATATATTTCTATATAGCTCATAGGAGTATAGTATCATATCTTTATTTCCGTAAGCAAGGGGTGTCATAAAACTTCATCAAACTTTTAAACTATTCCTCTTATGCTAGCTATACTCACCACATACAGAATCAATACGCTCCCCTATTAGAATCATATGGTATTTAAGTTATCGTTAAATTCTCACAGTACATCATAAATTTTATAATGCCCTAAGACCTGCAAATAATTGGATAGTTCTCGCACTTCAGTTAAAGCTTGTTCTACTTCTGATTCTCGACCTTCTCCTTCGATATCGATGTAGAAGAAATACTCCCACGGTGTATGCATACATGGGCGTGATTTGATGTTGACCATGTTCAATTGATGTTCCTCAAAAACTCGTAGGACTTTCACCAGTGCCCCTGGCGTATTTGGTGTTTGTACAATAATGCTCAGTTTGTGCGCATCATGAATCCTTACATCCTTATGAGTGATGATGAAGAATCGCGTAAAGTTTTCCTTAAAGTTTGCAATGTCTGGGGCTAACAATGTGAGTCCATATAATTCTTTCGCAGATGCATTAGCAATGCATGCCTTCGTCACATCCTGTGTGTCGCTCACGTATTTCGCGCTCATAGCAGTATTATTCATAGGACTTAATTGCCAAGAACTGTGGGTCGCCAAAAATTGTGAGCATTGCATGAGGGCTTGCTCGTGAGAGTACACCTCTTGAATCGTGTCGAGGCTAGCACCCGGTACACCTAGCAAACTATGGCTAATGCGATGGCGCACTTCCCCAACGATGTGAATATTTTTATCTTTGATTAAATCCGTGCTATCCCGCACTTCCCCGACGATAGAGTTTTCAATGGGCAATATGGCATAATCGATGCGCCCTTCGTGGACAGCCTGTACGAGCTCACGATGACTTTGACAACGCTCAATCCGTTGCCCCTCCACGGAGCCGCCCTTTTCTATATATTTTGAAAGTACATTCTGCAACACTTCATAGGCATAGGCCCCAGGTACACCTGTATAACCTAGCACAGAATGTGCCAACTGTAGATCCGTAACTCGTTCATCTGCCATGGTAAACCCTCCTACTTTCCGTTCCCAATATTGACATACGTACACTATTATACACAAAATACCTTCTTTGGTCATTTCCGCATCGAAGAATGATATTTTCAAGACTATGATACTTTGCAAAAAATAGTTCGAGAATCTATTAACCAATAAGCTTCTAACACAATTGACATTCTAAAATTGGTATGATAGGATTGACTTATAAATGTATATCTAAAGCGAGGGACTTTATCGTTGGTGCTCCCCACCATGGAATGCTTCATCATTCTGAAAGCGAGGGACTTTATTGTTGGTGCACCCCCACCATAAAATGAGTTATCATTTTTAAAGAGAGGCCCATAAGGATGGTGCTCCCCACCATGGATATACTTTATTTGCAATGTAAGCCGGGATGTATCTCGGCTTTTCTTTTTATAAACTATAGGCACTTTATATGAACACACAACCAAACTTAAGCTTTTATAAAATAAATGAAACATATATGGAAGCATTACAAAGCATCGATTCTAATGTTAGAATTTCAACTGGAGAAAAAAGAACTCGGCCCTATATAGGCGTGGTACTTACCATACAAAATAGACTATTTTTTGCACCATTGTCTTCTACAGTTAAATTTCCAAATACATTAAACTCTAATGATTTAAAAATTGCTAAAGCAAAAAAATCTAATATAAAGAAAAGACGCCTCAGTATAAAAGTTATAAGTAATAAGCAAATTCATCTTTGCAATATGATTATCGGAAAAATAATTCCTGTACCTAGCTCTCAAATCTCTGAAATTTCTATCAATGACTTGCTATCATCTACTATCTCTTCTGAGAGAAAATATGGTGACTTGTTACAAAAAGAATATTACGCCATTAATACCATGAAAGATACAATTTATGATAAAGCACTACGATTTTATACAAAATCAATAACTAACACCCTGCCAAAGCACAATAAAACACATTGCGTAGACTTACAAAAAGCCATTGCCTATCATGACTCTTGGATAGAAGAATATATATAATATTTTCTTTCATACTATCGCAAGAGAATTATGTATAACATATGTATGCATAGCCTAATCTTCTTCCTAGAGCTCCAATAAAACGTCATTAGGCTATGCTAGCAGTACCAAACAATACCATACGCAAAAAAGCGCGGCATGCTCCGAAACAAACCTAACGATAATATCAGTTTGTGGTGGAGTATGCCGCATTTTTTACCTTATATACCGCTAAATCTTAGCCTAAGTGCGCTATCACAGCGTCAGTCATACCTTGTGTATTCACTTTTGTGAATCCTTCACGATACATATCCCCTGTACGATAGCCCGCATCAAGGACAGCTGTTACTGCTTGTTCAATGGAGTCCGCTACTGCAGGTAAGTCCAAGGAATAACGACACATCATGGCAGCAGACAAAATCGTACCTAATGGGTTAGCAATACCTTGTCCTGCAATGTCTGGTGCGGAGCCATGGATTGGTTCGTACAAGGAAGTGCCTGTACCGATGGAGGCAGATGGCAACAAACCAAGAGAGCCAGAGATAACAGCCCCTTCATCACTTAATATATCTCCAAATAAGTTAGTTGTCACTAGGACATCAAATTGACCTGGATTCGTCACGAGTTGCATAGCTGTGTTATCTACATAGTAGTAATCCATGGAAATATCTGGGTTGGCTTCTGCTTTTTCTTTTGCAATTTTACGCCATAAACGAGAGGATGCCAATACGTTGGCTTTATCTACGCTCACCACTTTACCGGAACGTTTACGCGCTGTCTCTACAGCTACATCCATGATACGTTCTACTTCATACCGAGCATATGTCTCTTTATCCCAAGCAAATTCGTTTGGTCCTGCCCCTTGCGCTTCTTCACGTTCCCCAAAGTAGATGCCACCAGTTAATTCACGAACGATAACGAAGTCAACATTTTCTACTAGTTCTGGTTTCAACGGAGAGAACTCACGCAATGCTGGGTAGATTTTCACTGGCCGCAAGTTGCAGAACAAGCCCAATGCTTTGCGCAAGCCAAGGATAGCTTTTTCTGGACGGATAGATGGCTCCACATCGTCCCATTTAGGACCTCCTACAGCACCTAATAATACAGCATCTGCTGCTTGGCACGCATCGATCGTATCTTGAGGCAACGGTTCACCGAAGGCATCGATAGCCGCACCACCAGCTTTTTTCTCAATCCACTTAGCTGTTACACCCGCTTTAGCAAAGGCTGCGTCCACCACAGCACGCGCGGAATTTGTTATTTCTTCCCCAATGCCGTCACCAGCAATTAGGACAATCTGTTTTTCACTCATAGTAATCCTCTTTTGAAAGTCTCTACACTACACTAAAATATTTTATCTATCTAGCATACATACTATAGGGAATACCACTAGGCTAATCAATAATAGCATAACCTAATGCTTCCTATTAATTCTATTCTTCTTATCCGTCTTGTCTTGTTTTCGCAAAGTTCACTAGTCCACCTGCTTTGGCAATATTTTGCACAAATTGTGGTAGCGCTGTTCCTTGGTAGCTTTCACCTGTAGTCACATTATGGACAACACCTGTAGCCATTTCCACAGCGATTTCGTGACCTTCTTGAATGCGCTCCACAGCGTCACCAATTTCGATCACTGGCAACCCGATGTTGATAGCATTGCGGAAGAAAATACGAGCAAAGCTATCTGCTACAATGCAAGAAATACCTTTTTCTTTAATCACTGCTGGCGCATGTTCACGAGAAGAACCACAGCCAAAGTTTTTACCAGCTACCATGATTTCACCGGCTTTCACATTCGGTGCAAAGGTAGTATCAATATCTTCCATAGCATGTTCTGCCAATTCCGCCATATCCGCAATCGCCAAATAACGCGCTGGAATAATTACGTCTGTATCTACATTGTCGCCGTAGCGCCAAATTGTTCCTTGAAAGTCTGCCATATTATACCTCCTCAGGGCTTGCTAAATACCCTGCTACTGCACTTGCTGCCGCCACATATGGGCTTGCCAAATATACTTCACTGTCTACGTGTCCCATACGGCCACGGAAGTTACGGTTTGTAGTAGAAACGGTACGTTCTCCTTCTGCCATAATGCCCATGTAACCACCTAAGCACGGACCACAAGTTGGTGTACTTACAGCGCAGCCTGCTTCGATGAAGATGTCCATCAAGCCTGCTTTCACAGCTTGGTTGTACACATCTTGAGATCCAGGGATGACGATGCAACGTACAAAGTCCGCCACCTTGCGACCTTTAAAAATTTCTGCGCACATTTGTAAGTCTTCAAAGCGACCATTCGTACAGGAACCGATGATAACTTGGTCGATTTGAATACGGTCTTCTTTCACAATATCTTTCATGTAATGCGTGTTGGAAGGAAGATGTGGGTACGCCACCACTGGAGTTAATTCATCCAATTGAATAGTTACCACTTGGCAGTATTCTGCATCCTCATCTGCTGCGATTGGTTCAATAGGACGTGTGATGCGACCTTGGATATACTCCTCTGTCACTGCATCGTACGGGAATACCCCGCATTTTCCGCCCGCTTCGATAGCCATATTACAGATCGTCAAGCGGTCTGCCATCGTCATGTATTGCACACCAGATCCATGGAACTCTAGGGCTTTGTAACGAGCGCCATCGACGCCAATTTTGCCAATCAAGTCCAATACAATATCTTTACCGGAAATCCATTTGGCAGGTTTTCCTTCTAACACAACTTTGATTGTTTCTGGCACTTTAAACCAAGTTTTGCCTTCTGCCATAGCGACCCCAGCATCTGTAGAGCCTACGCCTGTTGCGAAAGCATTCAATGCACCGTATGTACAAGTGTGGGAATCGGCACCAATGATCATTTCCCCTGGCCCAATCAAGCCTTGTTCTGGTAACAATACGTGCTCAATGCCCATACGACCTACTTCAAAATAGTGTGTAATCTTATGTTGTCGTACAAAATCACGCATCACTTTCGCTTGTGTAGCAGATTTAATATCTTTATTCGGTGTGAAATGATCCGGTACTAAGTAGATGCGATCTGCATCAAAGACAGGTTTACCGATTTTTTCAAACTCTTTCTTTGCTGGTGGAAATGTAATATCGTTCATCAAGATGAAGTCTAATTGACACTCGATCATTTGACCTGCTTTTACTTCTGCAAGCCCTGCATGGCGTGCCATATTCTTTTCTGTAATCGTCATACCCATGACATTAACCCTCCTGGTTTCCAAACTCTTGTTCTAATTCTTTTGCTAAATAAATTGCGTTTACTGCGTTAATATATGCATTTACACTGGATTTTACGATGTCTGTGCTAATACCGCGGCCTTGGAATCTGCGACCATTGTAGTTAACTTTCACCACAGCTTCTCCAAGGGCATCCTTACCTACCGTTACGGAACGGATTTGGAAGTTTTCCAATACAAATGGTGTGTTCACCAATCGTTCGATAGCTCTGAAAGAAGCATCTACTGGGCCATCACCAACAGCGGCATCCATACGTTCACCATTTGGTGTTAATACACGAATGCTAGCAAGCACGTATCCATTTTGATCGGAATGGTAATCGTGTTGTACCACATGGAATGCTTGTTCATGATGCATTGTATCCATCACTAAGGCATAAATATCTTCATCGTATACCTGTTTTTTCTTATCTGCTAAGGCTTTGAATTGAACGAATAACTCATTCACTCGTTCTTCTTCTAACTGAAAGCCTAGATTCACTAGATGATCTTCAAAGGCATGACGACCGGAATGTTTACCCAATACGATGGACGTTTTTTCTGCCCCTACGCTAGCTGGAGTCATGATTTCATACGTAGTCGGATTATTTAACATACCATGTTGATGAATACCGGACTCATGAGCGAAGGCATTGGCACCTACGATAGCCTTATTAGGTGATACAGCAACACCGCAAAGTTTGCTCACCAATTTGCTAGTACGTGTGAATAGTGGTGTGTCGATGTGTACATCAAATGGATAATGGTCATGACGTGTTTTAATAGCCATCACCACTTCTTCGATAGCCACATTACCAGCTCGTTCTCCCAAGCCATTCATTGTACATTCCACTTGACGAGCCCCCGCTTCGATAGCTGCCAATGTGTTCGCATTAGCAAGGCCTAAGTCATTATGACAGTGTACACTGATGATTGCCTTTTCTATACCTTTCGTATGTTCTTTGATGTAGCGAATACGATTACCGAACTCTTCTGGTGTCATGTAGCCTACTGTATCTGGTACATTCAAGATAGAAGCTCCACCTTCAATAGCCACTTCAAAGACACGACATAGATAATCTAAATCTGTACGAGACGCATCTTCTGCGGAGAACTCGATTTCATCGAATTTACCTTTTGCAAATTCAAGGATGTGTTTCACAATATCTAACACTTCTTCACGAGTCTTTTTCAATTTATATTCAAGATGAATATCGCTAGTAGCGATAAACACATGAAGACGACTGCGCTCTGCTCCTACTAGTGCTTCTGCTGCTTTTGTCACGTCATTTTCATTGGATCGAGCCAATGCTGCGATAGTACATCCGCGTACTTCTTTAGCAATGGTAGATACCGCTTCAAAGTCACCTTCCGACGCCGCTGGGAAACCAGCTTCGATGACATCTAGCCCAAGGCGCACAAGAGCTTGTGCAATTTCTACTTTTTCTGGTGTTTGAAGGGAAACTCCTGGAGTTTGCTCCCCATCACGTAGTGTAGTATCAAAAAAATAAATTCTGTTATCCATGGTTATTCCTCTTTCTGACTAATCTATATCTGTTCGTATGTCTATTCTAATGGATGATTCTAAAAAAACTGAATATGTGGCCTCCATATCTCACCTTTGCTAAAATCATTCCTATGGTGGTTTTAAGTACCTGCCCTCTGAGATTTCTTTCAGAGAATAGAAAAACGCCCCCAGAGATGTCTATGCATCCCTAGGGGCGTTATATAACGTATTGGTTGTATCGTATTTTTTACATTTTACATACTGTCTGTCCTAGTAGTACATTACAGATTCTAACACTGTTTAGTGCGGTTATTTGTCATAATCATCCGCCTATCCTACTGTTAGTAAGCCATGCTTACATCTATCAGAACATTCCAATAGAGTTTACTTGTACTGTATACCTTATACAGATTTCATCGTAAAATGTAAGAAACACTAATCAACCTATGATACAAAAAAGCCCCTCAATGTGCCATGCACATCAAGGGGCATTATCATTTCAATAACACGGTCCCACCCTAGTTGGTTCTCACAGTTATAACGGAACTACCGTCGATGACTACTTAGTTTCACCATCGCTGCTCACAGGGGAGTTTCAACATAACCGTTCTACTACTTCACACCGACCAGTAGCTCTCTGAAAGCAACTAACTATATCTTTATACCTGTTCATCGCATTTACTTTATCTAACTGAAGATTATTCTATAGCATTTTAAGTCGCTTGTCAATAGACTCATGTGTTTTTTATCTTTATATATACACAATACGAATAAATTCTGTTATAATGCAATTATAGAAGAGTCTTCAACGTGCGTTGGGCTCATCTCTTCCTATCCTATAGGAGGAGGTGGTACTATGAAAAAGTTTTTTAGAAAAATCAATGTATTGATTTTAATTTTAAAGCTAATAGTACAAATCATTAGTTTCTTTAACAATTAATGATAAAGCCTAACGAAAGAGGTTCGCACCCTCTATACGTTAGGCTTCATCAATTTACCCATTTGAGATGAGCCTAACGCCAGCACACGTTGACGGCTCTTCTTGTTTATGTCTCAAGTATAGCACTGTTTGGGATAAAAAACAATAGGGCGGCTGTATCAAACAATAGATAATACACATCATATCGCTCCAACAATTGATATACATCGTATTCTTTTTGTATTTTCTTCTACAGATGTTAGCCTACAATTCTTCGATTTTATACAAGGTATAGCCTTCATAGTAATAACTATGGTCAATGCCCTTCATATATACTGTTCTATCATCTATTTGATCCGTTAAGGCACTTTTTAAGAGATACTTGATTTCAGTATCTTTAATAGGGCTCCGTTCCATAGCTAGTAAATAATCCTCTTTATCCACTAAGCTCCAATCTACAACAAGATGTAGTTCATCTTTCAACATTAGGTCCAGCCAGATTCTAGCGCTTCTTCCATTGCCTTCTCTGAAAGGATGTGCCACGTTCATCTCCACATATTTTTCAACAATCTCATCAAATGTAGATTGTGGCATGTTCTCTATACTTTCAAGGGCTGCCTGTAAATACATAACAGGTGCAAACCGGAAATTTCCTTTTGCCATATTTACCGTTCTAACTTTTCCCGCAAAGTCATAGATATCTTCAAACAAATATCTATGTATCGCAGCTAATTGTACAAAAGAACCTACGGGATACATAGCTAACGCTGTACCATCAAATAAATCTAAAGCTTTCTTTTTACTAATCCGCTCTTCCTCTTTAGCAAGTTCTACCGAATTATTAATTCCCAATTTATTTTGCAACACCATGTCATCACCACCTTCTAGCACAAAATATACAGACGCCTCTAACATTCATCATTTTTATAAAAATCTTATAAAAAGGACTGCAACCAGAATCTATTGTATTCTGTTACAGTCCTTTCTTTATGACACACTCATTATGTCTTATTTTTTATTATCGATAGCTGCTTTCACAAATCCTTTGAACAATGGATGTGCATTGTTTGGACGGGATTTCAATTCTGGATGGAATTGTACGCCCACGAACCAAGGATGATCTGCTACTTCAACGCATTCTACTAGACGATTATCAGGAGATGTACCAGAGATAATCAAGCCTGCATCTGTCAATTGTTGACGGTATGCATTGTTGAATTCCCAACGATGACGATGGCGTTCATAGATTAAGTCTTCACCGTATGCTTCATGTACTTTTGTACCAGGTACTGTTTTACATGGATATACGCCAAGACGCATAGTACCGCCTTTTTCATCTACATCTACTTGGTCGTCCATTAAGTCGATCACAGGGAATTGACAGCTTTCATCAAATTCTGTGGAAGTAGCGCCATTCATGTCCAATACGGAACGAGCAAATTCCATCACAGATGTTTGCATACCTAGGCAAATGCCAAGGAACGGAACTTTATGCTCGCGAGCATATTGGATAGTAGAAATTTTACCTTCTACGCCACGGCAACCGAAACCACCTGGCACCAAAATGCCGTCCACATCTTTGTATACTTCCGCTAAATCAGTACCTTCTGCTTCTACCGCTTCAGAGTCAACCCATTTAATATTCACTTTAGTGTCTTCTACGATCCCTGCATGCCCCAATGCTTCTGCTACAGAAATGTATGCATCATGTAATGCTACGTATTTACCCACAAGAGCAATCGTAATCTCTTTCTTAGGGTTCAAGATTTTATGAACCATTTCTTTCCATTCTGTCATATCTGCAGGACGATCTTCTAGGTTCAATTTGCGCACTACAATGCTATCTAATCCTTCATCTTGCATCATCAATGGTACTTCATAAATGGTGCTACAAGTACGGTTTTCTACAATAGCATCTGGGTCTACGTCACAGAATAATGCCAATTTATCTTTCATGTCACGAGAAATTTCTTTTTCTGTACGGCATACGATAATATCTGGTTGAATACCGATGCCACGAAGTTCTTTCACACTATGTTGTGTTGGTTTTGTTTTCAACTCACCTGCTGCGCTGATATATGGCACCAATGTTACGTGAATGTATAACACATCATCACGGTTGACTTCTTTTTTCACTTGGCGGATGGCTTCTAGGAATGGTAAGCTTTCAATATCACCTACAGTACCGCCGATTTCTGTGATCACCACGTCTGCATTATCTTCTTTACCAACGCGGAATACAGCATTTTTAATTTCATTCGTAATATGAGGGATAACTTGCACAGTAGAGCCAAGATATTCACCTTTACGCTCTTTATTGATCACAGACCAATACACTTTACCAGCCGTGATATTGGACGTTTTACCTAAGTTAATGTCGATGAAACGTTCATAGTGACCTAAATCTAAGTCAGTTTCTGCACCGTCGTCAGTGACGAACACTTCACCATGTTGATAGGGACTCATTGTACCTGGGTCAATATTGATATATGGGTCAAATTTTTGAATTGTCACCTTATATCCACGGTTTTTCAACAAACGTCCCAAGGATGCTGCAGTAATGCCTTTACCTAATGATGATACGACTCCACCTGTTACGAAAATATACTTTGTTGACATGATGCCTCCCTAATAATTATATGCTTCTGATTACATTTTTTCAGGAGCGGAAATACCTAAGATACCAAGACCATGTTGTAATACATGCGCAGTTGCTGTAATCAAGCCTAATCGAGCTTGTTGCAATTCTGGGTCAACGCCCATGATACGGCCTTGTTTATAGAAGGAATGGAATAAACTTGCTAGATCGTACAAGTATTTAGCTATACGATGTGGGGCTTTATTATTAGCAGATAACTGAATTTCTTCTGGGTAGGCTGCTAATTTTTTAATCAATTCCACTTCTTGTTCACTTTGCAATGCTGTGAAAGATGTATTCGCCCAATCGCCATACGCAATACCCGCCTCTTTTACTTGTCCAAAAATACTGTGAATACGAGCATGCGCATATTGGATGTAGTACACCGGATTGTCATTGGATTTAGAAGATGCCAAGTTGATGTCGAAGTCCAATTGGCTATCTAAGGAACGCATCAAGAAGAAGTATCTTGCTGCATCTACTCCTACATCTTCGATTAACTCATCTAAAGTAATGGTTTCACCAGTACGTTTAGACATTTTTACAAGTTCTCCATCACGGTATAAGAATACCATTTGTAATAATAGAACTTCTAGTTTATCTGGATTGAATCCAAGCGCTTCCATAGCTGCTTTCACACGGGCAATATAACCATGATGGTCAGCACCCCAAATGTTAATTAATTGTTTGTAGCCACGTTCATATTTATCTTTGTGGTACGCAATATCTGCGGCTAAGTATGTTGGTTCTCCATTGTCACGGATAACCACGCGATCTTTGTCATCACCATATTGCATAGATGCCAACCAATAAGCTCCATCTTTTTCGTACATAGCACCAGATTCTAAAAGCTGATTCACCAATGTACGAATTTCACCGCTTTTATGCAAACTACGTTCACTGAACCAACGGTCAAAGCCAACACGGAAATTACGCAATGTTTTGCGTAATCCATTTAATTTTTCTGTTAAAGCAAATTCTTTAAAGAATGGAACACGCTCTTCTTCTGGAAGCACTGCGAAGAAATCACCTCTCCAGTTAATCAATTCTTGCGCTGTATCGATGACATCTTGACCACGATAGCCAGATTCAGGGAACTCATGTTTCATGTCTAACAATTCTAAATAGCGAGCATTCACAGAGGCCGCCAAGTTATCGATTTGTTTGCCTGCATCATTAATGTAATACTCAGCAAATACATTATAACCTGCTGCACGCATTAAATTTACCAAAGCACTTCCATAGGCAGCACCACGACCATGGCCTACATGTAACAAACCTGTTGGGTTGGCACTGACATACTCGATTTGCACTGTATCTTCTTCACGAAGTGGAGCATTACCGTATGTTTCACCTACAGTTAAGATATTTTTTAAAGTATCGTAAATCACATCTGATGCTAAAAAGAAATTGATAAATCCAGCACCTGCTACTTCAGCACGCGTTAACCAATCATAATTCATATGAGAAATGATCGTTTCTGCGATCGCTCTTGGATTCGATTTCGCTACCCGTGCAGATTGCATAGCAATATTCGTAGAAAAATCACCAAATTCTTTCTGCGGAGGCACTTCCAACTGTGCCTCTGGATAGGTACCTTCTGGTAGTTCTCCTTGTTCCAGAGCTATCTGCAAAGCATCCTTAATGGCTGCTTTCAAAACTTCTTTCATGTCCATAATGTACATCCTCCCGAATCTCTACATATAGTTGGTTGTAAAATTGCCATTCACCACCAACAGAGATATCATATCCTAAACAAATATGGCCCTTGCCATCTTTTAAATCTATGTCTAATTCATGGGTTAGCATAGCTAGTTCTACCGCCCCGTATGGGGTTTCTAAGCTTGCAATGTTCGTCTTCCCCAGTTGATACTCATGGCGCATAGAAAATTCACCAGTTCGCAAGAGTACTACCGAATCCTTATAGGCTTTAATTGTCGTTTTCGTATTCCCCAAACCAGTGACTTCACTTTCATCATAAATAATATGTTTCGCCAAAGCTGTTTCATAATACTTACCAGAGGATACTAATTCCACCACCGTATCTTCTCCATCCGCATCACGTTGCGTACTTTTTACGGACACAATGACTCGTTTCATTAGCATTCCTCCTCTCGTATTCACGCACTATCTGTATCATTTCATTATATCACAACTTGCCGCAATGAGGGCATCTTTTTGGGACCGTTCCATGCGCTTCACTTGCTGTTCCATGGATTGAGCATCTTGCTTTCTACTGAAAGCTGTACTCCACACCAAAGTGACCGGTCTACGACCTCGTGTATACTTGGCTCCCCCTTTAATTTCACCATTATGGGCTCGTATGCGTTTCTCTAAGTCCGTAGTCCAGCCAGTATAAAGAGATCCATCTGCACAACGCACCATATAGGTATAAAACTTTTCTTCCATCTTATTCACCAGCTGGAATTGGTGCTAAGTCAACAGATTGAATCACCACTGGTTCTTTCGGTGTATCTCGCTTATCTCGTGGTACACGACTGATGGCTTCTACCACATCCATGCCCTGTACAACTACTCCAAAGATGGTGTGTTTATTATCTAACCAAGGCGTTGGTGCCACAGTAATAAAGAACTGCGCATTCCCTGTATTTGGACCCGCATTGGCCATAGCCAAGATACCCATTTTATTAAAGTGTAAATCATTACTCACTTCATCAGGAATCGTATACCCAGGGCCGCCCTTTTTATTATCTCCACCTTGGATCATAAAACCATCGATAACACGGTGAAAGGTTAAATTATTGTAGTATCCTTGTTCAATTAAACTTTTAAAGTTTTTCACAGTGATAGGTGCCTTGCTACCATACAGACGCACTTTGATATCACCTTTATTCGTATGAATCGTAGCATATTCATCAGCAATTGGTGTGGCATCAAAGCTAGGCATCTTTGCTTCCACTTTCACGTCTTTACCTACTTCAGATTTTGCTTGCTGAGCTGCATCAGTACCACAAGCAGCTGTCACTACTAATGTTGCTCCTAATAGTGCACTCAGTAAGATACGTTGTATATTCATTAATTATCTCCATTTCTAAAATAAAAACCACCGTTAGATGAAACCTCTAACGGCGGTCTTTACTTATTGTATCATACTTGACGCAGATGTGCAAAAAGAATCTACCCTATCTCGCTAAGACTTGACGAATATAATAGCCACGTGCTCGCAAGGAACCATTCAAATAAACAATCTCATTCGATTTCACACGAATCAAGTATAATGCATCATCACGGTCTAATAATTTTTCCATACCAATTTCTGTTAGTACCTTAGCATACTCTTCATCATCAGGACCTAGCACAGTGGCTACGCCTTCAATCTGAACACTCTTCGCTGTACCTGGACCCTCATAAGAATCAAACACTGTAAGAGATACATTTTTATCTTCTTCTAAATGAAAGAATTTCTCACCACCTTCAGAGAAGATATCAATGTATCCACCATGCACAGTATATGATAATGGTGTGCAACGTACACCCGTTTCACTATGCGTCGCCAAAGCACACGTATGATGGGCCTTCAAAAAATCAACAATCTCAACATGCAATTCACGTGGGTCCATCTTTCTTGCAGTTTTATCCTTCTCTGTCCAAAAAGAAGCTGCTACTTTATAATCCATCAATTCTCCTTTCAACCCCTGCACGAACTTACCTCATTCTATTATAGCACTAACAGCCGTGTCCATTTCAAGTGCTCAAGGAATAATTTTGAAAGTTATTATTAAAAAGATGCAAATCTACAACAAAAGAACTAACACAACTCCAAAGAAAATCAAGTAACACGCAAATTCACAGATGATACCGTCACAATCTGTCCCCTCAAGGAACGCAATTAGACGTAGCAGCCTTTGTGGCCCCCTTACTAACTAAAATCACACAAACCCAAGAAGAGCACGGTGTGCCCCCAAATACACTAAGGAAATGTCACGTTCACTTGTATCATAATTACACTCATCCTAAAAGAGCACGGCATGTTCCTGAAGAAACATTATGAAATACCGTTTCTGAAGGAATGTGCCGTGCTCTTTATTTGCTTTATACAGTATTGTTTGAACGTGACAATCATCAACAGAGAAGCATCGTGCTTTTCCCTTATGCTAGTTACGAGCGCCACAGGCTACATAGCCAAGCAAGAGACGATTGTAATATACCTATAAACTATGTTATACTAAAAGCAAGAAAAGAAGAGCCGTCAACGTGCAGCTAGCGTTAGGCTCATCTCTAGAGTTTAAAAATTAGAAACGGCCTAACGTGTCAAGGTGTAGTAGACCTTATACGTTAGGCTTTTTCATTGTCTACTTAAGTAGATCAATGAGCTGAATTGCTAAACTAGCAATAGAAATAATCAATGAGATTTTTTCATATTTAGTCATAGCAACCACCTCCTCCCATACTAGGAAGAGATGAGCCCAACAACACGTTGTCGGCTCTTACACTTTTATTATACTACAAAACTTCTCATATCGTTAATATTTCTCAAAAAAATACACCTTCTTCTCCAAAGAACCGCAGTTAGGCGTAGTAGCCTTGTGGCGCCCTTACTAACTAAATAACACAAACACAAGAAGAGCACGGTGTGCCCCCGAACAAACATTATGAAATACCGTTTGAGAGAGGGTATACCGTGCTCTTCCCTTCGGCACTATTCAGTTAAAACCGCCACAGGCTACATAGCGAAACAAGAGACGCCCCACAGGCTACATAGTGACAAAAGAGTCACTATTAGCATCACAAAAAACGCCACATAATCAATGCCTTGTAAACTTACTTTTCGCATAAACGTATGTTGCTGACTCCCAAAGCCTCGAAGTTCCAAAGATAACGCCATTGTCTCAGATCGACTTAATGATTTCAGCATCAATGGTTGAATTACAGTCATGTAAGATTTTATCTTTGTCAGCCAATTGCCTTCTAAAGACATGCCACGGCAAGCCTGTGCTTCTTGTACCGCTTTACTTTCACGTAAAAAGTCTGGTACAAATCGTAAAGCCGCTGTAAACATAAATGCATAGGCATAGGGGATGCGACATTGTTGCACAAGAGCCACTGTTAAATCTTGTGTTTTTGTTGTCACGATGAGCATCATAAAAATAGTAGTCATCGTCAACATGCGCAAAGCCGTCACAATAGCAGAATCCACAGACCAGCTACCCAAATACTGTACGATACCTAAGAATGCAGAAAATCCAATTAAAGCCAATAAAGGTTTCCATTGACGGAACAAGATACCACCAATCAACATTAATAGCAATTCTACCCCAAATAAAGCTAACAATAGCTCTGGAGTTTTCATAGCAATGGCTAAGATGGACACGAAAATAGTAGCCCAAATTTTTGTTAATGGTACAAACTTCATCAGTCTCCTCCTAACCTTTCACATACTCTGCATATCGCAGTTCAAACTCTTTCATAGACTTACAATACCCTAAGGCTGGTACCGTTTCACTGAGTACCACACTCGGTGGTTTTGTCAAACCAAGTTCCAACAGATCCTCACGGTTTGTAAATAATTCTTCTGGGGATCCATCAAAAGCTTTCGTGCCGTATCCCATAATGATCACTCGTGTAGAATATTCTGCCATAATTTCCATGTCATGAGTAATTAATAATATGGTCAAACCTTGAGCTTGTAATTCTTGCAATAATACCAAAAGTTCCTTTGTTTCCGTTCCATCTTGACCGCTCGTTGGCTCATCAAGAATTAACAATTTCGATTGCATCGCCAAGGCAGAGGCGATAGCTACCCGTTGCTTTTCTCCACGGCGCAGTCCTAATGGATAGGATTCTGCTAAATGAGAAATGCCTACTCGTTCCAACGCATCTTTCACGATACTACAAACGGTTTCTTTATCATATCCCAACTGTTCAGGCCCAAATGCCACCTCTTCTGCCACGGTTTGGCGGAACATTTGACGATCTGGTTGTTGAAATACATAGCCAATAAAACGCCCTCTTTCAGAGGTAGGCATATGTGTAATATCTTGGCCATCGTAGGAAATCTTGCCCTCAGATGGCGTTTCTAAACCCACTAATAAACGGGTCACTGTCGTTTTCCCACAACCATTACGACCACCTAATGTAATGAACTCACCACTGCCAATGGTGAAAGTCACATCTTTCATAATGTCTTGTCCTGGCACATAGGAAAAGCACAAATTTTCAACTTGTAACATATTAGCGTTCTCCTTTCAATAGACTAGACTGGGCAGATTCCAAGGACAACCATGGTGTATCTAAGGCGATCCCTTTCGCTGCTAATGATTTATACGTCACAAACAAGGATGGTAATGCATCTACATAGGTATTTGTATCATACATGTAAGACAACACATCTTCTACGGAACTATCGATTTTTAGCTCCCCGCCATCGACTAATACCATACGATTTGCGTACGGCAATACAGCATGTAAATCGTGGTCGATAACAACTACAGTAATACCATGGTCACGATTCAAGGAACCTACCAAACGATACAATTCTTCTGTTCCTTCTGGATCCAAGGAACTAGTTGGTTCATCTAAGACTAAGATAGATGGGTTTACAGCTAGTACAGAGGCAATCGCTAAACGCTGGCGTTGACCACCAGACAAGCTATATACATTGCGGTCTTCTAAGCCCGTCAATCCCACTTGATCCAATACAATGGCAGTACGCTCTTCGATAGCTTCCGCCGTATAGCCTCGATTTTCTAGGGCAAAGGCTACTTCTTCTGCTACCGTCATTGTTACTAATTGTGTATCATAATCAGCTAAGACAATACCGATATCATCGGCTACATCTGGTATTTCTAATTGTGTCACCGCTTTACCATTGATGAATACCATACCTTCCATAGTACCACCATAAAACTTAGGCACCGCCCCTGCCATGGCCATACAGATGGTAGATTTACCACAACCTGCTGGTCCTGTGATGACAAGAAAGTCTCCTTCGTTCACAACTAAGTTGATGTCTTTCACGGCATACTTCGTTTGATTTCCATAACGATAACTCATATGATCGATGACGATAGGAGCTTTCACGGATGGTACAATGTGTAAATCACTGTGATCACTGCTGTCCGTCAATTGTTGTCCTTTCACAGTTTGGCGAGCCAACAATTTTTGCGCCGGAATGTACAAGAATGGTGCCACTACGGCATTACAGAGGGCCACCATCAACACCAATGGCCACATGGCATTCCAATACACATTGCTAGGCAAACCTAACACGAGATACAAGCAAGTAA
This sequence comes from Veillonella sp. 3310, assembly GCF_003999875.1. Taxonomy (GTDB): domain Bacteria; phylum Bacillota; class Negativicutes; order Veillonellales; family Veillonellaceae; genus F0422. Next base: position 50,119 of record NZ_RQVJ01000002.1, on the reverse strand, counting down.
TGAAAGCGCCACCAGACGCCACAGTACTGATGAAAGCGCTCAATATAGGCATCAAATTTAACTTACCAATTTTTAGATTAGAAATGTAATGCACTAATACGGCACATGTGAAAGCCCCTAAAGGCTCACTGATCAAGTTGCCATATGGCAATGCCGATTTCGATGTAAATACATTGATCAAGGCGGCTACCAAGCCGATGCCCAAACTTTGTCTAAGGGTCGGACGCGTTAAGTTGATAGCTACACAATAGGTCGCTATGGTCCAGTTCGGCGTCACTCCCGCCACACTTGGGGATACTGCATGCAGAATCGTTCCCAAAGCTAGCATGATGGTACTTACCGTTATCCAACGAAACTGACCACCCTGCACATGGGTATAACTCAGTTTCGACACATCTTTGATTTCTTTCATTCGTTCCTCCCTATCTTCTTCTATATTAATAGTATCGTATATTCTAAAATACAATTATACTATTTTTTTACGATTCATGCTATCACTAACCCCAATATTTACATTCACTCCCTGTAAGGATTCTTACGATGCACCCTATCACTAATGCAATTTTTATGTAGATGCGCTTGGTTGATATACACCTACTTTTCCATACATCAAGCAAACATGACGCCACGCATATACTAATCAGTTACACTGATTGTATTTCTATTATCCTTCTACTATATCTAAGAACGTCCTACAGTATTTTAAATCTCTATGTGCTACTCACGCTACAACAACCCATACAACACAAAAAACCGCAACACTTTCTCCACTAAGAAACTGTTGCGGTCTTTGCCACTTTATAGGCAATAGCCATTTATCCACGGCTAGCTGCCAATAATTGTTGTGTATACGGGTGCATTGCTAATCCCAAATCTTTTGATGCCAAGGTTTCAACGATAGTTCCCTCTTTCATGACAATAATGCGATCTGTGAGAGCCTGCAACACTCCTAGGTCATGGCTGACGAACACATAGGTAAATGGTTGCTCTTCATAAACGCTTTGAATCAGTTCGATAACCCGCGCTTGATTGCACACATCGAGGGCGCTCGTCGGTTCGTCAAACAAGACCAGCTCAGCACCGACTGCCATCATTCGAGCTAAGGCCAATCGCTGTAACTGACCTCCGCTCAATTCATGGCGGTATTTCTGCCACACCGATAGATCCAATCCCACTTTTGAAAGCCACCATTCACAGCGCTCTTTTGCCTCTTGTTTTGTGCCTATACCAAAGTTCACGCAAGGCTCTAACATAAATTCACCTAATGCCATCCGAGGGCTAATACTGTGAAAGGAACTTTGAAACATTATCTGCAAAGAACGATAGAGCTCTGTTTCATGTCCTTTCCACTCTGCCACCGACCGACCAAAGAGAGTTAACTCCCCCTTAGTAGGTGCTTCTTGCAAGGACAATAGTCGTAGTAACGTACTTTTACCACAGCCACTACCTCCTGCAATACCGATTCGCTCCTGTACACCAACGCTAAGGCTCACATCGTGTAAAGCTGTGACCGTTTCCGATTTACCCGTGTACACTTTGCTGATTCCCTTTGCTTCCAGTATCATACTTTCACCTCCTGCAAGGACTGTAAAAGTAGTTTCGTATATTCATGTTGCGGATTCGATAAAACCTCTTCGGTCTTACCGACTTCCACTAACACACCTTCATGCATAATACCCACACGATCCGCTAATGTCCGAGCTATCTGAATATTGTGAGTAATAAATAGCAACGTATTCTGCAAACGCTGTTGTACCTCTTGTAGGACTTTCACAATGTCCTGTTGCACCAATACATCAAGAGCGCTAGTCGGTTCATCTGCAATAAGTAGTTGTGGATGTATGAGTAAACTCATAACGATGGCCACACGCTGTTGCATGCCCCCACTCAGTTGAAATGGATAGGAATCAAGTAATACTTTTCCTCGTGGTAAGGAAACAGCCTCTAGCAGGTTCAAAATATCGCCTTCATCGTAGGTCTTTCCATGGGAGGCTAAGATTACTTTCATCTGCTCTCCAATGCGTTTGAATGGGTTTAAATAATTACCTGGATTTTGGTAAATCATGGCTATATCTACACCACGTACACCTTGCCATTCCTTAGGGCCATAAGTGAGCAAATTATCTCCCCCATAGTGGATGGCTCCCGTTAGGTCTGCCTGTTCTAACAAACCTAAGAGAGCTTTCGCTACAGTAGATTTTCCGGACCCACTTTCACCAATGATGGCAAAGATTTCATTCTGTTTTAACGTGAAAGATACCTCTTTCACGACCTTTACTCCATCATAAGAGACGGATAAATTATCTACGCTTACTAAATCTGTATTAGTCAATAGTACTATCCTTTGTCATTACATAAGAATCAAATTGGGGCTACTATTTCGCCCTTTACACATGCCTACCATCTTGTAAGGCATCACTAATGTAATTTAATAACACAACAGTGATAAAAATTGCTAACCCTGGATAGATCAACAGCCAAGGCGCTGTTTGCAAGAAATCTCGAGCATTCAGCAAGATAGCACCCCATTCTGGTGTAGGAGGTTGTACGCCAATGCCGATCAAGGAAAAGCTTGCCACCGTAATAATCGTGTCCCCCATATGTTGAATGATGACCAACAATAGAGTTCCTCGAAGATTGGGAATCATGTAGCGACGGATAATGCACCACAAAGACGCTCCAGACATACGTGCTACAACCACATATTGTGCTTGTTTTTCCAAATTCACCAAGTTCCGCGTAATCTTTGCGTATTCTGCCCAACGAGTTAGGCACAGTGAAATGATAATATTTTCCACAGACGGCCCCAATATACCGATGCAGGCAATGGCCACGATCATGCTAGGGAACCCTAGTATCATATCGATGCAACGTGATCCCAATTCATCAATATACCAAGGACTCATACTTAACAGGCCACCGATACAAATGCCAATGATACTGCTAATGGCAATGATGGATATAGCTATGAACAATGAATCTTGTCCGCCCCATAATATCCGTGAAAGTACATCACGACCCAATTGGTCCGTACCTAATAAATGCGTCGCACTTATATCTTGTAATCTAGCCCCTAAATTTGTCTCATTAGGGTCAAAGGGAGCTAAGTGAGAACCAAATAGAAAGAGTCCCATCCAAAGTATAGTCAGTAAAATGGCCCCTAAGAGTAGCTTATCTTGTTTCCATAAACGAATCATGGGCGCCCTCCATATCTTCTTTCAGGATGAAGTAAGTACATCCATATATCCACTGATGTATTGACCACCACATAGACTAGAGAAATCCATACGATATAACTTTGAATCACAATATAATCACGACTAATAATACCATGCACCATGAGTTGGCCCATCCCTTTGACAGAAAATACCGTTTCAATCACTGCAGAACCGCCCAACATAGCGCCGGTCGTAATCCCTAACATGGATAACAGCACAAGGCGCACTTGAGGAATAATGTAATCGCGATAGATATATCGTGTCCGTATACCCATCGTTTTTGCCCCTATCACCGGCAATGATGCTTGAGCTTGCACCACAGCATTGCGAACACGACGAATGTATAAGCCACAAAACCAAATCGCCAAGGTAATACTCGGCAACACGTAAGCACTTAACCCCTTCGTATTTGTCACAGAAAAAATAGGAATCTTCACGGCTAGCGCATATAATAACAACAAACCTACCCAAAATGCTGGTACTGCTAAAGCTAGAAAGGATACTATACGCACCACATAATCGATCCAAGTATCTTTATAATGCGCTGCCAGTCCTCCTAACCCTATCGATAGGATACTGCCTAAACCAATGGAAACCGCCACCAAGGATAAGGTCCTTGGTAAAGCACTTTGCAACAAATCTACAACGGGCACATTCAGGAAGATAGACTGTCCAAAATCTCCGTGTAACATCTGCCACAACCAACGACCATATTGTATATACCAAGGGTCATTAAGACCTAACTCTTGCCGAATTTGTTCCACTATAGTAGGATCTGGTGTCATACCTTGCAGATAAAATCGTGCCGATACGGGGTCTACAGAAGACATTTGCATTAAGAGAAACGTTCCCAATGTAACTGCTAATAATACACCCACCATAGATGCCAATTTATATAATAATACTCGTACCATATCAATCCACCTTTTCTTTATATTTTCTCCCTTAAAGTATATAAGATAGGGCCTCTCTTTGTAAATACAGCAATTTAATTTTATCCCTGACTATGATTACATATATAATTGTAAAAGCAGTTAATAAATTATATACTTCCAACATATATTCACTTTTATGAGAATCATTGTCTTTTAAGGAAAGATACGGTATACTATAGTTATTCTTTTAGTTTTTTATAAGGAGGATATATGAAAAAATGGGTTGCACTAGCAATGACACTGTTTGTTGCTATCGGATTAATTGCTGGCTGTGGTTCTGATGAATCAAGTAAAACTGGCAAGCATTTAAATCTTGGTTTATATTGGTTTGGTGAAACATTGAATCCTACACATGAATGGGATGCGTGGACATTAACACGAATCGGTGCCGGCGAAACGTTGGCGACAGTAAGTTCAGATATGAAATTTGAACCTCAGTTAGCCGATTCCTGGGAAGTGGTGGATCCATTGACTTGGAAATTCCATATTCGCGAAAATGTAAAATTCCATAATGGTTCCATGATGACACCTACGGCGGTAAAAGCATCTATTGAACGTACAATCGCCGAAAGCAAGCGTTCCAAAGAAGCTGTAAAGATAGACTCTATTACAGTGGATGGTCAAAATCTAATTATTAAAACAACAGAACCAAATGTTGATTTACTAGCTAGTTTAACTGAGCCTGCTTTTGTCATCGTAGATGTACAAGGTACAACAGATATGGATAATACGCCAATTTTGACTGGTCCTTACAAAATTGTAAAACATACAAAAAAAGAAGAAATTCAGTTGGCGCAGTTCAAAGAATACTGGGGTGGAACACCTGCTTTAGATTCTTTAACAGTTAAAGATCTAGAAGATAATAATAAACGTGCTATGGCTCTACAGTCTAAAGATGTAGATATGATCCAAAAGGTAGATAGTGCTAATCGAAGTTTATTTGAAAAGGGTGATTATAACATCATTGAGTCCGCAGGGGTTCGCACATATATGCTACAGTTGAATGTCCGTGAAGGCAATGTATTATCAAATCCGACCGTACGAGCAGCTATCGCAAATATGATCGATTATGATGCATTAGCAAAAGTAATCGGTAATGGTGCCGTTACTGGAGGTGCCCCATTCCCTCCAACAGCCAACCTAGGCTTTGACGAACTAAAAAATAAACAACATAAAGATTTAGCTAAAGCAGATGAATTACTAAAACAAGCTGGTTACACAAAACAAGGTGATACCTACATGAAAGATGGCAAACCATTACACTTAGTGCTAGCTCTTTTTGGTAAAGATAGTAGCGTTTACGAAAAACTTCAAGATGATTTAAAACGAGCTGGTGTTGAAGTCGAATTAAAACGTGTACAAGGTCCTGATGAATTATTAACTTTAGCTCCTAATGGTTTTGATATGGGAGAAACAAACTGGGTAACAATGTCCACAAATGATCCATATTGGTTCCTTAGCCTAGCTTTCAAAAGTGGTGCTAAATCCAATCGTGGCGACTATTCGAATCCGAAGGTTGATGAGTTAATTGATAAAATGACAACCACATTTAACGAAGAAGAACGCACAGCGATTGTCAAGGATATTCAAAATGTGTTGCTAGAAGATAATGCTGGTTATTTCTTGTACTATCCAAGCGCCAATGTTGTAACAACAAAACGAGTTAAAAATGTGAAAGTATTCCCTATTGACTATTATGTGATTACAAAAGACACTACTGTAGAATAAGGGTATGCTCTATTCAGTCTCTTTCCTATAAGAACTGTATAAAGATGTAACTATAATAAAATAAAAAGAAACATCAGTGAGATGCATGATATAACTGTTTTCAGATATAGCAAAGTAGCCTCACTTATGTTTCTTTTTTTATAGTTTTACTTTTCTCATCGGCTAGGACATCATAAATACTATTTGCTTTCCTATTTAGTCAACAGTAACATCCTTCGTCATTAAATAATAATCAATTGGGAATGCTTGTGCATTGTGAACGCGTTTTGTTGTTACAACATTGGCGCTTGGGTAGTACAGGAAGTAAGCCGCATTATCTTGAATTAATATGTTTTGAATTTCTTTTGTAATGTTACGACGTTCTTCTGCATCAAAGGTATTTGTCATTTTATCCAACAATGCATCTACACGAGGATTAGAGTACTCACCACGGTTTGCTTTCGTACCTGTTGCAAATAAAGCAGATAAGAAACGGAATGGGTCATTACTTGTTAAGGTAGACCAGTTATTTTCACCCATAGTTAAATTATCTGTAGCACCGCCTAAGACATCATCAGCGCTTTGTACACGTTTTAACTCTACTTGTACGCCAGCAGCTTTTAAGTCAGATTGGATCTTTTCATAGGATACAGTGTCTTTACCCCATACACCCATTGTTAATTGCAATGGTTGACCATCTTTTGTATATACGTCGCCTTCTTTTGTGTAACCAGCTTGTTTTAACAATTCATCTGCTTTTGCTAAATCTTGATGTTGTTTATTTGGCAAGCTATCAAAGCCTAAGTTCGCTGTTGGAGGGAATGTAGCACCACCAGGAATCGCACCATTACCCAATGCTTTTGCTAATCCTTCATAATCAATCATATAAGAGATTGCAGCACGAACCATAGTGTTTGCTAATGGAGAACCTTCTTTCATATTGATTTGTAGCATATGCGTACGAACACCAGCTACTTCTAATAAGTTGTAGTCTTTATTTTCGAATAAACTACGGTTAGCACCGTCTACTTTTTGGATAATATCTACCTCTTTAGATTGTAATGCCATAGCACGTTTGCTGTTGTCTTCGATGTTTTTAACTGTCAACGTATCTAAACCAGGTGTGCCACCCCAATACTCTTTATGTTGTTCTAGTTGAATTTCTTCTTGTTTCGTATGTTTCACAATTTTATAAGGACCTGTTAAGATTGGTGCATTTTCCATATCTTTTGTGTCCGCTACATCCACAATCACGAAAGCAGGTTCTGTTAAGTCTGCCAATAAATGTGCATTTGGCTCTGTTGTTTTAAAGATCAAGTTTTGACCATCTACAGTGATACTTTCAATTTTAATGGCATCATTAGAACGTTTGCTGTTAGCAATAGTTCTTTCAATAGATGCTTTCACCATATCTGGAGTCATCACAACACCATTATGGAATTTTACATTTTCACGGATATGGAATTTCCAAGTCAATGGATCCACATTTTCCCAAGAATCTGCCAATTGTGGTTGAAATGTCATATCTTTATCTACTGTCGCCAATGTTTCACCAGCACCAATACGAGTCAATGTCCATGCATCCCATTCATGAGTTGGGTCCAATGTTTCCCCAAACCAAAATAAACCCAAGCCTGCATGCTTACCACTTTTACTAGTGTCTGAACCACATCCAGCTAATAATCCTAGGGTAACAACCAACGTCATTGCTAGCACTAACCAACGTTTCATAGTTCCTCCTTTTACACATGCTTACCATCTTGTAAGGCATCACTAACGTAATAATACAACGGTGATAAAATCCACCTTTCCTATATACTCTATCTCCTAGTATATAGGGTGAGACCTCAATTTGTAAATATACCAACTATGAATTTAATGCATAACTATTCCTTTTTCACAAATGATAGAGTGTTCATTTATATACATTTACAGATATTCTTGCGAAAGCAATATATAAACTTTATTCATTCTAATTACGTTAGTATGCATTTATAATGTTATGCAGGACGCAAAAAAGGACGGCGGCAACCGTCCTTTTTTGTTTGACAACATGCTCGAGTTATCAATCCTTAGTACCTAAGCTTATTATATACCAAATATCCTCAAAATACAAAACATCCCTTATTATAGTCCAAAACGAGCCATAATAGTATCTACATGACGTAACAATGGTGTTGGATCAAAGCAAGCATCAATTTCTTCAGGGCTTAAATACTTAGTAATCTCTGGGTCAGATTTTAATCCTGTGGCAAAGTCTTTTCCTTCCAACCAACGAGCCATAGCATGATGTTGTACCCAACGATAGGCTTCATCACGAACAGCCCCTTTATCCACCAAATGTGTTAAAATCGTTTGGCTAAATACAAGACCACCTGTTAAGTTCAAGTTTTTCATCATATTTTCAGGGTATACTAACAATTTATCTACTGTACGTGTAGCTAGATGAATCATGTAATCCAATGTAATCGTTGCATCTGGTAAAATCACACGTTCTACAGAGCTATGAGAAATATCTCGCTCGTGCCATAAGGCTTGGTCTTCAAATGCCGCTTGTGCATGACCACGCAATACACGCGCTAAGCCACAGATTCTTTCACAAGTAATTGGATTACGTTTGTGAGGCATCGCAGAAGAACCTTTTTGTTTCGGACTGAAATACTCTTCCGCTTCACGCACTTCTGTACGTTGTAAGTGACGAATTTCCAAAGCGATACGATCCAAGGTGCCACCGATAACAGCAATCATAGACAACAATTCAGCATGACGGTCACGAGATACTACTTGTGTCGCTACTTTCACAGGTTCCAAGCCCAATTTTTCACATACATATTGTTCCACAAATGGATCGATATTAGAGTACGTGCCCACAGCACCAGATAATTTACCTACCGCTACAGACTGACGAGCTTGTTCTAAACGAGCAATGTCGCGATCAATCTCGGACATCCAATTCACCAATTTGATACCAAATGTAATCGGCTCTCCATGAATACCGTGCGTACGACCAATCATCGGCGTGTATTTAAACTCTACCGCACGGCGAGCCAACACATCACGGAAATTACGCAACCCTTTTAACAATAAATCACAGGCTTGTTTCATCATGTATCCTAATGCTGTATCTTTTACATCTGTGGACGTTAAGCCAAGATGAATGTATTTTGCAAACTCAGGACCTACATATTCGCCCACCGCAGTGACGAAGGAAATGATGTCATGATTTGTTTCCCGTTCAATTTCACGAATCCGTTCTACTTGAAAGTCACCTTTCTCACGAATCGCTACCGCCGCTTCCTTCGGGATAATACCCAATTCTGCCTGCGCTTCAGATGCCAAAATTTCAACTAATAACATCGTATCGAACTCATTGCGTTCGCTCCAAATATGTCCCATCTCTTCACGAGTGTAGCGATTAATCATTCCTTAACTCCTTTATCTAATCCATTTTCTTATAGAAATATATTTACTATCTATTATGAAAGTCATACCTCACAGGGCATTCTATATTACCTTATCATTATACAAAAATCAGGGGGAACTGTCAGCTATTAGTTAACAGTTCAGTTCCGCATATTACGCACACCTGCCGGGATAGCCCCTACTAAGCAGATCACTCCAAATACTACTAATGCGACGGTACTATTGTACTCCATCATTTGTAATGCGGACATTCCTTCTATCGTATGTGCCAAAATAACCCCAATCAAAGCCATGCTCATAGTTTGCCCCAAGAGACGTACTGTGGAAATCGTAGAAGAGGCAAAGCCAATGTACGTTTTCGGTACAGAACTCATAATTAGATTATTGTTCGGTGGCGCAAAGCAACTCACTCCGATACCTACGATGGCTAAGCTTATCATGATAATTGCCATACTTTCAGTGAAAGTACCATAGGCCATGCTAAGCAATCCTAAGCCGATGAGCACCATCCCCCATCTAGCAAATTGGGATGGATTGTATCGATCAGATAAAGCACCCATACGAGGCGCTAAAAATACCATAATTCCAGTTTGTATGCATAAAATCAATCCGGTCATACGAGAATCAAAGCCCATTATCATTTGTAAAAACAAGGATAATACAAATCCTACGCCAAAAGTGGCGCTAAAGTTCATCATGGCAGCCACACTAGACATAGTAAATCCTAGATTCGACACAAATATCCTAACTGGAATGAGCGGATCCTTACTATGCCATTCTACATATCCTAACACGCTTAATGCCACCAATCCTACTACAAAAGCATAGACACTCCACCAAAAGCGAACCCATTCGGTAATACCAACCATCACTGCGCTGATACCCAAGGCGTATAAAAGTAAACTTTTCATAGAAATACTACTATCTGGTGTATGCACCCACTCTTTATGCAACGAGCGAAAGGCCATCACATTTGCCACAACACCTAGTAAAGTAGTAAACACAAAAATACTACGCCAACCATAATAGTAATTTAGGAAACCACCTAAGGCAGGTCCTAAGGATAACCCTAAGTAGACCATTCCGCCAATCATACCGAACGCATATCCCCGCCGTTCCACTGGTACAGATAAGGTTAAAATAGACATAGACGTAGTATATACAATCCCTAAAGCAATTCCTTGCAATGCCCGATACACTGTCAACATCTCTACAGATCCAACAAAGCACATAAGCCCCGATATTATCGTAAATACAATACTACCTATATAAAACAGCTTGCGTTTCCCATAGATATCCGCTAACTTACCAGCCGGGATCACCGCCATCGTACAGCATAGCAAAAAGGCTTCTACCACCCATGCCATATCATTCGTAGATGCTCCAAACTCGCGCATCATATCTGGAAAAGACATCGTAAGAGAACTCGATGCAAAGGGGTTCAAAAACGCCGCCAGCATCATCGTATATAAAACAGATTTCATCTAATTATCACTCCTTGTTTCAATCTACTCTCATTATAACAATACAAATGAGATTTTGAAAGCGACACCCCCACAGTTGCAGCTGTGGGGTTTCTATATTTAAAGTGACAAATCTCTCTAAGTATGATATAATCCAATTGACAACAAGTTGACTAGTTCCATGGGAACAACAAACCCCCACAGCGCCTACTGTGGGGGTTCTGCTTTTTAAAGAGAGCTACCTCTAGATTGGGTTAGTTACCTTTTAAACCGTCTGTCTAACCACTTGCAGAAATAATGACTGATCGTTCCTGCCACAACAGAGATTAACAAGTTGACTAGGATCTCCATGAATCCACCCCCTTCCTGTCACCAGTATTGGGGAGGTAACATCTACAGTATAGCAAAAATCCACAAATTATAAAATAAGTACCGCAAGCAAACCATATAATCACAAGAAACCAAACGACTTATAAAAACTTTAGCACAGGTTATCTTTTAGAGTACCTACATGTTTCTGTCTAATGTTTACCACCAAGAAAAGCCGTAGTGCTTACTGAAAACTTTAGCGTAGGTCAGTTTTCAGAAGCGCTGCGGCTTTTCCTCCCCCCCTCGAGTCCCCCCCAATAGAAACAACATATCTCATTAGACACTATGATAAAGCAAAAGAAAATCCGCATTGCTTACTAAAAACTTTCGCCAGTTTTTAGAAGTAATGCGGATTTTCATTCTACCTATATACTCAACCGAGATATGTCGTTTCTATTTGAACTCGTTGCAAAGAGATGCAAACATCTCTGCATCCGGTTTCACCACGTCATGTACTAATGCACGAGCGTGTGGACCACCATTTGCTGCATATAATGCTTGTTCAAAGGATGGTTTTGTTGTATCTTGATAAATCAAGCCTGTTACAAGACCATTTGTTTCGCCTAACATAGCAAATGCTTCTGCACGATTTGTTGGATCATAACCTTCTGGCAAATTCACCAAATTATCTTTGAAGTAATCGTAGCCATTTTGTTTATTGTAAGTTACACAAGGGCTGAACACGTTAATGAAAGAGAATCCTTCGTGTTGCATACCTTGTTTAATTAAATCCACTAATTGTGCACGGTTTACCATGTAACTTTGTGCTACGAAAGTAGCACCAGAAGCGATGGCGGTTTCACAAATTGGCAATGGGCTTTCAAAAGAACCATGAGGAGATGTTTTTGTCACAAATCCCACATCAGAACGAGGAGATGTTTGGCCTTTTGTCAAACCATATACATGGTTATCCATAACCACATAGGTAATATTTACGTTACGTTTGAAAGCATGAATCGTATGGCCCATACCGATCGCGAAGGCATCACCGTCACCACCGCAAACCACAACGTTCATATCTTCATTCGCTAATTTCACACCTTGTGCATACGGAAGTGCACGACCATGTGTAGTATGCGCACCATAGGCATAGAAGTACCCACCGATACGGCTAGAACAACCGATACCAGAGATAACAGCCAACTTTTCAGGCGCAATATCAAGAGCAGCTACTGCATCAGCGATGGCTGCTTGTACCCCATAATGACCACAACCTGGGCACCAGTTAGGGCGGATATCATTTCTATATTCATTTGCTGTTGCCATTATAAAACCTCCTTAATTGCCGCTTTTACATAAGATGTTGTAAATGGATTGCCATCATATTTTAAGCAACTAGAAAGTTTTTCTTTATTCGGCATATTGATGCGGAATAAGTTAGTTAATTGACCTGTCGCATTTTGCTCACAAATCACAACTTTTTTAGCACTGTTATAGAATGGTAGCAATTGTTCTTTCGGGAACGGTTTAATTAAACGAAGTTGTAAATGGTTCACTTTGTGGCCTTCTGCCTCTAATTCTACCACTGCTTCTTCGATAGCACCACGGCTAGAGTTAATACCGATCACAAGAACATCTGCTTCCTCATGTTTTGCATTGTTCAAGAATGGTTCATATACATCCGCTACTGTAGATAATTTGCGGAAACGTTTGTCTGTTTGTGCCACGTGCATAGAAGGTGCTTCTGCTGGTTTACCTTCTTCGTTATGCTCTAGACCAGTAGACAAGAATAGACCGTTTTTCATACCTGGAATCGTACGAGGGGAAATACCGCTTTCAGTCAATTCAAAACGTTTGAAGTATTTAGGATTTTCCAATGCTGGTAACTCTTCTTCTTTCATCAAATTACCACGTTCAATACCAACACGGTTCAAATCGAATGTTGGTACAGATTGTTTATTCAAGCCTTGTTGTAAATCAGGCATAAAAATAACTGGACATTGGTATTGTTCCGCCAAGTTGAAAGCATGTTGAATTTCATAGAAACATTCTTCAATACTTGTTGGAGCAATGACGATATTGGAATAGTCCCCATGTGCATTGTAGCAAGCTGCATCAATATCGGATGTTTCCACTTTTGTAGCCATACCTGTGGATGGGCCAGAACGTTGTACATCAATGATCAGCATTGGCAATTCAGCCATAGATGCCATAGATAAAGACTCAGCCATCAAGCTCAAGCCAGGGCCAGATGTACATGTAAAGCCACGAACACCAGCGTATACGCCACCCATAGCCATCATACATGCAGCAATCTCATCTTCTGTTTGTACCACAGTAGATCCAACTTTATCCATTTTCTTAATCATGTATTCCATAACTTCAGAAGCTGGAGTAATTGGGTAAGATGCCATAAAACGGGAGCCCGCTGCAATCGCACCCAATGCTAACGCTTCATTACCAAGCAAGAACATTTGATCTTTTGGTGTTGGTTTATCCAATGTATCTACTTCTACATCACCCAATTGGTCTTTTACCAATTGATAACCCAATTGGAATGCTTGTAAGTTTTTGTTAATAATATCTTCAGATTTTTTTGCAAAGCGAGCTTTGATAGCTGTTAAGAACAATTCTGTTTCAAAGCCCAATAGCGCAACGGACATACCTAGTGCCACGATATTACGCATCAACAAGGAGCCTTGTTGTAATGCTGTTTCAGAAATTGGTAATGCTAAGCATGTTACACCAGTGCCTGTGAAAGCTTCAAAATTAGGATTTACTTTGCTATCGCAAATGATAAAGCCACCTTCACGCACTTCTTTACCGTGCATATCTACAGTTTCTTGGTCAAGTGCTACCAAGAAGTCGATATGCTCACCGACTGTCATAATTTGTTCTAATGCGATACGTAATGCAAATGTTGTGTGACCACCTTTGATACGAGATGCAAACAAACGTTGGCTGTACAAGGAATAACCTTCTTTGGCAAGAATAGTAGCTAAAATTTCGCCACAACTTTCAATACCTTCACCTTGCTGACCGCCCATTTTCCAGATAAAATCTTTACGTTTTTGCAAGAGATTCACCCTCCTTAGGATTGTAATATAGGACCACAGAAAGACTGTATTTATTCAGTGTTTTCGATACACATCAATCTCTCAAAGTTCACCTCTAATAATAGCATTTTTACAACGTTTCATCAATCATATTCCCTATATTTATAAAGCAATATTACCACTTTCACAGACTCTTTATCCATCTATTTCCTAACGTTATGACAGGCATGGTATATAGAGGCATGCCCTATAAGCTAAAAAATACAAAAACCTCGGCCAAGAGAATAAAGCCGAGGTCTTTGTATTTGAGAAAAAAGAGAGAGAACATTTGAAATAGCTTCAAATGTTTTGTTGGGGCAATGGGGGGCGCCCCTTCGGTAAAAGTAGGGTCTTTTACCTGGGAAGGTATAAGATGAACCCTTCCCTATTGTAAGTTAGGTAGATAAAGAGAGAGATCTTTATCTAGCAAAGGTAGTGTGAACCCTTTGCTTGAGTTATTATAGCAAATGATTGTGTAAAAGTAAACACATGATTTTAGAAATTCCTAGCCTTTTTATATATTTTTTATATATAACGTTAGAAACTATTAGTATTACAACCTATGAATACTTTCACCGCCAAAATATTACTTTTCTTTCTGCTTCGCCAATAACTCTGCATGAGCCTTTTTAAATACAAAGGCATTGCGCACATGGCCTCGCATCCGCTCTTCTGCCAATTCGCCGTTGCGGTCATGAATGGCTTCCATAATTTGCTGATGTTCTAAATCACAAGAAATCGTCCTCGTTTTATCTGACGTACTAATGTACATATCACGATTCACCATTTCTCTAAAATCCGCTAAATAATCCGCCACCCGATCATTACCGGAAAATTCTGCAATCAATGTATGAAAGCGGCTATTAATAGCAACCCGTTCTTCTGGATTTTCCGTATGGATACCCGCATCGCACACCTCTTGTAGTTCTACTAGTTGCTCCTCTGTACAGCGCTCCGCGCAAAGTCTAGCCCCTAAGCCTTCCATCACTTCACGACATTGGTACATAGCTACAATCTCCTCTGGAGAGTACCCTTTTACGGTAACACCTTTCCAAGGTTTAATGACCACAAGATTATCTTTCGCCAGTTTACGAAATGCTTCACGAACCGGAGTAGCACTCACATTTAATTGTTCTGCAATACGCACTTCACTTAACTTCATTTTTGGTTTCAAAGAACCCGTCAAAATAGCTTGCTTTAATGACATATATACTTGTTCACTCAACGGCAATCGCCCAATTGAGTCAATACTATGCAAACGATACTCTTCTGTCTTATCCATCGAATCCCCCTCCAGGATGTTACTGTTCTATACTTGTACCTAGTCTTGGCATACGTAACATATTTCTTTCATTATACGTGAAATAGCTCCTAAAAATCAATGAAATCTAATGTCCCTGTGATATAATAGTAATAACTAAATGTATCTGTGTATAGAATAGGAATCAACCATGAGTCGTTGTCTAATTATTATAAACCCGGTATCAGGCGGTGGTCGGGCTCGCCGATACGTAATGGAACTGCAATGGCAACTAAGCGCACTCTTTGATCGCTTAGAAGTAAAATTCACCCGACAAGCCGGCGATGCTACCCGCTTTGCCATCGAAGCCTCCGACGAGGGATTTGATGCCATCTTTTGTATGGGCGGTGATGGTACCATCAACGAAACCGTTAACGGCATTGTGAAAGCTGGCTGTCGTGCTAAATTCGGTTTCATCCCTCTTGGCACGGTCAACGATATGAGCCGCGCTTTGGGCATCCCTTTACAACCTTTAGAGGCTATTCACGGTTTAAAACATAGCACCATCCGCCATGTCGATGTAGGCCGTTGTAATGATGCGTTCTTCTGCAACAACATTGCTATCGGAGTCATTCCCGAAGTCGTTGCCTCCGTCACTCCAAAAGAAAAACAATTATTAGGACCTCTAGCCTACTTTGCCAAAGGTGGACAAGCTTTATTTACGACCAAAGATTATAAGTTCCGCATTACTACCGAAGAAGGAACCCAAGAATTTATGTCCCCATTGGTTATCGCCTTGTTAACCAATGTAGTATCTAGCTTTGAGCATTTCATGCCCACCGCCTCCGTCGATGATGGGTACATGCGCATTATCATTTTTAAAGAATACTTCATCATGAACCTATTCTTTATCTTGCCACTCATTCTAAGCGGTTCTATTTATAATTCAAAATATGTAACCATACTGAAAGTCAAACAAGCACGCATCGAGGTATGCGACACCATGGAGGCTTCCACCAACATGGATGGCGATATCGGCCCTGATGCGCCAGTAGACTTGGAAGTATTGCCTAAGTTTTTACAAGTTTACGTGCCTAGCAAACGCCCTAAAAAGACCAATGGATTATTCCACAATCCATTACAAAAATAAATCCAATAGTTTTTGAACAAGCAACAGAGGAGAGTTGAACCATCAACTCTCCTCTGTTTTCTGTTGTTTTTGAAACGTTACCGAACTACGAATCCATTCCACAGGACTATTCCGTTTGTTGCCTATATCAATTTGTTGTACCATATCCCGCAATTGTGCTTCTCGCACTACAATATCTCGAATACCACCACCTATAGTTGTGGTCTCACGAACACGCATCGCTAGTAGTACATCTTCTATCGTCAATCCTTGTAAATACACATGCTGAATCCAAGTGTTCCCTGTATTGCTAAAGATGATACCTACCTGGCTATGGCGAATCTGTAAATTATACGCATTCCACTGTTCCGTTACACTGGATCCTACAGGATGTCCTGCTAACACTACAATCCCTTGTTGCATACGTTCCATCACAAGATTATGCATCAATAGCCCTACACCATCCCAATGCAATCCATCGCCACTGTGCATACCTTCCATACGCACATCTTGGATACTCAGTTGGTCAACTTGTGTAGCCTCTACCATATGAGCCGGTGCATTTCTTAACACTGTATGTTTTAGGGAAATATCTTTACCATGATGAATGACCACTAATGAAGACCGTGTGGAATTCCCTTTTTCATAACTAGCCCCTCGATGCATAGCAGCTTGTACTTCTGACTTACTTAACAAACCAGTAGTATCAAGAGCAACTTGTGCCACTGCATCCGTTTCAGCTCCACTCTCCTCTTGCAAAAGGTCTTCTTTCCACCCATATCCATCAATAGTACCACCACGAATGACAACACTTTCAATAGGGCCTTGGTCATCACCTTCTAATTGTAAAAGCCCTAAATACGGCGTACCTCCTGTTACCACATAATTAGGTTTCACAAAGGCCGCGCTATCATTGACCGCCATCAACACGGCATCCTTATCTAGTTCCAAGGTCATATAGCTATGTAAGAATAGCGTTCCTGTGCGGTATACACCTTTACTGAGATGTAAGATGCCTCCTGCAGGGGTATCACGTATCGCTTTTTGCAAAGCTACCGTATTATCTGTAACTCCATCCCCTACAGCGCCATAAGCTGTCGCCTCTAACCGTGGTTCTCGAGGCAATGTTTTGACAGGCACCTTGGAAGAATCAGATACGGTAGAACCCGCTTCATCCACCGCTTTTACTTGCACCACATAGACTGTATCAGGATCCAATCCATTCAACTCTACCCTAGGAATCATAGTTCCTCCCTTTGTATTAGGGCGAATTTTTTTCACTTTTTCTTGATTAACGTAAATATCATACCCCGCCAATCGATCATCATCCACTGGATGCCAAGCTAAGGAAATCGTCGTGCTAGTAACATCTAATTTAGGTATTTGCAATTCAAAGTCGCCTGCTTCTACCGTATATTTCGTTACTGGCGTTGTATATTTCACATACATATTCCAGCCTACCCCTAGCAAAGCTAAGAGTAAACTCAATCCTACGACCCACCATCCATACGCTCTATATCGTTTCTGCTTCATTATGTCCATCCTGTTCTCATGTATTCGCCATAGCTCATCTATCTAGCACATGACTTATATGTACCATTCTACATGATTTACAAAAATGGTCAATACTCAGCCGATAGTGGTAACTCGCATAATATGAGACATAGGAACAAGCACGTCTCCTACAGTCATCGTTCGATACACTGTATCAATCTGCTGTAATCGTCCTTGCACCGTATCATAGGCTCGTCCATTGTGATACACCACACTGACTAAATTCCCTATCACTAGCCCCTTACACTGTTTGTCTAACACTTCCAATTGCTCCTCTGAAAGCTCTTTACGACACTCTTTATATCGTGCTGTTTCATCCAACAACTCTTGAAATCCCTTTAATGCCGCAAAGGGCATAAATTGTTTAGCCCGCTGTAACAATGTCATTTTCGGTCGTTTATGTTGCATTATGTCCTCCCACCAAGGTGTTACGAAACTGCATAGTCCCCTCTTCTTGCAAACTGCTAGCACGGAGTATGGAGTTACCGCCGAACTTTTCCTTTATAGTCAATACAGTCCGTTCCACTTGATATGCCTTTTCTTCCCTATCCTGAGACATGGAAAACAAATCTTCTTCCCAAGGTACGGCCTCACGGTTTACTAAATCATCAAATCCTACCGATAACTGCCGAATCGCTTGATGAGGGTGGGCAGTGTCTTTGTACAATTCCAGTACCGTCTGTGAAAGTACATCTAAAGAGCACGTATACTTCGATAATCGTCTTGATCCACCAGTACCTTTCACTGTTCGATCTGCATACCGCACACCTAAGGAGATATATTTCGTCAGTGCTTCTTCTGCAATCAGTTCCAATACTAAAGATTCTACCATTTCCCGAAGGGGCACAAAACACTCCTCATAGGAATAATTTCGCAGCAAAATTTGTCCTCTCGACAACGAATGTTTTGCCGGTCGGTAGGCATGAATTTCTTTCATCGTACACGTCTCATGCCCCCAAGCATGATCAATGAGTAGCTCTGCATTCACACCAAATTCTTTATACCACCTATCCTCTGGCACAGTCGTGATACCATGTAGATCTACTACGCCATACTTATGTAACCGGCTTGCTATTCCCTTTCCGATTTGCCAAATATCAGTGATGGGTCGATGATGCCAGATTTTTTCTTTAAACAGCTCTTCATTAAGAACGCCAATCCCCTGTGGCTCATGCTTTGCTAACACATCGAGAGCCACCTTAGCTAGAAACAAATTGCTTCCTAAGCCGACCGTGGCATGAATATGAGTTTGTTCCAGTACCTTTTGTTTGAATAGCAACGCCAATTCACGCCATGTTTTCTTATATAATCGGCTATATGGCGTTACATCGATAAAATATTCATCAATGGAATACACATGAATATCTTCTGGTGCCACATAGTCCAGTAAGACACCATAAATAGAGGCAGATACCTCCATATATCGTCGCATTCTAGGTTTCACTGCCATATACTCAATGTTGGAGGGAATCTCAAACAAACGACATCGATTCTTGACACCTAATCGCTTGAGTGCCGGAGAAATAGCCAGTGTAATCGCCCCTAGCCCACGTGATGCATCTGCTACAACTAATGGCGTAGTGAAAGGATCTACCCCTAAATCTGCACATTCCACAGACGCATAAAAACTCTTCAAATCTAAGCACATATACACTGCCATACTATCCCTCCTCTATAGGAGTATAATAGCATATTTGTTCTATATTTTCAATATATATGTTCGCTTATTAAACCTATCATACTATAGTAGTTATATATTATTTTTAAAAGATGACTATAGAATAATATCCGCTTTTGACTTGGTTTATTATCAAGCCCCCCTCTCTTTATCATCCTCGACACTTATTAAAGCAACTTTAACATTCAATAAACCAAGCATGTAACTAAGCTCATCACTATTAAAACCAACTCATTTGGGCCTATACCCCAAGAATAGATGAAAAAACAGGTTGCCCCGAAGGACAACCTGTTGTAAGTTTGTGTGATATGATTATATTTCTGATTATAAGAAACGGTTCAAGGAAGCAGTGCTTGCCAAGTGACGATCTGTCATACCCATTTCTGCTGGAGTGCAACCCAATGCAAGACCAATTAATTGGCTCATGTGGATGATAGGCATATCACCATTCATTGGAACAGTTGCTTTTGCTTCTTTTTGGAACATATCCAATTGCATTTGGCAAAGTGGGCATGGTGTTACGACACAATCAGCACCTTCTTTTTGCGCATCTGCATTGATAGAACCAGTCATTTGCATTACAGAATCATGTGCAGGGTATACTGCATGGAAACCACAGCAATCTAATTTACGGGAGAAATCAATTGGAGTCGCACCTAATGCTGTAATCAAGTCTGCCAAGCTTGTTGGGATTTGCATATCTTCAAAGCCCATTTCTTCTTCTGGACGAAGGATATGGCAACCATAATATTCAGCAACGCGAAGGCCAGTCAATGGGCGAGTCACTTTTGCTTTCAAATTATCTAAACCATATTCGCGGATAAGCACCCACAAGAAATGTGTTACTTCACTAGTACCTTTATAGTTCATACCTGCTTCGCCAAGAATGTTGTTTACTTTTTGACGAGTTACTTCATGCTCATCAAGCTCTTTTTTAGCTTCACGAAGCATTAACGTACAAGTGTTACAAACTGTAAGAATATCTAGACCTTCTTTTTCAGCCAACGCGATATTACGAGCGTTAGTGGAAAGAGTCAATAATGGATCGATATCTTGAACGTGGGATGCGCCGCAGCAAGTCCATCCGTCTAATTCTTGGATTTCGATACCTAATTTTTTCGCTACTGCAACGGTTGCTAAGTAGTCTTCTTTAGATGCGCCTTCTAATACGCAACCTGGGAAAAATCCGTATTTCATTATTTTCCAGCCTCCTCTACTGCACGACCGATTGTACGAACACCTTCAATACCATTTACTGGTTTATGAGGAACTACCAATTCGAATGGATTGATTTTGCCATGTTTCCATAAACGAAGAGCGTATAGACCTTGTTTTGCGGAATCTAATAATCCGTCTGTTTTCAAGCTCATTGTTACTTCGTTTAGGCGACCAGTTTTTAACAAGTCTTGTTTGAACGCGATAGCATGACGAGTACCTTTGTTGGACAAGCCAGCTTCTGTCGCTACACGGCGAAGGTTGGAAATATCTTTTTCTGGTTTCAAATGTTTAGGACAACGAGTGATACAGTTCATGCAATGTACACATTTCCACAAGCCATGATTGAAAGCTGGTGTAGTATGCGCCATTGGAGACACATCACGGGAATCCATTACAAAGCGGTTAGCTTTTGTATATACATATGGATCTAAGAAGTCTTCACGATTAGCAGACAATTTGTTACATTCGGAAGCACAGCATCCGCAAAGGATACATTCTGTGTTCATAACGAATTTTTTGAAATCTGCAGCTGTTTGACGAGTACCAGTTTTAGTAGTGAATTCTGGTTTTACGAAGATCCAAGGAGCTACTTCTTTCAAGCGGCTAACTTTTGCTTCCCAGTCAACTACTAAGTCACGGATGACATCAAAGTTACCGATTGGTGCTACTGTGATTTCGTCAGAACCGAAACGTTCTGTAATTTCGTCGATTTTAGCTTCACAACCAAGCATTGCTTGACCGTTAACTTTCACGGAGCAAGCGCCACATACTGCGGAACGGCAAGCTGCTACGAAAGTTAATGTTGGATCTAATGTATCTTTAATTTTTTGTAAGCCCCAAAGGATAGTACGGTCTGCTTCATAATCGAAAGTATAAGACTGTACATACGCGCGGCCTTCGTTAAAGCGGTGGATATGATAAGTAATTTGTCTCATCTTAGTACTTCCTTTCTTGTGGTTCGTATTTAGTGAACACTACATCGCGTTCGGACATTTCGTATTCGCCATTTGCGCCAAGTTTCCAAATTGTATGTTTTAAATATTGGGAATCATCACGTTTAGGGAATTCTTCACGAACGTGAGCACCACGGGATTCTTTACGGTTTAACGCACCTAATGCAATAGCTTTCGCAACTGTTAACATAGATTTGATTTCTACGTAGTTAACGAATGCCATGTTGTAAGTACGGTTGGAATCACCTACGTAGCAAGTTTCATACTCTTTAGTTAAACGTTCGATTACTTCAAGAGCTTCTGTGATACCTGCTTCGTTACGGAAGATACCTACTTTATTCCACATAGCTACTGCCAATTCATCACGAATTTCAGCTACTGGACGACCAGAAGTACGGGATGTAACTTCAACGAATTTAGCTTCCCATTCTTCAGCTTTTGCTTGTAATTCAGCATCGCAATCTGCGAATGTGCTAGCTTGCGCATAGTCAGCAGCGCCTGCACCGGATACTTTACCGAATACAACGCCGTCTGCCAAGGAGTTACCGCCTAAACGGTTAGCACCATGGATAGAGATACAAGAAGCTTCACCAGATGCGAAGATACCAGGGATTTCTGTTGCACAAGTTTTGTAGTCAACTACGTCGATACCGCCCATGATGTAATGGCAAGTAGGACGAATTGGCACTGGATCAGTTAGTGGATCGCAATGTTCAAAGCAAAGAGCCAAATCACGGATACCATGAAGTTTTTCGATGATAACTTCTGGTCCTAAGTGACGAAGGTCTGCTACTACATAAGCATCAAGACCAGTTCCGTTGAAACCACGACCTGCTGCGATTTCATCTTCAATTGCTTTTGCAACAACGTCACGAGACGCTAATTCCATTTTGTTAGGAGCGTATTTTTTCATGAAACGTTCGCCCTCAACGTTTAACAAGTATCCGCCTTCACCACGAACAGCTTCGGACATCAAGATACCAGTTTTACCAAGACCAGTTGGATGGAATTGGATCATTTCCATATCTTTCAAACCTACACCAGCACGGAAAGCTACTGCCATGCCGTCACCAGTGGAAAGGAATGGGTTAGTTGTACGAGTCCAGAATACACGGCCAGCACCACCAGTGGATAATACGATGGATTTAGCTTTGATAATTTCTACTTTACCTTTTTTCATATTCCAGATAATAGCACCACCAGCTTTACCGTCTTTTACAACGATATCTAATAGGTACCATTCTTGTAAGAAATGCACGCCTTCTTTAAGACATTGTTCATATGTTGTATGAAGAATCACATGACCAGTTTTATCCGCACTGTAGCATGTACGTGGATAGGACTGTCCACCAAAGTTACGTTGTGCGATTTTGCCTTCGTCTGTACGAGAGAAAGGAGTTCCCATGAAATCCATTTCTAATACGCCTTCTGGGCAACGTTGACAGAAGAATTCGATAGCATCTTGGTCGCCAAGATAGTCAGAACCTTTTACTGTATCAAATGTATGAACTTCTGTGGAGTCTTCTTTTGCTACGTTATTTAACGCCGCATTAACACCACCTTGTGCCATTGCTGTGGCAGAACGTGTTGGGAAAATTTTTGTGATCAATGCTACACGCAAACCATCGCGTCGTGCAGCTTCTAAAGCAGCTCGTTGGCCTGCTCCACCACTACCTACTACGAGAACATCATATTGTTCCATACGTACCTCCTCAAAAACACTTGTCTTATTTTGAACTATACCTCTTACATACTGTTCTGAAATAAGGAACTATGTTTAACTGCATATATGACTGACATATGCATCAATCTATAGCCTTATTATATACGCTATTTCAAAGTGTTACAATTGTCACACCACCCCCTTAAAAACCCCTTTTTTACAAGGGATTAAGCGGTTTTGATAACGTTTTTCATAGGTTTTATATAAGTATATAACAATACTATTATTTCAAGCTAATTTCCATGCAATTTATACTTATACAGTGTACTTTTATCTTTCCCTCAATTATCTTATTATTACACAATTTTTTAGGTTTTATAATTTTTTGTCATTATTAAATTTTACTTCCAAAACGCATTAGTAAAATGCTTTTAAAAGGTTTTCTTTTTTCTATGTGATATTTTTTCTCATTAATTTTTTTCATATCTATTTATACTTTTTTAGCATTAATAATATGACTTAAATTTATAATACAATATATTGATTTTTATCACATATCACATACAAGTCATATCTATTTTTTTCCATCTTCTTCCCCCCCTCTAATCACTATCTCCCCTCTCATTCACTGATGATACTCTCTAATTGGACGTGTTGTTTAATCCTTTAACTAGTTTCTATCAGTAGCCTATATCCCTCCCCATACTTAGGTTATATAAGATCAGCACATTTTTACTCACTATATTTTGTAAAGTATTTTTTCCTCATTATGGTATGCATTTTTGACATGCTGAGAGCGTTGTGAAAAAACGACTCCTATAGTATAATTTTAGAAGATGTTGTGCCAAAGTGCTTCATCGCTATACAATATATTGATATTGAGTCCGTGTGAAAACATATCTATGCACTCTCATTTACACGTTGTAAATGGGAGTCCTTTTATGGTCAAGGCCTAATACATATGTTAGCCGGATATACTTTCACATATATTCAATATATGTGCATACTCTTTACAATGAATACAAAAACGACATCGTCAGAAAAAGGAGACACTCATGAGCATTATGATCAAGAAACGGGATGGCCATTATGAGCCATTATCGGTAGAAAAAACGAAGAAAATGGTTGCCTTTGCTTGTTTAGGCCTAGATTCTTGTGATCCTATCGAACTAGAAATGGATTGTAAATTACAATTCGTAGACGGTATGACTACAAAACAAATTCAACAAACCCTTGTTCAAACTGCCATCGAGAAAGTCATCCAAAAGGTAGACGATGGGTTCGGCAACATGGTAAACCGCATGAACCAAGATTGGCAGTTCGTGGCAGCTCGTCTATACTTATTCGATTTGTACAAAGAAGCTGCTATCAACCGCAAATACAAAGCCTTCGGCTATGGTAACTTCACTAATTTGGTGAAAACATTGGTGGATGCTGGTCGCTATGCAGACTTCTTCTTAACACAATATACAGAAGCTGAATTAGAAGAACTAGGCGACTATATCAAACCAAAACGTGATTACTTATTTAACTATGAAGGTATTAAGTTATTAGCAGACCGCTATTTAGTGAAAGGGTTCAACAAGGAAATTTTTGAACTTCCTCAAGAACGTTTCATGGCTATCGCTATGCATTTAGCTGTCATTGAAGGCGACAAAAAGGTCTACTACGCCAAAAAATTCTATGACTTAATGAGCGAGTTAAAAATGACCACTGCTACTCCAACATTGGCAAATGCAGGTACACCATTCCATCAACTAAGCTCTTGCTTTATCTCTGGTGTGGAAGATAATCTATGGTCCATTTACGACGTGAATGCGAAGTTCTCTCGTGTGTCTAAACATGGTGGCGCTCTTGGTATTTATCTTGGTAAAGTGCGCGCCTTGAACTCCGATATTCGTGGCTATAAAAACTCCTCTGGCGGCGTTATCCCTTGGATTCGTTTATACAACGATACAGCCGTTGCGGTAGACCAATTGGGGAAACGCAAAGGTGGCGCTACGGTAACACTTGATGTATGGCATAAAGACTTCTACGAATTCGTTGAGCTTCGTACGAACAATGGTGACGATCGCCGTAAAGCGCATGACATCTTCCCTGCTCTATCTGTGCCAGATATTTTCATGGAACGTGTTATCAACCGTGAGCACTTCACATTATTCGATCCACATGAAGTATCTCGTGTGATGGGCTTTCAATTAGAAGACTATTACGATGACGATACGAATAAAGCTTTCACAGAAAAATATTTAGCTTGTGAAGCTAGTCCAGATTTACACGGCATCGAAGTAAGCGCCTTGGATATGATGAAAAAAATCATGCGTTCCGCTGTAGAAACAGGTACACCGTTTATCTTCTTCCGAGATACGACAAACCGTGCGAACCCTAATAAACATGCGGGTATGATTTATGCGTCCAACTTGTGCCATGAAATCGCACAAAACGTTGGGTTCACTGATTTAGATGAAGAGATTATCCAAGACGATGGTTCCATCGTGACTCGCACGAAAGCGGGGGACATGGTAACGTGTAATTTGAACTCTATCAACCTAGGCCAAACCTCTGACGAAGAATTGGAAGAAAACATCGCTTTACAGGTGCGTATGTTGGATAATGTTATCACCATCAACCAATTCCCTGTGCCTGAAACTCGTGTGACTAGCGAAAAATATCGCGCTATCGGGCTTGGCACTAGCGGTTACCACCACTATTTGGTGAAACATAAAGTACAATGGGAAAGTGATGCACACTTGGAAATCGCTGATACATTGTTTGAAAATATTGCCTATGCTGCCATCAAGGCATCCATGGAATTAGCAAAAGAAAAAGGAGCGTATCCTGCTTTCAAAGGGTCTCAATGGGAAACTGGAGAATATTTTGAACGCCGTGGTTATACCTCTGAAAGATGGCAACAACTGAAAGCTGACGTAGCCAAATATGGTATCCGTAACGGTTACTTAATGGCTATCGCACCGACAGGCAGCACATCCAATATTGCTAATACCACAGCTGGCATTGACCCAATATTCAAAAAATTCTTCATCGAAGAGAAAAAAGGTAGCTTCACTCCGAAAACAGCGCCTGATTTGAGCAATGAAACGATGTGGTTCTACAAAGAAGCACATACTATCGATCAACAATGGTCTATTAAAGCCTGCGGTATCCGCCAACGCCATATCGACCAAGCGCAGTCTTTCAACTTGTATATTACGCCACAAATGAAAGCAAAAGAAATTCTAGATTTATATGTGGAAGCCTATAAACAAGGCATTAAAACAATTTACTATATCCGTAACCAATCCTTAGAAATGGATGAATGCACTAGTTGTTCCTCCTAATCTTTGGCGGGGTTATATGTAATCAATAAAAGAGCACGGCATGCTCCTCTCAAACGGTATTTCATAATGTTTGTTCGGAGCACACCGTGCTCTTTTGATATATTTCAAATTAGATAAATCCCCCGCCAAAGATGTAGTCGGAACGACGTCGTTATTTCGGGGAGGGGCGGATTTGTATTCTGTAAGTAACTATGGTATACTTGACATAGAAACAAGAAGAGCCATCAACGTGTTGTGGCGTTAGGCTCATCTCAAAAAAACGGTGAAATGAAATGGCCTAACGTGTTGAGGTGGTGAGATACCTCTTTACGTTAGGCGTTTTCATTATTTATATAAAGCAATAATGTTAACTACTAATAATAAAATAGAAATAATCAAGCTGATTTTTTCGTATTTCGTCATAGTATCACCTCCTCCCATCGTAGGAAGAGATGAGCCCAACTCACGTTGATGACGCTTCTTTATCTTTATTATATCACAAATATTTACGATATGTTGATATTTTAGGCATTTTATATCATGAAACTCCTACAGATGTCGACTATAATCGAACTTACGCTAATATCTACTAATAATTTCGACTATACTCGAAATTATATATATAAATTCTAATGATTTCGAGTATAGTCGAAATCACTGTTGGAATATACATCTATTTCGAGTATAATAGAATCAATGAAAGTGAGGTGTTAGCCGTGGAATATATTAAACGCCCTAAGTACTTGGCACAAATAGAACCATTTATTGATAAACCAGTGATTAAAATTCTCACAGGTATGCGTCGTGTGGGGAAGTCTACTTTATTAACAATCATTAAAAATACTATCTTGCAGGAAGTACCTGATGAACAAAAAATTTATATTAATTTTGAATCCTTAGAATTTTTAGAGATAAACACTGCAGCACTACTAGCTAAGCATCTCATAGAAACAACGAAACACTTGGATGGAAAACTCTACTATTTTTTTGACGAGATACAATTGGTCCAAGATTGGGAAAAAGTTGTAAATGGTCTGCGTGTTGATAGAGATTGTGATATCTATATTACTGGCTCCAATTCCTCCTTAATCTCTGGCGAGCTTGCTACACTTCTTGCTGGCAGATATGTAGAGTTTGAAATACAACCATTTACATTTGATGAGTTTATAGAAGTATTTCAGGAGAAACACCTGAGTAAGGAAGATCTATTCACTAAATTCATCCAATTAGGTGGCATGCCTACCTTAAAATACTTTAACTTAGAAGAAAATAGTAGTTATAAATATCTAAATGATGTGTATCATACGGTTTTGATTAAAGACGTGTTAACACACAATAAGATTCGCGGTGTAGATATTTTCAATCGAATCCTATCATTTACTATACAAAATATAGGGTCCCCTGTTTCGGCAACTAGTATTAAAAAGTATTTAAAGAGCGAGCATCGGGATGTTTCTATTGATACTATCCTGAATTATTTAGACTATTGTCAGCAAGCTTTCATCCTGAAAAAGGTGTCTAGATTCGATACGGTCGGTAAAAAAAATCTTAAAATCGATGAAAAATATTACCTTACGGATCATGGATTTCGGGCTGCTAAGGGGTATTCTAATACGAAAGATATTGAAAGAGCCCTGGAAAATATCGTATATATTGAGCTGATTTCTAGAGGATATACCGTAGAAATTGGGAAAGTAAAAGATATGGAAATCGACTTTATCGCCACTAAAGATAAAGAACGAATATACTATCAAGTGTCCTATCTCATGGAAACAGAAGCCACACGACAACGTGAATTTGGCGTCTATGCTCATGTACAAGATAATTACCCTAAGTTTGTTCTCTCCATGGATACCGTTGACTTTAGCCAGGATGGAATTGTTCACAAACATGTAGTTGATTTTTTGTTGGAGAATACGGAAGTATAAAACGTATATTAGAATAAAGTATACAGAAATCTCTTGCGACTTATTTTCCCACTTTTTATTTTTTGCTGTATACTACTACCAACAACAATTACTTTTCCTATTTCTCTACTATCGTGCTACAATAAAAGCGTACTAAATTAACAGGAAACGTATTCTAGCGTAGGGTACACAAAAAAGCACAGGACTGGTACTCCTGTGCTTTTTGATTGCCATTTTCTCCACCTTTTTAGTATAATAGAGGGTAGTATGCATCTACATCTCTATGAAAGCATGCATCATATCCAGGCTTTCATAATAATTTATATACATATTTTGATTATAGATAAGGTAGGATCAACTTTCATGGAAAAGAAACTGATTTTTAATGAACATGGTGACCGCGGCACGCAAAGTATGGTGGGCGGTAATACGACGAATTTACGGGAATGGAATCGTATTAAGTACGATTGGGCGAATACATTGTATCGCACGATGCTGAACAATTTCTGGATTCCCGAAGAAATTTCTTTGAACGAAGATATTAAGCAATTCCCGTATTTAACAGATAGCGAGCGCCGTGCTTTCGATAAGATTATTTCTTTCTTAAATTTCTTGGACTCTATTCAAAGCGAAAACTTGCCAAACTTGAGCCGTTATATTACGGCATCTGAAGTGGCTTCTTTATTGAATATCCAAGCATTCCAAGAAGAAATCCACGCTCAATCCTATTCTTACATTTTGGATACGGTAACGAATCCAATTACTCGTGACCGCATTTATGATGAGTGGCGTACAGACGAGCATTTATTGGCTCGTAACCGCTTCATCGCCGACATTTACCAACGCTTCAGTGATGAGCCATCGGAGCACAATTTAATCCGCACTATCATGGCCAACTATATTTTAGAAGGCATTTATTTCTACTCTGGATTTAGCTTCTTCTACACATTGGCTCGCCAAGGTAAAATGACGGCTACTTCCACAATCTTCAAATATATCAATCGTGACGAAGTAACTCACTTAGTATTGTTCCAAAATATTATCCGTGAACTTCGCATCGAGCGCCCTGAATTATTCACTGCTGAACTAGAAGCTGAGTTAACACAAATGCTTCGTGAAGGTACTGAAAATGAAATTGCTTGGGGCCAATACATCACTGATGACAAAATCTTGGGCATCAACAACACATTGATCGAACGCTACATCAAATACTTAGCGAACCAACGTGCTGATTCCATCGGCTTGCAACCGTTATATCCAGACATCAAGGAAAACCCTATGGCTTGGATTGAAAGTTTCTCCAACTTGAACAGCACAAAAACTGACTTCTTTGAAGCGAAAGTTACAAACTATACAAAAGCTGCTGCCTTCGATTTCGATGATTTGGAGTAATAATGCCTATAAGGTTATATACATAAAAGCTACACGTAGATATATTCTACTGTGTAGCTTTTTGTTTTCTCTATCAATCTATATGTTTCAATTTTATAATTCAATAAACTTAGTACTTAACTAAGTTCATTGCTATTAAAACCAACTCATGTTGTCCTATAACACTCATTTTCCCCGTCAACATTTTTAACGTTTTGTATGCATAAAAAACACATGCAAAAAGGTCTTCTTTATACTCTTAGATTCTATAAACCTAATTCTAAAGAAGACCTTTTAATAGATACCTTATTATATATGTAATTATATCAGATATGATGCAATTGTTTAGGCTTTCACCAACGCCCGATGTATGAGTCCAATCACGAATCCTACGCCACCGAATACAACCCAGTCCATACCAATGCCGTGCATTGGCACTTGTGTAGCAAAGAATTGTCCTAAGCTCCCCAAGTCTACCTTCGCTGTTTCTAAGCCAGATACAAGAGCTGTGATAAACGTTGTGCCTACTGTCCATGCATACACACATTGACGCCCTTTAAATACAGGATCCAAGAATGCCAAGGCGATCAACACAATAGCCAATGGATACAGGAACATCAACACTGGGATGGCTGCTGTAATGATAGTTTTCAATCCAAACATACCGACACCAATGGAAATCAGTACAAACAATACGGCATAGGCTTTATAGGATAAGCCTCCAAATTGTGTGCTAAAGTACTGGGCGCAAGAGGTAACCAGTCCAATGCTCGTCGTCAAGCATGCTAGCAATACGATGACTGCCAAGATCATGGCCCCTAAGTCGCCGAATAATAAGCGAGCTGATTCTGCTAATACAGGTGCTCCCGTATCTAAGATGCCTAGCTGTTCTACGCTAGTAGCGCCCAAGCTAGCAATAAAGATATACACCACGCCCAAGCAGCCTACGGCGATTAAGCCAGCTTTCAGTGTAGCACGTGTAATTTCATCACGTGTTTGTGCCCCTGAAAGTGTAACAAATTCGATGACCAAAATGCCAAACACAAAGGATGCTAATGCATCTAATGTGTTGTACCCATCTAAGAACCCTTGTAAGAAAGCTGTTCCACTAGTAGCGTAAGCCTCTGTTGGCGTACCGTAGCTCCCCAAAGGAGTAATCAAAGATTTAATAATCAACACCACAATTGTCACTAACAAGGCTGGTGTTAACACTTTACCAATGCGATTCACCAGTTTTTGTGGATTAATAGATAGCCACAAGGTCAATAGGAAGAAAGCAATGAGGAATATGGTTTGTGCTGTATCCGAGGCAGTACCGCCTAAAAATGGTTTTACTGCAATTTCATAGGATACAGTTCCCGTACGAGGAATGGCAAAGGCAGGGCCGATAGATATATATAATGCCAATGTAAATAAGACCCCAAACACTGGATGCACACGACTAGCCAAGCTCTGTACATTGCGACTGCCAGAGTAGCCCATGGCCATTACCCCTAATAATGGCAAGCCTACACCAGTGACGATAAACCCTAAAATAGCCCACCACACATTAGTACCAGCATGTTGACCTAAGGTAGCGGGGAAGATTAAGTTACCTGCCCCAAAAAATAAAGCAAACAGCATCAGGCCGATAGCAATATAGGCTCGCCCCGATAGTTGAGTATGATCTGACATACGCTCTCCTTTCAAATACATTCTATACTAACAAATATACACTGTATAAAAACAATTTTTAT
Source organism: Veillonella sp. 3310 (assembly GCF_003999875.1). Lineage (GTDB taxonomy): Bacteria > Bacillota > Negativicutes > Veillonellales > Veillonellaceae > F0422. Next base: position 18,203 of record NZ_RQVJ01000002.1, on the reverse strand, counting down.
GCTTATTTTCTTATTATATCTAATTATAGACGAAATAAAAAGCCATTTCCCTCGTCGGAAATGGCTTTGTCTATACTGATTATGCATATACAGGCGAGCTATGATTGATAGATAAATTACATGGATTAACTATAGCCTAACCCTTTTAATCGCATGGTTCTACATCCACTTTTACATCGTAAAATGTACTTCCCCACCCATAATCGGTTGGCCTGGAGGCAGTCAGCACATTCATCGTATATGTTGAATCATGAGACTGCGATTGCCACCATACGCCACAGCTCACAATCGTCCCTTTAGCCACAGTGTCGTCAATGTCCAAAGCAATTCGCAAGGATCCTCGCTCATTATACAAGCGCACAAACTCACTGTGTAATACCCCTTTACTGAGAGCATCCTCTGGATGCATGCGAGCTATCATCTGAGGTACATCCTCTTGTAACTCGCAAAAAGAAGAGTCCAATATGCGTGGGTCTGTTCCATTGATGAGGAAAAACTCCGCTGTATCTCCATGAGCTTCACGATACACAGGATATGGATCAGCCTCTATTGGATTGTATAACTCGATTTTACCTGATGATGTACCGTACTCCAGTTTATACGTGTCTGATAAGTCCATCTCCACCAGCTCCCCTGCCAAGATTCTATCTTGTATGTCTACTGGAATCGATGCATGTCGTACAATGTCTTCAATCATCTCCAATTCTGACATGGCAAATACAGGATTATCAATACCCATCGCTTTGGCAATGCTACAGATAGTATTCCAGTTAGAACGACTTTCACCAACTGGAGGAATGGCTTGATAGCCACAACCGATAGTGTAATGACCATAGGAATTATATACATCATTGTGCTCTACAGACGATGTGGCAGGGAGTACAATGTCCGCATACTTCGCCGTATCTGTCATAAATCGTTCATGAACGACTGTGAACAGGTCTTCTCTGGCTAATCCTTTACGCACCACCGTTTGGTCCGGCGATGTCACCGCTGGATTACTAGAGTATACATAGAGGACTTTAATCGGTGGGTTAGCCGCTTCTGTTAACATGGGCCCTAAATGAATCATAGGATTTAATCGGGTTTCTTTCCTCTGAAAGCGCTCCCAGCTGACACGCTTACCGCCAACAAATTGACTACCTGATGCACTCGATAACAAGCCCCCTCCTTTGTGTAGATATGCGCCCACCAAAGCCGGTAGTGCTACCACACACCGCACTGTATTGGCTCCATTTCCATACCGTGAAAGCCCACTGCCTAAGCGAATAAATGGCGCCATAGCACTTCCATAGGCACGAGCAAACTGGATGATTCGTTCTTCAGACACACCTGTAATCTGTGCTACTTTTGATGGTGAATACTGAGAAATAACAGTATCTCGGAATCCTTCATAGCCTTGTACATGACGATCGATAAACTCCTCATTTACTAGTCCTTCTTTGGCTAACACATAAGCTACCCCCAAGGCGAAAGCTCCATCTGTGCCCGGTCGCAAAATAATGACTTCATCCGCTAATTTTGTTGTCTCTGTGTGGTGGGTATCAATTACCCACAGCTTAGCACCTTGTTGACGAGCTATGGTCACATCGTGTAAGACATGTACATCCGTCGCCACTGCATTGAGGCTCCACAGCACCACGCAATCACTGTGTTGTATATCTTGTGGACGATTCCCCAAAGTGTTTCCCATAAGGCTAGCCCAACCATATCGCTTTGCGGGGGAACAAATTCCCTTATCTTGACGGGTAGCACCTAATATAGCAAAGAGCGGATCCCCTGCGCTTTTTTGTAAAATTCCCATGGTTCCTGCATAGGAATAAGGCATGATACTTTCAGAACCATAGGTGTCGATACAATATTGAAATCGCTCTGCAATTTCTTGTAATGCTTCGTCCCATGTGATAGGTGTAAATTGACCGCTTCCCTTAGGGCCTGTACGGCGCAAAGGGGTGGTCAGACGTCCACTATGGTGGACGGTTCGTTCATAATGTTGCATTTTTTGGCACAGTGTTCCTCGTGTGAAACTATGCGTTTTCATACCTCGTACCTGTTGCAACTGGTCTCCCTCAATGGTCAAGGTCAATCCACAGGCATCTGGGCAATCATAGGGACATACTGATGTCCTTATCTGTATGGGCTTCGTCATTATTCATTCCTTACTAGTCATCATCAAAGTCATCAAACAAGTCAAAGTCAACGTCAAAGTCGAAGTCAAAACTATCTCCAGAATCATGACTGTAGTGATCAGAGTCTTCGGACTCTCGCTCGTCATATTCTAACTCATCTTCCATAATATCATTGTAGTTGTCACGGAAAAACCGGTCTTGTTCTGTTTCGTTTGCATCGGGAGAATCATAGTCTTCATTAGAGTCTTCTGACAATACATCTGATTGTCTATAATCGCGAATCGTCATGGCTGCATAAGGGTCCACAGGTCTACTGTTTTCCGCTGAATCTTCAAGTTCTACCATATCCATAGCTCGATTCAAATCTTTAGGCGTTCCCTCTTGTTGCACCATATCCAAAAACTCATCCGAACTTACTTCACTCACTAGGGTATCCATATCTTCTACCACTGATGGATCCTTTTGTGGTTCTATGGTTTGTAATCGGCCCTGTCGTAAAAATCGATTCATTCTCTGTCGCCCCTTTCACCATCTCTCAACTATTATATGTATTATACCACCGATAGCTAGATTTTCACTATATCCCCTTATCTATCACCTTGTAAAGGTATCCCCTATATACTAAAAGGACCCCTGAGCAGGGGTCCTCATGTATAGTTGTATAGTATAGTTGTATAGTGTTAGTAATGTTCAGGATAGTATCACATATAATGGAGTGTATGTGATTAGTTCGATGTTACTTTCAGGAGGAGTTAGCCTAAAGTAGCACGTAAGAACCATAATTGTTTTTCATAGTAAGCGATGTGGTCTTCCATGATAGCTACTAATCCAAAGTTGCCTTCTTCATCAGCAGATTCACGAATGGCACGAGCTTCTTTATTCAACAATTCAAAGTCTCCTACTAAGAATTTATACACTTGTTCTACAGAGAATTTGTTGCCTGGTTCTTCTTTTAAAGATGCAATTTCTAAATATTTTGCTACATGTACTACAGGTTCTTCACCTTGCATTTTTACATGCTCAGCCACTGCATCATAATAGTCGAATGCTACATCGTAGACTTCTTCTAAATATTTGTGAGCTGGCACAAATTGAGATCCTACTACATTAAAATGGAAATTGTGAAGTTTAATGTTCCAAATTGCTAAGTTTGCAATATATTGGTTGACTGCTTGTAAGTTTTTCATAACTTGTTCTCCTTTTCTTAGTTTTTGCTAATTAGTATAATTAGCAATTAATAATTATTATTTATTATGTACATATCTTAACATAGTAAATTTAAAAATGCAATAGTTTTTCATATAGTTTATCGAAATATTTAAATGTAAAAAGTTCCCGTTACCTATAACGTAACGAGAACTTATATCACATATTATTCACTTTTCTTAATAAATCCTTGTGTAGCGCTGTACAAGCAGAACCATACAAAGAAACTAGCCCCTGTAATAATCAAATACATGGTGTCTGTTAACTCACCCGAACGATACATCGCCAAAGTGTAAAAGAAGGCAGTCATGGTCATCAGAATATAGGATAATACGTAGCGCATACCACGCTCTACCTCTGCATCGGTGAACATTTCTTTCTTGAAACGCATCCAGTAAATCCCACAAAGAACTAAGCCGCCCAACATATTAGCAGCTAGTAAACTCATGTCTGCCCTGCCATTAAAGAACCAGCACAACGCCAAATGATTGATGAATAGCATCCATTTGATCATCGTCGTCAAACGGGCTGTTGTAATCGTTTGCTGTGGCTGTGATTGGTGTTGCTTCTTTTTCTTTCCTTTTCCCATAGTATCCTCTCTATTTAATCTGTTCTCTATGTCTTAGAACAATACATGAGATGTATAAATTAATCGCAACGCTAAGATGCCAACCCCAATAGATAAACCAATCAAGATTGTTTTTGCTCGTAACCGTTTGGCAATATAGGCGCCTAGTTGCCCACCTAGTAAGGCACCAATACCGCAAGGGATGGCCACTTCAAAATGGATGTGTCCGTTCAAGAAGTGCGTTAATGTCCCTACCGATGTGGAGGTAGCTAGGATAAAATGACTCGTAGCTGTTGCCATATGCGTAGGGAATCCCATCATATAAATCAAGGCTGGCACGTGAATCAATCCACCGCCAATACCAAATAAGCTTGAAATAAAGCCTACTACCAAACTCACTAAAACACCTACTACTTTATTGTAGGTCAATTCTTCTAGTTGCAAGCTTTCTTCTTTCCGCTCTCCCTTTCTCATATTTTTATATCCTATAAACAAGGACATAATCAACAAGAAAGATCCGAACCAGAACCGGAATCCACTGGGATCAAAATAAGCTACTACTCTGGCACCAATGATGGATCCAGGAAAGGTGGCAATACTAAATAAAATCGCCGCACTATACAGTACCTTTTTTTGTTTTACATACGCCAAGGTTCCAGAAATAGCATTGCATGTCACAGTAAATAGCGAGGTGCCTACCACCATGGCTGGCGTCCACTCTGGGAAAAAATATAGAAATACAGGTACAAAAATCATGCCTCCACCAGCACCAATGATCGTTCCTAGAGCAGCCACAGCAACGCCTAACAATATAAATCCTAAAATACTTACTACATCCATACCTTAGTCCTCCTTAGTTAGCTTCGCAAATCGATCTAGTTTATGCTTCTTAAAGATCGCTTTCATCCCTCGCTTTTCTGCTTTTTTCTCTGCCTTTTTCTCTGCTTTTTTGGCTACTTTTTGTAAAACCTTCTCCGTCCATGCATCACCATGTTCTTCTGCATAGCGTTCCCATTTAGATAGCTTTTTCGCCCACTTGTCTATAGAATGAGCCTCTTTTTTATGTTTCGACTTATCCTTGCTTTTTTCCTTCTTTTTCTTTTTTTCTTGTTTCACAATACAACATTTTTCTCGCTCTTCTGGGATAGGAGAATCTTCTGTGCAATGTTTACAACGTTTTTTATATTCTTTTTTGGGTTTTCCCATCTCGAAGGTATCATACAAGTGAGACTCTGCACTAGTTTGTTTTGTTAGGTCTATAGCAGTCTCCTCTTGACTAACATCTGCACGGTCCTCTTCTGCCAACTCCCAGTCTTCATAGTCATATTCATGGATACGCTTCGTTTCGCTAGCACTGCTAAATAAATCCATAAACGAACTTGATACTGGCTTTAGTTCAACGGTTTCCACAACTTCTTCGACAGCCTCTTCCCCTTGCCAGCGGTCAGCCATCACAAAGTCTACCCCTAAAGCAACCCCTACATCATAGCCTTCCACACCTTCCTCAGCCATAGATTCTACTTCTGTTGGCTCTTCTAAGGAAGATATCATATCACACAGATAGTGCTCCCTTACCATACTTTGGAGACTACGTAGTTCTTCCCATTGTTTTCCTAGCAGCGCCAACATATGAGCAAAGTTTTCTAAATCTTCTACCACTTCCATAGCCATTTCAGGAGATTCCATATGTTGCGCCTCTAAATTCGCCACATATTGCTGTTGTACTTCCTTGCAATGACCATAGGCTGTCTGCAATCCTTGTAACAATTCTTCAATCTGTTCCTGTTCCAATATATATTGTTGCATACTATCCTCCTAAGACGATGTCGTGTCATCCTTCAACTTTCGTTTCCACAGAGCTCCCGTGGTAACAATATCTTCTCCAAACCGTTCTTCCAAAGTATCTAGCACTTGCGCTAATCGATCTGGCTCTGTTTCTTCACTCTGAAAGAGCGAATCTTGTTCCACCTGCTGGTGAAAGCCACTGACCGTAATTCCCAACAAGCGAAACGGTCCCTGTACATTAAGTTTATTATATAATACACACGCCGTCTCATACAATACATCTTCTCGGTCCGTCTGATAGGATAATCGTTTTTGCCGTGTTTTGGTTGTAAAATCTGGTAATCGCACTTTGATAGCTATCGTATGACCTTTGAGCCCCTTCTGGCGTAATCGCTTAGCCACGTGATGCGCAAAATATCGCCATTCATGGTCAATTTCCTCTGGATCCACTAAATCCCTTTCATAGGTCAGTTCATTGCCTACGGATTGCAACTCACGATTCCACTCAATAGGACGCTCATCAATGCCTTTGGATAACAAATAAATACGTTCACTTTGATGACCGCAATAGGGTTCTAACTCGTGATAGGACTCTAGGCGCGCAACATCTTGAATCTGATGAAAGCCACCTCGTTGTAAAGCTTGTTCCATATGGGCCCCTACGCCCCACAATCTACGCACTGGTAAGCGCCCAATATGTGCTACCTCTTGCCCATGAGGAATAATGTATAAGCCATCCGGTTTTTTCAAATCCGATGCAAGCTTCGCTAAAAACTTATTCGGTCCAATCCCGACAGAGGCGACTAGACCCGTTAGATCCTTAATTTGCTCTTTCACAGCACGACCCACTGCCATAGGCGATTCATAGAGTTTTCCTAGCCCTGAAATATCTAAAAACGCCTCATCCATAGAAATGGGTTCTAAATAAGGACTAAACCGATGTAATACCTCATGAATTTGATCAGAAATTTCGTGATACCGTTCCATCCGTGGCAATAGATAGATACCATCTGGACATAATTTTCTAGCCTTCCCAATGGGCATAGCAGAACGCACTCCAAACTTTCGCGCTTCATAACTGCATGTAGCCACTACACCACGTGAAGAAAGGCCACCCACGATAACAGGGTGACCTTGTAATTCTGGACGATCATGTTGTTCTACAGATGCAAAGAAAGCATCCATGTCTACATGCATAATCCAACGTTTCATATTATTCTGCCGCCGCTTGAGGAGCGTCTTCGATGCGACAGTATTTAATTTGTGCGCAAATGCACTCATCTTTTGTTTTATATAATTCAGGCAAGAATTTAACAAATTCATCAAATGCTTCTTCATTAATGGAATAGCGAGTCCACAAGCCACTACGCACAGAATTCACAATACCTGCATCAATTAAAATTTTCATATGATAACTAAGGGTAGATTGAGATAACTCAAAACTAGCCAAAATATCACAAGCACATAATTCATTACAAGACAACATGTCTACAATGTGCAATCTCGTTTCATCGCTAAGGGCTTTAAAAATCGCTGCCAATCGTTCGTATGTAACTTCTAACATCCTCATTCTCCTATATGTATTCTAGTGTAACCTTACCCCCTTATTATATACAAATTTTTAAACTAAATCTAATAATTTAAATGAATAAAGGATACCTTTTAGTAATAGCACTATATGATTTCTGAAAGATAAAAACGACAAAGCATAGCTTTGCCGTTTTTATGGGAAGTAAAGGATCTAAGATGTGTTCTTAGGAAAGTTTACAAATATAGTCAACATGCTCATTTAGTGCACCTTGTGTTGTTCGAGACTCGATAGAGAGAGGGAGAAGAATCTCGAACCACAAGGTCTAAAAGAGCTGTTTATTTACATTAGATTTTGCCAACTAAGCCAAGGTCTGCTGGGTTCAATGTTTTTTCACCAGGAGTCCATTTTGCTGGGCATACTTCGCCATGTTTTGCAACAAATTGGCAAGCTTGTACTTTACGTACTAACTCAGCAGCGGAACGACCTACGCCCATGTCGCAAATTTCTGCGGCACGAACGATGCCTTCTGGGTCCACTACGAAAGAACCACGATAGGCTTGGCCAGATTCTTCAGAGAATGTATCGAAGAAATCAGCTAATTCATGTTTAATATCGGATAACATAGTGTATTCGATTTTATTGATTGTAGGAGATGCATCGGACCACGCTTTGTGAACGAATGCAGAGTCAACAGACACGGAGAACACTTCTACACCCAAATCTTTCAATTCTGCGTATTGATCTTGTAAGTCTGCCAATTCTGTTGGGCACACAAATGTGAAGTCTGCTGGATAGAATACAAATACGCTCCATTTACCTTCGATATCTTTATTGCTCACTTTAATAATTTCAGGTTTACGGAATGCGTCTAATTCAAACGCTGGTAGTTGTTTACCGATGATTGCCATTCTAATATCTCCTTTGATGCAACAACCTATGCATAGCACATACTAAGTATGTGACTATCTAATCAATCTATGTATCTATCATACACTATGCTTTTATAAAAATCAATATAGAATTGTTCTCATTCTCTATACCAATAATGCATAGATTACTTTTCTAACATCGTTTCTAAGATAACAACATCGGTTTGCTTCATTCCCTCACGGGCGATGGTCGCTACCGTTTGCACTGTATGGTCAATGTCTTCTTTGACGATACCTTGGCCTGCTTTAAAGCTATTATCCGTCTTTGCTTGAGTATATGCCAATAAGGAATTACCAAGGGACATACCAATTTTCATAGCACACGATGCTTTCGCTCCATCACAAACAACACCAGATGTACCTGCCAATGCATTTGATAATGTTTCCCAAACAACTTCTTTAGATTCGTTTAACAAAAATGCTACTCCAGCCGCTGTAGCAGAGGCAGCACTCACCACACCACAGTAAGCACTCAAACGACCAATATATTGTTTGATGTATAGAGCTAGCACATTGGCTAAGGCTAAGGAACGCAATGTATGGTCACGATCGATACCATATTCTTTGGCATACATCATAATAGGTACAGACAATGTAATACCTTGGTTACCACTACCGCAGTTAATCATAACAGGCATAGAACAACCGTCCATGCGCGCATCAGATCCAGCTGCAGCATAGGCACGAGCTTTATCTGCAATAGAGGAAGAGTTGGAAATAATCAATTTACCAATGTTAGAACCATAATTATTTTTCATACCTTCTTCAGCTATGGCCATATTCAAATCTAATTGTGGGCCTAAAATATCTTCTAATTCTTTCGCATCTACTGTGCTAGCAAATGCATAGCAAGAGTCAAAGCACAATTCCATAGAATGCTTTGCCACTTCTTCCGGAGATAAAGCAATCAATACTTCTCCGTCTTTTTCTGCATAAGAAATTGTAGTATGTGTATTTTGAACAATCACCTTAGACGTGTGCTCACCAGCAACGGCAGTGACTTCGATAAATAGGTTTTCTACCCCTTCTGCTAACTCGATATCACAGTAATCCGCTTCAAATAAACGGTCTGCCTCTACTACTTGTTCATGGGTAAGGTCCTCTAACACTTCTAATTCTTTTGCCGCTGTGCCTACTAAGGTGCCTAAAATAAGACTATAGTAAATGCCAGTACGACCCTCTGAATTTGGAATGGTCACACTTTTCGCATTTTTAATAATATTACCGCTTAAACGGCCGTGAATATGATCTGGTCGAACTCCCAACAGTTCTGCCGCTTTCGCCGCTGCAAACGCCAAGGCAATTGGCTCTGTACAACCGAAGGCAGGTTTTACCTCACGTTTTAATAAATCTATGTACTCTTTCATACAAACCTCCTACTTACTCTATCGTAACAGTGCTATACTTCACCAACTACTAGCACCGTATAAGTTGTAGACTTTCAAATACTACCTACTTATTGTATCATACCACATCCATATCCTGTGAAAGTATACAAATCAGTTATAGCTGCCATAATTTCTTATGTATACAATATGATGTTATCGCTTCTATATCAACATCTACACCCAATCCAGCACCATTAGGTACCTCTACAAATTGTGAAAGTCCCTTTGTACCGCAGTCTTGTATTCTACTAACAATGGGTGGACTAGTCAAATCTCGATCAAAATAACGCAGTGAATCTGACAAATCTCCCGGCATATAGGCATCGCCTAAAGCCGCTAATTGTACATGCATCCACTTAGAAATACTCGATTCCACCATGGAGCCAATCCAGTACTGAATCCCATGGTCACGACAATAGTGAATGACCTTAGCCGTTTCTCTAAGACCACCTAAACGCCCTACCTTTACATTCAGCACATCTAATAATCCATGGCTATGGGCATAGACCAAATCGTCATAGCTCAATATTGATTCATCTAAGCATATAGGTGTCGTAATCTCCCAATCATGGGTTGACCTATATTGTTGATAGGTTGCTAAACTATCTATCTGAAAGGGCTCTTCTATACACGCCAAATCAAATCCATTAAATGCCCGTACTTTGTCCATCTCTTGATAGGTATAACTTTGATTCGCATCCACCGCTAACATAAGGTTCGGATAGGCTGAACGCACTCGTTGCACTCGTTCATAACCATCTTTGGGGGATACTTTCAGTTTAATACGTTCACACCCTTGTGATACATAATTAGACACGGCATCCACCAAAGTATCTAGCGGAATCTCGCCTATAACAATCCCTGTAGGCACGGTCGCTGCTAAGGGCTGTTGCAACACATATTCCACCGTATTAACCCCTAAACGAGCACATTGCAGATGGAGTAAAGCATTTTCCACGGACGCCACGGTCATAGGCATTCCTTCCGACAACCATTGCTGTGGTAATGTGGTGCTTACTTCTTGCCCCAATAGGTTTGGCAAATACCGTGTGCATAATACATCCCAACAAGATGCCACCGTTTCCAGCGTATAAAAAGGGTCTACGAAGGCCACGCATTCCCCGTAGCCTACATAGCCCTCTTCATCTTCCAAACGAACAATGAGAGTATCCCTAACACCTACTTTGCCCTTTGCTGTTTTGAAAGTAAACTTCATCGGTAGTTGTACATGGTACAGGGCAATATTTGTAATCATAGGACACCTCTCATTTCTACTGCGATAATTAAAATGATATATACCTAATCAGCTTCATACTATAGCCTATCTATGACTGCATGACATAGTAGACACCACTGTAGTATGCAGTAGATATGTTATCTATTACTGTAATACACAGTAAATAGTCTTTTAAACACTATTTCTTGCTATATCTACTCATTCTTCTAGTACATATGCTTAATATAATTTTTAGTATTTTTTAGTATAGAAAAACTGTTTCAGCATCTGTCTATACGCCTCTGGCGCTTCTACATGCACATTATGCCCCACCTGTGGCACGATGCAATGGACATCGCCAAAATACTGTGCTCCGATGGCTGTATATTTCATATCTAGCTCGCCACTAATGTAACAGACCCGCATAGTTAATTCCGACAATCGATGCCCTACATAAGGCATACTACCCTGTCCACTTCCTTCCAAGGTGAAAGCCAACGCATGGGGGCTATTTAATAACCGTCGACGCTGAATTTGCTGTTGTACCTTTGCAGGTAAACTTTGTTGGGTCTTAAAAATATCTAACTTTGCCCAGGTCTCGCTGAACCACTGTATATCTTTCTCACGAATGCGATTCCCTAACGCTTTATCTGCAAAATAACGTTCTTGGCGTTCCCCTCTATCTTCTATCCCTACAGAGCCACTTTCCAAGACTAGGTGACTCACTTCCTCTGGATACTCCAATGTATAGAGTAAAGCTAACCTAGCCCCCATGGAGTAGCCCATGAGAGCATAGCTTTCACCGGCTACGGCATAGATAACTCTATGTAAGTCGCTCAGCATTTGCGGCAATGTATAGGGTGTTAATTCCATAGGCCGTGCAGACCTACCATGACCCATACTATCGATCCGTATCAACCGATAGCCTGGTACCTCTATGCCATCCCAGGTGGATCCGAATTCCGAAAACCCATGGAAACAGACTAGAGGTTTCCCTGTACCTACTACAGACACTCCGTAGTGATACTCCCCTATGTTGATCTGCATCCGTTGTATATCTAAGGTTTGTATATCTTGAATCATTGACTTCATATTATTGCACCCGATACACTTTGTGTAGTTCACGGCTAATTTCTTTAGACGTAGGCACTTCGATAATATGAATACCCTCTGTACCGATATACTGTTTCATGGCTAATTCTAACTCTGCATTTGTCGTGACTTTCACATAGTCTAATCCATACATGGTTGCCAGTCCACTGTAATCAATGCCCTGCGGTGTATTGAATAGGTAATCGAAATCATCCGCTCCTTTTTGTGGCAAATATTGGAAAATTCCGCCACCATCATTGTTATGCAAAATGATGGTCAAATTCATACCATGTGTCTTGCCAATGGCTAAGCCATTCAAATCGTGAAAGAAACTTAAATCTCCTGTAACCATGACCGTCGGTTTCCCATTCGTACTAATCCCTAACGCCGTAGACACCGTTCCATCAATACCATTGGTGCCACGATTACCGTACACCCTAGCTTGAGATCGCCCAGAGGCCCAAAAATAGTCCATATCCCGAATAGACATACTATTCGCTACTAGAATTTGTCCCTCATGGGGCATCATGTGTTGCAACATATGAATCGTACGACCTTCAAATAAAGTTGGTTCTTCTTGTACTTTGTCTAATTGTTGACGGCTGTCGGATTCTATCTGTTGCCATGCTTTTACATATTCTATGTCGGCTATTGTATACTGAGCAAATACAACACTACCGTTCTCTACTCTATGTTTTTCATTTATATTTTCTTGTTGCACTCCTAATTCATCACCAGCAGTGCTTACATTAGAGTCTTCTACATTAGATATATTGAATAGATTTTGCTCTTTATCTCTTATCCTTGTGCTTAGTCCTGGTATCACAAATAAGCCACGACACAACTCCCCTAAGAATACATCTACACTCGCCATCACATGTATAGTGGTTGTCAAACTAGGATTCACCACATCTGCATTAGGACTCACCGTAATATAGTCGATGTCCGTCAAGGTTGCCATCCATTGTTGAATCCGCTTCGACACAGGGATTTGCCCCAATTGGATGACCACATCTGGTCGCAACTCCTCCCACCGCTCATGATGCGCTAAGAATGCATCATAGGTGCTGATGACGCCCTCATATTGACGCAAATTGGACAAAGGGTCCCCTATCACAACGGCACCAATTCGTTCTGCAAACTCTACCACTGTTTTAGGATTCGTCACACTAGGGCCACCCAAGATGAGTACTCGTTTTCCATCTAGCAAGGATACCAAAGGCCCTATTTCCTCATGTTTCACGAGGCGGAAAGGGTTCGCACTGCGCCCCTGTGTAAAATACTCTTCCTCACGATTGGGCACCAAGGGCTCAAACAAAGGTACATTGATGTGTACCGGTCCCAGTTTGTGGTCATTCGCTTTCAAATAGGCACGGCGTGCCACTTGACGAGGGTACGTGTAATAGTGACTTTCACTAGGCACAGACAATTCCTCATAATAGTTCACGGCAGTGCCAAAATATTTCTGTTGATCAATCGTCTGCGGTGCCCCCACCTGTTGCAAGGTGTACGGACGGTCGGCGGACAAGATGATCATCGGCACACCGCTGTGCTTGGCTTCCACCACAGCAGGGCCATAATGGGTCAATGCAGACCCCGATGTGCACACTAACACGGCTGGTTCGCCTTGTGCTTTAGCAATGCCCAACGCCATAAACCCAGCGGACCGCTCATCAATATTCATATACGTGTGAAAGCCTCCATGGCTTTGAAAGAGCATGGCTAATGTAGTGGACCGTGAACCAGGACTGAACACCGCATGGCGCACCCCTAATTGGTATAACTCATCGACCAAACTTGCTATATATTCATTCATATCGTATCTCCCATACCAACCTGTGGTATTGTACTATATCTAATAGTGACTATCTACTATGTATTATACCATTGTTTTTAGATTCTGTACGTATCCATATGAGTTGCACTGGGTATCTATCTAACACCTAGACGCCCCTATCTCGTTCATAATTAACTGACATACATAGACATGGGTTCATAACAAAAAAAGGAATGCTGATTGCTCAACATTCCTGTTTAACTTCCTGTATCTGTTCAATACATCGGTACGGATTCATCATCCTACCCTATGGCATGCCTAATTGGATCTATACGTGGATGTATCATCCTACAAGGCATCCAATATGGTGCCCATTTTATTGATAGTTTCTTCGTACTCTTCATCGCTATTGGATTCGCTCACAATACCACATCCTGCATAGGCATAGAGTCGGTTATCCATGATAAGGGCAGACCGAATAGCCACCACTAGAATGCCATCCCCCATATCCTTCATAAATCCAAATGGTGCCGCATACATGCCGCGCTCATGGGTCTCATACTTAGCCAGTAAATCCATCGCCAGTTCTCGTGGCTCGCCCCCTAGGGCTGGTGTGGGATGTAACAATTGACCCCATTCGATGAGGGATTTCGTGCTATCCTTAGCGGTGATGATGGTCCGCAAATGGTATAACCGTGAAAGCTCCATAATCCCTGTCTCTCCTATGGTCACATCCTTCGTTACTTGTCGCATCGTATGCACAATACGATCTCGCACAATATTATGCTCCAACCGATTTTTATGGTCATTTAGGAATCGCTCTTTCGTCCACGCCTTAGGACCAAACTTTGGTGCTGTTCCTGCCAAAGCATAGCTTAGAATTTCATCCCCCCGATGACGTACGAGAATTTCAGGAGATGCCCCCACGAAGGTACGCCCCTCTTTCTCATAACCAAAAATAAAGCAATTCGGGTTATTCTCCACCAAACGGTCTAATATACTCACCACATCAAACTTTGTAGGGCTGGTAAATTCTACTTCACGAGAAGAAACCACCTTCGTCATGCGCCCATCATGGATATTTGTCAAAATGGCATCCATCAAGGTATCCCAATCTTGTTTATCATCACTGGTTTCTGTGAAAGCGTGGTCTACGCGCTCAATCTTATGGCGCTGTATATCTACGCCCTCCCCTGCATGCAGATAAAAGGACTCCCCATTTTCTACAATATAGTAATGGGTGAAAGCCACCATTTCATGGCCCATATTACTCCATTTTTTATCTTTTACAGTAGGGAAGAAGGTGCCCCCATAAAATACGTACGCATATTGTTCCCTGTCGATATCATCTTGTACCACCGCCAATCGTTTGGCGCCTACCACCACACGATCACTTTGACGGTCCACCCAAAAGACCCGTTCTTCCCCCTCAAAGTTTAGCCAAAACTCCAAAGGATTGTCTAATTGTAAAGGCTCCTTAATATATTTCATATGACTCCTCATCGTCCCTAATCCCTAAGTAGGGACACGTTATATAGATTCTATTACAATTATACCACACCTGTGAAACTCTAATGCAGTCTTAGTATGTCACTACATGGGTCACTATTCTAGTCTAGTCATTGAACACTTAGATAAAAACATATATTGATTCATATAAAAAATACATGTTAGGATACCCCAAAATAGAGTATACCTAACATGTATTCCTGTCATAATCTTAGTGTCTATACACTAGGAGATATCCTAGTGATCTATTCTCTAAGTTATTTCTTATTTAGCTTGTAATTTTGCGTAGATATCGTACAACGCTGCTTTTACTTGTTCGTTTTCAGCTGTTAAACGATCTACTGCGCTTTGTAATTCAGCTACTTTAGAGGAGTTCATTTTTGCACCTTCGCCGCTGCCGAATCCAATTGTAACGCCAGCATTAGCCATTGCGCCGTTACCGTTACCGAAGCTTACACCTGCATGGTACATTAAGTTTTCGCTAGCATAATGAGCTGCACCTAATGCTACAGCAGTTTTACCACGGTATGTACCAACACCTGCCATTACTTGAGTAGTTTGACCAGGGTTGTATTGTAGAGGTTTCAACGCTGCTAACGCCGCTGCATTCGCACCTACAGTTTTCACATCATTTTCAACAGTCGTTAAACGAGCTTCATGGTTTTTGTCTACTTCTTGTAAAGCTTTGATATCTGCAGAATGATCTTTTTTAAGAACTGTAGTATTCTTTAACGTGTTAATGCTTTCAGTAAATCTTTCGTTTGCTGCATCTTGAGCCTGTTTATTAGTCGCAATTGTGCTTGTATTGTTATCAATTTTACCATCTTGCGCAAGATTTTTATCATCTAAATCTTTTTTATTGTCTTTGATATTTTTTTCTAACTCATCAGATGCTGCTACAAGTACATCAGTTAACATATTTACTTTTGTATCTGCTACTTTTGCTGCATCTTTAGCTGCTTTAATTTCAACATCTTGGGCATTATTTTTTGCTTCTAACGTAGCATCTTTTTCATGTAATGCATCAATTTCTCCTGCTGTTTTAAGTAGGCCAGTTGCTACTGTTTTAATATTCTCAGTATTTGTCTTAATTTTACCATCTTGTTCAGCATCTTTAGCATCTATTCTATCGATTTCTTTTGCTGTTTCAATTAAGCCAGTTGCTACTGTTTTGATATTCTCTTTATTTTCTTTTACAGCTTCACCTAATTCTATATTTTTTTCTACTATTTCTTTAATGTAGCCGGTGTTTTTAGCAATACTTTCAGCATTTGTATTAATACTATCTACATTGTCATTAATAGCTTTTGTATTTTCATTAATTACTGTTGCATGTTCTACTAATTTTTTATTAGCTTCATCAACGGCTTTCGTATTTTTATCAATAGCTTTAGTATTAGCATCGATGGCTTCAGCATTGCCAGAAATTTCATTATCTTGCTCAGCGTTTTTATCGGTTAGTTCATCGATTTTTTCTGCTGTTTTAACTAAGCCAGTTGCTACTGTTTTAATATCGCCTGTATTTTTATCTACCTTAGCTTCTACATTTTTAAGCATTTCAAGGCCTTCTTTAGTACCTTTTACAGCTTCTAATGCAGTTGTGCGATTATCCAAGTTTGTAATAGAAGTTTCATGAGCGGAGTGTTGTTCTTTCAACTCAGCAATGTCTTTTTCATTTTTTTCTACAGCTTTTCCCATTGGATCAAGAATATTTTCACTTAAGTCAGTCATAGCATCAGTAAGCGCTTTAGTTGTATTTTCTTTTACTTTTGTAATACGCTCATCTGCTGCTTTAATTGCTTCTGCATTTTTAGCAATTTCTTTTTTATTAGCTTCGATATTCTCTTCATTTTTTGCTACATCAGTAGCTAATGGATTAAGAACTTCCTCACCTAACTTTTCCATAGCATTTGTAATTGCTTTAGCTGTAAGTTCTTTTACTTTTGTAATACGATCATCTGCTGCTTTAATTGCTCCTGCATTTTTAGCAATTTCAGCCTTATTAGTTTCAATATTAGCACTATTTGCATCAATATCATTACGATTTGCTTCTACTGCTTTATCAACTACATCTAATTTTTCTTCATCTTTCTCTACAGACGCTTTAAGAGTTGTAATAGCCTCATTGTTAGCATTTACACTCTCAATAGCTTCTCCAATTTTTGTTGTATTGGCAGCAATCGCCTCTTTATTCGTAAGGATATCGCTAGCATTAGTGTCGATTTTCTTGCCATTTTCTTCAACGTCTGTAGATATCTCACTTACTGCATCAACTACTTTATCAACTCGTGTAGCCTGCGCTTCAATTTCAGTTTTGTTTTTTTCGATATTAGTAGTGTTTGTATCAATATCACTGCGATTTGCTTTTACTGCTTCATCAACATCATTTAATTTTTCTTCATCTTTCTCTACAGACGCTTTAAGAGTTGTAATAGCCTCATTGTTAGCATTTACACTCTCAATAGCTTCTCCAATTTTTGTTGTATTGGCAGCAATCGCCTCTTTATTCGTAAGGATATCACTAGCATTAGTATCGATTTTCTTGCCATTTTCTTCAACGTCTGTAGATATCTCACTTACTGCATCAACTACTTTATCAACTCGTGTAGCCTGCGCTTCAATTTCAGTTTTGTTTTTTTCGATATTTGCTTTATTTTCTTCAATTTGCGCATTATTTGCTGCTGCACCTGGTGTACCAGCTGTTACCTTAGCATTAATTTTAGAGACTGTTGTTTCTAAAGAAGTTAATCGAGTATCTAAACTATCAACATCAGCCGCATTCACCGCACCTACGCCACTAGTTAATACCAATGCAGCTGCTACAACTGCTGCTTTTTTACCATTGGATTTAGCAAACTCAGATGTTACCACATAACATTGTTTTGCTGCACTGTACACAACTTTGAAAATCTGATTCATAATAATCATTCTCCTTTTACTCGCGATTAATTATTACACACATGCCTGATAAAGTGTAGGTGTCATTACAATTAACTTTCTCTACAATTTCATCTTGTCTTCATAATAGCAAATTTAATTAAGTAAATCAATAAAAAACTTTAATAATTAACAC
>NZ_RQVJ01000001.1 GCF_003999875.1 Veillonella sp. 3310 | reverse complement strand
CGAACACAGTAGTTAAGCTCGTAAACGCCGAAAGTACTTGGCTGGAAACGGCCTGGGAGGATAGGAAGTCGCTGATTAATAAAGAAAGAGCACCCAAAGGGTGCTCTTTTTTTATTACTTGGTGAGTTTACATACGAGCAGGGCGCCCTGGGATCCCCAGTGAACCATCTTTGAAGGAACGAAGTGACGCACAAAGATGTGTGAATCGGGGAGTTCCTGGCGTAAGATTTTGAAGCCCTAAAGGGGCGTACAAAATCCACAGCCAGGAACAGGGAGTCGCCAATGAGAAGGTTATATTTGCCTAAGCCGTTTCCAGCCAACATGGAACAAGTAATATCTATGGAATAATACAATAGGCCTGGGATAAGCAGGGCTCATGATTTGTAGGAGTGAAACGACGCACAAATCATAGAGCATCGCTTAGTTCCTAGCGTAAGATTTTGAAGCCCCAAAGGGGCGCACAAAATCCACAGCCAGGAACAAAGTAGGCAAAGAAAAGTATGAAAAGATAAAATAGAAGAAACGACGCACAAATCATAGAGCATCGCTTAGTTCCTAGCGTAAGATTTTGAAGCCCCAAAGGGGCGCACAAAATCCACAGCCAGGAACAAAGTAGGCAAAGAAAAGTATGAAAAGATAAAATAGAAGAAACGACGCACAAATCATAGAGCATCGCTTAGTTCCTAGCGTAAGATTTTGAAGCCCCAAAGGGGCGCACAAAATCCACAGCTAGGAACACATAGGAAGTCGCAGATGACAAGGTTATATCTGAAAGCTGTTTCCAGCTAGATTAGACAAGTAATATCTAAGGTATGAATGATTAGGCCTGGGATCCCCAGTGAACCATCTTTGAAGAAACGAAGTGACGTACAAAGATGAGTGAATCGGTGAGTTCGGCCCGTAAGCTTTTTTCACGCTCGAAGGGAGGAAGAAAAACGACAGGGCAGAACAGGAAGTTGCAAATGACAAAGATATATCTACTAAGACGTTTCTTATGAATAATATGAAGTAATCAGTTTTCCTACAATTAGTAGATCTTTCATCATTCTGACTTTTTATATTAGGATACCGATTATTTTACATAATGACAAATCAACTGTAACCTTGTATACTATACCTATTATTAAGGTATATAAGGTGATAGTATGATACATAATAAACGAAACAATATTTTCAAAAGACCTAAGATAGAATTTTTTAACACCTTTGACAGGGAAGAGTTTCTTTTATTAATTGTAAAAGGCATTCTTATTGGAATAGTGGCAGGTACGATTGGATCTGCTTTCAGATATATCATTCACTGGGGCAATGACTTTCGTCATGTGTTTATGGCTACTGTTACAATAGAGCAAATCATTATATGGACCATCGTTATGATGATCTTAGGGTGGTGTTGTCATTTACTATTAAAATGGGCACCCCTATCAGGTGGTTCGGGGATTCCTCAAATCGAAGGGGAAATGAAAGGAATCTTTAATATGAACCCCTTTCCTACATTAGTATCTAAGTTTTTTGGAGGTGCTTTTACAGGCATTGTTGGATTCTCTGTAGGTCGGGAAGGACCATCGGTACAGCTTGGAGGTGCAACTGGTAAGTTACTGTCGAATTGGTTTGGGAGTTCTCTTCGAGAGGAGCGGATTTTAACATCTGCAGGGGCTGCGGCAGGTTTGACAGCTGCTTTTAGTGCACCAGTATCAGGAGCTATCTTTGTGTTTGAAGAAGTGCACAAGAGTTTTTATCCTAAGCTGGTGATTCCTACCTTTTCTGCTACCATTTCGGCGAATTTAATAACTTCTTTGGTGTTTGGCCTAACGCCGTCATTGGGTTTCTCTGTGATGGAAAGTATCCCTATCGAATATTTTGCTACACTTCTTATATTAGGTGTTGTGGTAGGTTTCTTCGGGATCTTTTTTAATCGTATGATTGTGGGTGTCAAATCCGTATATGATAAACTTCCGATTTCTAGAGGGTGGAAAATTTCACTCACATTCCTAGGGGTGACGCTATTAGGACTGGATTCACAATTGCTCCTAGGTGGCGGCAATGATGTAGTTAGTATGATGGTTGAACATCAACAGACATTACAACTGCTAGTATATATTGTTATAGGCAAGATTATTTTAACATCTATTTGCTATGGTAATGGTGCACAAGGTGGTATTTTCCTACCTATGGTGGTGATTGGATCGGCAGTGGGAGCGTTGACGCATAGTATATTGGTAGAATTGCACATGCTTCCTAATGCCTTCGGTGGTAGTTTTATCATTTGTGGTATGGCAGGTATGCTAGCAGCTTCTATGCGAACACCTTTGTTAGCGATTTTACTTGTTTTAGAAATGACAAATAGCTTTCACAGTATATATCAAGTAGGAACGGTGGCAATCATTGCATACTTAACGGCAGAATTTATGAAAGAATTGCCAATTTATGATAATCTATTACTTCGTATGAGCCAAGGCATTGTAGGCGCGGAGGAAGAGCAAACATTTTTCCAAACACGATTGTCAGTAGTATGTCCTTATGTAGATACGATGTTAAAAGATATTGAATTACCGAGGGGAGCCATCATTGTTAGTATTGATCGAGGAGGGCAACCGATCGTACCAGTGGCGACAACCGTGTTACAGTGTGGCGATGAACTATATGTTTCTTGCACCAAAGGACAGCTAAAAGAAGTAAAAGAATTTTTCAGTCAGTAGCAGTTGCTATAGAGATAGGATAGAAGATATGTTACTATATGTATAGGTATAACTTAAATGTTTTGGTCACTTAGATAGTGTATTTTTTATGGTTTCGGTGGTGGTTAGAGATTGTATTGATTTATTTTTAGCTGAGTAGTGTACAAATAAGAGTATATCTTCATAGTTCTAATTTAGAATCATATATATTATAGAATTTGGTGTAATATACTTTGTTAAGAAAATATGATAAGCTCCCTTTAGTATGGAGAAGTTATAGCTGGCCAAGTAAGATGCGTACACTATAGGAGATTTATCCTATATAGTTTTGGTTACATAGAAAGGAAGAGAAACATGGCAATGATGGAATTTACAGACCGTCCGTTGACAGTAGCGGTTATTACGGTGTCTGATACAAGAACAAAGGAAACGGATAAAGGTGGAGCCCGTGTTGAGGAGTTAGCTCGTGAGGCGGGTTTTGTTGTGGTTTCTCGACAAATTGTGACAGATACAATCGATGAGATTCAAGGTGCTATTCATAAGGCTTTCACTGGCAATTATGGTAGAGAAGTTCAAGTTTTGACGGAGTCTACAGGTAATGATGTTCGTGCTTGGACATATGAAGATAATGTAGGTGTTGCAGATATTATTATCAGCACAGGTGGTACAGGAATTGCTAAACGTGATGTATCCATCGAGGCAGTGCAACCTCTATTAGATAAGGAGATTCCGGGCTTTGGTGAGTTATTTCGTTTCTTAAGTTATCGTGATGATATTGGTACAAAAGCGTTGGCTTCTCGCGCGATTGCTGGTGTGAAAGAACATACGATTTTATTTGCCATCCCAGGTTCGGTAGGGGCTGTTACGTTGGCTATGAAAGAATTAATTTTACCAGAAGTGAAACATTTAAAGCGGGAATTAATAAAATAATGGATTAGAGATAGCTATCTTTTGTAACTATGTATTCATAGTGCTGAGGTAGCTATATTTTTGCTTTTTACAGACTAAAATTTGATACTTGTACATAGTTATTAGTTTTATGAGATATTGTAATGACACATAAATAGAAGCAAATTAGTCATAGAATGTATTTTTCGTAAAAGATGCAAAGTAGAAACTAAAAAATGATAGGCTCTTTTGCATTTTGCGTGCACAAGTGATTGGTAACGTGCTATAATGGAACTATATAAATCACATAGTAAGTTATTGGAGGATGTAATGGCTTTCAATTTAAAAGGAAAAGAAGAAAAGTTTTTCAGTATGCTGAATGACCATGCTGAACTATGTCATGAGGCGGCACAGTTGATGCAAGACGTATTTGAAGGAGAAGTGGAAAAGAAAGAAGCTCTTCGTCAAATTGAACAAAAAGAGCACGAAGCTGATGAGTTGGTGGCGGCTACGATGGACCGTTTGCGTAAAACCTTTATTACACCAATGGACCGTGAAGATATCCAACTATTGATTGATCAATTAGATAATACCATTGATAATATCAAAGAAATCATGGATAAAATGGTGATGTATCAAGTGCAAAGTGAGCCAACTACAGGAGCTATTCGTATGGCAGAAATTGTAGCGAAGTGTTGTAAGCACATTAAAAAATCTATTTCTTATATGGGAAGCTTAAAGAAAAACTATTTGAAAGTAGAAGGTCGTGCTTTAGAAGTGTTGCGTCTGGAAGCAGAAGCAGATGACATTTATCATGTGGAAATGGCGAAACTTTTCACAGAGTGCAGTGACCCTATTGAAATCATTAAGTGGAAGGAAATTCTTAGTTCCATGGAAGAAGTTATCGATGGCTCTGAGACTTTGGTAGGAACATTCCGCCGGGTAGTATTGAAGTATGCTTGATGGTTGGGTGATATGGGCCGTCGTTTTATTAGCGTTGGCCTTTGACTATATAAATGGATTCCATGATACTGCGAATGCGATTGCTACGTCGGTATCAACAAGAGCCATTGCTCCAAAAACAGCAGTGATGATGGCGGCTACGTTAAACTTTTTAGGAGCCATGATCAGTACAGGTGTTGCGAAAACAATTGGTGGGGATATCGTTACAGCTCCTGAGATGATTAATGGTGAGATTATAGTAGCGGCGCTAGTAGGCGCCATTTTCTGGAACCTCTTAACCTGGTGGTATGGGATTCCCAGCTCTTCTTCCCATGCATTAATCGGTGGTATTATTGGTGCCGTACTGATTTCTGTAGGACCAGAAGCGTTACAAGCTGGTGGGATTGGTAAGATTTTTATTTCTTTGGTGGCCTCTCCTATTTTAGCGCTAGTCTTAGGCTATATTGTAATGAAAATATTGCTGATCTTATTTGGACGATTTTCTCCCATTGTTTTAAATGATCGATTCCGGAATATGCAATTGGTATCTGCGGCACTCATGTCATTCTCGCACGGTTCCAATGATGCACAAAAAGCGATGGGGATCATTACGTTAACCTTAGTAGCTAGTGGTCATTTACAAACCTTAGATGTACCTATTTGGGTTAAAATTGCCTGTGCCACAGCGATGGCCTTGGGTACAGCAGCAGGGGGATGGAAAATTATTGCTACTGTAGGTAGTAAGATTTTTAAATTAGAAAGTATCAATGGATTTGCAGCGGATTTAAACTCTGCCATAACTATTTTTACGGCTACTTTATTACACTTGCCAGTATCTACAACACATGTTGTGAGTGGATCAATCATGGGCGTAGGCACTGCTATGCGTGTGAAAGCGGTGAACTGGAGTACAGCACGGTCCATGGTATTTGCTTGGTTTATTACGATACCATTATCTGCTAGTGTATCAGCCTTGGCATATGTAGTGATTGATGTGTTGGCACATATATAAAAAATGAAGAAATAATGAAGAAATGTGTTGCAACATTCTCAATAATTTCTTATAATAGAGGTAAGAGATGCTCGAAGGCGTATGCACTCGAGCATTTTTTATACTTTTAAAGTATACTGTTAGAGTGTACTTTTAATGCCCATACATATACAGTTTAGTTTAGATTCAATAAGGGAGATATCATTGAAATTTAATCAGGCAACAGACTATGCATTTCGGATTATCTTATACATGTCTACATTACCATTCGGTACTCGAAAGGTAGGGGCAGAACTAGCAAAAACAAGTAAGATACCTGAACGATTTTTGTTAAAAATTATGCGCTATTTGGTGAATGCAAAGTTATTACATTCCTATCGTGGCGTAGATGGTGGATTCACCTTGGCTAAAAAGCCAAAAGATATTAGTTTATATGATGTGGTAACAGCCGTAGAAGGAGATACGTATTTACAACATTGTTTATACGACTCTAACAGTTGCTCCCGTGGTTGCCATGGTCAATGTGCCGTGCAAGAAGCGGTTGGTAAAATTCAATCTGTATTAATAGAAGAATTAAAAAATGTTGATTTCGAAACGTTAGCGAAACGTGAACGTTCGATTCATATATCAATGCACCATGTGGTCTAAATGTATATTCAAGTGAGGAGGAATTAGCATGATGGATGCAGTCTTGTTAGCTCGTTTTCAATTTGCGTTGACTACGATCTATCATTGGCTCTTCGTACCGTTCACGCTAGGAATGACAGTATTGGTAGCAATACTTGAAATTACCTATGCGCGCACAAAAAACGAAGTGTACAAAAAAATGGCAAAGTTTTGGGGTAAATTATTTCTAATTAACTTTGCAATGGGTGTTGTAACAGGTATCGTTCAAGAGTTCCATTTTGGAATGAACTGGGCAGAATACTCTCGTTTCATGGGAGATATCTTCGGTGCTCCTTTGGCGTTAGAAGCCTTAACAGCATTCTTCTTAGAGTCCACCTTTATGGGGGCTTGGATTTTCGGCTGGGATAAATTATCTGCGAAAGCCCATGCATTTGTAGCGGTGTTAGTAGCGATTGGTAGTAACTTATCCGCATTTTGGATTTTAGTAGCGAACTCATTTATGCAACATCCAGTAGGGTATGCACTTCGTAATGGCCGTGCAGAAATGGATTCTTTTGCAGCCATCTTACAAAATGGGTATTTACCAGGTCAATATTTACACATCTTTACCGATGGCATCTTAACAGCAGGTGTGATTATTGCTTCTGTCAGTGCATGGCATTTATTGAAAAATAATCATGTAGAATTTTACTCTAAATCTATTAAATTTGGTTTAGGTGCCGCTGTGATTGGTGGTTTATTAGTAGGTGGTGCCGGTCACTTCCAAGGTCAAACCGTGGCAAAATTACAACCTATGAAAGTAGCTGCTTTTGAAGCATTATGGGAAACTCATGATCCAGCTCCATTTGCTATCGTAGCTGGCATTGATCAAGAGGGTAAGAAGAATAACTTTGAAATCGGTGTGCCAGGAGCATTGTCCTTCGTAGTTCATGACTCTTTCAAAGGGGAAGTGAAAGGTATTAATGATCTTCAAAAAGAAGCAGAACTAAAACATGGTGCTGGTGATTATGTACCACATGTAACATCTATGTTCTGGTCCTTCCGTGTGATGATTTTAGCGGGCATCATTATGCTTGTCACATCTATTGTAGGTTACTACTTGCATATGAAAGGCAAATTGCTTAGCAATAGAGTAGCTCTAAAAAGCATCTATCATTTACTAGCCCTTCCATTCATTGCTAACTCCACTGGTTGGTATGTGGCTGAAGCAGGTCGTCAACCATGGCTTGTATACGGTTTACAAAAAACAGCTGATGGAGCATCCAAAGTAGTAACGGCGCCGGAAATCTGGACAACAATCATCGGGTTTACTGCTGTATACGTAGTGATGGCGATTGCTGCGATTTACCTAGCAGTAAAACATATTCAAGCGGGACCATCTGGTAACCCAGCTCATGATGTGGTTGAACAAGAGGAGGCTACATTATGGAAATAATTACAAATAACTTAGAATTAATTTGGTTCATCTTAGTAGGTGTACTATTTACAGGATTCTTCATCTTAGAAGGTCTTGATTACGGTGTAGGCATGTGGCTTCCATTCTTGGGTAGAACAGACCGTGAACGCCGTCAATTAATCAATACGATCGGACCTGTATGGGACGGTAACCAAGTATGGATGCTGACTGCTGGTGGTGCGATGTTCGCATCTTTCCCACAAGTATACGCTACACTATTTAGTGGTTTTTACTTGGCATTATTCTTGATGTTAGCAGCTTTGATTGCTCGTGGTGTGTCCTTCGACTTCCGCAGTAAAGATAAAAGCCCAACATGGCGTGCTGCTTTCGACTGGTGTATTTTCTTTGGCTCTGCTATTCCAGCTCTTCTATGGGGTGTGACAGTAGGTAACCTAATTCAAGGTACGCCAATCGATAAACACATGAACTATGTAGGTGGTTTCCTAGATTTATTGAGCGTATACACAATCCTTTGTGGCATTGCATTTGTATGCGTATTCTTGTACCATGGTGCATTATATGCTTCCTTGAAAACAGTAGGGGAAATCTCCGAACGAGCTCGTGCAGCAGCCCTAGTAGAAGGTGTGATTACAGCAGTTGGTGCATTGGTATTGGTAGGGGCTACCTATGTGTACACTGACTTGTTCAACAGCACATTGGCTACAGTAGCCTTTGCATTAGCCATTGTAAGCTTCTTAGTATCTTGGGGCTTCACACGTACGCGCCAAACTGGTAAAGGGTTCGTGTTCAGTGCATTGACAATTCTATTTGTTACACTAGCTTACTTTGCAGGATTATTCCCTCGCATTATGGTATCTAGCATTGATCCAGCGTACAGCTTAACAATCATGAATGCAGCATCTTCTACATACACATTAACATTGATGACAATCGTAGCATGCATCTTCGTACCTATCGTATTAGTGTACCAAGCATGGGCATACTACTATTTCCGTCATCGTGTATCACAAGATGACTTACACTATTAATTTATAGTAATTTTGAAAGGGGCGTGGTTTCACGTCCCTTTTGTTGTATAGACTAGGAATCCATACACAACGATTCTGAAAGGAGGTCTTATGTTTCATTCCTTTGCGTGGCAATTGGTCAAGTTGCATCCTCGTTCCTATGGAGGGCTGCTGTTGCTGACCTTAGTTGGTACAGCAGCGACTTTAGGACAAGCTTATGCCTTTGCTCTTATCATTAATAGCTTAGTGGTACAAGGTGAAAGCCTATCCTATGGCACGATGACTGTATTAGGCGCCATGATTCTTATGCGTATGGCATGTTCTCATGGAGAACAGTGGTTGCGAGACCATATTGCTAGCACCGTTCATGAGGACCTACGGAATCGAGTCTTGCATCATATGATCGCCCAAGGTGTTCGTCAATCTGACAGTGCTGGATCTGTCACCCATATTTTGACAGATGGATTAGACCATGTAGATGCCTATATGAGCCAATACATCCCACAAGCTCTCTATGCGGTGTTGATTCCTCTTATGATATCCATAGCTATCATCGATTCTATATCTTGGATTGGATGGATTTTATTGGTTACCTATCCTTTGATTCCTTTCTTTATGATTCTCATCGGTAAAAAAGCGGACAAATTAAACAAACAACAATGGGAACGAATGCAATTCTTAGGTGGCCATTTTCTTGATGTATTACAAGGTTTGACGACACTGAAAGTATTTGGCAGAGCCAAAGAACAGGTCCATGTTATCGGTCGCTTATCTGGCGAGTTTCGTGATGCTACATTAAAAGTATTACGAATCGCTTTTTTGTCTGCCTTGGTATTAGAATTAATCGGTACTATTAGTACTGCTATGATTGCGGTCTACTTAGGGGTATCCTTAGTCTATGGTGAAGTAGAGTTTTTGCCGGCTTTCTTTATTTTGCTATTAGCACCAGATTTCTATGCACCTCTACGACAACTAGGTGCTGCTTTCCATACAGGTTTGTCTGGTAAGGTAAGTTTGACAGCAGTACAAGAGTATCTCACATCTGGTATAGAAGTAGTTCGTACAGGTCAAGAAATACTTGAGGAACCGATTCAAACCATTGAGTTCTGTGATGTGGCGTACCAATATGAAGAAGAGCAGGTGGGTTTAGAGACTTTCACAGGCGTACTGAAACGTGGGCGTTCCTATATGCTAGTTGGTGAAAGCGGAGCGGGCAAAACTACTATATCCAATGTGCTCATGCAATTATTGACGCCTACTAAGGGACAAGTCACAGTGAATGGTTGTGATTTACAAAGCTTAGATAGTCAGTGGTACCATAAGCAAATTGCCTATCTCAGTCAAACGCCGTATATTATGAGTGGCACCTTACGGGAGAACTTACAATTTGGGTTAGAGGTAACTGACGAAACGTTGTGGCAAGTATTACAACAAGTGCAATTGGCTGATTTTGTGGACACATTGCCATTAGGTTTAGATACAGTAATTGGAGAAGGTGGCTACGGATTGTCTGGCGGACAACGTCAACGATTAGCATTAGGACGAATCTTGTTACGACCAGCACAAATCTTAATCCTTGACGAAGTGACGGCTCATTTAGATGTGGAAACGGAAAGCCTAATCATGCAGGTATTGCGTGAGTATGGAAACGATAAAATTGTTCTTTATGTGGGCCATCGAGTGCAAACCATGAAGTATGTGGATACTTTATTTGTGATGCAAGCAGGAAGGCTAGTCGAATCGGGTAGTTATGCGGACTTAGTGGCACAAAATGGATATTTTACGTCTTTAGTGAATACCTATAGTAATCCAGTGATGCAGAAACTAACGGTGAAGAGCGACGATTTTATATGTGCAGAACAAGTCTCAGAAACAGCGTATATTGAGAATGCTGGCATCCGTGATAAAAGTGTTCCATTTGACGTAGTAGCTCTACATGACTCAGATGGATTACATGGTAAGGAATCTATTGCGATAGTTGATGCACAGGTGGTACAAGAGGGAATTGCTAGTACCTACCAAATGAAGTATGGCAATGAGGCTCATAGAGCCATGAAATCGAGCACTCCAAAAGGTGAGGCACTACGAGGTGAAGCGACAGGTTCTGTGATACAACAGGATATACGCCGTGGGCTAGTATCGTTATGGAACTTGCTATCTCAACATAGAGTATTGTTAGTGGGTAGTGTTATGTTTGCCATGGGAACGGTGCTCATGAACATAGGACTTCTGACTACGTCCACATGGCTTATAACGAAAGCTTCTGAGCATCCTATATTGGTAGTTCTTAGTTTGGCTATCGTAGGAGTACGTTTCTTTGGGATTGGCCGTGCCATCTGTCGCTATGGGGAACGATATGTGTCGCATTCGATGGCTTTTCAAGGTTTGTATGAATTACGTATTGCCTTCTTTAAGCGGTTAGAACCATTGGTGCCACGCATCTTTCAATCGATGAAAATGGGTGACCTATTAGGTCGTATTATGGCGGATATTGAGACATTACAGTTCTTTTATTTGCGTACCTTAGTCCCTAGCCTTTCGTTCATCGGTGTTACAGTATTAGGTTGCATGATTGGCTACCAATTGTATCCTATAGTTGCGATAGTGATTGCACTGTACAGTATCATTGTAGGTGTGGTATTGCCAATCATCATTACCTATGCCTTACGACAAGTTCCACCTATGAAGCTCCACACAAGAGGACGGATGAAAGAGGAACTAATTGAATCGATTCATGGTGTAGTGGATATCATTATGAGCCATCAAGAAACAAGATTTGTACAGTCTATGAAAGCATCGTTTAGTGCCTATGATGGTTGGCAAAGTCTATGGAGTCGTGGCGTTCGCTGGAACCAGACTATCCTACTAGGACTAGCTCAATCAGCATTACTAGTGGGGGTGGTCGTTGGAGTGTGGGTCATCAATGAAACTGCCTATGGACCACTATGGGTGGCTGTTATCGCTATTGGATTGCAGGCCTACTTTGAAGTGTTGCAACCTATGACAGAAGCCTCCTTGCATGGATATGAAAGTGCCCTAGCCATGGACCGATTAGAAGGTCTAGCAGGTCAAGAAAGCCAACAGATACAATCAGTAGATTGTGTAAGTAATGATAGTAGTAGAGGCTTGAGTGAATACGTTGATAATGACAGTTCGCATGATGTATCTCCTATGATTCGTGTACAATCACTATCCTTTGCCTACGATGTTCTACCTATTTATGATGGGTTAGACTTGTCGATTCAAAAAGGTGAGAAAGTAGCGATTGTAGGCCCTAGTGGGTCTGGCAAAAGTACCTTATTTGCACTGTTGCAAGGATGGTATACCTACAGTGGTACTATCTCTATTAATGGAGTTGATATAAAGACACTTTCAGAAGAACAATTGCAATCCTATATGGCATATGCTACCCAAGATATCTATGTATTCCATGCGACTATAGGAGATAATATTCGATTGGCTAAGCCGAGTGCAACAGATGAAGACATTTGGCAAGCTTTGGAGGCGGTGCAATTGTCAGACTGGGTACGTAGTCTACCGAAAGGATTGCGTACCATGGTCGGGCAAGGAGGAATGGGACTCAGTGGTGGACAACGGCAACGTCTTGGTATGGCGCGATTATATCTACGCGATGCAGAGATTTTGCTCTTGGATGAGCCACTAGAAGGATTAGATCAAGTCACACGGCACTTGGTGCAAGATCAGCTACATACCTTGTTCCAAGGAAAAACTGTGTTATATATTACACACCATATTGAACAATTACATGAAATGGACCGTATCTTGTTCTTAGAACAGGGCCACATTGTAGAAAGTGGAACTTATGAAAGTTTATTAGCTTTACAAGGACGATTCTATGAATATCATCGATTGAGTATGGAACGAATTTAAGAGATAGACTGAAATTGTATGTACTAGTGGCGTAGATACTATATTGGTGTAGCTCATGCAAATATGTATATATCAGTAGGAGTAAGATATAAGTCCTTGTAGGACCAACGAAGAGCCCTACCTATAGTGAATATACTATAGATAGGGCTTTTCTTTCATTTGTAGGGGGACTATGATATAATTGTGGTAAATTATGAAAGTGTATCACTTAGATTCGAATAACCTACTAGATAGGAGATATATATGGGACAATTAGTTACGAAGCTATTGAAGTTAGCCAATGCTGTAACTACACAAACACATATAGAAGGCCCACGCTTACCTGAGTCATTAGAAGATGGAAATACATTGTACGATCATCGTATGCTATCCATTGAGGAAGAAGCGGTGAACCGCAAGATGCGATCTGTGGTGCGTAATCATTGGTTTTTTCATTCTATTATCTTTGAATTTGAACCCAATAATAAGGTATTTATGAATGTTATTACGAAATTGGGGAATGTCATCAATGTGGAGTTTGATATTGATGATATTTGGTTTGATGATTATACCTCTACAATTCAGCTCAAAGTAGATATGGCTAATGTGGATATGGGTGGTTTATTCTTAAATATAATTACCCACATTTTGGGAAACTGGAGTTTGCATGTATTGGGGATGTTCTTTAATCCTTTCAGTATCGGTAATGATACATCATCTATGCGTTTAGAAAAGAAAGGCATTATTCGATTTGACTTGTCACCGAATAGCCCAGTACGTGAGTTCATTCCTTGGCCGCAACGACCAAAAGAAAGTGTGGGGCCAGTGCTATTAACAGCCATCAAATCAGGACAATCTGTATTGCAAGTAGAGTACTATGCATTCCATCAGAAGTTAGAAACTTATTCAGCTCCGGAAATGCCGGGAAAAACGAACTGGGTTCGGTCCATAGATATGGCAGCAGCGTTGTTAATGCCGATAGGGGTTTGGGTGAGCTTTATTATCTTGAACCACTACTTACCACACGAAGAATTACAGGATTTTTCTTTTTCTACGTATTTCTTTATTTCTTTAAGCATTTTACTATTCAGTTTTGTCGTCATGAATATTCCTCGGTATATTTATATGTATTTTGAAACGAGGAAAAAATGGCAATCTGTATTTGTAAGCAATAATGTTAAGATCCAGATGCGACGACTACAACGACGCATTGCTATGCAAAAGCAGGCTCTAGAGAATGATAAAAATGTTGTGAAACGACAAGAACATATCGTGGAAATGTTGATGCAAATACGGGATAAACGATTCTTAGCACATCGGTTGAAAGTGGCTGATGAAGATCGGGATAGGAAACAGAAAGTGAAGTTTATTATTGCGTATGTGCTGTGTACATTCCTTGAATGGATGCTCCTTATACACTGAGCACTTATACTTGAAAGGGGGAGGGATATGGGAGACATAAAAACATGCTGCCGCAAATTGTTTTTATGTCTCCCATATCCCTCCTTTTCAAATGTAGTAAGTTCTGAGGTAGGCGTCGCATGGAGAAGGGCTAGACAAGAAAATATTGAGTAAACAAAAGGACTGCTTTTTGTACTAGGTACAAGTGGCAGTCCTTTGTGTATTGTTTATTAAGCAAAAAATAGCACTAGCTATTTAGATAGCTAGTGCTAGAAGTTTTTATATAAGTATCCACTATATTTGATTAGAAAGTTTTATTTTTTAACGTCCGGGACGTTGGTTGGATTTGCTTTGAATGGGACTTTGACTGGTGTGGATTTACTTGGTTCTGGAGCCTCGATGTCGGGGTGTTCCCATTCGAGTTGCATGATGCGGAACTGGTGTTGGTTGGCAAAGCGTTTGAGTTGCCAATTGTCTCGCTCTAGTTCTTTCAGTCGATCTCCGTGAGAGTTGCTGATATTTTCTAGGTTAGTTAAGCGATAGTGAAAGGTATCACTATGTTCCATGGTGTGCTCTGTGTCAATGCGTTCTTTCAGCGCATCGATTTCTAGTTGTTGAGACACCATCCAATAGGTTGTGCTTAGCACGTAGAGGATAATCCAGAATAGGGGCTTCCGTAGGAGAGTGCCTACTTTCAAAAGTAGATTACTCAGCTGTTTCATCATGGGTGTCGCCAGGGATCAAAGGCAAGCGCGCCATCACAAAGTCTAACCATAGGCGGGAAGCATGAGATAGGTAATGTCCTTTTTTCCAAATCACGTGTAAAGTATGCATAATTTCAGGGTTTACTAAAGGACGTACTACCACGCTAGATCCTACTTTTGTATTTTCATCTTCTGTAGGGCATAGACGGCTAGGTAATAGTGCGATTGCTAAGTGAGCAGCTACAGTTTGCAACATTAAATCGCGCTGGCTAGTTTCAAACACGATATGCGGTTGGAAGCCAACAGATTTACAAGATTTTACGATTTCATCATGTAAGTTAAAGTCATCTTTGTGCAATACGAAAGATTGGTCGGCCAATTGATCAAGAGAGATAGAGTCTTCTTCTGCTAATGGATTGTCTTTCGGCAAGATAACACTTAGAGGGTCACTTGTTAAGTAGAAGGAATCGAATTCTTTCGCATTAGGTTTAGTACAAATAATCCCCACGTCGATAAGACCTTCTTGGACAGAGATTTCTATTTTTTTAGAACCATGTTCATATAATTCTAATTCGATTTGAGGGTAGGTTTGTTTGAACTCTCCTAATAATTGCGCAAAGATAGGGGCATCTGTCACTGGCGGTAATCCAATTAATACAGAGCCTTGTTCTAGGCGGAATTCGTTTTCGAAATCGATTTTTAAATGCTCAAACATGAATACAACCCGTTTAGCATGCGTTAAAAAGATGGTGCCACCGTCAGTCATTTCAACGGATTTTGCATTACGAATGAATAACACAACACCTAGCTCATCTTCAAGAGCTTTTATAGTACGGCTGATAGCAGATTGTGAAATGTGAAGATTTCTTGCGGCCTTGCTGAAACTTTTTTGATCCGCCACTTCTACGAAGTATTTTAAGTGATGAAAGTCCATAATGCACCTCTTAAATATGGTAATAACAAAAGTCCTCTTTTTTAGTATGCTATTTGAGCAACAATGCATGTATAAATGTAAATTGATAATCGCATAATTAGCAATGCATGATAGTCCATATGGTATTGCGAAGTTATCGTTCTCAATGTATAATGAAACCATAAGGCTATATCAATTTGTTCACGAAGTAGATTAGCTACTTCACGAATTTGCAAAGAGGTACTATATAACTTATATATTATTACATTTTTGCAACATATGCAATCTTTTTAGAAATAAATGATTCATATTTCAAAAAACAATTTGATACTCAAGAGGGGAAGACTTATCCGGCGAGTGCTTGGATATGAGTCTATATACATCCCCTATTTTGTATGTAACTACAAGTGTTAATTTTTATTTGCTTTAAGGAGGCTATTTTAACATGCGTAAAATGAAAACTATGGACGGCAACCAAGCTGCAGCTCACGTAGCGTATGGTTTTTCTGAAGTGGCAGCGATTTATCCAATCACTCCATCTTCTCCAATGCCAGAACATGTGGATGAATGGGCAGGACAAGGTCGTAAAAACTTGTTCGGTCACACTGTACAGGTTGTTGAAATGCAATCCGAAGCCGGCGCTGCAGCAGCAGTTCACGGTTCTTTACAAGCGGGCGCATTGACAACTACTTTCACATCTTCTCAAGGTCTATTATTGATGTTACCTAACTTGTACAAAGTGTCTGGTGAGTTACTTCCAGGTGTATTCCACGTAGCAGCTCGTGCTATCGCAGCGCAAGCATTGTCTATCTTTGGTGACCATCAAGACGTTATGGCAGCTCGTGCTGCTGGTTGTGCTATGTTAGCAGAATCCTCTGTACAAGAAGTTATGGATCTTGCTCCAGTTGCGCATTTAACAGCGTTAAAAACTCGCGTTCCTTTCATCAACTTCTTCGACGGTTTCCGTACTTCTCACGAAATCCAAAAAATCGAAGTATTAGAATATGATGAATTAAAACCTTTAGTAGACCAAGACGCTCTAGAAGCATTCCGTCAACGTGCGTTGAATCCAGATGCTCCTGTAACTCGCGGTACTGCTGAAAACCCTGATATCTACTTCCAACATCGTGAAGCTTCTAACCCATTCTATTTACAAGTTCCTGATGTAGTAGAACATTACATGCATGAAATCAACAAAATCACTGGTCGTGATTACCAATTGTTCAATTACTATGGTGCAGCTGATGCAACTGACGTAATCGTAACAATGGGTTCTTCTGCACAAGTAGCTACTGAAACTGTAGATTACTTAAATGCACAAGGCCGTAAAGTTGGTTTCGTACAAGTACACTTATTCCGTCCATTTGCGACAGATCGTTTTGTAGCGGCTCTTCCTAAAACTGTAGAACGCGTTGCAGTATTAGACCGTACAAAAGAACCAGGTGCTTTAGCTGAACCTTTATTCTTAGATGTTCAAGCAGCACTTGTTCAACACAATATCAATGCTAAAGTATTCGGCGGTCGTTATGGTCTTTCTTCTAAAGACGTAATCCCAGCTGACCTTGTAGCAGTATTCGATAACATGTTAGCAGAAGCTGGCAAACGTTTCTTCACATTGGGTATCAATGACGATGTAACTAACTTGTCCTTGAACCGTGCTGAAGGTGTATCCGTGAAAACTGAAGGTTTAACTGGATGTAAATTCTGGGGCTTCGGTTCTGACGGAACTGTAGGTGCTAACAAATCTGCTATCAAAATCATCGGTGACCATACAGATATGTATGCACAAGCATACTTCGACTATGACTCCAAAAAATCTGGTGGTGTGACAATGTCTCACTTACGTTTTGGTAAAAACCCAATCAACAAACCATACTTGGTAACTGAACCAGAATTCATTGCTTGTCATCGTCAATCTTATGTACATGAATATGATCTTCTTCGTGGTATCAAACATGGCGGTACATTCTTATTGAACTGTACTTGGGGTCCAGAAGAATTGGCAGAAAAATTACCAGCAAAACTTCGCCGTACAATTGCTGAAAAAGAATTGAACTTCTACATCATCAATGCAGCGAAAATTGCAGCTGAAATTGGTTTGGGTGGCCGTATCAACATGGTTACACAAGCTGCATTCTTCAAATTGACTGAAGATACAATTATTCCTATCGATAAAGCAGTAGAGTACTTAAAAGACTCTATCGAAAAAACATATGGTAAAAAAGGTGCAGACGTTGTTGCAATGAACAACCAAGCTGTTGACCAAGGTGTTGGTGCTCTTGTAAAAGTAGACGTTCCAGCAGCATGGAAAGATGCAAAAGATTCTGAAGATACTTTTGAAAAATCTTCTTGCACAACTTGCCCAAGCTATGTGGCTAACATTGCTAAACCTGTTAATGCACAAGCTGGTTACGATTTACCAGTATCTGCTTTCACAGGCTATGAAGATGGTACATTACCTTCTGGTACAGCTGCATTCGAAAAACGTGGTGCCGCTTTATTTGTTCCTCACTGGATCAAAGAAAACTGTATCCAATGTAACCAATGTTCCTTCGTATGTCCGCATGCGACTATCCGTCCTGTATTAGCGACAGCAGAAGAAGCAGCAGCAGGTCCAGAAAACTTTGAAACAATTCCAGAAATGATGACTAAAGGCGAATTGCAATTCCGTATTGCAGTATCTCCATTAGACTGCTTAGGTTGCGGTAACTGCGTAAACATCTGTCCAGCTCCTAAAGGAAAAGCAATCGAAATGCGTCCTATCGATGGCGAATTAGAATTTGCTCCAGCTTGGGATTATGGTGTAGCATTGCCAACTAAATCTCACCCAATGAAACAAGAAACTGTAAAAGGTTCCCAATTCAAAACTCCATTGCTTGAGTTCTCCGGCGCTTGCGCAGGTTGTGGTGAAACTCCATATGCTAAATTGATTACTCAATTGTTCGGTGACCGTATGATGATCGCCAATGCAACAGGTTGTTCCTCCATCTGGGGTGCATCTATGCCAGCATCTCCATACACTAAAAACCAACAAGGCCAAGGTCCTGCATGGGCTAACTCCTTATTCGAGGACAACGCTGAGTTCGGTTATGGTATGTTCATCGGTACTGAAAAAATCCGTACACAATTAGCTGAAACTGTAGCTTCCATCGCTGAAACTGCTGATGAAACAACTAAACAAGTTCTTGACTTGTGGTTAGAAAAACGTCTTCAAGGCGAAGGTACTCGTGACCGCGCTAAAGCAGTAATCGACGCTCTTTCCAAAGTAGAACAAACAGAAGCTGTAAAAGAAGTGTTGGCTAAAAAACAATACCTTGTTAAACGTTCCCAATGGATCTTCGGTGGTGACGGTTGGGCATACGATATCGGTTTCGGTGGTCTTGACCATGTATTGGCTTCCGGCGAAGACGTTAACGTATTCGTATTCGATACAGAAGTATACTCCAACACTGGCGGTCAAGCATCTAAATCTACTCGTGTAGGTGCGGTTGCTCAATTCGCTGCGCAAGGTAAACGTACAAACAAAAAAGACCTTGGCATGATCGCTATGA
Organism: Veillonella sp. 3310; assembly: GCF_003999875.1. Taxonomy (GTDB): domain Bacteria; phylum Bacillota; class Negativicutes; order Veillonellales; family Veillonellaceae; genus F0422. The sequence goes on along the minus strand of NZ_RQVJ01000001.1, from coordinate 741,308 downwards.
CATATGGCAACATCTATGTGGCTCAAGTTGGTATGGGTGCTGACATGAACCAATTGATGAAAGCATTGGCAGAAGCTGAAGCATATCCAGGTCCATCCCTAATCATCGCTTATGCTCCATGTATCAACCATGGTATCAAAGGTGGTATGGGTAATGCACAAGCTGAAACTAAACAAGCTGTTGCATCTGGTTACTGGGATCTATACCGTTACAACCCAGCATTAAAAGCACAAGGCAAAAATCCATTCAGCCTTGACTCCAAAGAACCTGATTATGAATTATTTGATTCCTTCTTAGGAAAAGAAGTTCGTTATACATCTTTGGGCAAAGCAGTTCCTGCAATGAGCAAAGAATTGTTAGAAATTAACAAACAATTAGCTAAAGAACGCCGTCAATCCTATGTTCGCCTACAAAAAGGTTTTGAAGAAGAATTGCAAGGCTAATCAGTAGCTAAAGTAATACAAAAAGGCTCTCCCTAGGGAGGGCCTTTTTATCAGAGTTGTATACTAGTGTTTTTACTTTATAACATATTAGTAATTCATACAAAGTATATTACTGTAAAGTAATAATACATAAAGTTAAGAGGAGAATCCTTGACAAATAAGGCTTAATAGCGTATACTAATTGAGTATTAACAAGTAGAAGCCATCCGCTTCTCACCTAATGTCATGAAATGTTGGGTACAGATAGTTACAAACTATGCTCGGATGGCCTTGTGCCATCCGATTTTTTTATCCCTTTGGAGGTGACTAGTATTAGCAAAGATACACCGCGTATTAATGAAGAGATCCGTGCTCGCGAAGTTCGTGTCGTAAGTGCAGATAATGATCAGTTAGGTATTATGTCTGTTCGTGATGCTCTAGCTATGGCAGAAGAACAACATTTAGATCTAGTAGAAGTAGCCCCTAATGGTAAACCACCGGTTTGTCGTATTATGAACTATGGTAAATACCGTTATGAGCAACAAAAACGCGAAAAAGAAGCAAAGAAGAAGCAAAAAACTTTTACATTGAAAGAAGTTAAGCTTCGTCCTCACATCGAAGATCATGATTTTTATGTAAAACTTAAAAATGCAGCTAAATTCTTAGGTGATGGTAATAAAGTTAAGGTAACGATCATGTTCCGCGGTCGTGAATTGAGCCACCCAGAATTGGGGCTTAATGTGCTGACTCGTTTTGCTGGTGAATTAACTGACCAAGCGGTTGTTGAAAAAGAAGCGAAACTAGAAGGCCGAAACATGACAATGATTTTAGCTAAAAAAGGTAATTAGGAGGAAGAATAATGCCAAAGATTAAAACTCGTCGCGCAGCGGCTAAACGTTTCCAAGTAACAGGTAGTGGTGAATTCAAACGTGCAAAAGCTTTCAAAAGCCATATCTTAGAGAAAAAATCTCCAGCACGTAAACGTAATCTTCGCAAAGCTACATTGGTTAGCAAATCCGACTACAAACGCGTAGTAAAATGCTTACCATACGCATAAGATTCAAACATTTTAGTAACATATAACGATATTGGAGGAATACAATAATGGCAAGAGTAAAAACAGGCGTAACAGCGCATGCACGTCATAAAAAAATCTTAAAATTAGCTAAAGGTTACCGTGGTACACGTTCTCGCTTATTCAAAAAAGCAAACGAATCCGTAATGAAAGCATTATACTATGCTCGTCGTGACCGTCGTGCTAAAAAACGTGAGTTCCGTAAATTATGGATCGCTCGTATCAATGCAGCAAGCCGTATCAATGGTTTATCCTACAGCCGTTTCATCGCTGGTTTAACAAAAGCTGGTGTGGAAATCAACCGTAAAATGTTGGCTGACTTGGCAGTACATGATGCAGCTGCATTTGCGAAATTAGTTGAAATTGCTAAAAACGCGTAAGACAGATATATACTAACCTATATGATAGGTTGTGCGTAGAAGAACAGTCCTTTGGGGCTGTTCTTTTTTGTTACACTAAAATTGTATCATTATGGCTATAGGACAAAATGAGTTGTTTTTACTATCCATAAAAAATACCCTTGAAAGCTATGTTTCAAGGGTATTCATATGGAATTCTCTAAGAACTATTCTACTAATGGAGATATACAATTATCCCAAAGCTGCCGGTAATAGATAATACTTAATTATCTAAAGAACCGTCCCACCACAGGCAATCGAGCGCCGTCGTTTTTGTTAAGTCCCTTCAATACAATCATGATTGCTACATAGATGAAAGCACCAATGATGGCAGTGATCATAATGTTAAAGAAGGTAGGGATACTTCCTTGCAAGATTGGGTAGAAATAATACATAGCTACGCCCATGATGGAGGCGGAGATAATATTTTTACCCAATAAGATAAGGTCGATAAAGTAGCCTGTATGACGATGAATCCAGATAAGATTTAAGAGCGCTGCAAAGCCAATATCAGCCACAGTGGCATAGGCAGCACCGCCGATGCCTAAAGCGGGGATAGCTGTTAATTGCCAGTTTAAGATGACTTTCACAATGGCAGCAATCCCCATGTTGATCACGGGAATGCGCGGTTTGCCGAGCCCTTGTAGGATCCCTGTTGTTACTTGGTGTAGCCCTAAAAAGAAGATGGCCCACGCTAAGATTTGTGTGGCTTCTGCTGCACGTGGTGCGTTATAAATGGTGGATACAACAGGTTCCGCCAAAATGTATAGCATCACTGTAAAAGGAATGGTAGCCACAAAGGTTAATCGCATGGAACCTGCCGTACGATAGTAGACTTGTTTGATATCCTTAATAGATACGGCGTTGGAAATAGCGGGTACAATACTGGTCGCAATGGCTGCAGTAATGATAGTCGCTAAGTTAATAAGAGGTACCGCCATACCCGATAGATAACCGTACAGTTCGGTAGCTTCGTGTAGTGGATAGCCGATGTCGATTAATCGTCTTGGAATGATTGCTACGTCTAGCATAGCTACGATAGGTAACATCATGCTGGCTAACGCGATGGGAATGGACAAGTTGATTAAACGACGAATGATAGACTTGGAACTTTCAGGTGGTTCTGTAGTTGTCATCGGTTCGTCTAATCGTTTTGGTAGACGATAGTAGTAGTACATAAGCACGACTAACGCACCGACTGCACCGATACCAGCGCCTAGGCTAGCACCACCAGCAGCTACATCTAAACCATAAGGAAGTAAGATGTATGCCGCTCCCAGCATGACTACAACACGTAGTAATTGCTCCACGATTTGGCTGATGGCTGTAGGTGTCATCATTTGCCATCCTTGTAAGTAGCCACGATAACAAGAAATGAGGGTTACAAAGAACACCGCTGGCGATAGGGCGATTAAGGAATAGTACGCCCTTGGGTCTGTAATGAAATTAATATCAATAAGCCATTGGGCAGAACCGTAGACGGCAATACTGAACAATAGGCCGAGGATAAATAGCATTTTAAAGGAAATAGAGAATACTTTTTTAGCTCCTAATAAATCATATTTTGCTAATTTTTCCGCGGTCATAATGGAAATGGCAATAGGGATTCCTGCGCTGGATAGCTGCAACGCTAATAAGTACGCTGGAAATGCCATTTGGTAGATACCGATACCTTCACCACTGAGGACTCGAGATAAGAAAATCCAGTTCAAGCTACCAATAGCTTTCACTACAAATCCCGCAATCGTCAAGATGAGCGTACCCTGTAAAAATCGATTAACCATGATATCTCCTATACTGAAAGATTCGATTGAATCTATGAAAGACTTACTTTTAATTGTACCATAGAATAGGCGTGTTCTCAATCATATTGACAAGCTTTGAGAATATAGATTTTTCTTGAATCGCTCTAGTAGATACGGTATAATAACAATATATAGTCATTAATAATGTATTTAATTATATACTACAAGGAGGCCCATTATGCCATTAGTATCTACGAAAGAGATGTTTGAGAAAGCCTATGCTGGCGGCTATGCCATTGGTGCGTTCAATGTCAACGACATGGAAATTATCCAAGGTATTGTGGATGCGGCGAAAGTGGAGCAAGCTCCATTGATCTTGCAAGTATCTGCAGGGGCTCGTAAATATGCTAAACCTGTGTATTTAACAAAATTGGTAGAAGCAGCTTTAATCGATACAGATCTTCCTATCGCTTTGCATTTGGACCATGGTGATGATTTTGAAATTTGTAAAGACTGCATCGACAGTGGGTTTACTTCCGTTATGATTGATGGTTCTAAACATCCATTTGAAAAAAATGTGGAACTTACAGCTCGTGTAGTGGAATATGCTCATAAACATGGCGTGGTAGTAGAAGGCGAGTTAGGTCGTCTAGCAGGTGTGGAAGATGATGTAAACGTTAGTGAAAAAGATGCTTTGTTCACAGATCCAGAAGAAGCCGCTGAGTTTGTTCGTTTAACTGGGGTTGATTCCTTGGCCATTGCTATTGGTACAAGTCATGGGGCTTATAAATTTAAAGGGACTCCATACTTAGACTTTGACCGTTTACAACGAGTAGGAGAATTGTTACCGAACTTCCCAATCGTATTGCATGGTGCATCTTCTGTACCACAAGCATTCGTAGAAAAATGTAATTCCTTCGGTGGTGCTATCCCTGGTGCACAAGGGGTACCAGAAGAAATGCTTCGTAAAGCAGCTACTATGGCAGTGTGCAAAATTAATATCGATACAGATTTGCGCTTAGCGATGACTGCAAGCATTCGTGAAGTATTAGCAAATAATCCTGCTGAATTTGACCCTCGTAAATACTTGGGACCTGGCCGTGAGGCTATCCAAGCTATGGTGCAACATAAAATTAAAAACGTTTTAGGTTGCAGCAACAAAATTTAATTTGATTTGAGAAAAGCTGGCATGCCCTTAGGGTGTGTCAGTTTTTTTGCACACGAAATGGAAAATATTTGTTTTGTCTTATAGCCTTAATATATAGTATACGAAAAGGACTGTACCACATGCCTAGGCATGTGATACAGTCCTTTAGTTGCGTTAGTTGTATATCGTCGGTGGGAATCACCGCTCTCGTAAGCTTCTCGCTTTTCGATATACCGTGATAATAAGATACTACTGTACATAGTATTTTTCAATAAGGAAAAGGGTGTTTTAAGGGATTTGCTTAAAATACTCTGGTAATGGTGCTTGCAATTTGATCCACTCTTGTGTCATAGGATGGATAAAATGTAGTTCTGTGGCATGGAGACATTGTTTAGTTTGCCACGTTAAGGAGCCTCCATATAAATCATCGCCTGCTAGTGGGTATCCTAGAGCACTGAGGTGGACTCGAATTTGGTGAGTCCGGCCTGTATGCAGATAACAGCGCACATGAGTATGATGTGGATGTCGTTGAACCACGGTTATATCTGTATGGGCAGGTTGCCCCAATAGATGAGCACAACGTTCAATAATGCTACCCTCTAGGCGAGCGATGGGAAAATGAATGGATAATTGATCAACAGGAATGATACCATCGGTGATGGCATCGTACACTTTTTGAATACGTATATGTTGCTTGGTGAAAGCATGTTGAACTAAGGCATTCTTAGCAATGATAACGAGACCTGAGGTATCTTTATCCAATCGATGAATGGGATGAAAGCTAGCATTCATAGAGTGCTCTTCAAAGTATGCCAATACACCGTTGGCAAGTGTGTGGTATCTTTCAGAGGAAGTAGGATGCATAAGCATGCCTGCAGGTTTATTGATGACCAGCAAATGGTCGTCCTCGAAGACAATGGCTAAGTCCATTAGTGTGGGGTCGATGTGGGAAGTTTTGGTAAGGTATACTTTCACAGAATCACCTGGATGTAATAGGCTATCCCAAGAAGCAGGTGTGTCATTCACAAGGAAGGAACCTTCACGACGAAGACGTCGGCGCATAGCTTGAGATACCTTTTGCTCACGGATCGCTTGGTTCATGGAGCAAGGCGAATGATCTAATGAAAGGGTGAAATATAAAATTGGGTGCATAAGACTCCTTGTTATACTTGTAACCAGTTAATAAAAATATCTACATTTCTTTTATCATATCATAAGCTAGGATAGATACGATACGTGTTAATAAACAATTTATAAATAAAAAATATCTTTCTTATAAACCCTGTTTATGTCTAGCTAATTTCAACGTTTAGGAGTATAATGAGGTATACAAATGTCTATTCCATGAGGTGTTAGGTCTGAAATAGACAAAGTTGAGGAGGGTTTATAATGAAACAAATACGTTCGCTATTAGTAGCAAACCGTGGGGAAATTGCCATTCGTGTACTTCGTGCATGTAACGAAATGGGCATTCGCACAGTGGCTATTTATTCTAACGAAGATGCACTTTCATTACATCGTAATCAAGCAGATGAATCCTATTTAGTAGGGGAAGGTAAAAAACCGGTAGATGCATATTTAGATATTGAAGATATTATTCGTATTGCTAAGGAACATGACGTAGATGCGATCCATCCAGGGTATGGATTTTTATCTGAAAATGCACATTTTGCACAACGTTGTGAAGAAGAAGGTATTACTTTTATCGGCCCTAAAGTAGAACATTTAGTGATGTTCGGGGACAAAGTAAATGCTCGTATTCAAGCCAAAAAAGCAGATATACCTATGATTCCTGGTAGTGATGGTCCATTGAAAGACTTTGCAGAGTTAGAAGCATTTGCTGAGAAATATGGCTATCCATTAATGATCAAAGCTGTTAATGGCGGTGGCGGCCGTGGTATGCGTGAAGTGACAAAATATGAAGAACTTCGTGATGCTTATGATCGTGCAAAATCGGAAGCAAAAATGGCTTTTGGTGATGATGATGTGTACGTAGAAAAATTAATTGTAGAGCCGAAACACATTGAAGTACAAATCATCGGTGATGAACATGGTAATATCGTGCATTTACATGAACGGGATTGCTCTATCCAACGTCGTCATCAAAAAGTAGTAGAAGTAGCACCGGCATTTGCCTTGTCTCGTGATTTGCGTGACCGTATTTGTGCAGCCGCTGTGAAAATCATGAAACACGTAAATTATGTCAGCGCTGGTACAGTAGAATTCTTGGTAACTGGAGATGGAAATTTTTATTTTATTGAAGTTAATCCTCGTATCCAAGTAGAACATACAGTAACAGAAATGATTACAGGTATTGACATTGTGCATACGCAAATTCGCATTGCCGAAGGTCACGAATTGCACAGTGAAGCGGTAGCCATTCCTGCACAAGAAAATATTCGTTGTGAAGGGGTAGCTATCCAATGCCGTATTACTACAGAAGATCCAAACAATCACTTTATGCCAGATACAGGTAAATTGATTACGTACCGTAGCTCTGGTGGTTTTGGTATTCGTTTAGATGGCGGGAATGCGTTCACAGGAGCTGTCATTACACCATATTATGATTCCTTACTAGTAAAAGCTACGTCTTGGGCATTGTCTACAGAAGAAGCTATCCGTAAAATGTTGCGTTGCTTGCGAGAGTTCCGTATTCGTGGCGTAAAAACAAATGTTCATTTCTTAGTAAATGTATTAGAACATGAAGTATTCCAATCTGGAGATTACAATGTTCATTTCATCGACGAGCATCCAGAACTATTTAACTTGAAAAAAGATAAAGATAGAGGTACAAAACTTCTTCGTTATATCGCGGATGTCACTGTGAATGGTTACAATGGTCATAAAGAGGAAGTGCCAACATTTGAACCTATCATTATGCCATCTAATGTAGCCGGTGCACCAGCAGCGGGAACAAAACAAAAATTAGATGAATTGGGACCAGAAAAGTTCTCTAAATGGGTGCAAGAACAACCAAAAGTATTGTTCACAGATACAACATGGCGTGATGCGCATCAGTCCTTGTTCGCTACTCGTTTGCGTACGGCTGATATGGCTCGTGTGGCAGGTCGTGTGGCGAAGGGATTGCCTAACTTGTTCTCCTTAGAATGTTGGGGCGGTGCAACCTTTGATGTGGCATATCGTTTCTTACACGAAGATCCATGGGAACGATTACGTATGTTCCGTGAACAAGTGCCAAATATCTTGTTACAAATGTTACTTCGTGGTTCCAATGCTGTTGGATATACAAGCTATGCAGATAATGTAGTGCGTGAATTTATCCGATTGGCGGGCAAAAATGGTATCGATGTATTCCGTATTTTCGACAGCTTAAATAGCTTAGATAATATGAAAGTAGCCATCGATGAAGTGCGAAATCAAGGTAAAGTAGCAGAAGTTGCCTTATGCTATACAGGGGATATTCTAGACCCTCGTCGTGATAAATATAATTTGGCCTATTATGTGAATATGGGTAAAGAATTGGCAGCAGCAGGGGCTAATATTTTGGCTATTAAAGACATGGCTGGTTTATTAAAACCTCAAGCGGCGTATAATTTAGTAAGCGCTTTAAAAGATGCAGTAGATTTACCAATTCATTTACATACTCATGAAGGTTCTGGTAATGCTATTTACTCCTATGGCCGTGCTGTAGATGCAGGGGTAGATATTATCGACTTAGCATACTCCGCTTTTGCCAATGGTACAAGTCAACCAAGCATGAGCTCCATGTATTATGGTTTGACTGGTCACGATCGCCAACCAATTATGAATGTAGACTATATGGAAGAAGCATCCAACTACTTTGGCTCCATTCGTCCATACTACAAAGGGGTAGACCATACATCTTCCTATCCAAATACAACTGTATACCAACATGAAATGCCTGGTGGACAATATTCTAACTTGCAACAACAAGCGAAAAGTGTTGGCCTTGGTGAACGCTGGGAAGATATTAAGCGTGTATATCACGAAGTAAGCATGTTATTTGGGGATATCATCAAAGTAACGCCATCTTCTAAAGTGGTAGGGGATATGACCTTGTTCATGGTGCAAAATAATTTGACAGAACAAGATATCTACGATAAAGGTGATACTTTGGACTTCCCACAATCTGTAGTAGAATTCTTCAAAGGATACATCGGTACTCCATACTTGGGATTCCCTGAACGTTTGCAACACATCATCTTGAAAGGTGAAAAGCCATTAGATGGACGTCCTGGGGCGACTCTTCCTGAAGTTGATTTTGAACTAGTTCGAAGAGAATTAGCGGAAAAAGGTGCCGGTACTACGGATGAAGATGTAATTGCTCATTGCTTATACTCTAAGGTATTTGCTGATTATACTACGTTCAAACATGACTATTCCGACGTGAGTGTATTGGATACACCAACTTTCTTCTTTGGTATGAAACGCGGTGAAAGTGTAGAAGTAACCATCGAAAAAGGTAAGACATTGGTGATTAAATACATCCAAATGAGTGAAGCGGATGAAGATGGTAATCGTTATGTCTTATTTGAATTGAATGGTCAACCTAGAACGATTAAAATTCACGACAAACACATTAAAACAACCGGTGTAGTTCGTCATAAAGTGGACCCAACTAAACCAGGTGAAGTAGGTGCTACATTGTCTGGTTCTGTGGTGAAAATTGTGGCACAAGTAGGTCAAGCTGTGAAAAAAGGTGACGCTCTTGTGGTGACAGAAGCGATGAAGATGGAAACAACGATTACAGCGCCAGTATCTGGTGTGGTTGGTGTCATCCATGTCCGTGAAGGTAGCCGTATTGAAAGTGGCGATTGCTTGTTAACTATCGAAGAACAAGCGCATGTAGCAAACTAATCCATACGACGCATGTTGTATCAGTTTGTTAGAAGATATGGGACTAATAGTATTTATGTATATGGATTATACATAGGTTACTCAGTATTACTAACAAGATATACCATAGATGTACCGCAGATATATGACAGATATATCGCAAGTTATAGTGTACATATGTTGTAGGTTATATCATATGACATACGAAAACAGGAGCAACGCTGTTGCTCCTGTTTATCATATATATGTGAGAATCTGTTATTATATAGTTATGTAGCAGAAATGAATAGAAATACATAGAAATAAATATAAGAAAAAATATAAGATATAAAAGGAGTGATTCTTATGGCATTCAAATTGCCAGAAAGGTCCATCAGTAAGGGCCCTAATTTCATTCGAGATGTATTTGAACGTGGCGCAGGGATTCCTGGATTCATTAGTTTTGGTATAGGAAATCCTGCTGGTGAAGTGGTGCCAGTAAAGGAAATTCAAGCTGCTTTTGACCACATTGTACATACAAATCCATTAGAAATTTTACAATATGGTCCTATGCAAGGAGATGCCAAGTTAGCAGAGCAAACATTGTACCGTTTGGCACATGTTCATCACATGCCTACAGAGAACCAACAGTTGTTATTGTCCATTGGAGCGGGTCAAGACTTAGGGCTAGTGCCACGTACCGTGTGTGATGCGGGCGATGAAGTGTACATGGATGCCTATACTTTCACAAGTGCTATCAACGCAGTGCGCAGTGTAGGAGCCAAAGCTGTGGGGATTCCTACCGATGGGGATGGCATGATTCCAGAAGCGCTAGAAGAGGCGGCAAAATCAGGAAAAGGTAAATATATCTATCTGATTCCTAATTTTCAGAATCCTACAGGTATCACTATGCCATTAGAACGAAGAAAAGCGATTTATGAAATTGCAAAAGCTTATGATTTGTTCATTTATGAAGATGATCCATATGGTGAAATTCGATTCGGTGGTGAACGAGTTCCTACTTTCAAAGAAATGGACGCGGATAATCGTGTGCTCTATGCAGGGTCCTATTCTAAAACGATTTCTGCGGGGTTACGAGTGGGATTCTTATATGGTCCAAGTGAAGTGATCCAAGCCATTCAAGTGATGAAGAATAATTGCGATGGTCAAATGCCACTGGTCACACAACGTGTAGTGAGTCATTTGCTAGAACACATCGATTATGATGAGCAAATCCAAAAGGTGTGCAAGGTGTATCAAGAAAAATGCCAAGTTATGTTGGATACATTCCGAAAATTTGGTAGTTCTAAAGTGCATCTAACGGAGCCTACTGGAGGGATGTTTATATGGATGACCTTACCAGACCATATAGATTGTGATGCCTTTTTTGAAGAGGCCATTGCTCGCAAAGTAGGCATCGTAAAAAGCGGAGCCTTTGCAGCAGATGGAGTTCCTTATGGACAACATTTCCGTTTAAGCTATACTGTGCCATCTTTGGAAGATATCCGTAAAGGCATGCAAATCATTGGAGAATTGACACGTGAGTATTGTGGGGAGTAGTTATTTCCACTGTACATGTATTTGATACAGATGAATTACAAGCGCAACATACGTAGGATAACTGTGTTAGTTATTAGCGATTATGTTGCGCTTATCTTATAGGAGGGTGTTACAAAATACTTGTATCCTATGATATAATATGAATATACCTATAGATATATAGGATATACATGCTTTCGCAGGTGTGAATGGCATTTATTGTTATGGTAGAGAAAGTTCTTAGGACTTTCAGACATATAGAAAGAAGGTTTATTATGGCATGTGGAGATAACGGTGGTTGCAGTGGTTGCGCTTCCTCTAGCGGATGCGGTACGCAACAACCAGTGGATTTAACAGTAAAAACAAATGATAGAAGTCATGTGAAAAAGGTGATCGGCATTGTATCCGGTAAGGGTGGTGTAGGTAAATCCTTAGTCACAAGTTTAATGGCAGTAAGCCAGTCTCGTAAGGGTAAATCTGTAGGGATTCTTGATGGAGATATTACAGGTCCATCCATTCCAAAAGTATTTGGTTTGAAAGACAAAGTACGCAGTGATGATGGCAAGCTAATGTATCCTATCGTGTCTAAAAATGGCGTAAAAGTTATGTCTGTGAATTTGCTATTAGATGATGAATCGGATCCAGTTCTTTGGAGAGGTCCTGTTGTAGGCAATGTAGTTAAACAATTCTTCTCCGATACAGTATGGGGCGATGTAGATTACTTATTTGTAGATATGCCTCCTGGAACGGGTGACGTAGCGATGACAGTGTTCCAATCTTTACCATTGGACGGCATTATTGTGGTCACATCTCCGCAAGATTTAGTGTCTATGATTGTGGAAAAAGCTGTCAAAATGGCGGATATGATGCAAGTGCCTATCATTGGTGTGGTAGAAAACTTTGCGTACTTCCATTGCCCAGATAATGGAAAAGATTATAAAATCTTTGGTGAAAGTCATATCGATGAAGTGTTGAAAAAATACAATTTATTGTTACTAGGTCGATTACCAATCGATCCAAAAATAGCGGAATTGTGCGACGCTGGTGAAATTGAAACCATAACAACAACAAATTTAGAATCAGTAGGCTTACCAGAGTAAGTGTGGACAATACCATAGTGTACGTTGTACCTATGGTATTTTTCATAGGAGGAATTATGTGTGAACAAAACGAAGTAACAGCTATGTATGCGGACTTTTTTGAGTATATTGAAAGCTCCACCTCACCGTATCATACGGTGGAGGAGTCTTATCGGCGACTCGAAGAGCAAGGCTTTACGCCTTTATCCATGGATGAAGAATGGAATTTAGTTTCAGGGGATTATGTCATTGACGTATATGGTACTACTTTAGTGGCATTCCATATTGGAGAGAACCCTAGAGAAACATTGCGTATTGCTTCTGCCCATACCGATTTTCCAGGGTTCCGGGTGAAGCCAAATCCGATGATTACGGACAAAGGCTATGGTAAGCTCAATGTGGAAAGTTATGGCGGATTAATTCAATATACTTGGTTTGACCGCCCGTTGTCCTTAGCTGGTGTAGTAGTGACAAAAGGCGAAGGTCTAAACCTAGAAACGCACTATGTAGATATGGCAAAACCGGTGGCTACTATCCCTAGTTTAGCAATCCATATGAATCGTACAGTCAATGAAAAGGCTACATTTAACAAGCAAAAAGAAATGTTACCACTCATTTTAATGCGTGGCCTTGGAACGGAGTATGAAGATGACAAGACCTTATTAAAAGCTTTATTAGCGGAAGAAATTGGCTGTGAACCAACAGATATTCTATCCTATGAGTTGACCGTGTATAACACAGATACAGTGGAAACAGTTGGCTTTGATGCGGAATATATTAGTGCACCACGATTAGATAATCTTACGTCTTGTTATGCTTGTTTACAAGGCATTATCAGTGCGAAAGAACAACAGGCTACAGGGATTCGTATGGCATTCCTATTTGACCACGAAGAGGTGGGTAGTCGTACCAAGCAAGGAGGAGCCTCCTTGTTGTTACCAAATGTAGTGCGCCGTGTGTACCGTGCCTTGGGGATCTCAGAAGAAGCCTGTGAAGCGGATATTGCCAAAGGGTTCATGATTTCTTCTGATGTGGCTCATGGATATCATCCTAATTATGGTGAGAAAAATGATATTACGAATTACCCAACTTTGAATGGTGGTGTAGTGTTAAAAATCGCTAGTTCTCAGTCCTATGCAGGAGATGCGGTTGCACAAGCGATTGTAACAGATTTGTGTGAGACCCATAATATTAAGCATCAAATTTATGTGAATCGTTCTGATATTCCAGGTGGTTCTACAGTAGGATCCATTTCTTCCGCACAACTGGTGATGCGGACTATGGATGTAGGATTACCGCTGTTAGCTATGCATTCTGCACGTGAGTTGATGGGTACCTATGACCAAATTGAGTTAAATCGGTTATTAACAGTATTTTTAGGGGAGGCATAATATGATTTCCATGATGGCAATTTTTGTGGCATTAGTATTGAATCGGATTTCTACACCCTTTCAACGTATGTTCTATGCAGGAACCACAGTGAAAGAACAGCAAAAAGAAGAAGTTACAAAGGCATTACAATTATTGGGTATGATTGTGGTGGCTGTATATGGGGTGACAGGAAATATTTCCTTATTAGGTATTGATGGGGTCACCATTGTACAAACTGTTCTTGCCATAGCCTTAGGTATAGGGGTTGTGCAAGTATTTGAAATCGTATCAGTATCTCATTTACGTCCTGTATTAGAAGGACAAGAAGCACCTAAGACCGTATATGATCGCTGGATTTGGGATACTATATTCATCGTAGGGTTACTATCTGCGCATGTACGGTATGGCTTAGAGTTTTATTACATGGTCCTTGCATGGGTATTGTATATTCTTATCCCTTATGTAGTAACGCGATATAATATGAGTCGTGGCATAGAGTTTAGCATTGGAAAAAAGGCCTATAAATGGGGCGCTCTAATCTGGATTTTTGCAGGTCTTATTCACTTGTTTGTATTATGATTCTCAATGAGAACGTGATATAATAAGTTAGCATTATGACAAAATGTTATACATATATAACAACGGTTTGAACTAGTGCGCTAGGGAGAGCCGTTGTATGTTTAGTAGATAGAAAAGAGGTATTATGAAGTTAAATACAGTCTATGCAGGCTTTCGTGTAGAGCGAATTGAACCTGTTCAAGAGGTGAATGGCACAGCCTATATGTTACACCATGAGCAATCTGGTGCGCGTTTGTTATATATTGATACAGAAGATACAAATAAAGTATTTCATGTAGCATTCCGCACGCCCCCTCATGATAGTACAGGAGTAGCACATATTTTAGAGCATTCTGTGTTGTGTGGATCCCGTAAATTTCCTTTGAAAGAGCCTTTTGTTGAACTAGTAAAAGGTTCTTTGAACACATTCTTAAACGCTATGACCTACTCTGATAAAACAGTGTATCCAGTGGCGAGTAAAAATGATGCAGACTTTCATAATTTGATGGATGTCTATTTAGATGCCGTATTCTATCCTCGTGTAGCTAAGGATCCAATGATTGTTATGCAAGAGGGATGGCATTATGAATTGGAATCTCCAGAAGATCCATTGACTTATAAAGGTGTTGTATATAACGAGATGAAAGGGGTTTACTCATCACCGGACTCTCAATTAGATCATCATAAAATGGCGCTGTTATATCCTGACACTACTTATGGACATGATTCTGGTGGATATCCTGATAATATTACAGATTTGACCTATGAAAACTTTAAAGCATTCTACGAGTCTTATTACCATCCATCTAATAGCTATATCTATTTATATGGAGATATGAATATTGAAGAAACCTTAGCATTTATCGATGAGGAATATTTATCAAACTTCCACGCCATTGACGTAGATTCTAGTATTGCTATGCAAGAGCCTTTATCTGAACCAGTGGTAGCATCGTTCCCATATGGTATTGGCAATGATGAAAGTGATAAAGGTAAAGCGATTCATTCTTTAACCTATGTATTCCCAGAAATGACATTTACCCGAAGCTTAGCCTTTGAAGTGTTGAATCATGCTTTATTTACATCTGGTTCAGCACCGTTGAAAGAAGCTCTAGTGAAAGCAAATATTGGTAGTGATGTAAGCGGCTCCTACATGGATGGTATTCGTCAGCCATTGTTTGAAATTAGTGTCACAGGTTCTGAAATCGAAAAGCAAGCACAGTTGCAAGAAGTGGTGGAAAGTACGTTACGCCAATTAGTAGATACAGGCTTAGATAAGGAATTATTAGAAGCCTCCTTGAATCGTATTGAGTTCATTTTACGGGAAGCTGATTTTGGAGGACGACCAATTGGTCTTGCTTACGGCTTACGAGTGATGGATAACTGGCTATATGACAAAGATCCTATTGAGCTGTTACAATATGAATCAGTATTGAAAGCACTTCGTGAAGGATTATCTACTGATTTTTATGAAAACTTGTTGCGTACCTATATTTTAGATAATACGCATAAAGGGTTAGTTTCCTTGTATCCTGAAAAAGGATTGCAGGAGAAAAAAGACAAAGAAGATGCGGCAAAATTAGCGACTATTAAAGCGGATATGAGTAAAGAAGAAATTGCCCATATTATCGAGCAAACAGCGAAATTAAAAGAAATGCAACAGGCTGTGGACTCTGAAGAAGCGTTAGCAACCATTCCTTTATTAGAATTGTCTGATATTTCCCCAGTCGTAGAGGTAACGCTACGTCGTGAAATTGACCATAAAGGTATTCGTGTTCATCATATCGATGTACCTGCACGGGGAATTAATTACGTTAGCTTGTACTTCAATATGGAATCTTTGCAAGAGGATGAAGTATTCTATGCAGAATTATTGTCAGATGTATTAGGCCGACTAGATACAGAGCGTTTTACTTATGCAGAAATAGCAAAAGAAATTAATCTTCATTTAGGTGGTTATACGATGGATGTATTGCCAGTGTCTATCCATAATGAACGTGATGCATTTGTACCATTAGCAGTCGTTCGTAGTAAGGCTTTAGCATCTAATATTAGTCATTTAACATCTCTACTTGGAGAAATTGTAGGGCGCACAAAATTTGATAGCCAAGAACGTCTTGTAGAATTATTAAAAGAAGGAAAAGCCATCTGGGATACAGAAGCCTTCCGCCGTGGTAATACGATTGTTACTAATTTACTCATGGCGAAAGTATCGAAAGTTGGTAAATTTAGAGACCAAGATACATTAGGCTATTTCCGCCGTTTAGTAGAAATCTTAGAGAATGAAACATTATTAGCTGGTGTGACAGAACAATTGGTGAAAGTACAACAACGTTTATTCCGTAAAGATAATTTGGAAGTATCTTTTGTAGGTACTACGGAAGAACTTGAAACTTTCTTAGCACACTTAGATGATATCACTAATGTTTTGAGCGATGATAGTTGGGAAGCACAGCTAACAATGACTCAATCCTATGTGAATGAAGGCTTAGCTACATCTGGTAAGGTACAATATGTGGCAAAAGGTGGTAACTTCCGTGATCATGGCGGTACACATACAGGTACTATGAGTGTTCTAGAAACTATGTTGCGCTACGATTATTTATGGAATTTGATTCGTGTACAAGGTGGAGCCTATGGAGCCTTTGCTAATTTCCATAATAATGGGAATATGGTGTTCTGTTCCTACCGTGATCCAAACTTGGAAAATACATTACAAGTGTACGATGGATTGCCAACCTATTTACGTGAATTAGATTTATCTCCACGAGAAATGCGTAAATATATTATTGGTACCATGAGTGGGCTAGATGTATCTAATACGCCATTCTTACAAGGTGCTCGTGCTATGAGTCTATACTTTGGCAAGACTAATGAAGAAAATATGACAGCTTTCCGTCAACAAGTGTTGGAAACAACAGTAGAAGACTTACGAGGATTAGCAGATGTCATAGAAAAAGTATTACAAGATAACCACATCGTTGTCATGGGTAGCGAACAACGTATCAAAGAGGCAGAACAACTCTTTGACAAAGTTAGCAACCTAGTACAATAAGTTCATAAATTGATTGTATGTAAAAAGCCATACCCCATCTGGGAAACCAGGGGGGTATGGCTTTTATGATAGGAATTAGGTGCTATTAGAATGAAATTTATTTTAGATGTGAAATATCGTTGAAATATCTAAAGTTAGTTCTATAAGACATATATGATATGAGTAAAAGAGATAGGTGCTCTAAAATATTAATTTTACCAATTCAAAACTTAATTTTAACGATATGAATATATTTAAAATGAAAAATTGAATAGCATATACACAATATATTACAAATAAGTAACTTAATTAGGGCTGTTTTTAGGGTAAAAAGATTGATTTAGAAAGTTGGTAGATATATTATTAAGTTAAGTAGAAAGGGGGCGTTCTTATGAAAGAACTATTTCAGAAAAGAGTAGGAGACATTTATGATCTAACTCCTAAAGGAGTACAAGTAATTAATGAAGGTCCAAATGCGTACAGTAAAGCAACAGCACCAATATCATCTAAAGATAGAGACTGGTCGACTAAAGATATTGCAAACTTATGGGTTGGTTTAATTGTTTCTATAGCGGTTTATCAGGTGGCGAGCGGATTATTAGTTGCAGGCATGAATTGGTATGAAGCATTATTTACAATTATATTGGGTCATACTATTGTTATGGGAGTTGCAATAATTATTGGGCACTATGGTACAAGGTATGGGATGACATATCCATTGTTGGGAAAAATTATTTTTGGACCAAAAGGTTTAATATTCCCATCAATAGTAAGAGGAATATTAGGTGTATTTTGGTTTGGTGTCCAAGCTTGGATTGGAGGGCAAGCAACGTTTATAATTATTTCAACATTATTTCCCTCATTTTCAGAATTAGAATTTATAGGATATTTTATTTCATTTATTATTTTTTGGATTATCAATGTATATATTGCAGCATCTGGCAATAAAGCTGTAAAATATCTTGAAGGTTTTTCAGCCCCCGTGTTAATTCTTCTTAGTTTTGTTGTAATAATATGGGGATTTAGTACAGCAAATTGGAGTTTAGATACATTATTATCTGCGAAAGTGCTTGATTCAAAAGAAGGGGTAGGTTTTTGGGAGTTATTTTGGCCTGCTTTATCTGCTATGATTGCATTTGATGGAGGTATTGCTTTATCAATGCCAGACTTTACAAGGAACTGCTTCAAACAACGGAATCAAATAGTAGGACAATTAATAAGTGCCCCTTTAATGACTGGATATATTTCTTTTGTAGGGATTTGTGGTACAGCAGGAGCATATCTAGCTTTTAATAAAGAAATTTGGGAGCCAGCAATTATTGTAGGTAATTTTGAAAGCTCATTTATTAGAATATTATTTTCATTATTTATTATTTTTGCTGTATTAACAACTAATGTGGCAGGTAATCTTATTCCGCCGATTAATATTGTAGCAACTTATGTTCGTGGAAGGTTATCTTATAAAGCAGTATCGATAATAACAGCATCATTAGCTTTACTAGCTCGTCCATGGGACTCTTTATCTAGCGCTTATCACTTAATTTTTGATGTTACACAGCTATTGGGGGCGTTATTAGGACCATTAACAGGCATATATATTGTTTCATATTTATTTGAACTGAATAAAGAGATTGATATGGTAGATGCTTTTAAGACTACTGAAGGTAAATATTATTATAATAATGGCTGGAATATAAAAGCTTGTATATTATTTATAATTTTTACCGCTATTATTTTTGTAAGTAAAGAAATGCCATCATTGCATTTTATATTTGATAATTCATATGTATATGGAGTAATAGTCACAGGAGTTATTTATTGGTTAATGCTTAAATTAGACAATAAATAAAAATAGATATTATTAATAATAAGTTAGATGTTTAATTGCCTATTTATAGGAGTTTCTTATGAGAATTTTATTAAAGGGTGGAATAATTGTGACAGACACCCAAATATCCCGTGGTGATATTCTTATTGAAGAAGAAAAGATTTTGGCGATTGGAGATATTAAGGACTCTGATGTTGATAAAATTTATGATGTTTCTGGTTGTTATGTTATGCCAGGTGGTATAGATCCTCATACTCATATGGAGTTGCAACAAAGTCCTGACTATCGCTCTGTTGACGATTTTTATACAGGAACTGTGGCTGCTGCAGTTGGTGGGACGACAACTATTTTGGATCATATTGCTTTTGGCCCTAAAGGGTGTAACTTGCATTATTCAATTGATATTTATCATGAATTAGCCAAGAAGTCAGTTATAGATTATGGATTTCATGGAGTTATTCAAAAAGTTAATTCTAATATATTAAATGAATTAAATGATATCATTACTAATGAAGGTATTCCATCGTTCAAAGCGTATTCAACTTATGGCTATGCTATGACAGAAGTAGACTTTGCGTTACTTTTGAGACAAATGAAAATTTCAAAAGGAATTTTGACTATACATTGTGAAAATGATGCTATGACAAGGTATTATCGGTCTGAATGTATAAAAAATGAACAACTAGAACCCATTTATCATGCTAAATCTAGGCCTAATATGACTGAGGCTGAAACCGTGGATACATTGTTATCTATTGCCAAAATGGAGGGGGATGCACCGGTGTATATTGTCCATACATCTGCAAGAGAATCAGTAAAACGAATTGAACTGGCAAGAATGATAGGACAAAAAAATGTTTATAGTGAAACTTGTCCACAATATTTACTTTTAGATGAGTCTAAATATTATAAAGATGGACCTATTGAAGGGACTAAATATTTGATGGCCCCACCATTAAGGACAAAAGAAGATCAAAATTATTTATGGAAAGCTATTACTAAAGGTAGTATACAGACCATTGGAACCGATCATTGTCCTTTTATGTTTGAACGGGATAAAAGAAAAGCTGCATATAACTTTACATTAGCCCCGGGTGGGATACCAGGTGTAGAGGAACGTATGATTATTTTGTTTTCAGAAGGGGTATTAAAAAATCGTATTTCGTTAAATGATTATGTTAGTATTACTAGTACAAATGCTGCTAAAATATTTGGAATGTATCCGCAAAAAGGCTCTTTAGCTCCGCAATCTGATGCCGATATTGTTGTTATTGACCCAAATAAAACAGGAGTAATTAGTGTCAAAAACCAGTATAGTGTTTGTGATTATAATACATATGAAGGATTAACAGTAAATGGAGAAGTACATTTAGTATTTTCACGTGGAAAATTGATAGCAAAGGATCGGCAATTCTGTGGGGCTAAAGGAGATGGAAAATTTATTTATAGAATGTTAAGTTGATATTAAATGCAAATATAGAAAAACTAAGACCACATTTATTATCGAACTAATAAATGTGGTCTTAGCTAATTAGAATATTTAAATTATAAGAGTTTTTTTGTTGTTTGTAAAAATTTTTTAGAACAATTAATAGTACCATAAATTATCTCGAATAGTATATGTCCAACCTATTCTATGCATCATATATTCAAATATTTTATGGCGTGGTATTACAACTGTAGTATGATGTGCCCTCATTGTGTTGGTATAGTATCTCCACATATCTGTGGTATATTTTGAAAAGTTCCATGTTACTGTTTCTACAACTCTGTTGTGTTTAACGATTTTTACAGATACAGTAATCCACTTTCCATGGGGAGATATTCCATAGGAAATGGTATCATCCATTATATAAAGACTAGTGTTTTCTGAACTACTAATCCAGATATCAGTTGCTTTAACAGTGGTTGTAAAAGATAAGAACATAAGAAAAATGAAACAATAGGATATAAGTTGCATCATAATACGGTTCATAGACCTATCCCTCCTCGATTTCATGTTCAAGACCTAATCCTGCATCAAGTGCAGCAATTCCATCCCTAATGTGTTGAAGGTTTTCTTTAGAGTAAAACGGGTCTGTGATTACATCAACGGAATGATGAGGTTTACTTTTTAAGACGATGTTGTTTTTTGAGTTTGAGTGTTCCATAATAGCCCCCCTTATGGGTGTATTATATAACTACAAATAGATAATGTATAGGTAGTATTATAAGAAACGCACATCAGAATGTACTGATGTGCGAATTTTATTGGTATTTAGTTAGGGAAGATATATCCATCGATAGCATCAGCTTGTGTAATTTTGCTGTTTATGATGTATGGTTGTTCTACGCCGTGGAAGTTACGAGTACCGATAGTTCCTTCCATTGTGTACCAACTATGTTCTAATAATGGAGTAGTGGAAGAATATTCTGTAGGTAATCCAAATGGAGCCATATCTGCTACGCAACAAATCATTAAATCACGAGCTAATACAAAATCGTTTCCTTGCAATGCTTTGTCATGATAAGAAATATAGCCTGTAGCTGTTACCGTATAGCCTTTGTATTTATCGATGTGATTAGATACTTTCAAAATCGTATCGTAATAATTTTTAGATGTTAATGTAATGTGTCGATGAGTGTCATCGATGCCATCGCCAATGTTTTTATAATCGTTCGTTGGAACTGGTTCTTTGGTAATGGAAATGACTTGGTCCGCAGGTTCTTCCGCTGGTAATGCAAAGGCTTGAGCATGGAAGATGGATGGACTTAATAATAAGGTACATAATCCGTACAGGATGGCATTTCGATACGATGATCCATAGGACTTACGGAATATGTTTTTACTTGCTTTAATCGTGCTCCATAATAATAGTAAAGTTAATGCCCATAGCAAAGCGATGATATAGGAATTAGGAGCAATTAAACGATAGATGGAACCTGTTGTTAATAAGTACAACAAGGATAAGCTACAACTAGCAGAGGCCACGATTTCTACGGCGGCGTGAATGTTGATAGTAGGAATATATTTCATAGTGCATAACCTCCTATGAGTGAAAATAGGATACAGATAATCGTTGTTCCTAGAATAATGGAAAGACTATATACTTTCACAAAGGAATTAGGGAACAGATTACGTAATAAAACATAGTTTTTGATATCTAATAATGGTCCAAAAATTAGAAATGCTAAAATTCCAGGGAGAGGAATGACGTTCATAAAGGACCGGGCGATAATGGCATCTGCAGTAGAGCAGATAGATACGCAAAAGGCGAGTGCCATCATACCAAAGATAACTAAAATGGAGCCAGATAAGGATATATCTTGCAACCATTGTTTAGGTAAAAATAATTGTAACCCACTACTTAGTATAGACCCAATTATGATAAAGGGCAATAGGCGTAAGGTTTCTTCTTGCAATCTACCGAAAAATCCTACGTCTTTTGACAGCGATTTTACCAGGGTTAACTGTTTCCATGGTGGGAAGGCATCGGTACGACCGTAAATACGGGGCCCACAATACTGGCTCACTATGAATGCTAGTACTATTCCTAGTAAAGGTCTTCCCCAGAGTATCAGAGGCTCTTTTGGAAAGGCATAATAGGTGGAGAGTAGTACAATGGGGTTTAACAAAGGACTAATCATAGTGAAAAATAGGCTAACCTTAGGGGCTAGACCTTGACGAGTAAGACTTCGTAAGATAGGAATGACGGCACAGTCGCAGAGGGGCATTGTACAGGCCATGATAATCGCTAGTATATAGGCAAACATAGGAGAACGATGTAAATATTTTTCTATGCGATAGGGAGAGGCATATTGTTCCACTATGACAGAAATACCTGTTCCTAAAAGTAAGAATGGTATCATCTGTAATAAAATCGCTGTCGTCATGGTCACCCAATTTGGCTGTGCATAAAACATGTATGCCAAAGCTAAGAAGATAGGGACGATAGCATATTGTTTCCATTTAGGCTTAGCAATTTGTATAGGTTTTGTAATAGGCCATTGTTTCACATCTCCGCAGGCAATCCAAGTGCTACTAGGCGCTAACTCAATATACTCTTTAGCATTTTCTTGTGTAGTGTTACCAAGTATGATGGTATCGCTATAACGAATTTGTGAAAGTGGAATTTCTCCTAAATAAGGTAGTTGAGCCTTAATCCATTGTGGATGGGTTACATAATAGATATGTTTAATATCTAACATATCTCCTAAGGGAGAGCGAAGGAAAAGTTCTTCAAAACTTTCTAAGGAGCCCATGCCATTCCATTCAATCCAAAGTTCACGATATTGGTGATCTTGTAATACTTGCTGACAAACGGAGATGGTGTTCTTGGGATCATCGTCGATGGAGAAAGTATGCACTCTCTCGTTGGAAAGAGCAGGACTTTGTAAGCCCTGCTCAAACTGAAAGAGAAGAACATTTGAAATTTTATGACTTTCAATACCAGCAGTGATGGCGCTTGTCTTTCCTGAGCCAAGAAAGCCCATCACCACATAGGTGGGGATAGTTTTCATAGGTGTTACATTGTTCCATTAATAAAAGACTGCAACGCATCATTGTTCAAAGAAGGACCAATGATGGTTAAATATGAATCATGTAATGTGGTAGGAGTAATCTCTAAACCAGTTCCATTGTATTGTACCAAAGCTTGCCCACCTGTGGAAAGAGGGATACATCCTTTCAAGCGTAAGATATGACCAGTTGTATTCGTTTCGATGAGGGCTTTCAAATGATCTTGCCATTCATCGATGGTGCGAGGAAAGGTGCATTCTACGGTGCATGTCAAGAAAGCATCTTTGGCCTGTGCATGATGAGCGATGTGGTCATGGTGAGGAATCTCAGGATGATTCCGAGCTGTATGATGACCTTTGTGGTTTTCAATATTCTTGCTAGCTGACAAAGAAGAGACAGCTTGCTCTCGAGGATACATAGAAATATATTTTGAAAGCTGAATTTCTTTCCATGCCGCGATATAAACAGGTGCAGATGGATTTAGGTGACGAATAATTTCTAAGGTGTTTTGCAATAGATGCTCATCCTCTTGATGGCTAATGAAGACTTGACTTGAATAAGCAATTTGATCTTTAAAGAAGACACCAAAGTTTTTGTAATACATGGGTGCTCGCATGGCATCCACAATGGATACACAACCAGTGAGTTCAATGCGTTTTGCAATCGATGAATCTTTGCAAATGGCTAGAATATCTGACAATTGACTGACCCCTGATGGTTCAATGATAATATAGTCCACATCTTGGGTGTCTAAAATATCTACTAAAGCTCGACGGAAATCTCCTGCTAAACTACAACAAATGCAGCCAGATGTAAGTTCACGAACAGTATATCCTTTTTCTCGAAGAATGGCTCCATCCAAGTTCACTTGGCCAAAATCATTCTCTAATACTAAAATTCTTGTTGGATCTGGCAATTCTTGTATGAGTTGCTGAATGAATGTTGTCTTTCCAGCACCTAAAAAACCAGAGACGATATACACTTTTACCTTATGGGAACTTAGATTTTGTTTTGCTCGGATAAAAGCACGACTGATTAGATTCATCATACATCTCACCTCCAATGTGTATAATGGTATATATAATAAAATGAAAGTTCTTGCATAGATAGTATACTCTCTTTTAGTAAGCTATGCATGAATGATTGAGCATTTCAGTCTGTATAACTTATGGTCGTTATCAAAATTAAAAGCAAATGATAAAAAATCGAAAAAAATAGAAAAAGAAGATTGATTTATTTCGATTTGTCTGCTATAATGATGTCAAGATATGAGAACATATCGATTTTAATTTTAGTTTATATAAGTATATATGAGGTATAAAAAGATGAATCAAAAAGTAGCACAAGCTCTTAATGAGCAAGTAATTTTCGAATTTAACGCAGCATCCACATATTTAGCTCTTTCCTTAGCTATGGCTGATGCTAACTTCAAAGGTTTCTCTGCATGGTTACGTGCACAATACCAAGAAGAAGTAACTCACGCTTTCAAATTCATTGATTACTTACAAAGCAACAATGAAAAAGTAACATTAGGTGATGTAAAAAATACGGCATCTACTTTGACTAATCCATTAGAAGTAGCAAAAGCTGTATTGGCTCACGAGCAAATGATTACTGGCAAAATCCACAACTTATATGCATTAGCATTAGAAGAAAAAGATTATGCAACAGTATCTTTCTTGAACTGGTTCGTAGAAGAACAAGTAGAAGAAGAAGCGAATGCAACTGACTTAGTAGATCAATTTACATTTGCACAAGATAGCCGTTCTGCACAATTATTCTTGGACTCCAAATTAGGTAGCCGTCAATAATTGCTATATTCACTCTTACAGTAAAGTGAGAATTTTATATCAAGTTTAACAAAAAACCTAACACACATATAAAACATAAAACACACAAAACACACAAAACACACAAAACCTAAAACACACAAAACACATAAAACCTAACACACATATAAAACACACAAAACAAAAACCTAACACAAGAAATATAACTAGATATAAAGTTGATGTTTGTAAGAGTGATGTTGTTTGCTAACATAAGAATATGGGTAGCCTTTCCTATGGAAAGGCTACTTTTTTTGTCAACGTATAGAGAGATGACGAATGGTAAATGTCATTTAGTTTTATTTTTTTTAACTAAATAGTCAAAAAGTCAAAAAAAAGTATTTGACAAAGGTCAAAAAGTCAGATATACTCTAACCATAGAAAAGAGCAAAAAGTCAAATCTAGATGTTCTATGTATATAATGACTGATGATGTGTATGTATAGGAACGCATTATAGTAGATAGTACATCATAGATGGAAGAAATGAGGTTATATTATGAGTATTTTAGCAGATAAGATTGAACAGTTTATACTGACGAAATTATTGGAAGAACAGGAAGGTATTACGCTGAGAAGAAATGAACTAGCCGAAGCGTTGGATTGTGCGCCATCACAAATTAGTTATGTGTTGAGTACGCGGTTTTCTAATGATAGAGGATTCATAGTTCAGTCTAGACGGGGATTAGGTGGCTCAATCACAATTACTAGAGTTATGGAACCAGTAAGAACGCAAGTCTTGATTCCCTTAGAACAAACTCCACAACGTAATGAAGAAGAACCTGTCATTACAATTGGTCACATTGACCAGGTGCTGTTTCAACATATGAAAGAAGCGCGCATTACAAAGCGTGAAGCAGCTATGTTGCATGAAGCATTTGTTAGAATTTTACAAGATGTTCCAGTAGAAGGTAGAAAGGAAGCAGCAGAGCATTTCTATCAAGCTATTATGAATATCGTAAATGAGGAGGTGTAGGCTATGAAATGCGATTCTTGTGGAAAAGAAAATGCTAATGTTCATATGACATCGATTGTGAATGGAGTGAAAGAGGAGCATCATTATTGCCAACAATGTGCAAATCAAAAAGAGCAGGGAACGGGATCTATGTTTTCTTCCATGTTTGATGATACCTTTTTCAATAATCAGTTTTTTGCCAATGTGATGTATCCTCAAAGTACGCTAGGTAACAGTAAATTGAGTGCTTGCCCACAATGTGGAATGACTATATCGGCATTTAATCATCAAGGTCGATTAGGTTGTGATAAGTGCTATGAGGCGTTTCAACAACATTTAGTACCACTCATTAAGCGTATTCAAGGATCCACATCGTATGAAGGTCGACTTCCTCAACGAGGGGCAGAAGATTTAAAAGTAGAGCAAACCATTAAGCAACTACGAAATGATTTAATTCAGGCTGTAAAGCAAGAACAATTTGAAAGAGCTGCACAGATTCGTGATGAGATTAAGTCTTTGGAACAGTCTAAAGTATCAAATTAAGGAGGGTCTATGTTACATACAATTTTAGATGAGGCGCTGTCGCCTTGGATGAAAGATACAAGCTTAGATCATCGTATTGTGTTATCTAGTCGTATTCGATTAGCAAGAAACTTTAAGGGGATACCGTTTACCAATCGAGGAGATATCAATGATTTAGCTAAAGTTGATGGGTATATGCGTTCTATGATTACCCCTTTACAAACAGTTTATGGTAAAAGTTTTTCAAAAATTAACCTGGAATCTTTGAGTGCTATTGAACGAGACGTATTAGTAGAAAAACATTTAATTTCTCCAAACTTAGCTAATCAAATTCAAGAACGTAGTGTTATTATTTCTGAAGATTCCCGTATTTCTATTATGGTAAATGAAGAAGATCATTTACGGATTCAGTCGATGGAATTAGGATTGCAGCTAGAGAAAGCGTATGAAAAAGCTATAGCTGTAGATGACGCCATTGAAAGTAAATACGATTATGCATTTTCAAAAGACTTTGGATACTTAACCGCCTGTCCTACCAATGTAGGAACGGGGATGAGAGCATCTGTGATGGTCCATGTCCCAGCGTTGTCTATGACGGGTAAATTACAACGTATCATCCGTAGTATAATCCGCATGGGGTATTCTGTACGAGGTCTTTATGGCGAAGGGTCTGAGGGCTTAGGGCACGTATATCAAATCTCTAATCAGCAAACCATGGGAATTAGTGAACAAGCAACAATTGAACAACTTTCACAGATTGTACAAGGCGTTGTAAAAGAAGAAGAAAAAGCTAGAGCTGAATTGTGGACTACTGATAAAGAAGGTATAGAAGATAAGGTGTGGAGGTCTTATGGTATCTTGACCCATGCACGCCGTATTTCAGGAGAAGAAGCCTTGGCTTTATTGAGTGATGTGCAATTAGGCATAGATATGAAATTAATCGATGTGACCATGAATTTTCATGAAATGTTAGTCATTACAAGACCAAATTTCCTAGCTAAATTGGTGGGGAAAGAGTCAATGGGTACGCAGGAACGTGATAGTCAACGAGCACAAGTAATACGAGATACCTTATTACGAGGTACAAAAGGAGGAACAATATGATAGAAAGATATACAGAAGGGGCAAAACGTGCGTTAGCGATTGCTCAAGAAAAAGCGATTGAATTTAAACATAATTATGTGGGAACTGAGCATTTGTTGTTAGGCCTTGTAGAAGAAGAAAAGTCCGTGTCTGCTCGTGCGTTGACAACGCTAGGAGTACAAGGGAAATCTTTGGAGCAAGAAGTGATTCGTGCAGTTGGTAAAGGTACGCATAGTGGTGGGCAATTGCAAATGACCCCGCGTACGAAACATGTATTGGACTTAGCGCAACAAGCGGCCAATAGTCGTGGTCATAACTACATCGGTACAGAGCACATTTTATTGGGCCTATTGTACGATGGTGGTGGCGTAGCCATGCAATTATTGGCATCGAAAGGAATTCGTCCAGAAGATGTAGTAGAAAAAGTAAATGCTATTGTAGGCGGTGAAGAACAAAGCTCTAATCCAACACCAGCCAGTGATTTAGGTGAAATTTCTGACTATGCTACAGATCTTAATGAAAGTGCAAAACAAGGTAAGATCGATCCTGTCATTGGTCGTGATACAGAAATTCAACGGGTAATTCAGATTTTAAGCCGTCGTACAAAAAATAATCCAGTCCTTATCGGGGAACCTGGGGTTGGTAAAACGGCTATTGCTGAGGGCTTAGCACAACGCATTGTCAGTGGTGATGTGCCGGATGTATTACGAGATAAGCGCATTATTTCGGTAAGCTTAAGTTCCATGTTAGCTGGAGCAAAATATCGCGGTGAATTTGAAGAGCGCTTGAAAAAAGTGATGGATGAAGTACAAGCACATGATGATATGATTGTATTTATTGATGAAATTCATACTTTGATTGGAGCAGGCGCTACAGACGGAGCTATGGATGCAGCGAATATTCTAAAACCAGCGTTAGCTCGTGGTAATTTCCAAGTGATCGGTGCCACTACATTAGATGAATATAAGAAACATATTGAGAAGGATGCTGCCTTAGAACGTCGTTTCCAACCAGTACAAGTAGGAGAACCAAGTGAAGAAGATGCTTTATCTATTTTGAAGGGCTTACGTGATCGCTATGAAGCATTCCACAAGGTACAAATTACAGATGAAGCATTGGCAGCGGCTGTACACTTATCAAGTCGTTATATTGCAGATCGATTCTTGCCAGATAAAGCAATCGATGTAATGGATGAAGCAGCATCTAAAGTACGTATGGCTGTATTTACGGCAACTCCAGATGTGAAAGCATTAGAAGATGAGTTAGTACAAGTACAAAAAGAAAAAGAGGCAGCTGTAACAGCCCAAGACTTTGAACGAGCAGCCACACTTCGTGATAAAGAAAAAGAATTAGAGTTTGACATTGCATCAAAACAAGAAGATAGCAAAAAAGATAGCGAAGCCAAGTTAGTGGTTACAGAATCTGAAATTGCTGCAGTAGTGTCTGAGTGGAGTGGAATTCCTGTTTCACGTGTGGCAGAGGAAGAATCAGAACGATTGTTGCGTTTGGAAGAAGAATTACATCAACGTGTGATTGGTCAAGATGAAGCTGTGGTAGCTGTATCAAAAGCCGTTCGTCGTGCTAGAGCTGGATTAAAAGATCCTAAACGCCCTATTGGATCCTTCTTATTCTTAGGTCCTACTGGGGTTGGTAAAACAGAACTAGCTAGATCCTTGGCATCTAATTTATTTGGTGATGAAAATGCTATGATTCGCATCGACATGTCAGAGTATATGGAAAAACATGCGGTGAGTCGTTTAGTGGGAGCGCCTCCGGGCTATGTTGGATATGATGAAGGAGGTCAATTGACTGAGGCTGTTCGTCGCCGCCCATATAGCGTAGTTCTCTTCGATGAAGTAGAAAAAGCGCATCCAGATTTCTTTAATATGTTATTGCAAGTGTTGGATGATGGACGATTAACAGATAACCAAGGTCGTACTGTTGATTTCAGAAATACAGTCATTATTATGACAAGTAACTTAGGAGCGAAATATCTCAAAGAAGATGCGGCAGCTATGGGATTCTTAGCGGCTAAAGGAGAACATGAAAGTGGAAAAGATAAAGAGTCCATGAAAAAAGATGTGCTCCAAGCTGTGAAATCTCACTTCCGTCCAGAGTTTTTAAATCGTATTGATGAAATGATTGTGTTCCATGCTCTAGAAACAGAACAATTGCAAAAAATTGTTCGTATCCTATTGCAATCTGTAACAACACGATTACATGAACAAGGTATGGAATTAGAAGTGTCCGATGAAGCTATGGAGAAAATTGTAGCAGAAGGAACTGACTTTGCTATGGGTGCAAGACCATTAAAACGAGCTATCCAACGGTTAGTAGAAGACCCAATTTCTGACGCTATCTTAGAAGGAAAAGCTGGAGAAGGTAAAACAATTCATGTAGTAGTAGAAGATAATGACATTGCGATTACTGTGAAGTAATATAAGTAACGAGCTATACTCAGTTGTTGCGTAAGCGACTGGGTATAGCTTTTTTATAATGACTTATATTTATTTTACAGAACTCTATTTTTCTTATACACTATAGATTAGGTATATTCTTAATTTAAGTATGAGGTATAACATGAAAGAGATTATATTAGTCACATCCTTTGGCTCTACTGTAGATAGTGCTAGAGAAAAACAAATCTTTCCAGTAGTAGAGGCCATTCGTAAGGCTAACCCGGAACATGAAGTTCGAGTGGCTTTCACATCACGTATTGTCATTAAACGTTTGAAAGATAGAAATATTGTATTCCAAAATGAAATTGAGGCCATGGAGTCGATTGTGGCGGAAGGATATGAACGTGTCATTGTACAGCCTACACATCTAGTAGGTGGTGCAGAGTTTGATAAGCTTCGCAAAAATATTATGGCTTTCAATGGACAGGGTTCTGTACAAGAAATCGTATTTGGTAGACCTCTTTTGTATTTCATGGGACAAGAAGAGGAAGTACCAGATGATTATCAAATCTTGATTGATCGATTTATTAAAGCCTTACAGGTTCCTACAACAGAAGATTTACTTTTAGTAGGCCATGGGGGATTTAATGTAGGAAATGCATCTTACGCAGTACTACAATTAAAATTGCAATATGAAGGCTTTGGAAATACTTTTATAGGTGCATTGGAAAACTTTCCTACTCCAGAAAATGTGTTAGAACGATGGATTCAAGAAAGCCGTGGACACAGGAAAGTGCACGTACACCCATTATTATTAGTCTGTGGTGACCATGCATTGAATGATTTGTTCGGAGAGGAAGAAGACAGTTTGCTTTCTGAATTAACAACAGCAGGCTATGAAGTAGTATCCTATGAAAAGGGTCTTGGAGAATACAAAGAAATTCAAGATATTTATATGGATCATTTGGCAGATGCTATGCAAGGGTTATATCAAAAACGATTATAATGTTATGATTCATGATAATTTGATGGTTAAGGGATTTTCCAGTAGTGTATAGAAGAGTATTTCGTGTACATTCATGGGTAATCATGATATACTAAACAAGTTATAGTAGATTAAAAATAGTAAATCTTACTAAGTTCCATGTTGATAGATAAAAGAGGTGTCCTAATGAAAGGTAAATTATATGGTATTGGTGTAGGTCCTGGGGATTCTGAGTTGATGACTGTAAAAGCTGCTCGTATTGTGGGAGAAGCAGATGTCATCATTACACCGAAAACAGAAAAGAAAGATGGTTCTGTAGCATTGCACATTGCAGAACCATATATTCAAGCACATACAGAAATTGTACCTGTTGTATTCCCAATGGTATTGGATGATAATGAACAATCTAAAGGCTGGGAAGAAGCGCGTAAAATCATTACTGGGTTACTCGAAGAAGGTAAAAAAGTTGTATTCTTAACATTGGGAGATCCTATGTTTTACAGTACATATATGTATGTGTATCGCTTGGTGGAATCTGCTGGATTTGAGATTGAAACAATTCCTGGCGTTACGGCATTCTGTGCTATTGGATCCCACTTGGGGTACCCAATTGTAGAAAAAGAAGAAGTGTTAGCGATTATTCCAGCCACAGCACCAAAAGAAAAAATTGATGCTGTACTTGCCGTAGCTGATGATGCGGTTATTATGAAAGTGTATAGAAACTTTGCGGAAGTGCAAGAAACACTACGCAAACATGATATGGCAGATGAAGCGGTAATGATTTCTCGTGTTGGACTGCCAGAGGAAGAAGTCTATCGCAATGTAGATGCTTTGCCATCTGATACAAAACTAAATTATTTATCTACAATTTTGGCGAAACGTAAAGATCGCTAAGAGGTATGTTATGAACACTGTACAACGACCAAGAATTGTCATAGCAGGCACCAACTCAGGTGTCGGTAAAACAACCATTGTAGCAGGGCTTTTGGCGGCTTTGACAGAGCAAGGCAAAGCAGTACAGGCATTTAAAGTAGGCCCGGATTATATTGATCCGGGCTTTCATAAAATTGCTAGCCAACGAGAATGTTACAACTTAGATACATGGCTTGTGCCACCACATAAATTAATACCTTTTTTTGCGGGACAAGCAGAAACGGCAGATATTTCCATTATAGAAGGAGTAATGGGGCTTTATGATGGGGGACGTGAAGGTGTTAGTTCCACGGCGCAAGTAGCCAAAGATTTAAATGCACCAGTGGTGTTAGTAATCGATTGTAAGGCGATGGGAGAAAGTGCGGCAGCCATTGCTAAAGGCTTTCGAGATTATGATCCAGAGGTACAATTTGGTGGGGTTATTTTGAATCGATTAGGGTCGGATAATCATGAACATATGATACGATCGGCGATGAAGAAACTAAGTGTTCCCGTACTAGGTGCCATTCGTCGTGACGAACGAATGCAATCACCAGAACGTCACTTAGGATTGACACCAGTGACAGAAATTGATCCTACGGATGCTATTGCTACCATTCGAGAAGCTGTGAAAGTCATGGTGAATTTGGAAGCCTTAGTAGAGTTGGCTCAAAGTGCTCCTGATTTAGCAGTTGAGGAAGTAGAAACGGTAGCGATGATTAATAAACGAGCGCGTATCGGCATCGCCATGGATGAAGCTTTTTCTTTTTATTATCCAGCTAGTTTAGCAGCACTAGAAGCAGAAGGTGCTGAGCTGCATTATTTTAGTCCTTTAAAAGATCAAGTTTTACCAGATGTAGATGGAATCTTTTTTGGCGGTGGTTTTCCAGAGATGTTTTTGTCTCAATTAGGATACAATACATCTATGAAAGATAGTATACGTAAGGCCAGTGAGAAAGGAATGCCAATCTATGCGGAATGCGGCGGTCTCATGTATATGACAGAAGCAGTGACAGATTTTGAAGGGAATACCTACCCGATGGTAGGGATTGTACCAGCTACCTGTGAAATGCAACAAAGCTTACAACGTGTAGGTTATGTAAGTGCCACTATGCTGGAGCCAAGCATTTTAGGATCTGTAAAAGATACTTTGCGTGGACATGAGTTTCATTTTTCCACAATGACGCCGACTCAAAGTCCATTTCCGTGGGCCTTTGAATTAGTAGGTGGACGTAAACCTAAAGCCTATCAAGGTGGATATGCACATAAGAATGTGTTAGCCTCTTATTTGCATATTAATTTTTCAGGTAGTGAAGCTGCGGCGAAAGCTTTTATAGATTCCTGTGAAGTATATAGTCAACGGAAACAGTAGTAAGAGTACAGATTGATGTTAAATTAATAATTCTACTTTGCGTTTTAGGTATACTATAAAAGGTAGAAAAAGATTGACATTTTTTTTGTCTCTGTGTATACTAATATCGTTGACGAGCCGGAGTGGCGGAATGGCAGACGCACTTGACTCAAAATCAAGCGGGTAACACCGTGTGGGTTCAAGTCCCACCTCCGGCACCAACGATTAGCAGGTACTGTGTAAACAGTATCTGCTTTTTATTTTGTGCTGAAATATGGTAATTAATCTTGCAAAAGGGGTATTGTTAGTAATAGGGTCTATAGGAATATAGAAAGCATAATCTAGGGAGAAACATCATCAGGATAGTTTGAAATAAGATTTATTATGATTATTTTATATAGCTTTCATGATGAAAAATAATTGACGTTTTGTAGAAATTTATATATGATAGTCACAAATTAAGATGATAATAATTTGCAAAAAGTTATATAAAAATAGAGAAGGCTAGGAGGTCCTAGTTAAAAATGATGCATATACACTATAAGAAAGGAGGGACCCTATGTCGGGCGAGCGCAAAAGACTATGTATAAGAACGTATGAAATTAATAGGAAATCGAATGAGGGAAAAAGCTATGGATGGATACGAATATACATTGGATAAAACGGGTTTTTATAAAATCCTTTTTAGTACGTCTTTGACAGTAGCCAAGGAACAATTGCATACGGTATTAACACCAAAGAAGCTAGAAGGGGCCGTGGAATATATGTGTATGCTTTGTACTTGTATGAATTTGGCCATTGATCAAAATCAACTAGAATGTGCTAAGTTTAATGATGGAATTGTAGAAGAGTATGTAAGATTGGTAGATGTCATCATTAGTAATGAAGGATGCATTAACTATGTAAAAGCAGCTAAGATTGACGAATTATTTATAAAGTCTGCTGAGTTGGTACGGGCATTGTTGCAAGGGGGCGCATTAACTGAACAGTTGGGAGAGTTACAACGGACTTATCATTATTGGAGTCTGAAACAGCGC
The DNA here is from genome assembly GCF_003999875.1 of Veillonella sp. 3310. Lineage (GTDB taxonomy): Bacteria > Bacillota > Negativicutes > Veillonellales > Veillonellaceae > F0422. The sequence continues at coordinate 706,746 of NZ_RQVJ01000001.1, read as the reverse complement.
ATGTATGGTTCGCGAAAAAGATTACTTCATTAGTGTGCAAGAACGGGTGACATACAGCAATACATAGACTGATGTATTGATGTAAATATGTAAATACAAAGGGTTGTCATAAAATTGCTCTACCTGGAAGAGAGGAAAGTTGACCATGGAGGGTCAGGTTTCCTCTCTTTTTCATATTATAAAATTTATAAGTTTAATCTATGGTGTATGGCGAAAAAATAGGGATAGTATTGTGGTATACATCTTCTTAGTCTAACTATGAAGTGTATGAAAGTAAGCCCTTGTATTCCACGGTACAAAAAACTTGCACCAACCCCAATAGTCTTGTAAAATAGAGGTATAACAACTAATATAATACAAGATTTTTTAGGAGGAATTGATTATGGCAGTGAAGATTGGTATTAATGGCTTTGGTCGTATTGGTAAATGCGTCATGCGCGCGGCTCTTAACCATCCAGAGGTGGAAGTAGTAGCCATTAATGATACTGGTGATATTGAAGGTTCCGCTTTACTGTTTAAACATGACTCAATTCATGGCAACTTAAGCTGTGACGTGTCTGTAGAAGGTGAATATTTAGTGGTAGACGGTAAAAAAACACGTGTATTCTGTGACCGTGATCCAGCAAACTTAGACTGGTCCTCCGAAGGGGTAGAAGTGGTTATCGAATGTACGGGTGTGTTCCGTTCTCGTGAAAAAGCAGCAGCTCATCTAGGTGGCACTGTTAAAAAAGTAATCATTTCTGCACCGGGTAAAGATGAAGATAAAACAATCGTTATGGGTGTAAATGAAAGTGAATATGATCCAGCTACGCATCATGTAGTATCTAATGCAAGCTGCACTACAAACTGCTTAGCTCCATTTGCAAAAGTATTGCATCAAGAATTTGGTATTAAACGTGGTATGATGACAACAGTACATTCTTACACTAATGACCAACGTGTATTGGATGCACCACATAAAGACTTACGTCGTGCTCGTGCAGCAGCGATGTCCATTATTCCTACTACCACAGGTGCAGCAAAAGCAGTGGCGTTAGTATTGCCTGAATTAAAAGGTAAATTGAACGGCTTTGCACTTCGTGTACCTACTCCAAATGTGTCTGTTACAGACTTAGTAGTAGAACTTGAAAAAGAAGCAACTAAAGAAAGCATCAATGCGGCATTCCGCAAAGCAGCTGAAGGTGAGTTAAAAGGTATTCTTGGCGTATCTGATTTGCCATTAGTATCCAAAGACTTCAATGGTGATGCTCGTAGTTCTATCGTAGATGCTGACTTGACAATGGTGATGGAAGGCAATATGGCAAAAGTAGTAGCTTGGTATGACAATGAGTGGGGCTATTCCTCTCGTATTGTTGACCTAGCTGTGTACATGAGCAAACGAGGCTTATAATCTGCGAGGGACTACGAGAGTAGTCCCTTTTTGGCATATGTATTGTGTATATAGGAGACAGTATGAAACTTTCACTAGCAAATATGAATGTAGCAAATAAAACTGTATTTGTTCGAGTTGATTTTAATGTGCCCTTAAAAGATGGCGTTATCACTGATGATACACGGATTCGTGCGACTTTACCTACCTTGCGTCATTTAATTGGGGAAGGGGCAAAAGTTGTTATCGCATCTCATTTAGGCCGCCCTAAAGGAGAGCGTAAACCTGAGTTTACCTTAGCGCCTTGTGCCAAACGATTGAGTGAACTCTTAGAACAACCAGTTCGTTTTGTAGAAGATTGCATTGGCGACATCCCTGCACAAGCAGTCAGTGAAATGAAGTCTGGTGATGTGGTAGTATTGGAAAATCTTCGTTTCTACAAAGAAGAAGAAAAAAATGATCCTACCTTTGCCAAAGCCTTAGCGGATTTAGCGGAAGTGGGCGTTAATGATGCCTTTGGTGTATCTCACCGTGCTCATGCCTCAGTGGAAGGGATTACGAAATACTTGCCAATGGGAGCGGGTTTCTTATTAGAAAAAGAAATTCGCTATGTAGGTGGTGCGGTAGAGCATCCAGAACACCCATTTGCAGCCATCATTGGTGGTGCAAAGGTAAGTGACAAAATTGAAGTTATCTCTAATTTGCTACCAAAAGTAGAAGTGCTAATTATTGGTGGCGGTATGGCGAATACCTTCGTAGCAGCCCAAGGCCATAATGTAGGTACTTCCTTGGTAGAAGCTGACAAATTTGACTTAGCTCGTGAATTAATTGCTCGTGCGAAAGAGACAAACACTAATTTATTGTTACCAATAGATTTCGTGGTAGCTGATGCTTTCAGTGAAACAGCTAATCACAAGGTGGTGGATGCGACGGCTATTGAAGAGGGCTGGATGGCATTAGATATTGGACCGAAGAGCCGGGAGGTATTCGCAGAGGCTTTGGCACCGATGAAAATGATTGTTTGGAATGGTCCTATGGGCGTATTCGAAATGGAAGCTTTCGCAGGTGGTACGAATGCGGTAGCAAAAGCGGTGGCAGAGGCGAATGCTACTACCATTGTAGGCGGTGGCGATTCTGTAGCAGCTATTGAAAAAAGTGGATTAAGCCATAAAATTTCTCATATTTCCACTGGTGGCGGTGCATCTTTAGAATACTTAGAAGGCAAAGTGTTACCAGGTATTGCAGCCTTACAAGAGGCGTAGGAGGTTATCATGCGACAACCGATCATTGCAGGAAACTGGAAAATGCATATGACGAATACGGAAGCAACGGTATTCGTAGAACAATTGAAAACACTAGTAGCGAATACTAGCTGTGAAGTGGTGGTGTGTCCTCCGTTTACCGCCATCAGCACCGTAGCTGATTTAGTGGAAGATACGAAGGTTCGTGTGGGTGCTCAAAATGTGTTTCACGAAGAATCTGGTGCCTATACAGGGGAAGTATCTCCTTCGATGTTGACAGATTTAGGCGTGTCTTACGTGATTGTGGGCCATTCTGAACGTCGTTCTATCTTCAAAGAAGCGGATCGTTGTGTGAATAAACGTGTGCGCATTGTCTTACAACATGGTATGAGCCCTATTCTTTGCGTAGGTGAAAGCTTAAACCAACGTGAAAGTGGAGAAACGGTAGCGTTCATTCATTCTCAGTTAGAAATGGGATTGCATGGAGTACCTGCAGAAGAAATGACGGAAGTGGTGATTGCCTATGAACCGATTTGGGCCATTGGTACAGGGCGTACTGCTACAGCGGAACAAGCTGGTGAAGTATGTCAAAGTATTAGAGAGAAAATCGCCACAATGTATACTCCTGAGATTGCAGAACAAGTACGTATTCTCTATGGTGGTAGTGTAAAACCAGAGAATGCGAAAGATATTTTAGCCCAAACCCATGTAGATGGGGCGTTAGTGGGCGGTGCTTCCTTGGAAGCAGAATCTTTTACAGGTATTATTGAGGCCTGTTAAGATAGGTTTGAGGTAGAGTATGGCAAAATTAAAAGGACCAGTGATGCTGACCATCCTTGATGGATTCGGCATCGGGGACGGTCAAGACCCAACGAATGCGGTGGTGCAAGCGAACCCCCGAACATTTTTAGATCTGTGGGACACGTGTCCTCATACCTTACTAGAAGCATCTGGTATGGCGGTGGGTTTGCCGGATGGACAAATGGGAAACTCTGAAGTAGGACATTTGAACATCGGTGCAGGGCGTATTGTGTACCAAGAATTGACGCGCATTACAAAAGAAGCAGAAGAAAGGACTTTATTCACTCGTCCCACCTTGGTGAAAGCCTACGAAGAAGGAAAACAGCAAGCCTTGCATTTAGTGGGTTTGTTATCTGACGGTGGCGTTCATTCCCACATTGATCATTTGAAGGCCTTGCTTCGTGGTGCTAAGGATGCCGGTGTAGGAACAGTATATATCCATGCGTTCTTAGATGGTCGTGATGTACCGCCACAAAGTGCATTGGCTTATATTGATGACATTGCTCACTATTGTAAAGAATTGGGCTTAGGGTCCATTGCTACCGTGGGTGGACGTTATTATGGTATGGACCGTGACCAACGTTGGGAGCGGGTGCAATTAGCGTATAATGCCATGGTCTGTGGTAGTGGTATTCCAGTGGCTTGCGCTCATGAAGCGGTGGAACGCAGTTATGCAGAGGAAACGACAGATGAATTTGTCATTCCATCAGTGGTAGAAGGGTACGAAGGTATGCAAGATGGCGATGCAATCTTATTCTTTAACTTCCGTCCTGACCGAGCTCGCCAATTGGTGCGTGCTGTGGTGGATCCGAAGTTCACTGGATTTGAACGGAAACGAGTATTGCAAGGTTCCTATGTGGCGAGCATGACTCGATACGAAGCAGACTTGCCAGTACCTGTGGTATATGATAAAGAACTCCTCACAGATACCTTAGGAGAAGTGTTATCCAAAGGGGGCTATCGTCAACTGCGCATTGCAGAAACAGAGAAATATGCTCATGTAACATACTTTTTCAATGGTGGTAAGGAAGATGTATTCTCTGGAGAAGATAGAATCTTAGTGCCATCTCCAAAGGTGGCGACCTATGATTTGCAACCAGAAATGAGTGCCCCAGAGGTAACGAAAAAGGTAGTAGCCGCTATTCGTAGCGGTGAGTATGATATGATTATCTTGAATTATGCAAACCCAGATATGGTAGGCCATACGGGTGATTTTGAGGCCGCAAAACAAGCGATTTTAGCCGTCGATGAGGGACTTTCAGAGATTGTGAAAGCCATTCAAGATATGAATGGACAATTATTAATTACAGCAGACCATGGTAATTCTGAGGTTATGGTGGACCATACCACAGAAATTCCACACACGGCGCATACTACGAATCCGGTGCCGCTCATTTTAGTGGGTGCCCCAGAGGGTGTGACCTTGCGACCAGGTCGGCTATGTGATTTAGCACCAACCATGTTGGCATTAGGTGGCATCGAGCAGCCTGAAGCCATGAGTGGTGAAAGTTTGTTAGTACAATAAGGAGAAGTAACAATGGCAGTAATTACTGATGTATACGCAAGAGAGATTATGGATTCCCGTGGCAATCCAACAGTAGAAGTAGAAGTATATTTAGAAGACGGTACGATTGGTCGTGCAGCGGTTCCATCTGGAGCATCCACTGGTCAATTTGAAGCGGTGGAATTGCGTGATAGTGAGTCTCCTCGTTACTTAGGTAAAGGCGTATTGCAAGCGGTAGCAAACGTGAACGACATTATTGGACCCGCTATTTTAGGATTTGATGCGTCTGAGCAAGTGGCGATTGACCGCATTATGATCGAATTAGATGGTACTCCTAATAAGGCAAAATTAGGTGCCAATGCAATTTTAGGTGTATCTATGGCGGTAGCTCGTGCAGCGGCTGAATCCTATGATTTACCATTGTTCCAATATCTTGGTGGTACAAATGCAAAAGAATTGCCAGTACCAATGATGAACATTTTAAATGGTGGGGCTCATGCAGATAACAACGTGGATATTCAAGAGTTCATGATTATGCCAATCGGTGCTACTAGCTTTATGGAAGCATTACGCTATTGTGCAGAAGTATACCATACATTGAAATCTGTATTGAAAGCAAAAGGCTTGGCAACTGGTGTAGGTGACGAAGGTGGTTTTGCTCCTAACTTAGGCTCCAACGAAGAAGCATTACAAGTCATTACAGAAGCTATTGAAAAAGCAGGTCTTGTAGTAGGTAAAGATATTGTTTTTGCTATTGATGCGGCATCTTCTGAGTTCTACAAAGATGGTAAGTATCACTTAGCTGGTGAAGGCAAAGTAAAAACAGCTGCTGAAATGGTAGAATACTATGCAGAACTTTGCGAAAAATATCCAATCTACTCTATCGAAGATGGCTTAGCAGAAGAAGATTGGGAAGGCTGGAGATTATTAACAGATCGCCTAGGTAAAACTGTTCAATTAGTAGGTGACGATTTATTCGTAACGAACACAGAACGCTTGTCCCGTGGTATCAAAGAAGATACAGCGAATGCGATCTTAATCAAAGTGAACCAAATTGGCACATTAACAGAAACGTTCGATGCTATTGAAATGGCAAAACGTGCAGGCTATACAGCTGTTATCTCTCACCGTTCTGGTGAAACAGAAGATTCCACAATTGCTGATATCGCAGTAGCAGTGAACGCTGGTCAAATTAAAACTGGTGCTCCAGCTCGTTCCGAACGCGTAGCGAAATACAATCAACTACTTCGCATTGAAGACATGTTGGCAGAAACGGCGCAATACCGTGGTAGCGATGTGTTCTATAACATCAAACGATAAAAGATATGAAAATGCAAAAAGGACCCTGTGGGGTCCTTTTGTGAAGAGTATTTATTGAATTATCTAGTTAAAACTGTTAGCTTACAGTTCACCTAATAAACTAGCAAAAAACTCCTCTGCAGATTGCACTTTTCCATTTTCTGCTTCTTGTAGCCCTTGTAAGAGAATTTTTTCTAGTTCATCTGGTGTGAAGTCAGTTGTAGAAAGTGGAGAACATGTGAGTTGTAGTTGTTCATAGAAGTTGATATCTTTCATAGGTAATTGCTCCTTTGGGTATGTAAAATACATGGAATATAAATTGACTAGATACTAGTTTGTGATATAATGTAGTTAAGAAAAGGAGAGCCATCAACGTGTGTTCGGCGTTAGGCTCATCTGAGGAATGAAAAAAGATGATACCTAACGTGTTGAGGAGTGGTAGTCCTCATGCGTTAGGTATTTATATTATAGCACTCGCTTTGTTTTATACAAAGCGTTTATTTTTTTCAAAAAATCCGTGAAAGACGATATATATAATCTGTGATATAATAGAAAAGATTAATGCTGAATGCATTCTATAGAATTTTAAGTAAAGGTGAAAGGATTAGGAAAGGAGGAGTAGGGTGTACAATAATTTTGAAGTGATTGGGGCATTTGCATTGTATTTAGGCCTCATGATGTACATCGGGGTATATTATTACCGCAAGTCTAATAGCTTAGACGACTATATTTTAGGAGGTCGCCAGCTAGGCCCCTGGATCACGTCCATGAGTGCGGAAGCCTCTGATATGAGCGGATGGATGTTGATGGGTTTACCTGGATTTGCCTACTCAACAGGGATATCGGCGTTATGGATTGCCATTGGTTTGGCATTAGGGACTTGGCTGAACTGGATATTCGTATCGAAACGATTACGCAATTATACAGAGGTAGCGAATAATAGTTTAACTATACCGGATTATTTGAAAAACCGTTTTCATGATACATCAAGAATTGTACCGGTTGTATCTGCTATCTTCATCGTTATTTTCTTTTTAATTTATACGTCTTCCGGATTCGTGGCAGGTGGTAAGTTATTTAATACTATCTTTGGCTTAGATTATATGACATCTCTCTTTATTACAGCAGGGGTAGTTATTTTCTACACCTTCTTAGGTGGTTTCCTAGCTGTAAGTTGGACGGACTGTATCCAAGGTATGATGATGTTCTTCGCCATCTTATTGGTACCGGTGACGGCAGCCATGTATTTAGGTGGTCCTGTGGAAACGGCGCAATTAATTGCTACGGAGTTCCCTGCAGGATTGTCCATTTGGGGACCAGAACAAGATACGTTCACTTTAGTGGTGGGTATCATTTCTAGTTTAGGCTGGGGTCTTGGTTACTTCGGTCAACCGCACATCTTAGTGCGTTTTATGGCGATTTCCGATGCGAAAGAATTGAAAAAAGCAACAAATATTGCCATGATTTGGGTAGTTATCTCCTTGTTGGCTGCGGTGGCGGTAGGTCTTGTTGGTAAAGTATATTTAACAACACCATTAGTAGATGCTGATGCAGAAACAGTATTCCTTGTGATGAGCGAGCATTTATTTAATCCATTTGTGGCAGGTTTGATTTGGTCCGCTGTATTGGCAGCAATCATGAGTACAGCGTCTGCGCAATTATTGGTAACAGCCTCTTCTGTGTCGCAAGATTTATATCGGAATGTATTTGCTCGTGATGCGGGAGACCGTGAATTGGTTATGGTTAGCCGCGCTACTGTATTGATCGTATCTGCCATTGCTATTGTGATGGCGGTGAATCCACAAAGCTATATCTTAACGATGGTAGCCTATGCATGGGCTGGATTCGGCGCTGCATTCGGTCCTGCTATCTTAATCTCTTTGATTTGGAAACGTATGACTCTGAAAGGTTGTATCGCAGGCATCTTAGTGGGTGGTATCACCGTTCTTGTATGGAAACAATTTGGTTGGTTCGGCTTGTATGAAATCGTACCGGGCTTCATCTTGTCTACCATTGCTATCTTTGTAGTTAGCTTATTAGACCATGAGCCAAGCAAAGAAATCCAAGCGGAGTTCGATGCATCAGAACAAATGCATATTTTATAATTACATACACATAGTAAACGAAATGTTGGGGCTACTCCGTTGAGAGTGGTGCCAACATTTTTTGTAAACGTATTGGACTATGTATCAATACGTATTGTATAAAGAGCGTAATGGTATGGTAATAGTAATTTAGGTAGATAGGTTTACGCCGTAGGCCATTACATCAAGTGAAGAGTAAAATAGCGTCGTAACAGTAGTGTAAGTGAATGCGGTAATAGTATGTTTATTCTAACTATTTGATGGTGATGATGATACAATAAAGAAATATGTAAACGAAATATCTATGAATCGGAAGTGCTCCTATATAAGGTGAATAATTAGTATGGAAGGCATTTAGTAGAAGTGGACTATCATGACAAATGACTGAGGGAAAGAAAGGATAGTTCTAGTTCAAACAGTTTATACTAACCCATAAAAATGGTATAATAAATAGATACGATTCGATTCGATTCGATGAATGTACTGTTAGAAAGGAGGAAAGACATATGGATGCTAGAGCATTACGAGCATTGCAACATTTTTATGGATATTCCAGTTTTCGTCCTGCTCAAGAGGTTCCGGTAACAGCTTTGTTAGAGAACCAAGATGTGCTAGGAATTATGCCTACGGGGGCAGGTAAATCAATTTGCTTTCAGATTCCTGCTATGTTAAAGGCGGGCATTACCATTGTTTTTTCTCCATTGATTTCCTTGATGCAAGATCAAGTGGATACGTTGAAAGAGCAAGGTATGCCAGCAGCTTATATGAACAGTACCCTCAGTCGAGAGGAACAAAATAAAATTCTCTACTACCTAAGGGAAGGTCGGATTAAATTATTATACTTGGCGCCAGAAAAATTAGAATCCGAAGGGTTTTGTGAGTTTCTAAGAGGACTACCGATTAGCCAAGTGATTATTGATGAAGCCCATTGTGTGTCACAATGGGGGCATGATTTTAGACCCTCTTTCACGGCTATAGGACCTTTTATTAAGAGCTTGCCACATAGGCCTGTGGTAGGGGCTTTTACCGCCAGTGCTACGGAAGAAGTAGAACGTGATATGAAACAGCTCTTAGGATTGGAGAATGCTCGTGTGCATATTACGGGATTTGATCGTCCTAATTTGGCCTTCTCTGTTATCCATGAAAGCAAGCGTATGGAATATGTACGGGATTATGTATTACACAATCCGAATGATGTAGGGATTGTCTATTGTGCTACTAGGGCGAATGTAGAAAAAGTATATCGTGAGCTGTTGCTATACGGCGTGAAAGCAGGCTATTACCATGGTGGCTTATCTGATGAAGAGCGTAAGTACCAACAGAACCGGTACGCCTTTGACGAAGTGCAGGTTATGGTAGCCACCAATGCATTTGGCATGGGTATTGATAAAAGTAATGTACGGTATGTGATTCATTACCAAATGCCACGAAATATGGAAAGTTATTACCAAGAGGCAGGCCGTGCTGGACGGGATGGAGCTCCTGCAGATTGTATTTTGCTTTACAATGGGCAAGATGTGGCAGTGCATCAATATATTTTGAGCCAAAGTGATTTACCACCAGAACGACAACGAATTGAGCGGAACATGCTCCAAGCTATGATCGATTATTGTCATACACCTATGTGTTTGCGCAAGTTTATGTTGTCCTATTTTGGTGAACAAGTGCCATGGGATCAATGCCATCATTGTAGTACTTGTGATGAACCGCGAGTGGCTGTGGATGTGACTGCCGAGGCGACTGCCGTATTACAGACGATTTGGAATACAGAAGAACGATATGGAGTGACCATGATTGCGGATATCTTGTGTGGGAATCGGACAGAGCGTATTGAGAAGTTTCGTTTACACCGTTTATCCGTATTTGGACAATTAAATCGCTGGACAGATAAAGATGTAAAAGGCTTTATTAAGCGTTTAATGGCGATGGGCTATGTCACCTCTTCGGGAGGGCAATATCCGATTCTGTCCGTTACGGAACAGGGCCATGAAGTATTGGTTGGACGTGTAACGGTAAAAGATGTGCCCATAGAAGTCGGAGAGCATCGACCATTACAAAAGCGTGGAAAGTCTAGTGTAGCCGGCGTGGCGAAAGCTACTAAAGAAAACTCTTTATTTGAGGCCTTACGTGTGCATCGATTGGAACTTTCAAAAACAGAAGGGGTAAAACCGTTTATGATTTTTTCAGATGCTACCTTATTGGATATGGTAGCAAAAGAACCATTGACATTAGGAGATATGGCGAATGTGAAAGGTGTAGGAGATATGAAATTGCGCAAATACGGCAATGAATTTTTGAAGGTCATAGCTAGGTTTAAAGGTAATATATAGCTATAGATACACATGTTGATAGATGTAAATGTAGATATACATTTAGAGGTAGATAGTAATATAAATAGAGTTTAGAGTATTTCCACATACAAGGAGGCATAGATGAGTTTAGCAGATACGCAATATTTACAGATTATAGAGAATATATTAGACCATGGATATTATGCTAACAATCGTACAGGTATTGCGACCTATAAATTACCGCATCAAGTGATGCAGTTTAATTTAGCAGAAGAATTTCCGATTTTAACTACGAAATTCGTGGCTTTCAAAACGGCCATTAAAGAATTGCTTTGGATTTGGCAATTACAATCTAATGATGTGCGCCAATTACAGGCCATGAATGTAAAAGTTTGGGATGAATGGATGCGTGAAGATGGTACGATCGGTAAGGCCTATGGGTACCAAATTGCCAAATATAAGCAGTTGGACAATTTATTGGATATGCTACAAAAGGATCCTCAAAGCCGTCGTATGATTGTGACCTTGTGGAATATTGAAGACTTGCCAGATATGGCCTTGCAACCATGCGCCTATGAAACGTTATGGGATGTCACTGATGGTCGCTTAAATTGTATGCTTGTACAACGCAGTGGGGATATGGGATTAGGTGTGCCTTTTAATACGGCTCAATATGCTGCATTAGTGCATATGATTGCTCAAGTTTCTGGATTAGAGCCAGGACAATTCACGCATGTCATCAATAATGCGCATGTGTATGAGAATCATGTAGAAGCCTTGCGTACTCAATTAGAGCGTAAGCACGAAGCCCTAGAGGCGCCGGTGTTACGATTAAACCCGGATGTTAAGAATTTCTATGATTTCAAACCAGAAGATATCACCTTAAAAGGTTATGAGCATTTAGGGAAGCTATCTATGACAGTGGCTGTGTAAGGAGTTTTATATGTTAGCAATGATTGTAGCAGTGGCTGCGAATGGCGTTATAGGTAAGGACAATCAACTGATTTGGCGCATTCCAGAAGATTTAGCATATTTTAAAAAACGCACTACTGGGCATGTTATCATAATGGGACGGAAGACATTAGAGTCTTTGCCATTTTTGTTGCCTAATCGTGAACATTGGGTCATTACGTCGCAATTAGATTACATACCACCCTATGAAGGTGTAAAAGTATTTCATAGTCCAACGGATGCGGTGCAGGCGGCGAAGGACTTAGACTTGGCGTACTGCATCGGAGGCGCTCAAGTGTATGCTAGCTTAGCGCCCTATGCAGATCGTTTGTATGTGACGGAATTACACCGAGCTTTCACAGGAGATGTGATATTTACGGAGCATACCAAGCCAGAATGGATAGAAGTAGAGCGTATACAAGGCGCAGGGCATGAGGGATTGTCCTATGATTTCGTAACGTATGAAAGGCGGAAATAGAATGGAAATACATGTAGTGATAGCCCAAGAATTAGGGGTAAAACCGCATCAAGTAGAAGCGGCTATTACTTTATTAGATGAGGGCAATACAGTACCCTTTATTGCACGGTATCGAAAAGAAGTGACTGGTGAGTTAAAAGATGAACAATTACGTGAAATCGAAGAGTATACGAAATATTTGCGCAATTTGTTGCAACGTAAAGAAGAAGTGACAAAATCTATCGAGGAACAGGGCAAATTGACGGAAGAATTGTCCTTAGCCATTACGAAAGCTATGAAATTACAGGAGTTAGAGGACTTGTATTTGCCGTTCCGTCCGAAAAAAAGAACTCGTGCTTCTATGGCGAGAGATAGAGGTTTAGAACCATTGGCACAGGCACTGTTCACAACGGCTACAGAAGAAGCGTTACGTCAACTAGGGGCAGAGTATCTTACTGAAGAAGTGCCGACTGTGGAAGATGCCTTACAAGGAGCGATGGATATTGTCGCAGAAGAAGCCAGTGAACGAGCAGATATTCGCCAATATTTGCGTAAAGTTATGTGGGAAACGGGACATATGAAAACAGAGCTTGTGGGCGAAGAAGAAGTAAACCAAGGATTCTTACAGTATAATGAAGAATATAAGGAACCAATTCGTCAAGTTCCATCCCATCGTGTATTGGCCATGAACCGAGGGGAAAGCTTGGGAGCCCTAAAAGTTAGCTTTGTGGTACCGGATGAAACGTTTATCCAATATATGGTAGACACCGTACAAGGCGACACTAGGGTAGAGCATTCGTATATCGCTGAAGCTATTGCTGATGGATATAAGCGTCTATTATATCCATCCTTAGAGCGTGAAACTCGAAATGCTATGACAGAGCAAGCAGAAGAGCAGGCTATCAAAGTATTTGGGACGAACTTGCGCAATCTATTACTGCAAGCACCTTTATCTGGACATGTCATCATGGGGTTAGATCCTGGATATCGTACAGGTTGTAAAATGGCTATTATCGATAGGGAAGGTAATGTCCTAGATTATGGAGCTTATTATCTTACGATGAGTGATAAACAAGCAGAGCGGGCCAAACAAGAATTAGCTAAGAAAATTCGCCAATATGGTGTTACCTTGATTTCTATCGGCAATGGCACGGCGTCTTATGAAACAGAGCAATTTACATCTGCCATGATTGCGGAAGAAGGATTAGATTGTCATTATATTATCACCAATGAAGCTGGTGCCTCTGTATACTCCGCTTCTAAGTTGGCTATTGAAGAATTGCCAGATTTAGATGTATCTATTCGTGGTGCTGTATCGATTGCGCGCCGTGTACAAGACCCATTGGCGGAATCCGTGAAAATTGACCCAAAATCAATTGGTGTAGGTCAGTACCAACACGATGTGAATCAAAAACAATTGGGTGCAACCTTGGATCAGGTGGTAGAAACGGTAGTTAACCATGTAGGGGTAGAGCTTAATACAGCCTCTCCAGCCATATTAAAACATGTGTCTGGTATTTCTAGTACAGTGGCGAATAATATCATTGCTTATCGCAAGGAACATGGAGCGTTTACAAGTCGTAAGCAATTGTTGAAAGTAGCTCGTTTAGGTCCTGCGGCCTTTACACAATGTGCAGGTTTCTTACGCATCGGTAAAGGGGAGAACCCTCTAGATGCGACGCCAGTTCATCCAGAGTCCTATGAGATTGCCCAAGGCGTGCTCACACAATTGGGCATGTCCTTAGAAGATTTGCGAGATAAAGCGACACTGGAAACGGCAAAGGCAAAACTGCAGGCGGTGGATGTAGAAGAGTTAGCGAAACAGCTAGATGCAGGTGTACCTACGGTGCGAGATATTGTAGAAGCCTTACAAAAACCAGGTCGTGATCCACGGGAAGATTTACCAGCACCGATGACTCGTAAACAAATTATGAGTTTGGAAGATATTCAGGTGGGCACCGTGGTAAAAGGAACCGTCCATAATGTGGTAGACTTTGGTGCCTTTGTAGACTTTGGTGTAAAAATCAATGGCCTTTTGCATAAAAGTGAGTTTTGCGCCTACCATGAACACCCATCTGATGTATTGGCAGTAGGAGATATTATCGAAGTGGAAATCATCTCTGTCGATGCGAAACGCAATCGTATTGGTTTATCTATGAAACGAGAAAAGCCAAAAGATCCAAACCGCCAAGGTCATAAACGTAATGGCGCTGGAAACGCTCGTCGAGATACACAACATAAAAATGGTGAACAACAAAAAGGCGAAAGACATCAGGCTCGAAATTCTAAAAACTCAAAAGGGAATCCTATGCGTGATAGAAATAAAGGCAATGGTGGAAGCCGTCGAGAAAAAGAGCAGGACCTAGGCGCTTTATTACAACAATGGGCTGACCGTGGAGGGCGTAAACGATGATATACATCATAAGTATGTTGACTTTCATGTTGGATCAAGTAGCAAAATGGTATGTACGCAGCCACTTTCGATTAGGTGAATCTGTACCAGTTGTACCTGATGTATTTCATTGGACCTATATTGTGAATCATGGGGCAGCTTTTGGCGTGTTGATGCACCAACGATGGATATTGTTATTAGTCGTGGTACTGTTGTTAGGCGCTATGTACGTAGGTCGTAAGAAATTAGCTACCGCTCCGTTATATGCGCGAATTGGTACAGGGACGCTCTTAGGTGGTGCCTTGGGGAATGCCTGGGACCGTGTGTACTTAGGTGGTGTGGTAGATTTCTTTGATTTCCGAGTATGGCCTATCTTTAATATTGCAGATATTGGTATTTGCATTGGTGTGCCTTTGTTGATTCTATATTTTTGGTCCTATGAAAGCCAGAAACAGTGAGGTAAATAATGGAAACAAAACAATATATAGTAGAGGCTCAAGATGAGGGTACACGATTAGATGTGTACCTCACGAAAGAGCTTGGTCAGTCACGTAGCTATGTACAATCTTTAGTGAAAGAGGGTCATGTACAAGTGAATGGCAAAATAGGGAAATCGAATTTGAAACTATCATCATCTAGCGAAGTTCTTGTGACCATCCCAGCGGTGCAGGAAGTAGAGGTAGAAGCAGAGAACATTCCACTGGATATTCTATTTGAAGATTCCCATATGATTGTCATCAATAAAGCGCGTGGTATGGTGGTACATCCAGCGGTGGGTAACCATTCGGGAACCTTGGTCAATGCACTTCTCTTTCATTGTAAAGATTTATCTGGCATTAATGGAGAAATTCGTCCTGGTATTGTGCATCGCTTAGATAAGGACACATCGGGTGTGATGATGGCAGCAAAGCATGATGAATCCCATTTGGGGTTAGCAGAGCAAGTGAAAGAACATAGTGCTACAAGAACCTATTATGCATTAGTACAAGGGAATATTGCAGAAGAAAAAGGGACCATCAAAGCACCTATCGGTCGTCATCCTAAAGATCGTATGAAAATGGCGGTGGTTTTTGAAAATAGTAAAGAAGCAGTGACCCATTTCCGTGTACTAGAACGATATGGCAAGCATACATTAATAGAATGCCAATTAGAAACGGGTAAAACGCACCAAATTCGTGTACATTTAGCGTATATTGGACATCCTGTGGTGAATGATCCATTCTACGGGTTCCGGAAAATGGACTTCCCTATTGTAGGGCAGGCTTTGCATTCTAAAACTTTATCTGTGAAGCATCCTATGACAGGAGAAGCATTACACTTTGAAGCGCCATTGCCGGAAGATTTTCTGGCATGTATTGAGTATGCGAAAGAGCATAATCGATAAGGAGTGATACTATGGAAGAACGTATCTTAATTGATGAAGCGGGTATGATGCGTGCCATTCGTCGGATTGGGCACGAAATTTTGGAGCGCAATAAAGGATTATCCAACGCCTTAATCATTGGCATTGAGCGCCGTGGTGTATACTTAGCAAAACGATTACAAGCTCAAATTGAGGCCATCGAAGGGATTCAAGTCGATGTAGCAACCATGGATGTTTCTTTGTATCGAGATGATCGTGGAGAGACTGCAAAGGAAGGAGTTCCTTTCACCATGGATACGACCGGGAAAGTCGTGATTCTTGTAGATGATGTGTTGTTCACAGGTCGTACGATTCGTTCTGCTTTGAATGCCCTTATGGATGCGGGTAGACCGAGTGCGATCCAATTAGCTGTATTAGTGGATCGAGGCCATCGAGAACTACCTATACGAGCTGACTATGTAGGGAAAAATATTCCTACGTCTCACTTGGAAACGGTGCAAGTTCGTGTGCACGAGGTGGATGGGGACGACAGTGTAGTGATTTTTTAGAAAGATGAGGAACAACCAATGCATGGTATGGGAACCATCCTTAATGTGGTGTTGATTATTTGTGGTAGCTTATTAGGGCTCTTTATTCGACACCGTATGAAAGATAATTTAAAAGAAACGCTCATGATGGTGTGTGGCATCATTATCCTTTTGTTAGGTATGAGTGGCACTATGCAATATATGCTAGTTATTGTTAGCGATAGTTTGCATACAACGGGCCCCATGATGATGATTATCTCAATGGTACTAGGGGCTATCATAGGAGAGCTTATCGACTTTGATCGTCGCATTACTGCCATTGGAGAATGGTTAAAGTTGAAAACAGGTAATAGCCGAGATCCACAATTTACGAATGCGTTTATTACGGCATCTATGACATTTACCGTAGGAGCTATGGGAGTTATTGGCTCTATTCAAGATGGTTTGACTGGTGACTACAGTACGATGGTTGTTAAAAGTATTCTAGATGGTATTATTGTGATGGTTATGGCATCCTCCATGGGAAAAGGGGCATTGTTCTCCTTTTTACCAGTGGGGATTACGCAAGGGATCATTACGGGGTTAGCACATTTGGCGGCACCTCTTATGACTCCAGAGGCGATTGATAATTTATCCTACGTAGGCTCTATCTTAATTTTCTGTGTAGGTATCAATGTATTGTGGCCTAATAAAATTCGAGTGGCGAACTTGTTACCGGCTATTTTTATTGCTATGCTGTTAACATTTTTGCCGATTACACTGTAAACGATAAGGGGACTACGAATAGACCTTATAGCATAGAGAAAAAAATGAGCGTAATATTCTATAAGGAATATTATAGATGTATTGCATGATAGAGGAAGGTTGAGTATGTGGTACTCACTTTCCTTTATTTTTTTATGAAAGTGAATTGAGCCTACTTAATCTATATCTAGCATTGCTAGAGATATCGGATTTTTGTGATGAATTATAAAGACTCTCAGCCAGTGACTATGGTAAAATGAGTATACATCTAGATGAATGATTTATAAGATACAGTGAAATGAGTATGAATTATATGTATACGTAGTTGATAGGGGCATAGATTAAAAGATGATAGCTGAGGTGTTAGTAGTGAATCAAGGGATACAAAAACAAAGAACTGTGGAAGATAAGCGCATGAAGGAATTAAAAACTGTGCGCAAGATGATAGAAATCTATTGCAAAGGGCAGCATGGATGTAAGTCCGGTGCTCTCTGTGAAAGCTGTGCAGAATTGATGCGCTATGCAGAATCAAGGGTAGAGCGATGCCCGCATATGGAAGAAAAAACATTTTGTGCTATGTGCAAAACACATTGTTACGCACCGACCTATCGGGAACGAATTAAAGAAGTCATGCGCTACAGTGGTCCTCGCATGTTGTGGATACATCCGATTATGACGATACGACACATATTATTAGGAAAAGGTCTGTTGAAATAATATGTGACAATAATATGTCATGAGAATTGTGACGTGTTAAAAATCAAGAGAAAACCTTTACACTATATCGAAAATTATAGTATACTATAGATAGACAAAAGAGCGCCCACAATAGGTTGCTCTTTTTTTACTGTAGGAGGCACGACATTCGTGAGGGAAACTCCTAAGCGTATATTGGGTATAGTTAAAGGGCGTATAACATGAAATTAAAAATTGTAGGATTACTAATCTTACTGGTCATTTCACTCGTAGTAGCTCCTCAATTTGGGGCTTCTTTTATACCGGTGTGGGATATGTACCAGGCATTTACCAGTCCGGTGCCAACAGATGAGATGAATATGTTGAGCACCATTGTGCAAGATATTCGATTGCCAAGGTTGTTGTATTCCGTGCTAACAGGGATTGGATTATCTTTAGTAGGGGTTCTAATGCAAACGGTAACACGAAATGCACTAGCCGATCCCTATGTACTAGGTGTCTCGTCAGGGGCTAGTACAGGGGCAGTCTTTGCTATCATTATGGGGGGCTTACCATTTTTGGCATCCTATAATGTGCCATTCTTTGCGGCTTTGGGAGCGGGTATTTCCATCTTGTTGGTGTTACTCTGTGTGGGACGTAGCCAAAGTCCAGTGAAATTAATTTTAATCGGCATGGGCATGACAGGTATTTTTTCATCCATTACGATGATGATCATTTATGGAGCGAAGCATGAAGCACAAGTACGAAGTGCTATGTTCTGGTTGCTCGGTAGTTTTGCAGGCATTCAGTGGAGAGACTTACCATTAACAGCCATTATCATTGGTTTGTTGATGCTCTATATGTACATGTATAAACAGGATTTTGATGTCCTCTTATTAGGGCAACAAGAAGCGAAGCAAATGGGCTTATCTGTGAAATCCTTGCAATTATCTATGGTCATCGTATCATCTGTGGCTATCGCTACCTTAGTAGCAAAAGTAGGGGTAGTAGGCTTTATGGGCCTTATTATTCCGCACTTGGCGCGCATGGTTGGGGGCCCTAAACATGGACGATTACTGATTTTTGCGCCACTCATTGGTAGTATTGTGATGATCTGGGCGGATGTACTTTCACGAGCTATGTATAGCCCCGAAGAAATTCCTATCGGAGTATTGACATCCTTACTAGGGGCACCGCTATTTATTTGGATTATTATGACGAGATACCGTCATCAAGGTTAGACAATAGGAGGGACTATGTACGAGGTAAATTCTTTGTCCTTTTCCTATGGAAAACGACAAATTTTAGATGATGTGAAGCTCAGCTTTCCTAAACATAAAATGACGGCTATCATTGGACCTAATGGTTGTGGTAAATCGACACTCCTTGGACATTTAAGTCAATTGCACCCCACCGATGCGATTACATTAGATGGTGTGCCTTTACAAACTATTGATGGCCCCACCTTTTCACGGAAAGTGGCAGTGCTAGCACAAATGCATGATGCTATGATTGATGATTTTTTAGTGAAAGATATTGTGCTTATGGGGCGATATCCTTATAAAAGTCATTTTGGAAATTATACATCAGAAGATGTTGCCATTGCCCAATCCTATATGGATCAAGTGGGGGTATCTCACTTGGCAGAAGAAGAAATGGGACATTTGTCGGGCGGTGAACGGCAACGGGTGTTCATTGCAAAAGCATTGACACAACAAACAGAGGTATTACTGTTAGATGAACCAACAAATCATCTAGACATGAAATACAAGGTAGCGCTTATGAAAGAATTGCAAAACTTTTCGGGTACAAGTATTGTAGTTCTCCATGACCTAAATCTAGCGGCGCGCTATTGTGATCACATCGTATTGATGAAAGATGGCAAAGTGTTAAAAACGGGGGCCCCACAAGAGGTGTTAACCCCAGAGTTGCTAGAGCCTATTTTTGAAGTGCCTTTCCATGTGTCTATGGAAGAGGGCGTGTATCATTTATATTACTAATTAAGGTAAGAAAGGGAAGATTATGTTAAGTAATTGGAAACAATCTAAAGGCTTTGTATTAACAGCTTTAGTATGTGGTGCTTTGGCAGTAGCAGGCTGTGGTTCTGAAAAAGAACAAGCGAAAACTGGCACAGAAGTGACTTGGAATCAAACATTTGAAGGCAAACAAACAGAATTTGTTGTGAAAGAATCTCCTAAACATGCCGTATCCATGTCTCAATTTACAACAGAAATGATGTTACAATTAGGCTTGGAGGATAAAATGGCTGGAACAGCTTTCCAAGAAGAAGAAATCTATCCACCATTACAAGAAGCCTATGGCAAAGTAAAAGTATTGTCTGAAAAATGGCCTTCTTATGAAGTGTTTATGTCTGTAAAACCTGACTTCGCTACAGGTTGGGAAGATTCTTTTAGTAAAGAAGGTATCCCTGCAGATAAAATGATTGCTCAAAAAGTAAACATTTGGATTCCAGAGTCTGCTTTATCTACACAAGCTGACTTAGAAACTAATTTCAAAGATATGATTAAATTAGGTGAAATCTTCGGCGTGAAAGCAAAAGCAGAAGAATGGGTAAAAGGTCAACGTGCTTTGTTAGAAAAAGTACAAGCTAAATTGAAAGACCTTCCACATAAACGTGTATTCGTATATGATTCCCAAGATGGACAACCTTTCACAGTATTTGAAGGTTACACAACTAACGTATTACGTTTAATCGGTGCTGATAATGTAATGAGTGGTTTAGGTGTAGATAAAACTTGGGCGAAAGGTTCTTGGGAAACTGTAGTACAGCAAAACCCTGATTATATCATCATTCCTGACTATGGTAATTCCATCCGCAACGATGATGATTTCCAAGAAAAAGTAGCTAAAATTAAAGCTGACCCTCAATTACAAACAATTAAAGCGGTACAAGAAAATCATTTCGTTCGTGTAAAATTATCTGAAATTACACCAGGCGTTCGTACAGTAGAAGCATTAAAACGTTTAGCTGAAGAAATCCATGGTATCCATATTGACTAATTATCTAGTCTGACACATAGTGAAAGCCGTCACAGTAGTGACGGCTTTTTTTGCGTTTATTATATGTATCACTTTGCTCCAGCTTGTAGGGCTTTTAGATATTCTTGTACAGGGTTTAGATCATTTTTACTACACTGTAAAAAATGAGCTAATATACATTCTAAAGTGTTTTCTGAATATGACTGTAATTCTCCAGTCATATAAGTTTCCACAGATGTATGAGTCAGGGAATTATCTTTTGCTTGGATAGGACGATGGTGTGTGTCATATCCAGGTATTTCTACTTGGATATCTAATTCCCACTTCATATACAGGGCCATAATGGCAGTCACTAAAGACAATTTTGCGTTAGAAATAGATGGTAATTTATCTTTTATGGCTGAAAATTCATCGGGATGAGTGCTTTCCATCATATATCCATATTTGAAAGTTACTAAGTTATGGCCTTTCATGCGTGCCACTTCTAAATCGTGCAAATAGGATTGTAAAACCGGTGTAGAGTACATAGACCAATAGGCATGGCGTGATACAATGAAGTTAGCCATTTGATCTTGGCAAGGTGAGCGATGGTCTACATTTTGCGTACTGGTGAAGAGAGGCCATTCTTGTTGAATGATAGAAATAATTAAATCGTCTTTCATAATAAAACTCCTATTCTACCCAAGAATCTTCTTTACGGAGAAGTGGATCTTGAATGCATTGAATGACTTCTTTAGCTTGATAGGTTAAGAAATCAATAGGACTTGTGCTTAAGCCGTTGCGTTGTAACTCTTGAATAATAGCATTACATAAGCGATCAATGTGAGATTTTGTATCTGTAATAGGGGCATTTAGTAATTCTACAATCCCATGTTTGACCGTATTTCCTAAGACAGGAAGGGCACAACTATGGCGATAAAGCCATTTGTAGAATGGCGCATAGGATTTGTTGAATAAATGCACGAGTAGCATGTAATGATGGACAAATTGATGCAATGCTAAACTTGCGGCAATGGTGTCGCCTCGTTGTAACATACGAGGTAAGTTGTACTGCCCAGATTGAGCCAATTGGTTTAATTCATAGGCAATTTTACGAAGGCGAATATCTTCTGGATAGTAGGCCAATAATCTCTGACGAATATGTGTAAAAGATCCAAAGTTATCTAGGAAAACTTCACCATTTGTGGCGGTGCACAACAAGTCTTGTGGGACACGGCGAAACTCTTTTTCACACTGAGGCCCTTCAGGATATAGTGTATAGTGCTGGTAAAATTCAGATATACATTCAATTTGTACTGTGCCATAGGCATAGTTCTTAAAGTAGGACTGAAGGCTTTCTTTATTAGCTGCATAGATATCAGCTGGTAAGAAGAGCTGACATCGCTTGGTAAAGTCGTGGTCTTCAGAGATGGCATCATCAAAGCCTAAACATTCCGATCCTGTACCGACCAAAGCTAAGCACATATAGGGAGCTAGGTCAGGTAGATTGAGCTCTATGTCTTGTGCTACTTGGTGAGCGAGTTCTCTGCCTAGTTCTAAGCCAGTTTGGCGATGACAGGGCACTTCTTGTTGCAGTGTTTTAATAAGGTCTTTTACATATTCAAGATTGTGCAATACAGATTGATAGGCTTGACTTTCTACACCGTAATTATGTTTCACAATGGGAAGGGCTTCTCGATATAAATTCAGTGCCACATCGTAGCGATGTTGTTCCATTTCAAAGTCGGCTCGATTATTTAACACCGCCGCATACATAGGGTGTTCTGTACCTACCTCACGACGTAAAATGTAGGCAGCCTTATCTAGATAGACTTGAGGAGACAGATCTCGCTTTTCTTTGATATACTTGCTGATTTCATATAAATTATTGTAGCTAATAGCTAGGGGAACTTGGTATTCAGTAGGCTCTAATAGGCGGACTGCCTCTAATTGCAATTCATGAGCTGTTTCGTAATTGTTTGTATCACGATAGAGAAGTGATAAATTATTGAGCAATCCGATATAAGCATAGGATGAATCACCAACGGATTGAAAGATATCCTTTGCTTTCAATAGATGCGTTTCCGCTTCATAATAGGATTTCTTTTCACGGTATGTATTGCCTAGATTAATTAAAATAGTAGCATATATTTGTGGTGTATAAGTATCGCTTTTTTCGTAGAGCCGTAGGGACTCATCAATAGCGGCGATAGCATCATCATAGCGCCCTACATTACGTAGAGAACCACTATATTCATTTAATATTTCAATCAGTTTTTTGTCATTCTTTTGGATCCGGCACAGATGGATGGCTTTTTCTAAATAGTCGATCATGCCTTGTTCATTGCCTTGACGCCAGAGTGTATGGGCTTGTTTTAGTAAAGACTGAATGGATTCCATAGAACCTCCTATAATAAGGTAAGTAATTCTGTTGACGGTTCTGAAATATTGGCAAAGCTCACAATGTCTTTAGGATAACGTTCTGATAATTTCATTTCAATGGTTTTTAAATCACTATAGGAACCAGCGATAGTAAGAATGCTTTTACCACAGAGACCAATTCCAATTTGTAGACTTAATAAATGAACTTGGTGATGCCAAGCTAGATGGTTAGCTAAATGAAATACAGCTACTGTAGTGGAACATTCATAGATACCTAGGTGTGAGACAGTAGGTATTTTTTGTTTTTGTTGAAATACTGAAAGTACATCGGGATGTACGCCAGTAATTATTTTGTATTGAATCTGCTTTGTGCCTCTCAAGATTTGTTCAATTTGCTGTACTACATCTGTGTCTGCAATGAGTATGAAGAACGCTTTGCCAGGACATATGCGGTAATGTTTGACAAAAGAGATTGGGTAGTCTTTTAATAACTGATCTAAAAGAGCAAATCCAGATGCGATACGATTGGTTTCCCAAAGGCATATAGCCGTATTTGATGCCATCGTAATTACCTCCTGCGTATAATTACTTTCAGTATAAAGAGAAATATAATGTAGAGCAATAGAGAAGAAAGAAGAGGTGTATTTACTACCGTAGTTAAGTTTGAATATTACCAAAGTATACTAAAAACACATATAACTTATGCTTATTTTGAAAGATAAAATGATAACTAATATAATTTTTCAAATAAATAAAGGTTTGTATTTTACAAAAATTTGGATTGTAAATTTTTATCAGTTCTACGCTGAAATGTGATACCATTTCCTTAACAAGCATGCATAGTATTCTGTTTTTGCATGAATAGAACAGAGGCATGAATTATTTTTAGACGTTGTAAGGAGGTTAAACATGCTAGAACGAGGATTTAGTAAACCAACAGAACGAATTGAAAAGTTGAGAAAAGTAATTATTGATGCTGTACCACAGGTCGAATCAGAACGTGCAGTCTTAATTACAGAATCCTACAAGGAAACCGAAGGTCAACCTACGATTATCCGTCGTGCGAAAGCTGTTGAAAAAATCTTTAACGAATTGCCAGTGACCATCCGTGATAATGAACTAGTAGTAGGTTCTATCACAATCAACCCACGCTCAACAGAAATTTGCCCAGAATTCTCCTATGATTGGGTAGAAAAAGAATTCCATACTATGCATAAACGTATGGCCGATCCATTTGAAATTTCTGAAAAAGTACAACATGAATTGCATGAAGCTTTCAAATATTGGGAAGGCAAAACAACTCACTCCTTAGCAGATTCCTATATGGAACCAGATACAAAAGACTGTATCGCTAATGGTGTATTCACAGTAGGTAACTACTTCTTCGGAGGTGTAGGCCACGTAAACGTAGACTACGGCAAAATCTTAGCAAAAGGTTTCCGTGGTGTATTAGAAGAAACTATTACAGCGCTACATGCATTAGATGAAGATGATCCTAGCAGCATTAAGAAAAAACAATTCTACAATGCAGTTATTATCTCTTACAATGCAGCTATCCGATTCGCACATCGCTATGCTGAAAAAGCTCGTGAATTAGCAAGTCAAACATCTTGCCCAACTCGTAAAGCAGAATTACAACAAATCGCTGCTAACTGTGATCGCGTACCTGAATTTGGTGCTCGTAACTTCTGGGAAGCATGTCAATCTTTCTGGTTCTTACAAATCATGGTACAAATTGAGTCCAATGGTCACTCCATCTCTCCAGGCCGTTTCGACCAATATATGTATCCATACTTAAAAGATGACCCAATTGATCGCGTAAAAGCACAAGAATTAGTAGACTGCATCTGGGTTAAATTGAACGATATCAACAAAACTCGTGACGAAATCTCTGCACAAGCTTTCGCTGGTTATGCAGTATTCCAAAACCTTTGCGTAGGTGGTCAAGATTCTGAAGGTAAAGATGCAACAAACGAAGTATCATATATGTGTATGGAAGCAGTAGCTCATGTTCGCTTACCAGCTCCATCCTTCTCTGTACGTGTACATCAAAATGCTCCAATGGAATTCTTATATCGTGCTTGCGAAGTATCCCGTTTAGGCTATGGTGTTCCAGCATTCTACAATGACGAAGTAATCATCTTAGCGCTTGTATCTCGTGGCGTAGCATTAAAAGATGCTCGTGACTACTGTATCATCGGTTGTGTTGAACCACAAGCGGGCCATCGTACTGAAGGCTGGCATGATGCAGCGTTCTTCAATATCGCAAAAGTTCTTGAAATTACTCTTAACAATGGACGTTGTAAAGGTAAACAATTGGGACCTAAAACTGGCGAGTTAGAAGAATTAGATACTATGGATAAATTGTTGGCAGCGTACCAACAACAAATGGAATACTTTGTTCGTCACTTAGCGAAAGCTGATAACGCAGTTGACTACGCTCATATGGAACGGGCTCCATTGCCATTCATGTCTGCTATGGTTGATGATTGTATCAAACGCGGTAAATCTTGCCAAGAAGGTGGCGCAATCTACAACTTTACAGGCCCTCAAGCATTCGGTGTTGCTGATGCAGGTGACTCCTTATATGCTATTCAAAAAAATATTTTTGAAGACAAACGCTTTACATTAGCTGAATTACGTGAAGCTTTAGAAGCTAACTTCGGTTACAGCGATAGCGCAGCTCCAATTTGCACTCCATCTATCCCAGAATCTACATTAGATGAAGCTCAAATCTATGAAGCAGTTAAGAAAATCTTATCCTCCACAGGATCTATCGATATTGCTACATTAGAATCTCATTTGAAACAAGGTACTGGCACAGGCACAAGCTGTGGATGCAAATCACAAGCAGATCCTAGCAAATATGCTACCATTCGCAATATCTTGAAAAACACTGATTCCTTCGGTAATGATATTGAAGAAGTAGACCAATTTGCATATCGTTGCGGTAAAATCTACTGTAATGAAGTGGATAAATATATGAACCCTCGTGGTGGTCAATTCCAAGCTGGTATCTACCCGGTATCCGCTAACGTATTATTTGGTAAAGACGTAGCTGCATTACCAGATGGACGTTTAGCAACTGAACCATTGGCTGACGGTGTATCCCCTCGCCAAGGTAACGACGTAAACGGTCCTACAGCGGCTTCCAACTCCGTAGCAAAATTAGACCATGCGCAAGCATCGAATGGTACATTGTATAACCAAAAATTCACACCAGCTGCGGTAGGTGGGGAACAAGGTTTGAAAAACTTCGTATCTATCATTAAGAGCTTCTTTGATAAAAAAGGTAGCCATGTTCAATTTAACGTTGTTGATAAACAAACATTGTTAGATGCTCAAGAACATCCAGAAGATAATCAAGACTTGATCGTTCGTGTAGCAGGTTACAGTGCTCACTTCGTAACATTGGCGAAAGAAGTACAAGACGATATTATTAATCGTACAGAACATGAAATGTAGGTACATAAATTAAAGGATAAGTTCGTATGGAATCAGTAGATTATAGTGTACAAGGCACTGTATTTGATATTCAACGCTTTTCCATTCACGATGGACCAGGAATCCGGACAATCGTATTTTTGAAAGGCTGTCCATTACGATGTAAATGGTGTTCTAATCCAGAATCACAACAATATTATCCTGAAGTAGTGTATCGAAAACAACTCTGTATTGGTTGTAAAGCTTGTCAGGCAGTTTGCCCTAAACAGGCCATTGCCGATAGCAACCCGTACTGGATTGACCGTACACTCTGTGACAACTGTTCAGAGTGTACCATGGTCTGTCCTACCAGTGCACTTTCCATGAAAGGTAAGTTGATGAGTGTTGAGCAGGTAGTACGGGAGCTCAAAAAAGATGCTACCCAGTATTTCCGCTCCAATGGTGGCATTACCGTATCTGGTGGAGAAGCATTGACACAACCAAAGTTTGCCAAAGAAATCTTTAAAGCTTGTAAAGCCCAAGGATGGCATACCGCAATAGAAACAGAAGGGTATTATGACACAAAGATTGTAGAAGAGATTATGCCGTACATCGACTTAGTTCTACTAGATATCAAAAGCGTTAATCCTGAGCAACATAAAAAGTTCACTGGTGTCGATAACGCAAGGATCAAAGAGTCGGCTAAAGTCATACAGTCTATCACAAATACAACAGTGCGTGTTCCTACGATTCCTGGGTTTAATGCGAGCGAAGAAGATATTCGTGGCATAGCAGAGTTTGTGAAGGAAAATATGCCTAATGTTCATGACATACACTTGTTGCCATATCACAATTATGGGCAGGGGAAATATGAACTATTGGGACGTGAATATGAATTAGAAAATACACCAAAGATTCCAGAAGAAGAAATGGAAACGTATAAAAAAATAGTAGAATCATATGGTTTAAACTGTATTATTGGTGGTTAGGAGGTACTATGGATACAGCATTATTAGAAAAAGTGATGGGTCAAGTATCAGAAGAACTTGGCATTAAAAAGCCGCAAGGCACAACTGGAGGATCCATCGGAGTTACTGAATTTGTAGGTACTGCAATGGGCGATACAATTGGTCTTGTCATTGCCAGTGTGGATCCATTATTAACAGAAACAATGGGATTAGGAAAATTCAAATCCATCGGTATTATCGGCGGTCGTGTAGGAGCAGGCCCACAAATTATGGCTGTGGATGATGCTATCAAAGCAACGAATACTGAAATTATTACGGTAGAGTTACCTCGCGATACTAAAGGTGGCGCAGGTCATGGTTCCTTGATCTATATCGGTGCTCATGATGTATCCGATGCTCGTCGAGCTGTTGAAATTGCATTAGAAGCTGTTCCAAAATACTTTGGAGATGTATACGCTAATGATGCAGGTCATTTGGAATTCCAATACACAGCACGTGCAAGCTATTGTTTAGAAGCCGTATTCAATACTCCATTAGGTAGATCTTTTGGTATGGTATGTGCAGGCCCAGCAGCGATTGGTGCAGTACTTGCGGATACAGCAGTGAAATCTGCCAATGTAGAAGTTGTTTCCTACGCATCCCCTAAATCTGGTACAAGTTTCTCTAACGAAGTGATCTTAACATTCTCTGGAGATTCTGGTGCTGTTCGTCAAGCTGTGAAAGCAGCTCGTGAAGTGGGTATTAAATTGCTTGGTGCTTTAGGTGACACACCTACATCGAGTACAACACCATACATTTAATAGGTTAGTATAGAAACATAGGAGGATATTATGGTTTCAGATGCATTAGGAATGGTAGAAACAAAAGGTTTAGTAAGTGCAATTGAGGCAGCAGATGCTATGGTAAAAGCTGCTAATGTAAACTTAGTAGGCTATGAAAAAATTGGTTCTGGATTAGTAACAGTTATGGTTCGTGGTGATGTTGGTGCAGTAAAAGCAGCTGTAGAAGCTGGCGCAGTAGCAGCTCGTGCAGTAGGCGAAGTTGTATCCTTACACGTTATCCCTCGTCCTCACATCGATACAGAACGTATTATTCCAACTCTTAAAGCGTAATGTAGCGTGGCATATGAGGCATTGTCCTTATATGCCACTACTTTAGAGGAGGCACTATGAAAGATAGAGACCTATCTAGGCTCCTAGAAGACATGGTGGCACGTATTTTAGCAGAACAATCTCATGAACAAAGTGTAAGAAAATTATATGTTGTCTTTGATGAACAGTGGCATCATGAAAATTATGCGTTGGCGAATCAATTGACTACATGTGACTTCACACAAGTTCATGCCATTGTTCCCAAAAACGGTGATCCAGAAATGGAACGTCGAGTGAAAGAAATTCATCCTTTTCTTATGCAATATCCCTATGGAGAGGAACCCACTTTTACAGAACACGATTGTATAGTATTACCTTATATAGGAAGAAATGATGTCATTCATATTGCGTTAGGCTATAGTCAATCGGATCTGTCGGAAGTGGTAAAGAAAGCTTTTACAGCAGGTGCTAGTATCTATGTACTGCCAACATCCATAGAGCCTTTATCAGGAAAAGAACCAGGTCCCTACCAACAGATGGTGCAAGGGTACTATCAAACAATATTTGAGTTAGGGATACGATACATAGACCATATTCGTCATATGAATTGAGTCCTATGAGATAGGAGTAAGCATGTATTTAGCAAAAGTGATTGGTAATGTTGTAGCAACAAAAAAAAGTGATACCCTATTAGGATATAAGTTGATGATTGTACAGCCTGTCGATGCATCGCTTTCGCCAGCTCATAGAGAACAAGTAGCAGCTGATTTTGTAGGCGCTGGTGTAGGTGAATATGTGCTAGTTGGAACGGGGTCTTCAGTACGAGTGGAAGAGAATCGAAAAGGGGCTACCATAGATTTAGCAATCATTGGTATTGTAGACTCTGTTGTTATTTAGTAAGGAGGCAAATATGGGAACCCAAGGTGGGATATTTTCCTCAGTAACACAGATTGTGCATGCATCAAAACAAGCATTTCACATCTATCAGAAGTTGAGTCTACGGGAACGGAAGCAATTAATTCAAGCTATCCGTGAAGGATTGCGAAGCTATAGTTTAGAATTTGCCACATTAGCTTGTGAAGAAACTGGTATGGGTAAAGCCGAAGATAAGGCTGTTAAGATTAAACTTGCTTTAGAAGAAACGCCGGGACCAGAAGACTTGATTACAGGAACTACGCAAGGGGAGAACGGAATTGTTTTAACAGAACCATTTCCATACGGTGTGGTATGTGCTATACATCCAAGTACCAATCCTTGTGAAACGTTGATCAATAATACAATTAGTTTGTTGTCAGCAGGAAATGTAGTGATTCACTGTCCACATCCAAGAGCCATGGAAGTATCTAAATATATTACGAAAGTGATGAACAAAATTATCCTAGATAAATTTGGCATATGTAACTTAATTACCACACCAGATACTTGTTCCTTAACATATCTTAATGAAATAATGAATCACCCTGATGTAGAATTGATTTTATCTACTGGTGGGTCAGATGCAGCTAGGAGCGCATTAGCCTGCGGTAAGAAGGTTATTTCAGCAGGGCCAGCGAACCCTACATTTGTAGTAGATGAAACGGCTGATATCGATCGAGCAGCGTATTGCATTCACAAAGGCGCATCCTTCGATCATAACATTACCTGTACATCGGAGAAAAATGTCATTATTGTAGAATCTGTAGTACCTGCATTTCGATCGGCTTTAGAAAGACTCAATGTGTATTATGTGGATTCAGTGGGAGAAATGTTGAAATTATCGAAAATTCTCTTGACTGAAGATATGGAAGTGAATCGTCAATATGGCGGTAAATCGGCAGATGAGATTTTAAAAGATGCAGGAATTCATACGAATCGTTCCTATGATTTGATTGCTGTAGAAACAGTTAAAATCCATCCATTTGTGACACAGGAAATATTAGCTCCATTGATTACAGTGGTGAAAGCTAGTAATTTTGAAAGTGCCCTACAAATTGCTGTTGATGCAGAACAAGGTTATCACCATACAGCAGGCATTCATTCTCGCGACACGGAGCGTTTACGGCAAGCAGCAAAAGCTTTTCGAACTACAATCTTTGTCAAAAATGGATGTTCCTTAGATGGAATTGGTATCTGTGGCGTAGGAGCTACATCTTTCACGATTGCCAATGTCACTGGTGAAGGGGCCATAACGGCGAAAGATTTAGTCCGTCGCAGAAGATGTGTATATGTAGAAACGCTATGTTCGTATACATAATAACTATGATTAAATTTCATGACAAAAATCATATTTTTTGACATGGTTTTTGCAATTACTGTCGTATACTATAAGTAGAGTTATTTTACGTATTGTATAAGAAAGGTAATAAAAAGGAATGCCACGAAATACTTTAAAAGACAATCGAAACGAAGAATCACGACTGGATATTATGACTGTCATAGGTCATGATTTATTGGAAGGGATCCAAGAAGCGGTTGCCAACGTGACAGGAATAGCTTTTGTGACAGTAGATTATAAAGGTGATGTATTAACAGAAGCAACACGGTTTTGCGACTATTGTAAGAAAATAAGAGATAATCCTACATCGTCATTATTGTGTAAGTTATCTGATGCATCAGGTGCGATTATTGCTGCTACTAATAAAGAGGTGAGTATTTATATTTGTCCTTGCGGACTTTTAGAAATTGCTATACCGATTATCGTGGATGGTCATTATTTAGGCGGATTTATTGGAGGACAGATTCTATGTGATGATGTACCAGATACAATAGTCCGGTTGAGTAAAAATATGGTACCTGGTGGAGCACAATTAGTGAACCAAGATATCGAAACTACGAGCCCGGAAGAGTTAGCAGATATTAAGCGGTATAGCTATAATGAAGTGCTTTCCATTGCAAAACTAGTGGAGTTTATTATTAATCAACTTACGAATCATGAAATTGTATCGAATAGAAATAAACAAAAGAATTTAAATCGTATAGAGGCCTTAGAAAAAGAAGTATTAGAAGCAGAAGATAAGATTTGCTGCTTACAAAGTGAGCTAGAAAAGTATAAGCGCTATGTAGATATGGTACGTAACTGTAAATTACTTAGCGTAGTAGATAGCTTATCTGTAGTAGAAGAAGCAGAAAAAACGGAAGCAGCAATTCTCGATTATATTCATGTATTAGCACTTCATCATGATAGCCTATTTGAAACAAGTATCAAAGAGGAATGTTCGCGCATCGAATCTACAGTATCTCTCTTAAACTATCGTGAAGATTGCCACATAGGCTGGAATATAGATATAGATGAGAGTCTGTGGCATTACATGTTACCGTCCTATAGCGTATGGCAATATGTATATCAAGTGGCAGAAAGGGCACAACAAGAGGGGTATGCAGAGATTTCCATGAAACTACATGCAGAGCTCCAAGGTGATCAAGTCTGTATTGTTATAGAAGATGATACATTGCAAATTCACTCTGATGAAGTACTTGTACTACACAAATTACTACAAGATGTGACGAGGTTAATACATGGAGATACCATAGAGTCAACCTTATCTCCGACGAGTCAAGCTATTTTAAAATTACACCAAACGTTTATGGAATACCATGGCACTTCTGCTAAAGTACATTGTTATCCATTGCCAAAGGGTGGGATACAGGTGATGTTATCCTATCCAGTAGAATAAGATAAGGAGATATTTTGTGATGAAGATACTTTTGGTAGATACCGATAAGTTGCATATGAAAGCACTACAAAAACGAATTGCACTCCATATGCAAGCAGAGGTCATCTGCATTAGTACATATCAAGAAGTACTTTCTTTACCAAAGGAAGAAATTATTTCTGTCGCTTATATAGCAATGGATATTAGTCATCAAAAAGCAGGTGATATTATTCGACATATATATTACACGTATCCAGTATGCCGAATTGTGATGATGCTGAATAAAGAAACGCAAGCTGTTAACCAAATGACTATGAAATATTCTGGAATTGGATATTTATATAAACCGTTTAGCTGGGAAAATTTTCAAAAATGGATTCCAGAAAAAGGAGTAAGCCAAAAAAAAGAGGTTACAGGGGAATCCCTAGATCTTTTGGATGGAATTGTACAAGGATTTCAGCAAGGTGATTTTGAGGTAGCCTATGACAGATTATACCAAGTATGTCAGTATATATATGAACATAGTGATAGCCAGTCGACCGTTAGTGAATTATATGCATTAGTAGACCAGGTACAACAAAAGGTCTTAGACACGCACACATCGATGATTCATACGATAGAGTCAAAGATACCGTTGGACCCTGTTCATACAAAATATGCAGAAGGACTGGGTATATGGACATTTAAAATTGTTGATTTCTTGTTTATGAAACTATATCAAGGAAAACAAGATATTTTGCACAATGTTCTCTACTTTATTCATAAGCATATACAAGAAGACATTTCCTTAAAAGATATAGTTATCTCTTGTAATGTAAGCCAAGGCTACATTAGTCGTATATTCAAACATAAGTTAAACATGACGATTATGCAGTATATACATAAGAAAAAAATAAATTTAGCGAAGGAATATATACTTGGTACGGAAAAGAGCGGATCCTATATTGCTAACGTCTTAGGGTATAGCGATGTGAGCTATTTCTGTAAAATTTTCAAAAAACATGAACATAAAACAATCTCACAATATCGAGATCAAGTCATTAATGGATTGGTGGAAACCTATGAAACAATCTGAGTATTTACATTTAGTAACGGAGCGCGTCATAGCAAAGTTACAAGAACTGAATAGATGTAGCGTACCAATTGGTGTTTCAAATCGTCATGTTCATGTATCAAAAGAAGCATATACCGTTTTATTTGGACAAGATGAACTGACAAAAAAAGTAGACTTGAAACAACCGGGACAATATGCTGCAAATGAAACAGTAACTCTAGTAGGACCGAAAGGAAGTATTGAAAAAGTACGTATTTTGGGACCTTTTAGAAATGATACACAAGTGGAGATCTCTCTAACAGATTCATTTACGTTGGGAGTACCAGGCGTGATACGTGAATCTGGTGATTTGCAGGAAACTCCAGGTATAACGTTACTAGGACCAAAAGGAAAATTAACGATTTCTCAAGGTGTGATCGTAGCACATCGACATATCCATATGCATCCTAATGATGCAAGACGCATGGGCGTAGTCGATAAGGAACGAGTAACAGTGACTGTACATGGAGAACGAGAACTGACATTTTCCAATGTGATTATTCGAGTATCGCCGAAATTTGCGTTAGAAATGCATATCGATGTAGATGAAGCAAATGCAGGTCGCATAAAAAACAATGATATTGGAATTGTATCGAAGTCATAGAGGAGATACATATGAACTTAGAAATGATTGAAAGTATAGTGAAACAAGTAGTGAAAGATTTACAACAAGAAGGCGTAGGTATGGAAACATGTCGTTATGAATATGGCGTATTCGATACCATGGAGGCTGCAATTGATGCTAGTGAAGTAGCACAAAAAGAATTGTTAGCTTTTTCATTACAAGAACGCAATGCCTTTGTGGATGCCATTCGTGAAACTGTGTTACAAAAAGATCATTTAGAAATGATTTCACTTATGGCGGTAGAAGAAACAGGCATTGGTAGATATAGTGATAAATTGATTAAAAATCGAGTAGCTGCAGTGAAAACACCAGGTAAAGAAGTGTTGGAAACACGAGCTATGACAGGCCATGATGGACTGACAATTGAAGAATTTTGTCCATTTGGTGTAATTGGTGCCATAACACCAACAACGAACCCAACTGAAACAATTATCAACAATTCTATCTCCATGATCGTTGGCGGTAATACAGTGGTATTCAGTCCACATCCAAGAGCTAAAAAAGTATCCACTATTTTAGTGCAAATGATTAATAAAGCACTAGAAGCGGCAGGTGCTCCTAACAACTTGGTAACAATGGTGCGTGAACCATCCATTGAAAGCACACAATGTATGATGAGCCATCCAAAAGTAAGGTTGTTAGTGGCTACAGGTGGTCCTGGCATTGTAAACCAAGTCTTATCATCCGGTAAAAAAGCAATTGGTGCTGGTGCGGGTAATCCTCCAGTAGTAGTAGATGAAACAGCACATATTGAACAAGCAGCAAAAGATATCGTCAGTGGAGCAAGTTTTGATAACAATGTTCCATGTATTGCTGAAAAAGAAGTATTTGTTGTGGAATCTGTAGCAGATCAATTGGTATACCATATGAAAAAGAATGGTGCTTATGAAATTACCGACATGTCTGTATTAGATACATTGGTAGAAAAAGTTACTAAAAAGGATGGTAAACCAAATCCAGATTTTGTAGGTAAACCTGCCAAGGATTTATTAGCACTAATAGGCATTGTGGTAGATGACAGTATTCGATTAATCATTGCTCGTACATCAGAGCATCATCACCTAGTCACAGAAGAAATGATGATGCCAATTTTACCAATCGTATCAGTTCCAAATGTAGATATTGCGATTGAATGTGCTTACCGTGCAGAATTGGGAAATCGTCATACAGCGATGATGCACTCTCAAAACTTAGAAAAATTATCTAAAATGGCGAGATTGCTAGAAACTACAATTTTCGTAAAAAATGCACCATCCTATGCAGGCATTGGTGTAGGCGGCGAAGGTCATACTACATTTACTATTGCAGGCCCAACAGGAGAAGGTATTACATGTGCAAGATCGTTCTGTCGCATTCGTCGGTGTGTATTAAGTGAAGCATTTAGTTTGAGATAAGTGAGGCTTATATG
Organism: Veillonella sp. 3310; assembly: GCF_003999875.1. Taxonomy (GTDB): domain Bacteria; phylum Bacillota; class Negativicutes; order Veillonellales; family Veillonellaceae; genus F0422. The sequence goes on along the minus strand of NZ_RQVJ01000001.1, from coordinate 671,447 downwards.
AATCAATCGTTAGGACTATTAGAAGTGAAAGGCTTGTTAGGCGCCATTACTATGTCAGATGTGATGGTAAAAGCATCTAACGTGCACGTAGTAAATATTGATAGAGCTAATGGTTTTGGTTGGTTTACTGTGAAAGTAGTAGGCGATGTGGGAGCTGTGCAATCAGCTATTGAAGCAGGCGCTATGGTGGCAAAAGAGATGGGCTGTTTAGTAAGCTCTAAAGTGATTCCTAGAGTATCACAAACCGTTATCGATGTGTTCTTACAAGAAGAAATAGCACCGGTGAAAGAAGAAACTACAGCAGAACCTGCAGTCGAAACGAAGAAAGAAAGGCCATCTGTTCCAACCAAAGAAGTGGAAACACCAGTGGTAGATACAGTGGTAGCAGAATCTGTAGTTGAAACTGTCGTAGAAGTTTCAACAAAAGCAGCAAAAGAACCAGCTCCAGCCATAGTAGAAGCTATTTCTGAGCTCACAAGTATTGTGATTGGTGAAGAGACTACACCATCTACAATAGAAGTAGAACCCAAAGTTACAGGATCTAAAAAATCAGCTAAAACAACTAAAGCTAAAAAGAAAAGTAGTTCTAATAAATAAGGAGGTTTATCATGAATAACGCATTAGGTATGGTAGAAACAAAAGGTTTAGTAGCAGCTATTGAAGCAGCAGATGCAATGGTAAAAGCATCCAATGTAGAATTAACTGGTTATGAAAAAATTGGTTCTGGTTTAGTAACTGTGATGGTTCGTGGTGATGTTGGTGCTGTTAAAGCAGCCGTAGAGGCGGGTGCAGTAGCAGCTGGTAATGTAGGTCAAGTTGTATCTACTCACGTAATTCCTCGCCCACATCACGATGTAGAAACATTGTTGACTAAATAATAGGATAGCCTTTAGTAAGGAGGATGGACATGGATATTTATGATTCAGTCCGAGATATTATTGCAAATATAGAGCGCGTACCATCCACGACACAAGAGAGGATCGCCCCCATTGGACGAGCAGTACAGTGGTTTAGACATACAGGAATTACCGTTGAATCTGTGGTGGATGCTGTCGTTGAAGCCTGCGAACAAGAGGCGAAACGATTGGGAATTAATGTGGTGATAGCCATTGTGGATGCGAGTGGATCGTTAGTGTATCAACGGCGTATGGAACGAGCTTTAGGTGTGAGCATAGAATTAGCCCCTAATAAGGCCTATACAGCAGTAGCTTTTCGGTGCGGAACAGAAAAGTTAGGAGCCATAGTGCAACCAGGGACTCCTCTTTATGGTATTGAGACGATGGTGAAAAGACCCATAGTCTTATTTGGCGGTGGTGAGCCACTAATGCTTGAGGACCATCTAATCGGTGGACTGGGTATTAGTGGTGGCACTGTAGAAGAAGATATGCTCATAGTAAATGCAGGGCTACGAGCTTTTCAATCATATATACAAGGGGCGTAATCATGGAATCATGGTCATTTAAAACGCAAATTTTTACAGGACAAACAGAACACTTTGCCAATGGTACTAAAACAGATGCCTTAGAAAGACTTCGTCTATTAGAAGGAGAACGTATTTTTATCATCTGTGACCCATTTTTAGAAGGTACACCAGCATTACAGACGGTGATTGACTTGGTGAATACAAACAATACCTATGTCGTGTATTCCGATGTAGTACCAGATCCACCTATTGACTCCATTGTCAAAGGGGTAGAGGTATTGCAGAAAGAAAAAGCCACAGTGCTGATTGTCATCGGTGGAGGATCTGCAATTGATACAGCCAAAGGTATTAACTATTTCTGTAACAAAATTTATGGCATTGGCGTAAAAAAATTTATTGCCATACCAACAACGAGCGGCACTGGATCTGAAGTGACATCATTTGCTGTTATTACAGATACTAAAACAGGTATAAAATATCCGTTGGTAGATGACAGCTTATTGCCAGATGAAGCGATTTTAACAACATTTTTTGTTAAGTCGGCACCTCCAAAAGTAACTGCCTATAGTGGCATGGATGTGCTCGTACATGCTATGGAAGCCTTGGTGGCTATAGAGGCCAATCATTTTACAGATGCATTAGCTGAAAAAGCAATAGAATTAGTGATTAAGAATTTACCAACATGTGTAGAGAATGGAACTGATGAAGTAGCTCGAGCGGCGATGCACGAAGCATCCTGTATGGCAGGGTTAGCTTTCAATCAAGCTGGTCTAGGTATTACTCATGCTTTAGCACATCAATTAGGTGGGCAATTTCATATACCGCATGGACTAGCTAATGCTATGCTATTGCCATATGTCATTATGTATAATGCAGCCAACTCCAATACGGCTAAATTAAAATACATTTCGATTGCACAAAAACTCTCCTTAACCACCGAATTTGATGATGAAAGTGCACAAATTGCTGCCTTAGTACGATGTGCACAATCTTTAGCACGTCGAGTGGGTTGCATTATAACAATGAAAGAGTTTGGTGTTGATGAGGTTTCCTTTGAAGAATCCTTTCCTACATTAGTGCAACAGGCCATGATGGATCGTACCTACCCAGGTAATCCATACGCAGCTGCAAAAGAAGATTTAACACGTATATTAACATGTATTATATGAGGTAACACATATGGATGCTACACAAGTGTATGTTAGTGAATTTATCGGAACCGCTATTCTAATGGCTTTCGGTAGTAGTTGTAATGCAGGATTATTGCTTAAAAATACAATTACAAGCGCAATTAAAACAAATTGGATAGGATTGATGTTTGGTTGGGGGTTTGCAGTTACATTTGCAGTGTATGTGGCTGTTCACTTAGGCGGTGTAGGACACTTGAACCCAGCTTTGACAATTGCTTTTGCAGCAGGTGGATTATTTCCGTCTGACTTGGTAATAGGAGCAGTGATTGCTCAATTATTAGGCGGTTTTGTAGGAGCGGGAATTACTATGCTACACTATTATCCTCACTTTAAAATCACTGGTCCAGATGAAGGCAACTGTGTATGTATTTTTGCCACAGGTCCAGCTTGTGATGAACGCACGTGGAACTTACTATCTGAAGTGATTGCTACCTTCTTATTCATCTTTTGTGTACTTTTCTTGGGACCTATGGCAGATGGCTTAGCACCACTTATTATAGGCTTCCTTGTAGCAAGTATCGGTTTTTCTTTCGGTGGAACTACAGGGTTTGCATTGAATCCGGCTCGTGACTTTACACCACGTTTGGCTTATGCTATTTTACCGTTACCTAATAAAGGAACAGCGAACATGAAGTATGCATGGGTACCAATTGTGGGACCAACGATTGGTGCGTTGTTAGCAGTGGGCGCATTTAACTGGCTACATGCAGCGTTACATTTGTAACTGGAAAGGAGGTTGTATCTTATGCTAGATAAGCAACGTATCATTCAAGAGTCAGTACCAGGGAAACAAGTTACATTAGCTCATGTATTGGCAAATCCTAAACGGGACTTATACAGTAAATTAGGTTTGGATAGTGAAGGTCGTAGTGCTGTAGGTATTTTGACGATTACCCCAGGGGAAGCGGCAATTATTGCAGGAGATATGGCCTCTAAAGCAGCCAATGTGCATATCGAATTTATCGATCGATTTTCAGGGGCTGTGTTAATATCAGGAGATGTTTCTAGTGTAGAGGTATCACTCTCTAGTGTATTACAGGGATTCTCGGAATTGCTACAGTTTAGCGTAGTTCCTCTTACAAGGAGTTAACCGTGGATACCTTGCGTAGTACTCTGTGGGTTGGTAGCACTTATAGTCATGTGGAAACTGTGGTACAACGTCTTTTAGGCGGAAAGAAGACATTGCCATGGCCAATGGCTGTGTATCGTGAAGGCAATTGTGTGCTAACTCCCGGAGAGTACATTGAAAATCCTTGGTATTTTTCTGCTCTGCTAGTGTCATCCTACGATGTGGATACAGTGGTATTGGTGTACCGTATAGGGGAACCATTTAATCCTTATCCACCAGCTACGGCAGGAGCCTTTAATCGCAATTTGGTAGGCGTTGTGATTACGAATGATGTATTAGAAACCTCTCAGATTGGTGAAAGTATTCGCCTACTACGACTAGCGGGTGCTAATGACATCTGTATCGTCGCGGATACGGCACAAGACATAGTAGATACAAACTTCATAGAAGATATTCCCATGGTGACCTATGGATACGAAGCTCTTAAAGAGATGTTATCTGTAAAGGTATGAATCTTTTGTAGTTGCACTTAGATTATAAATTCAAGGCATAAAAAAATATACTTTGGGGGGATGGCTTTTGCTGTCCCCCTAAGATATATTATAGAACCTCATTAAAGCAAACGATAGACAGGAAAGCATTAGTTACATAACTGGTGCTTATCTTTTTGTATATAACTAAATCTTATTTTACTTAACGCTTATAGATGTAGTATGATGAAATAGAAAAGCTTATTTCAAATAATGGAAATGGGTTGGAAGTAATACATATTTTAGACTCCTTATAAGATATAAGGTGACAATTTGTGTTCTACAATGGGCATGTAGGCACGGTATGTTAAGTAGCAAGTAGCTACAGTTAGGAGAGTAATGATGAAAGGGAAGGCGTTACGATTAGCAATTTTTGCTGGATTAGTAGGTTCTACAGTCAGTGTATTGAGTGCACACGCTATGACTGAAAAAGAGTCAGTAACAGTTTTAAACCCAGTAGTTGTGACAGCACAACGGTTTGAGACAAAAGATTTAGACACTCCAGCATCGGTGACTGTATTAGATCAAGAAGATTTAAAAAATTCTGGTGCCAAAAGTATCTTTGATGCTGTAGGACAAGCCACAGGGATTACTACATTTAGCTATGGACCTTTGGGGTTAGAATTTGGTGGCATGGAAAGTCGCACGAACATCCGTGGCTTAGATAGAAGCTCTCTAGTGTTGGTCAATGGTGCGCCCATCAATTTAGATGGAAAAAATAGCTTAAATGGCTTGATGATGGATAATGTGGAACGTATTGAAATCGTTCGTGGAGCCGCGTCTGCACAATATGGGTCGGAGGCGCTAGGTGGAGTGGTGAATGTAATCACTAAAACCCCTACTAAAAGTCACGGTAGCATCGAAACCCGTATCGGAAATGAAGGGTACAAAAAATATGCAACCACAGTAGGAACTGACAAAATTGAGATTTCTACATCGAAAGAATACTATGGTGCACAAGCTAAAACATCTCCTGACAGAATAGGACGTAATTATTATAATACACGCAATAAAGGGTATGCTCATAATATAGCAGTGAATGTAAAACCACATGACTATGTGACTATTAATTATATGCGTCAACAAAGTGATTCTACGTATGGACAAATTAGTACTATACCAAAGGCGAAATGGACAACTAAAAAATCGGCATTAACAGAGACTAAATATTGGCATTATCGAGATATAAAAAATAATGGTTCTATTGTTTATGATGATACCACAACAAAAGCTACACTATTTTTTAATACTCGTCGACTAGTAGGTGAAAGTAACAGCTTGGCAAACCCTAAGTATGTACAAAGTCCATATAATTATGGGGCCTATAAAATAGGAACAGAAGCACAACATACATGGAAATTGTATGGTGATACACATAAAGCAGTTTTAGGTGTAATGGGTGTACATGAGGCATACCAAGGATTATCAGATGCGAATAAGAAGGTAAAGGCTGATCGTAATATTATGGCTCTCTATGGCAATTACGAATTTCAAATTACACCATCTTTCAGTACTACTATTGGTGGACGTTATCAAGTAATCAATGATCCTATTAATAATCAAAATGTATTTACTCCGCAATGGCAAACACTGTATAAAATTGATAAGTCTAGATCGATATATACCAATGTGGGAAAAGCATTTACCATGCCGAATATTCATGATGCTTTTAAATGGGTTACAGATCTAAAAGATAAAAAAGTTTCGGAATACATTAAAATTCCTGGTGGCGACTTGAAGCCTGAAGAAGGTTGGAACTATGAAATCGGCTTCAAGCAAGCGAATAAACGTGATTCTTGGCGTGTTAGTCTGTATCATATGAGATTTAAAAACTTCTTTGATTGGGCAGAGAACCCTCTTGATGGAAATCGTAAAACTATTCGTATCAATGGCGGAGAGTTCCGTAATACTGGCATTGAAGCAGAATATAAATCCTATGTTACTAGTGATTTAATAATGACTTTAGGTGCATCCTACTCCAATCCTCAGAAACAAGAGATAAAAGCGACAAACTGGGTACAAACAGCACCTAAATTAGAATTGAATGCAGCATTTGATTATGAAAAAGATAAATGGCAAGCAGGCCTGTCGGCATCGTACTGGGGAATTCGGGCTTTCAATCGTGATGGAAAACGAAATCCGGCATTTATCAATGTGAATGCTCATGTGAATTACAGTCCTAATGAATCACAAACTATTGGACTCTATGTCAATAATGTATTGAATCGCCAAAATGTAATCTCACAAGGCGATTGGGAATATTGGGACTTACCACGTAATTACTATGTGAACTATTCCTATCGTTTCTAGTAGGTAAGATATGAAGTATTCAATCTTAGTCATTACGTCTATGACGAAACATTGGCAATGGGCGAAAGAACTAAAGCAGAAGTGTACAGATGAGACTATGTCTTTGGGCATAGTCTTTCTGTCATGCGATGATATGGAGTTAGTAGATATTCAACATGCTATTGACGGGGCGGATATAGTTCTATTTACTCATGTAGGGAGTACCTTAGATACTACTTTGGTAAAAGGGATTCACAAATATATTACACAGAAACAAGTTCCTTATGTATTACTATTCCATGACTCTTCGTCCGATGTGCAAAGATATGGTGTTGCAGATAGTGACATCGATCAAATTCAGGCTTATTTGCACCAAGGTGGAGTAGATAATTTTCTAGGGCTGTGCCAATATATGCTGTCTTTACGGGGCTATATGGGACCGGTGCAACCAGTAAAAGAATTGCCATATCAAGGTATTTTAGGTAGACAAGGGGAAGTGTATCAATCCTATGAGGCGTATCGTAAGGATTACAACCATGATGGTCCCGTGGTGGGCATCTTTTTCTATCGTGATGAGTGGGTACAAGGCCAATTAGACTATCCCTATGAATTGTATGATCGTGCATTAGAACAGGGGCTATCTCCTGTATTAGTATTTGGACAATATAGCAGCAAGGCTGGTGGACAATTACGGTGGTATGATTGTTGGCACACATTGTTTGATCATCAAGTGAAAGAGACCATATCTCTCATCATTAATACATGCAAGTTCTCCATCATTGGCTTGCAGGGGGCGAGTCGTGATGAAATGACGGATTTAGGAATCCCTATCTTGCAGGGCTTTGTTACCTATACTACTCTTGAAAGCTGGCAAACACGTTCACAAGGGTTAGAGCCTATGGATATATCCTTTTCCTTGTCATTGCCGGAAATAGATGGTATTTTAAACGGTCATATTGTAGGGACCAGAACGTACTCAGAGGAAAGAGTCTACTATTTCAAACCATATCCTGAGGGGATTCAAAAGTTAGTAGACCAAGCCAAACGATGGATTGCATTGCAACAGAAACATAGGTCAGAAGTAAAGATTGCTCTGTTCCTTCATAACTATCCTCCGAAAAACTCCCACATTGGTAATGCCTGTGGACTAGATACTCCAGAATCTGTATTGCGATTGTTACAAGAATTGCAAAATACAGGATATACAGTGGAAAATCTCCCTCGAACGAGTGAAGAACTCATGACCATTCTCACTAAACATGCTACTAATGACGTAGATTGCTTGACTGATTCAGCAGTAAAGAAAGCTCCAAAACTACCGAAACGAGTATATACGGCGTGGTTTTTAAAGCTGGATAGTGCTACCCAAGAAGCATTACTTCAACATTGGGGGGAGCCTATAGGTGAGATATTTGTAGAAGAGGATGAACTCATCATTCCTGGTGTGCCCTTTGGCAACGTATGGGTATTAGTACAACCGCCACGTGGATTCAGTGATAACCCAGATGCATTGTACCATTCACCAGATATTCCACCAACTCATCACTATGAAGGTGTGTACCATTGGGTGCGGACTGTCTTTCAAGCTGATGTAGCCATTCACATGGGAACTCATGGCAATTTAGAATGGCTCCCAGGTAAGGGTACCGCCTTAAGTGAATATTGTTATCCTCAATTAGGCATTGAAGATATGCCCAATCTATATCCATATTGGACAACTATCGTCGGTGAAGGTATCCAAGCTAAACGGCGTAGTCATGCTGTCTTGCTTAGCTATTTATCGCCGCCTATGAAGCGGTCTGGTTTATATGGTGACTACGAAACATTGGAACGATACCTTGATGAGTATGACCATATGAAAGCACAGGAAACAAACCAAGAGCAAGTAGTGCTAGGATATATTTTGTCTTCTATAAAAGATTGCCATTTGGAGCACTTGTGTGGCCGCTTCGACTGGTATCGAGAGGATGGTCAGGCACACTTTGCAGCAGATAGAATGGTGACAGATGAGGAGTGGCGCCACCTAGCAGAGTCGATTAGCAGTGACGAAGCAGAAGAACTGTTAGGAGATATTCATAATTATTTGATGGATATTCAAAACCGTCATATTCGTTGTGGATTGCATATTTTGGGGCAAAATCCAACTAGTGAAGAAGAAGAAGGATATGTAGATGCGTTCCTGGATATGCATGGAGTACCTGAAGGAACGGATCAAGAGACTCTGTGTACACAGTATGTAGAAGGGCTGCGCCAAACAACAGAGGAAATGGACCAACTATTAAGAGGTTTGGAAGGAAAGTATATTCCTCCTAATATTGGTGGTGCTGTTACGAATGGTGGTATCGATGTACTACCTATGGGACGCAATTTTTATGGCATCGACGAACGGACCTTGCCAACAGTGCCTGCCTATGCCATAGGCTGTGAACTAGGCGATGCATTACTCAATGAATATATTCGAGAAGAACAGCGATACCCAGAGGAAATCGGCATAGTGTTGTGGGCTGACAATACGCAACGTACCCATGGTCAATGTATTGGTGAAGTACTATATTTACTTGGTGTACGACCAGTATACATAGGGAGTCGTGTGTCCGGTTTAGAAGTCATACCTCTGGAAGAGTTAGGTCGACCACGGATTGACGTAACAAGCCGTATTAGCGGATTATTCCGAGACATGATACCTTCTGGTGTTATGTGGATTGCAAAAGCCGTGCAAATGGTGGGCGCTCTTGCTGAAGACCATAGTGTGAATTATGTAAAAAAACATATAGAGCTAGATACAGCTGCGTTAGTAGAAGAAGGTATGAATTATGAAGAAGCTATCAAAGCAGCCTCCATTCGTGTATTTGGTGATGCACCAGGAGCTTATGGGGCAGGGGTGAACCAAATTTTAGAACAAAGTAATTGGTCTACCCGTGAAGACTTAGCCAATGCTTATGTTACATGGGGCGGCTATGGATATGATGAGCAAGGGGAAATTATTCCGAGTCATCAGCAGTTTCGCAAGCGCCTAGGCTCCATTGAATTGACGGTGAAGAATGAAGATAATCGAGAGGTTAGTTTGTTGAGTACCGATGATTTCAACGCCTATCATGGTGGGATGATTGCTGCTGTAGAATCGATCAAAGGCGTACAACCGAAATCTTTTATAGGCGATACAACATATCGGAAAGACATATTGGTGCGTTCCTTAGAAGATGAAATTCAGCGTCAATTTCGCAGTGAACCAATGAACCCTATTTTTATAGAGGGTATGATGAAACATGGTTATAAGGGAGCAGCTGATATGGCTTCTTATGTACAGCATACGTATGAATGGGATGCTACTAGCGACATGGTGCAAGATTGGATGTATGATGCGTACACAGACGAATATGTCATGAATCAGGACGTACAGGACTGGATGCGCCAAGTGAACCCATGGGCTTTAGGTGCTATTTGTAGTACTTTGTTGGAAGCAGAACAAAGAGGACTTTGGAAAGCTACTGAGGAGCGAAGAGAAGGACTACGAGATGTAGCGATGTCTTTGGAAGATGATCTAGAGGGGTATTATGATGAACCGTAGAGTGTTGTGTTTGCTAATCAGTGTGCTCCTGTTAGGCGCCATTCTAATAGGTCTTACTAGCTGGATTTCTGCAATTACCCATAGTGAACCACCTAATCTTATACAAGGAGAACAACGAACAATCATCGATGATTGGGGACGAACGGTTACTATTCCTGTGGAAGCGAAGAGAATTGTCTCGTTGACCTCTGCCTACGAACCTATATTATTAGAGATGGTGGGGCCTAGTCGATTAGGGGCTGTTAGCTTTCTATCAAAAACAAAAGGATATGGGCCGAACTATGAACTGGCGAAATCTGTGAAAGTCTCTTTATACTCATATGCAGTGGAAAAAATTGTATATTTACATCCTGATTTGGTGATTGCTCCAGAGTATACAAGTCGAGATGTACTAGATGGATTAGAGCATATGGGAATTCCTGTGGTCATCATCAGCAGTCCTAAAACAGTACAAGAAACCATAGAGTTAGTGGAACGATTAGGATATGCTGTAGGTGCAGAGGATAAAGTTCACAGCATGACTGCTAAGATGAAGCAAGACATAGAAGAGGTGAAAGCTCTTTCGGCAGACACAAAAGGACAAGTAGTGATTTCGATGTCATCTATGGAGGGCTTTTCAGGGACAGGGAGTCTGTTTGATGATATGACTCGTGTCATGGGCCTTGTAAATGGGCCGAGCCATATGGGATATGCACCTAGAACGGCTTTCACAGAAGAACGTATTATTGAAATGGATCCTAATGTAATCCTCATACCAGTATACGACAAAAGTGAAATGGCCTGGCAAACACTATACCGAGATAATCCAGGATTGCAAACGGTAAAAGCCGTACATGACCATCGTGTATTGCCTATGAATGCGTCCAATTTATATGCAGGAAATCAATTTATTGGTGAATCTATGAAAGATATTTTGCGCATCGTTCGAGAGAGCGAGAAAGGAGAAGGCAACCATGAATAGACCGTGGTTCTATATGGTTGGCATGATGATACTGCTATTGGTGCTTATTGTCGTGTCCTTGTGTATGGGTATTATTCCCATCAGTGCTAATGATTTCTTGCATCTAACAGAGGAGCAAGAACGAATTTTATATTTTATACGTTTGCCTAGAATTTTAGTGGCTATTTCTATTGGAATGGCGCTAGCCATTGCAGGGGCTGTCATACAAGGTGTATTTGGTAACCCATTGGCAGATCCTGGTATTATGGGCGTTGTATCAGGGGCCTCCACAGGGGCTGTGATTGCAGTCGCCTTGGGTTTATCGTCAGTGAGTGCCTATTACATGCCGTCCTTTGCATTTATCGGAGCTTTGACAGCGCTAGGCATTACGATGTCACTCAGTTGGTATAAAGGGCGTATGGATCCTAGAATTTTATTGTTAGCGGGTGTTGCTATTAGTATGCTATTGGGCGCCTTAACATCTGGTATTTTAACGTTGATGAATGAATATCGTTTGAAAGAGTTTTTATTCTGGATGGTTGGCAGTTTAGAATATCGTCGGTGGGACCATGTACTTATTGCATTGCCTAGTATTGCTGTAGGAACAGCGATTATCATAGCCTTGAGCAAGCATTTAAATATTTTAGTAATGGGAGAAGTGGAAGCTAGAGCTGTAGGTATGAATACCAATCGGTATCGTATGATCTTCCTCGTATTATCGGCTATGATGACGGCTATTTCTGTATGTGTAGGTGGTAGCATTGGCTTTGTAGGTCTTGTGGTACCACATATGGTGCGCCTCTTGGTGGGGCCTGACCATCGCATAGTGATACCTGCTTCTGCCTTAGGTGGAGCTTGCTTTGTGCTATTATGTGATACATTAGGCAGAACTTTATTTCATCCAGTGGACGTACGTGTAGGTATTATGACAGCCGTATTGGGGACACCCTACTTTTTATTCTTGTTGCATCGTCTGAAAGTGAAAGGAGGTTCTCTATGAGTGATGTAGTATTGTGCTTAGAACAGGTATCTGTATATCGTGATGGACAACCTATCGTTCAAGAAGTAACCAAAGACTTTTACAAAGGTGAGTGCATTGGTATCATTGGAGCTAATGGGAATGGCAAAACCACATTACTGAAAGCAATTCGCCAGTTGTTACCTTATGAAGGGCGTATTTATGGTAATGGTCAAGATTTGGCGAAACAGTCGGATACCTTTATTGCAAAAACGATGAGTTATATGCAACAACAAGTGGAGATTCCTTACGCATTTAGTGCTGAAGAAATTGTTATGACCGGTCGCTATGCGTACCAGTCTTGGTGGGATAGTGAAAGTGACGAGGATCGCCGTATTGTGGAAGAGGTGATGGCCTATACAGGGGTATCGCATTTAAAAAATTACCATTTGGAACAGGTTAGCGGTGGAGAAAAACAACGTATCTTATTAGCAAAGGCATTAGCTCAGGAAACAGATATTATGCTCTTAGATGAGCCGACCTCTGCCCTCGATAAAGGTCATAGTGATGATATGTTTCGATTCTTTCAACATTTGTGCAAAGAGGGGAAAACCATCATTACTGTCGTGCACGATTTAGAATTAGCCGCTAAATACTGTAGTCGTCTACTTCTCATAGGGGAACATCGGGTTATCGCTGATGGTACGCCAAAAGAAGTGCTACGTCCTGAATATATTAAACGAGCCTTTGATATGGATACAGATGTATTTAGAGACGAACGGTATGGTCAGTTACGTATAGAAATAATTCCTAATAAAGGAAGATGGCAAGGAGATTAAGATGAGTGATCTATATCCTTTTACAGCATTAGTTGGACAAGATCAAATGAAGTTGGCATTATTGTTAAATGCCGTAGATCCACGGGTAGGTGGTGTGTTGATACAAGGTGATAAAGGAACGGCAAAATCGACAGCCGTACGGGGATTAGCGAAGGTCTTACCTAAGCATCGTGATGGAACGCCTATGAAAGTAGTGGACCTTCCTTTGCATTGTACAGAAGATAGATTGGTAGGTACCTTGGATATTGAGCAGATGTTGCAAGAGGGAAAGCAAGAATTTTCTCCAGGTATTTTATTTGAGGCCCACGAAAACATTCTCTATGTGGATGAAGTCAATTTATTAGAGGACTACTTAGTGGATACATTGCTAGATGTAGCGGCCATGGGGGTGAATCGTGTGGAGCGTGAAGGTATTAGCCATAGTCATCCATCACGATTTATTTTAGTTGGTACTATGAACCCAGAGGAGGGCGCTATCCGTCCGCAATTGTTGGATCGCTTTGGTTTATCGGTGACTGTGAAAGCAGAAACAGATGTGGCATTACGGATGGAAGTATTGCGTCGCCGATTGGCTTTTGAAGATAATCCACAAGCATTTATTGAATCCTACCGCAAGGATGATGAAGCCTTGCGCAAATCGATTGAAATAGCTCGTAAGGTGTTACCTACCATTGAGGTAGATTCAAATCTGTTAGAATTGATTGCCAATATATCGATTACCCTAGGGGTAGAGGGACATCGTTCAGATATTACTTTGCTCAATGCTAGTCGTGCCTTAGCGGCGTTACAAGGGGAGAACCATGTGACCATCGATCATCTGAAACAGTTGACACCTCTTGTAGTGGCTCATCGGATGAAGAGAAAACCTTTTGAGCAACGTGAATTTGATGAAACTATGTTAGAGAATCTATGGGCTACCTATGAAGAGGTACAGAAGTAGTAGAATCATCAAAGATTTTGTTAAAGGAGGTGAATGGTATGAGTTTACAACTGAATACAGGCATTCACCTCTTTTTGCAAGAACCTTTGTTGCGGACATTACTGATTTCAGGTGAAGTGGGAACGGGAAAAACTTATGCTCTGTTACAAGCATTGCATGATAGGGGCCGAACCTATACGACGATTACATCTCATACAGATGTGAGTGCTATGCAGGAAGCGGTGGATATACAAAGGACCTTAGAAACAGCTCAAATTGTAAAACAAGCACATCCTTGGGATGTGTATGACTTGCTCATCTGCGAAGGATTGGATCACTTTGACTGGTCCATGTGGTTACGGATTCTTTACGAGCAAAATCGGCGATACGAAGCGGGGAGACCATTACAAATCATTGGGACTTATACGGGAACAGAAGGGTTATCAGAGTGGGTCTATGATATGGATTTGTGGATACCCATAGAATCACCGGATGTGGACACTAGAGTGCGGGTCCTAGCAGATAGGGACGATGCGGAAACCTATGAGATAGGCGTGGCTCGTGAAAGTCACCACAGAGAGGGGACTCTTCACGAGAGAACAGTTATGGATGCACCTAGAACCCCCACCGTGCATGATAGTATATATACATATATTTCCAGTCTGGTAGAGAGATGTAACATTTCCTTTATGGGTATGGAATATATTTTACTAAAAGCGGCCATAGGTTTAGCTAGAGAAAAAGGCCATCTGTTTGTGGAGCCTACTGATGTAGAAACAGTACTCCCGTGGACATTACCACAAAAGATGAAGAAGCCAGTGAACCCTGGGATACAGCAAGATGGAAAAGGGCAGAATCCATCTGACCATATGCCATCTGATGAGACAAGAACTGGACAAGAGGAAACGGATGAGGCCAGTGCAAACGGAGGGGAAGAGAACAGTTCTTTGCAGAAGGCTGGCAATGGCCAGTTGCTGGATGGGCAAGGAGAAAGAAGTCCTCAGGGAATCGGATCAGATGGTGATGGATCTTATGAGATGCAAAAAGAAGTAAAAGAGGACATTAACCAAGATACAAATCAGGCAGAGAAAGAAAATGGTTCTGTCTATACGGAGTTAGATGGACCACTAGGAAATGATACAGATAGAGAAGGGCGCAGTACATCCCATAGAGGTAAGGTAGAGGAGTCCTTTGCACTTTCAGAAGCAGTGGAAACGCAGGTGTTACATTTATATGGGATGTTGCAATCTGGGCCGGCAAAGAAACACATAGACATCAGTGATGACGGTCGAGGCCCTAAGGTACATCGTCAAGGAACTACGGGGAGAACCATTGCATGGATACCAACGATAGTACAAGGGATTGTACGCAGTCGGCAAGTACCGATTCGGCTAACTATAGAAGATATCAGATATGCTATGTATCAGGAAATGCCAAAAGAAGCCATTTATTTAGTAGTTGATACAAGTGGATCTATGGGGCAGAGACAACGATTACAGGGGACAGAGAAGTTACTTTCACAATTGGTACAGATGATGTATGTAAAACGACAGTATGTATCGCTCATCACCTTTCAAAAGCAAGGGGCGCAATGTGTGGTGCCGCTGACACAGCGAATTGAGACCATCCCCAAAGCATTGGGAGAAGCTCGTATTGGGGGCAGAACGCCCTTTGTAAAAGGCATTGAGGAAGCGGTCAAACAGATAGGCAACGATATGTCTCAAATGGGGCATGTACAGGCAAAGGTCGTAATTATTACAGATGGGAAGGTCACCTCACAAGCACTGCAGGGAATAGACAATATCGGTAGATGGCTTGCGAATCAGGGAATACAAACGACGGTCATCGATACAGACACCAGTTTTGTTCGCATGAACCGCGCCAAAGAAATTGCTCATATGTTAGGGGCAGAACTTATAAATATTTCTCAATATAGATCGTACAACTAGTGATAGAATATATAGGTAATTACACGCTGTATATGCTACAATAGAATGTAGAATCCAAGTTTGGTTTGGTAAAAGGTAAGGTGTAATTATATATGAAACAACGACAAGATTATTTGCAAATGATTGCAGGTGAGTCAGTGTCCCGTAGACCAGTCTGGTTTATGCGTCAAGCGGGGCGTAGTCAAGAGGCGTATCGCAAGATAAAAGAGCGATATAGCCTATTTGAGATTACTCATCAACCAGAATTATGTGCAAAAGTAACGGCTCTGCCTGTTCATGAATATGATGTAGATGCGGCTATTTTATACAAAGATATCATGACTCCTTTGGTACCTATGGGTGTAGATGTAACCATTAAACCTGGCGTAGGACCTGTCATTGCAAATCCTATACGTTCACATGAAGAGGTAGCAAATTTACGTGATATTGTAGTAGAAGAATCGTTGGATTTTATGGTGAAAACGATTCAAATGTTAACGCAGGAAATGCTTACAGTACCGTTGATTGGCTTTGCAGGGGCTCCTTTCACATTGGCTAGTTATATGATTGAAGGGGGCCCTTCTAAAAGTTATCAAAAAACACGCCAATGTTTAGTAGCAACTCCAGAGATTTGGCATGCTTTGATGGAGCGCTTGACGACCATGTCCATTACCTATATGGAGGGGCAAATTAAGGCAGGTGTACAGGCCATTCAGATTTTTGATTCTTGGATTGGCGCACTTTCAATGGAGCAATATGAAACTGGCGTATTCCCGTATATGAAACAAATCATCGGAACCATCAAAGAGCGGTATCCTCATATCCCTATCACTATGTTTGGGGTAGGTACAAAGCATTTATTCCCAGTGTGGAAAGAATTGCCTTTAGATGTCATCGGTTGTGATTGGAGATGTTCTATTGCAGAAGCTAGCGCGATGGGCATTACACAGACATTACAGGGGAATTTAGATCCTGCCTATTTATTCGCAGATTGGAAAACAATTCAACATGAAATTGACCGTATTTTAGAAGAAGGTGCTGCCCATGGGAAGCATATATTCAATTTAGGTCATGGTGTTGTGCCAGATGCAAATCCTAAAGTATTGCGAAAGATCGTGGAGTATGTACATGACAGAGGATAAAGAGATACAACAAGTTTGTGTATTTGTGTTAGATTATGGTTCTCCTCGCTTTTTAGATGATATAGAAGGGTATTATACTCGTATACGAAGAGGTCATAGACCAAGTGAGGAAGAATTACAGCTTTTACGTCATAAGTATGAACGCATCGGTGGACAATCCCGATTAATGGAATCCACTGCATGGCAAGTAGAGAGATTACAAGAAGAATTACAGCAGGAACTGCATGGTGCAAAGGTAACTGTGGTACAAGCACATAAATATATAGAACCGCTCATTGCGGATGTAGCCAAAGAATTGGGCCACTATGATGCGGTAGTGGTACTCATGATGAATCCTTATGGGACAGATGTTTTAAATGGTTCTTATTTAGAACAAATACAATCATTTAGGGACACAACGTGGAAGGTGGTACAGAATTGGTGGGATGCACCGACATTAGTGAAATCTTGGGCAGACCGAATACAGAAGACGATGCGTACATTGCCTGCGACTGCGAAACCAATGTATGTCTTTACTGCCCATAGTGTGCCATTAATGAAAGGCATTTCCTATGATGGATATGTGCATAGTCTGCAGCAAGTGATGCAGTCCATAGCAGATCAATTGATGTTGCCAAATGCTACCTTAGCTTGGCAAAGTGCAGGTACTCGTGGAGAATGGTTAACGCCTACCGTGGAAGCTGTTACAGAACAAGCTAGCACAGAGGGATATACACATGTAGTATATATTCCCATCGGCTTTACTTGTACCCATATGGAAGTGTCCTATGATTTAGATATAGAACGGCGTGAACAATGTGATCATTTAGGTATGACCTATGTGCGTGTGCCTATGCCAGATGAGGATAATCTTTTTGTAAAAGCAATGGCGCATGGTGTCACACAAGCTCTATTACGGGAGGTGTAATGTGAAAGCAGCAATTATTGGCGGTGGGTTAACGGGACTATCATCTGCCTATTATATGAGTAAGGCATTTCCTCACTGGGAGATTCATGTTTTAGAATCCTCAAATCGTTGGGGTGGTAAAGTGCAAACAAAACGCCGTGATGGCTATGTAGTGGAAGTAGGACCTGATTCGTATTTAGCAAGAAAAACAGCTATGACAGATTTGGTGAAGGAATTGGGATTAGGTAATACCTTAGTGCGTAATGCCACTGGCGAATCCTATATTTACCATCAAGGTCAAATGAAACCCATCCCTGGAGGTTCGATTATTGGGATTCCTACGGAGTTTCTTCCCTTTGCTAAGTCTAGCTTATTGAGTTGGTCTGGTAAATTACGAGCTGGATTAGATATTTTTAAGAAGCCATATCCAGGAAACGAGGATATGAGTATCGATGCCTTTTTCCGCTATCATTTAGGAGATGAACTAGTCAATTTGTTAATTGAGCCCCTCTTATCCGGTATCTACGGCGGAGACTTAAAGCGCTTAAGTTTACTGGGAACCTTTCCAGAATTTCGTCAATTAGAACAAAAGCATGGAAACTTGGTGAAAGGTATGATGGCTATGCAGAGTATGCGCAAACAATCTGGAGCGGCTACAGAAGGTCAATTTGCCCAATTAACGGGAGGGTTAGAATCTTTAGTAGATGCTCTAGTGGAGCAAATGCCGAAGAATGTTTCTTTGCATCTATCTACTGAGGTACTAAGCGCATCCTACACAGATGAGCGCTATCTAGTGCAAACACAAGCAGGTACTGATGCTTATGAGAGACTTGTAATCACCACGCCACCGAAATCCTATGAACATTTTTTTGTAGGAGATGCAAATTTTGAAGAATTGCGCCATATGGAACAATCCTCTTGTGCCATTGTTATAATGAGCTTACCAAAATCAGCGTTTACAAAACCATTGCAAGGTACAGGTTTTGTCATCACCCGCAGTACAGAGACACCATTGACGGCATGTACGTATATTTCTAGCAAATGGCCACAAACAACACCGCAAGATAAAGTTGTACTGCGTGTCTTTTTAGGAAAGCCTACAGACTCTACGGTAGATACGCACAGTGAAGAAGAACTGTGTGAATTGGCGCTTTCAGAAATACGAAATATATTGAAGTTTACAGGAAATCCAGAGTGGATGGAAGTAGTACGTTTACAAAAAAGTATGCCTCAATATGAAGTAGGTCATAAAGAACGAGTGGCCACACTCGTGAAGCATGTGGCAGAACATTATCCAGGACTAGCATTGATTGGAACGCCATTTAAAGGGGTAGGCATGCCAGATGGCATCAAACAAGCATATGAATTAGTAGAAGCATGGAAAGAAGAAACTAAGGAGGTAGTTCCTATGGACACACATACAGAATCTAACCACGGACACCATGGAGTAGGTCCAGTGGAGGGGCGTCAAGAACCTAAGCACGGTCATCATGGAGCAGTGTCTATGGAAGGAAGTCCAGAAATAACAGGACTAGAAAAAGTGCCTGAAACATACGAAGGTTGGTTTAGCTTACACGCTAATTATTCCATCAATTTTGAAAAATGGAGAACTTGGTCTCCTGAGCAACAAAGTGAAGCATTACAATCTTTTAAGGAATTTATTGGCAATTTAGAAAGAGGCCATGAAGCTCACGAAAGTAGCTATACTATGTACCAAATCAATGGTCATAAAGGTGATATTATGTTTTGGTTCTTGCAACCAACTTTGCAAGAGTTGAATGAAGTAGAGCTGACACTAAAAAAATTGCCAATCTTTAGCGTATTACAACCGGAATCTTCTTTTGTATCTGTTATTGAAGTAAGCAATTATGTAAAATCTCCAAAGGATCATCCAAAAGTGCAAGCCCGGTTATACCCTAAAATTCCTAGATTGGCTTGCATGTGCTTTTACCCTATGGCTAAGCAACGTAATTTGACAGATAATTGGTATATGCTAGATCGTCAAAGTCGTGGTAGTATGATGCGTTCTCATGGTCAAATTGGCAAAAAATATGAAGACACTATCAAAGAGTTTACCACAGGCGCCTTTGGTATGGACGATTGGGAATGGGGAATTACTTTGATGAGTGATGATCCAATTCAGTTCAAAAAAATCGTCAATGAAATGCGCTTTGATGAAGTAAGTGCTCGTTTTGGTATCTTTGGACCATTTACGATTGGTACTATTCTAGATATGGATGGTATAGATCATCTATTTTCCTAATGCATCAATAGGCATTACACTATAAAGAAATAGAATTGCGACAGGTTTGCATACTAGTACCATACTGGATTGTATAATCTGTCGTGTTTTTATTTTCCCCAATGTGGTGACGTTCACTAAGAGTTGTGGCTAACATCTATGATTGAGTCATTTTTTATATCATTTCGGATAGAACTATTTGTATCTTAGTGATACTTATGCAGTGGTTATATGTTGTTATATGGTATAATAAAAGATATGATGAAGGAGTGATGTTATGAAATTGTTAGCCATAGATTTAGATGATACGCTGTTACGTGATGATAACACCGTGTCTGACTATACAAAAACAGTGCTTAAACAAGCACAGGAGAAGGGAATTGAGGTACTTATTGCCACAGGCCGTATGTACCAAACGGCATATCCTGTAGCACATCGTTTAGGCTTAGGCGATGTACCGATGGTACTGTATTCTGGCGGTATCATTCAACGTGTGGAAAGTAAGGAACTTATTTGGGAACGAGCGATTCCACCAGAGGTAGCCCGTAAAGTATTAGCCATAGCAAAAGAGCATAATATCTATATTCAGTCCTATATTGATGATGAATTGTTAGTACACAGTGAAACAGAGTTTTCTCGTCTCTATGAAGAGATTACAGGAGCCAAAGCTGTGTATGTAGGGGACGCTATCTATGAACCTCAAAAAGGGACGAATAAACTATTAGTGGTGGAAGAGCCTGAACGTATGACAGAGGTCATTGCTATTCTTTCCGAAGAAGTAGGCGATATGGTTGATTTAGTTCGGTCCAAGGTGAACTTCTTAGAAATTGTGGCACCTCGCGTATCTAAAGGGGAAGCTTTGGCTTTCATGGGCGAACGATTGGGCATCGGTTTAGAAGATATGGTATCCTTTGGTAATTCAGAAAATGATATTTCTATGTTACAAGCGACGGGCCATTCTGTGGCAGTAGGAAATGCTGAGGACCATGTGAAGACGATTGCCAAAGAAGTATGCGATACAAATGAAAATGATGGTGTCGCTAAATGGATCGAAGTGAATGTGTTATAAAATTTTGTAGGAGGGCCTCATGGAAGGGTTTCGTTTAATCATCGTGACCGGTATGTCCGGAGCAGGTAAAACACAAGTGATGCAAGTCTTGGAAGATATGGGATATTTCTGTATCGACAATATTCCTCCTGTGTTGATTCCTAAGTTTAGTGAAATTTGTCGTCAAAGTGCAGGCACTAAAGTGAGTCAAGTGGCCTTAGTGGTAGATATCCGTAGTCGTGAATTTTTTGATGATTTAAACAGTGCTTTAGATGATTTGACGGCAATGAATGTGCCTTATGAAATTGTATTTATGGAAGCTAGCGATGACACTTTGATTCGTCGTTATAAAGAAACACGTCGCAGTCACCCATTGGCACCATCAGGTCGCATTAGTACAGGGCTTTCACAAGAACGAGCACTCTTGGCGGATGTGCGTAGTAAAGCGGATCATATTATCGATACCACAAACATGAAAACATCGGCGTTGAAATCATTTATGCGCCGTACCTTTAGCCACGTGAAAGAACAAACCGATGGGATGGCGATTACGGTGGTAAGTTTTGGGTTTAAATTTGGCATGCCGAATGATGCGGATATGGTATGGGATGTACGATTCTTACCTAACCCGTACTACATTCCTGAATATCGTCATAAATCGGGGCGTGTACCGGTGGTGAAAGATTACATCCATTCCTTTGAAGTGACTGATGAATTTAAAAAGCATTTCTTTAGTACACTGGATTTTCTTGTGCCAAATTATGAACAAGAGGGAAAAAGTCAATTTGTGGTAGCTGTAGGTTGTACAGGTGGTATGCATCGTAGCGTGGCCATGGCGGAAGCACTGTATACACATTTGAAAGAAAAAGGCTGTAATGTTTCAGTGGAACATCGTGATATGATGCGTAATCATGTAGAAGAAGATGTGAATCCACGTTCTCGATTAGACCTATAAAGAAAGGAGTGGGACGATTCTTTCGTCTCTCAAGCCTATGAAACATAATAATTGGATGCGCTGGTTTGCGCCAGGCATTAATATTAAGCGGTGGCTATTCCTATTTTCTTTAGGCACGATTTGGCTGGTAGTGGGTGTTCTTATGATGATGAACTACCAGTGGATTAGCAACTTTGAAGATATTTTCTTGGAATTTTTATTTCATCTCACAGGATCCTATAACTATACTGTTATTGCTAGTCTTGGTTTGGCTGGCATTGTAGCGGGGATAGTAGCTATGTTGTGGGGCATACGTAAGCTCATTCAGACCATAGTGAATGCGATTTTACCGAATACAGAAGATGGCGTGAGCGATTATATTTTTGAAAAAATTCGTTTAGGGCAGGGGCCTAAAGTTGTTGTCATCGGTGGTGGTACTGGTTTATCCATGCTATTGCGAGGGTTAAAAAGTAAAACCACAAATTTAACGGCCATCGTGACGGTAGCAGATGATGGAGGTTCTTCTGGTCGCTTGCGGGAAGATTTTCAAATGATTGCCCCTGGAGATTTGCGTAACTGCTTAGTAGCATTAGCGGAAAAAGAAGGACTCATGGAAGAACTATTCCAGTATCGATTTACTAAAGGGGCAGAATTGTCAGGCCATAGTTTTGGGAACTTATTCTTAACAGCTATGACTCAAGTGCTGAAAGATGATGTGGAAAAAGCCTTAGAAGCATCTAGTAAAATCTTACGAGTTCGGGGACGTGTTATTCCCTCGTCTACGGAAGAAATCAAATTGATTGCGAAATTGACAGATGGCACTATCGTAGAAGGGGAAAGTAATATCCCTAATGCGGGTAAGCCCATTGTGAAGGTCTATACGGAACCACATAGACCATCTCCTGTAGGAGCGGCCTTACAAGCCATTGATGAGGCGGATGCCATCATTTTAGGACCCGGTAGTTTATATACTTCAGTCATGCCAAACCTACTGATTGATAAAGTAGCAGATCACATTGCTAATTCTAAAGCAGCTAAGATTTATATCTGCAATGTGATGACACAGCCTGGTGAAACAGATGGGTATACTGTGTCTGACCATGTGAAAGCCATTGAAGCCCATAGTGAAAGAGGGATAATCGATACGGTGTTAGTGAATGACAATCGAATCCAAGATGCTACATTAGAACATTACAAACAAGCTGGTCAAGAACCAGTAAAAGTAGATATGGATGTATTACAATCGATGGGGATTCGGACCGTTCGTGCAAATTTAGTAGATAGCCAAGATAAAGCAGTTCACAATTCTGAGCGGTTAGCGAAGGTGGTCATGGATGTGGTCTATGCTTTGCAGACCGATATTGAACCGCATATTTTAGAATATTACTTACAACGAGAAGATCATTAAGTATGAAAGTAGAGCCTCTAGAGGCTCTATTTTCTAGTAGAAGTAGAAAAGGAGAGGCTATGTCATTTGCAGAAGATGTAAAAAATGAATTGTGCCAATTTAAAACAGAAGATGCGTGGGCATCCAAGGTAGAGGCCTCTTGTTTATTACGGATGGGTGGATCTATCTTATTAGGAATGCAAGGACGTGTAGGGGTGCGTTTGGTGACGGCCAATAATGCTGTAGCTAGACGAGTACTGGGAATCATCAAAGAACAGTATGATTTACCTACTTCTGTACTGGTGCGTAAAGGATTAAATCTACGCAAAAAAAATATGTATACCTTAACGGTAGAACCAACAGAACCGAGTCGTCTTGCTTTAGAGGATTTACAATTATGGCCCGTAGATGCTATGATTCCTGATGCATGGTTGAAAGATATGGAGTCCCGGCGTGCCTTTTTGCGCGGTGCCTTTCTTGGCTGTGGTTCTGTAAATAAACCGCAAAGTGATTACCATTTAGAGTTTATGACGACCAAAGAAGATTTTGCGGATCAAATTATTCGTGTTTTAAAAATGTTTCGTCTCAATGCACGGAAGGTAGAGCGTAAAGAAGAGTTTGTAGTCTATTTAAAGGAAGGCGATGCAGTGACGTCGTGCTTACAAATTATGGGAGCTCAATCGGCGCTGATGGACTTTGAAAATGTGCGTATTATGAAAGATGTTCGTAACACTATCAATCGACAAGTCAATTGTGAAACAGCAAATCTACAAAAAACAGTGAATGCAGCAGTACGCCAACTCGATGCGATCCGTATCATTGATAAGCATCAAGGTCTTGATTCGCTGCCAATTCGTCTTTATGAGGCAGCTATATTACGTCAAGAGTTTCCTGATGGAAGTTTGCAAGAATTGGTAGATGCCTATGAAACAAAATACAAACGAGAATTGACGAAATCTGGCATTGGACATCGTTTGCGTAAATTAGAGGCCATTGCCTTACAATGGGAGCCAGATGGGCTTACGATAGAATAGAGGTAGTATGAAATTAATGAATAAAACACAATGGAAACGGTGGTTGCTAGGTAGCGTATTAGCCTTATTGGGCTTGGGTACTACCTATGGACAAGCGCCAAAAATTGTTAATATTGATGACTATACATTTACTCCTTTAGCGGTGAGAACTGTAAAAGAAATGGATACATTGTTGTTGTCAGATAGTCCCGAATATGTCAAAGAGCCTGGGATTGTAGCAGGTGGTACACTTCACGGGAAAAGTCGTATTTACTTTTATCATGTCAATGAAGGAACAGAACCGATGAAAGTAGGTATATTATTGGAAAATAAAGGGAATGTACCAGCATTCGTAGA
This sequence comes from Veillonella sp. 3310, assembly GCF_003999875.1. Lineage (GTDB taxonomy): Bacteria > Bacillota > Negativicutes > Veillonellales > Veillonellaceae > F0422. The sequence continues at coordinate 646,785 of NZ_RQVJ01000001.1, read as the reverse complement.
GATTGAGCGAGCTATCTATGCGAAACCGAGTCCAGACTATTTTAAAGTAGGGCGAGAGCTTTCAAAAAAAGAAATGGCTACAACAGAATTAGATTTGGGAACTTGGGCGCAAGAAGAAGTTAATATCCCTGTTCGATCTAAAGTGACAAAAAAAGAAATTAACCAACAAAAAGAAAATCTCGAAAAATCTCGAAAAGCAAAGGTAAAGAGAGTGGAAGAAGAAATTAAAAAGGATGCCACATCACGAACTATCTCTTTAGTCTCACATGATACTAGTGGTACAGAGTTTGTATTGCGTCCAGGAGAAGTACGTCCTATTTTCACTGAGTTGGAAAAAGTTTTGATGAAGCAAGATGATTTATTTAGCGGTATCATCGATTTTTCAACTTCGGAACCTGTCTATGCCTCTGTGGCGGTGATGGAACCTAAATCAACAGTTACCTATGGGTTACCGTTGCTACCAATTCATCCTATGGATGATGTAGAGTTGCGTGGTACTTATGAAGGGATGCGTAGATTCCATGTGGTAGAACCAAAGTTTAATAGCGACGCAGGTCCTGCAAGTTTTGAAATTGCCAATGACCGAGAAGATGCCTTTATTAGTGGTGTTGATGAGACTAGTAACAATAAGCTGGTGAAAAACAAAGGTAATTATGGTATTTCCAATGTATACGTGTTGCATACAGAAGGGAAAACACCATACGCCTTGTATTTTAACCCATTAGGAGGGGCGTTCAGTGGTACATTTAGGATTACATCTTCTAAAGGTGCATATACCTATGATGTGCCTGTAAAAGGTCCCTACTTAGGGCATCAAACGATTTATGACACACAATTGCTAGATGTATTTGATAGACCAGAAGATTTGATACTAGAATACATGTCACCAGGGGCGTCGAATTTACCAGTTAGATTTTTGTTGATTCCTCAAGTTGAAAAGGAATTGAAAAATGATGGTAAAGCATCGGAGTATGTGACGAACTTAGTCAATAAAATTTTGGGAAAATAATCAAGTTTTTATATAAATAATCTAAAAAGATATCTTGAATTAACATAAATATAATTTAATGTATATGAGAAAATAATCCTGTTGATATCAGAAACTATGCAAATTGAAATTTTATGATATATTTTAAAATAATCTAGATAGACAAATTTTATATTGACAATCATTGCCAACTATACATATAATGGGTATTAGAAATGATACTCAGATTAAAGTAGGCGATGTATTTCGGCAAAGAGGCCCATTTGTTAGTCGTATGAGACAACAAGTGGGCTTTTTTTGAAAGGAGGAACATGAGTCAAAATAGAATGAATGCTGTCGAAAAGTTTAAACCGAAAGTGATGGATTTAGATATGTTGTCTACCACAGAGGTGGAACACGGCACTATTTATGAGATGAATACTCCCCAAGGCAAGGCGAAGATGCATAGTTATCCGGTGTTTGGTGGGGTAGAATTAACTTTCCAAGAGGTGACTATGAAAGAAATTCGTCATCGGGCGAAACCTTTAGAAGGTATGTTTGAAATCCATTATTGTAAAGAAGGGCGTATTGAGTGCGCCTTTGATAATGGAAAAGTGTTATATATGGATGAAAATGATATTTCTGTGGGGTGGAAAGAGTCACCTAGTTATGTACACTCTACGAAGTTTCCGACTGCTTTTTACAAAGGAATTAATTTGTCTATTTATATTCCAAAATCTCAAGAAATGGTCAATAAATTTGTAGGTAATGATAGTATCGATCTGCGAGAAATATGCAATCGGTTCTGTAATGATTTTGAATTTGGCTTTGTATGTCGTAGAGAATCAAGGTTGAGTGATATTTTCAAAAGTTTATATGATGTGCCAATGGAAGTGATGCCAAATTTGTTTCAATTAAAATGCATGGAAATCATCCTGTTGTTAAGTACATTAACGGCTGATTACGATTGTTGTATGCCATATTTTGAACGCAAACATGTAGAAAGTGTGAAACGTATGCACGAATTTTTGATGAAAAATTTAAATCAAAAACCGACTATTGAAGAGTTGGCAAAAACATATGGGTTAGCACCAACGGCATTAAAGAAATGTTTTAAAGGGATTTATGGCAGTAGTATTCATCAGTATGTAAAGCATATGCGAATCAAAAAAGCAGCCAAAGATCTAGTAAATACAAATGATAGTATTCTCAGCATAGCTAATCGATATGGCTATGAAAATGCCAGTAAGTTTGCAGAAGCATTTCGGGTCATTATGGGACATAAGCCAAGTGAATACAGGAAGAAAAATAAAATGTCTGAATGGATTGAATAGAAGCTTTTTAGAGTAGATTTGAAAATATTAAATTTGCTATTATATACATAAGCTGATAAAAATTATCATATTTTTAATGGAGGTAACAATATGGACAGCCTTTTATACATTGTACATTTATTTAACAGCGGTGGATTAGTAATGTATCCATTGGTAATTTTATCAATCATTGTAATTGCGATTGGCATTGAGCGTTATACGTATTTCAAAGCTAATACTGCATTGCTAAAAGAATTTAGTCATGATGTGTATTTTGCAGTAAAAGAAAATGATTGGGCAAAAGCAAAAGAATTATGTGCGGCTAACCAAACTGCGACAGGTCGGATTTTAAATGCAGGATTAAGGTACTCCAAAAATGAAGCAAGCATGAAAAATGCGTTTTCTGAGCAAATGATGATTGAAGCATCTCATTTGAAAATTCATTTGGACTACTTAAGCGCTATCGTAACCATTTCTCCATTGTTAGGTTTATTAGGAACAGTATCTGGCATGATTGGTACATTTAGTATCCTTGACAGTGGTTCTGGTGCCTCTGCTATCTCTGGCGGCGTTGGGGAAGCCTTGATTGCTACAGCAACAGGTTTGTTAGTTGCCATTTTATCTTTCTGTGTGTATACATATTTCAGTCATCGTATGGATGCCATCATCAATGATACAGAAACATTATCTGTAGTGTTATTAAATGGTATGAAAGAGCAATGGAGTGATTCTCATGTTTCAAAATAGTCGATTAAAAATGAAACCTGAGTTCATGATTGTGCCAATGATTGATATCATATTCTTCTTGTTGGTGTTCTTTATGATGAATAGTATCGAAACAGTGGCACAAAAGTCCTTGGGTGTACAGTTACCACAAGCACAATCAGCAACACAAGTCAAACAAAGTCCTGTGATTCTCACCTTAGATAAAGAAGGTCATATTTTGATTGACTCTAAACCATATAGTATCGATGAAGCTCGTAATTACATTACTAGCAAAGTAGTAGAAAATCCAAACACAGCGGTACTACTACAAGCAGACAAAAATACGCAACATGGATTCGTGGTTGCCATTATGGATATGCTAAAAACGATTGGGGTTAAGAAGTTCTCAATTGCTGCTAGCTAGAAAGGATGACACATGGAACAATATATTTCCTGGAAAAAATCCTATATAATCTCCGTTGTAATCCACATTATTCTAGCAGTTGTATTAGGCCTTGCTTTAGTCTCAGTAGTTGAGCATAAGGAGACAGAAAATGCTTTTGAAATTGACATGTCTATCTCTGACGATTTAAAAGCATCCGCTGGCGGAGGTGGCGGAGGTGGCGGAGTGTCCTTCCCACAACCTCTTTCCCAAGAAGTTGTACAAGCAAAAGTACAGGCTGCACAGCAAAGCATTTCTTCTCCAGTGCCAGTAGAGGATGCCGTCAATGTACCAACTTCTACGAATGCTACGACAGGTACTAGTGATGGAACCTCCAGCAACCAAGGTACTGGTGGCGGATCTGGTGGCGGTAATGGCACTGGTAACGGTACTGGCGATGGTAGTGGCAATGGATCTGGTAGCGGTGGTGGATCTGGCACTGGTAGCGGTGGAGGTAATGGTGATGGTGTAGGTACTACAACCGGTAATGCCCCATTTGACTGGGCAGGTTTCGTAGCTACTGTACAAGCCAATGCACAAGGAACATACCCTCCGATGGCAGTAAAACGTAACTTACAAGGTAGTGTTAGCGTAAGCGTAACTATCGATGCAGGTGGTAACATCGTATCTGTATCTGCTGGCGGTGGTCCAGGCATCTTAAATAGCCACACCCAAGATGTTGTCTATGGAATAGGCAATTATCCAAATGGTAGTGGTTCAACAGTATCAAATACATTCACAGTGTATTACACATTGAATGGCGACTAGTGCAAATGCACGAGAAATAATTCAGGAGGAATTATGGATTTAAAAGCTTTATTTGACTCCATGTCGGAGGAACAACGTAATATTCAACTTGGTTTCGACACAGCCACACCATTAACACACGCTTTCACAAGCAAGCGTGCGGTACATGCTGGTCTAAGTGGTCGTCCTTTAGAGAAGGATGAGGCGCAACGAGTATGGAATGAATTAATGCAACAACCGCCTGTTCCAGGGCAAATGCAAACGGCATATATTCATATCCCATTCTGTCAAACTAAATGTACTTATTGTGGATTCTATCAACATGCTACGAATCAAGATGCAGAAGATAAATATGTAGATATGTTATTGAAAGAAATGCAAATGGCAGCCGACCAACCACGGTTCCGTGATGGCTTGATTCATACTATTTTTATCGGTGGTGGTACGCCGACATCGTTATCAGCTAATAATGCAAAACGCATGTTATCTGCTATTCAAGAATATTTTCCGTTGGCCAATGACTATGAGTTGACATTAGAAGGTCGTATTCACGACTTGGTGCCTGAAAAAATGGATGTATGGATGAGCCATGGTGTAAACCGTATGTCCTTAGGGGTACAGTCTTTCCATACTCACGTACGTCGTCAATTAGGTCGTTTAGATGATCAAGATACTGTATTGTCTCGATTAGAGCAATTAAAGGCATATCAACAATGTTCTGTGATTGTAGATTTAATCTACGGTTTGCCAGATCAAACGATGGATGTGTGGATGGAAGATTTAAAACTTCTTGAACAATCTGCAGCAGATGGTATGGATTTGTATCAATTAAATGTTTTTGAAAATAGTGATTTACAAAGCTTGATTGAGCGCGGTAAAGTAAGCCCAGCAGCTACTACTAAAGAGCAAGCTTTGATGTATGAAGCGGCTGTCAAATATTTGATGAAACGTGATTTCACACGTTTAAGCGCAGCTCATTGGAGTCGTGCACCACGTGAACGTTCTATGTACAACACTATGGCGAAAGCTGGATATCCAATGTATCCATTTGGCTGTGGTGCCGGTGGTAATTTAGGTGGCTATATGACAATGTTACACCGCGTATTACCTCCATATGAAGCCCTTGTAGAAGAAGGTAAAAAACCATTTATGGTTCTTATGAAACAATCTGAGCTACAAGAGTTCTCTAATTATGTAATCAGTTCCTTGGAACGAGGCGTTTTAAATCTAGATGCTTTGATCGAAATGGATGCAAAATTAGAAGATTTACGTTGGCTGCTTGATACTTGGGTAACTCGTGGTTTGATGGAATATAATGGCGTATTATATCTCTTAACAACAGCTGGTGGATTCTGGCATGTAAATATTACACAAACAGTTATTGAATGTGTTCAATACATCTTAACTGGTGAAAGTACATTGTTACATGAAAACATTGCTGCACAAAACCACGGTGGTAAGCCCAAAGATCATCCACATGTAGGGGGTCATCCTGAAGGAGTGGCGAAACACCCTCATGGCGCAGGCGGACACCCAGCAGGTATTCCAAAAGGTCATCCAGAAGGAGTACCAATGGGAGGACATCCAGCAGGTGTGCCTAAGCATCCACATGGGGCAGGCGGACACCCAGCAGGTATCCCAATAGGGCATCCAGGAGATGTTGAGACAACTCGTGCTCATGGCACAGTAGGACATAGTCCATTTAAGAAAAATATTTAGGTAGTATCTATTACAGGCGAACTCCTACACACCTTACCAAACCAAATATATAGTTTCCTGTAATAGTTCTATAGCCACTCATCGAGTGGAATCAGGTATACCAGGTCAAAGTTGGTAGGCTGCATCATACTATAGTACGTTTAAAATCACTTCTGTAATGAGAGTGCAGTATCCGCAGGCTAAGCCTGCGGATGTATATCTGATATATGAACATTGTGCCTTAGGCTACAATGTTACATAGAAAATAATGATATACTAAGTATAGTATTTATATGTTATGTAAAAGGAGCGCACTTCCTAGAAGTGTGAAAAAATGAATGAAAGCAATCGTAGTTTACTCAAGCCGTACAGGCAATACAAAATTAGTAGCAGAAGCTATGGCAAGTGCTTTGCCTGCTGGTACGCCATGTGTATCTGTGAAAGAAGTTCCAACTGATTTAGCATCTTATGATGTAGTATTTATGGGTTTCTGGGCAGACCAAGGTAATGCTGATAAAGCAGCACAAGCGGTACTTAAAGAAATCACAAATGAGAAAGTAGCTTTATTCTGTACATTAGGGGTTCCACCTGTATCTCCTCATGCACAAGAAACTGTGGAAGCCGCTGCGAAATTGTTGCCAAATGGTCAAACACCAGTAGGTTATTTCAAATGCCAAGGTAAAGTAGATCCAAAAATAATCGAAATGATGTACAAAATGTTCCCAGAAGGACATGCCCATGGTAAAAGTCCTGAACGTGATGCACGCCATGCACAAGCAGCATCTCACCCAGATGAAAACGACTTGGCTAATGCAAAAGCATTCGTTGAAGAAGTTGTTGCTAAACTATAAGTTTTTTACCTATGTAATAGGTTGCAATATAATAACACTCCGAAAAAGACTGTCAAAAATGGCGGTCTTTTTCAGTTGAAATAAAACAATTGATAGAACTTAGCAGATGGTATAAAATGGGTGGAAATCTCTTGACGTTTAACCGTCCTTGCTTTATAATACTTATAAGCTTAATGAATCGGTACGAGAGACCGAAGAGCGCACATGTAAACCTTTTAAATTAGTCCTGTGAGGCTAGTAAGGGAACGTAGTAGGCGAGTTTACCTATAATCTATAGGTGTACTCTAATAGAATCACTATAACTATGCGACCTCTTGCCTTAGGGCAAGAGGTCTTTTTGTGTGTAATAGAAGTACTATAAAGGAGGCTATGATGGGAGAAATCAGCTTAAAAGGTAAGCACCTATTAGGACTGCAAGGTCGGACAAAGGAAGAAATTGAACTCATTTTGCGGGTAGCAAAAAAGATGAAGAAAATCGTCTTGTCGGATAATAAAAAACATCCTTTATTAAAAGGGAAATCAATTATCAATTTGTTCATGGAAAATAGTACAAGAACGAGAAGCTCCTTTGAATTAGCAGGGAAATATTTAGGAGCCGATGTAATCAATATTTCCAAAAGCGGTAGTTCAATGGCAAAAGGGGAAAGCTTCCGTGATACATTGCTAACTATGTCCTATATGGGAACCGATGCCATCGTAATGCGCTCTAGTGAAGAAGGCGCTCCTTTATATGCTACAAAATGTGTAGATCCAATTATCATCAATGCTGGAGATGGTGCTCATGAGCATCCAACACAAGCGTTATTAGATATGTATTCTATTTTAGAACATAAACCTACCTTAGAAGGTTTGAAAGTAGTTATCGTAGGCGATATCATGCATAGCCGTGTAGCACGCTCCAATATCTACGGTTTAAAAACAATGGGGGCTGACGTGCATTTAGCCGGCCCACGTACCTTAGTATATCCAGAATTAGAGAAACTGGGCGTTACCGTTCATCACGATGTACGTGAAGCTGTGAAAGATGCCGATGTGGTAAATGTATTGCGTATCCAATTAGAACGGATTCACTCCGCTTTATATCCAAGTAATCGCGAATATGCGCGTATCTTTGGTATTAATAAATCTGTCTTAGAAAATGCCAAAGATGATGTATTAGTATTGCATCCGGGACCTATGAATAGAGGGCTTGAAATTGCGCCAGATGTTGCATATGGTGACGCATCAGTCATCCAAGAACAAGTACGTAATGGTGTAGCCATCCGCATGGCGATTTTATACTTAACAATTATCGGAGGTGACGGTAGTGAGCTTGTTGATTAAAAATGGTACGGTGGTTAACCCGGCAAAAGGACAACATGAAGTAGCAGATATTCTTGTAGAAAATGGTGTAATTGCAGCGATTGGACAAAACTTACAAGCTGATCAAGCAGAAGTATATGATGCAACAGGCTTAATTGTAGCACCAGGTTTGATTGACATTCACACGCATTTACGTGAACCAGGACAAGAAGCGAAAGAAGACTTTCATAGTGGTACACAAGCGGCTGCTGCAGGTGGATTCACACGCATCGCGACTATGGCGAATACAAATCCAGTAGTAGACAATGCGGCATTAGTACGTGGCTTACGTAAACAAGCAGAATTGACTGGTGTGGTGAAAGTTGAATTCATGGGCGCTATCTCGAAAGGTTTGCAAGGTAAAGAGTTAACAGAAATGGGTGACTTAGCAGAAGCAGGTGTAGTAGGTTTTTCTGATGATGGACATTATGTGGAAAATGCTGCATTTATGCGTCGCGCTTTAGAGTACTCATCCATGTTTGGCAAAATGGTGATCGACCATGCCGAAGAATGCAGTTTAACTTGCGAAGGTCATATGCATGAAGGCATCGTATCCTACGAAATGGGGGTAAAAGGTCGTCCAGCCGTAGCAGAAGATTTAGCGGTAGCCCGTGATATTATGCTAGCGGAAATGACTGGTGGACATATTCATATTGCTCACGTAAGTACAAAAAGTGCAGTAGACCAAGTACGCCGTGCAAAAGCACAAGGTGTAAAAGTAACTTGTGAAGTAACAAGTCAACATTTGGCTTTTACAGACGAATATTTACGAGATTATAATACAGATTTCAAAATGGCTCCGCCAATTCGTTCTGAAGATCATCGCCAAGCGTTGTTAGAAGCCTTACAAGATGGCACAATTGATGCCATAATTACGGACCATGCACCGCATGCGTACGAAGAAAAAGACGTGGAATTCTGCTGTGCAGCGAATGGTTTCACAGGATTGGAAACATCTTTTGCGGCAGTAGTTACCCATGTATTAAAAACAGGTATCCTCACAATTGATGAAATCATCAATTTAATGAGTACAAAACCAGCTCAACTCATTGGAGTAGACGGTGGTGTACTAGAAGTGGGTAAACCTGCAGATATTTCAGTGCTTTCCTTAGATGAAACATGGACTGTAGATAGAAATACATTCTACACTCGTGGTAAATCATGCCCATTTGATGGTATGACAGTCACTGGCAAAGCAAAATTAACAGTAGTAGATGGACAAATTGTAATGAAAGACGGGGTTGTAATCGGGTGACAGGAAAATTAGTATTAGAAAATGGAACTATCTTTGAGGGCACATTGCTGGGGGGCATGCCAATTGTTGGGGAAGTAGTGTTTAATACAGGCATGACTGGATATCAAGAGATTTTAACAGATCCATCATATGCAGATCAAATTATTACTTTAACATATCCTCTAGTAGGTAATTATGGTGTCACACGTGAGGTAGATCAATCTTCTAAACCCTATTGCAAAGCCATGATTGTAGGAGAGTTGTGCACATTCCCAAGTAATTGGCAAAATGAAGGCACTTTTGAAGAATATATGCGTACCCATGGTATACCATGCTTGTACAATGTGGATACACGTGCTATTACACGTGCGATTCGCAGCCATGGTGTGATGAAAGGCGTGATTTGCCCAACTGATACACCGCAAGAGAAAATTGATGCCCTATTGGCACAACCATTGGCGACGGATCATATTATGCGAGTGACAACAAAATGGGAAGGCCATCGAGGCAGTGATAGTGCAGAATTCCATGTAGCAGTATTTGACTTCGGCGTGAAAGAGAATATCTTACAATCTTTGGAAAATGAAGGATGTCGTTTAACTATTTTCCCAGCTAATACAAAGGCTGAAACAGTAATGGCTTGCAATCCTGATGGTATCTTCTTGTCCAATGGACCGGGAGACCCGAAAGACGTACCTGAAATTGTAGAAGAAATAAAAAAACTAGTAGGTAAAAAACCAATCTTTGGTATTTGCATGGGGCATCAATTGATTGCCCGTGCCTTTGGTGGCGAAACGTATAAGTTACGTTTTGGACATCGTGGTTCTAACCATCCAGTAAAAGACCTAGATACAAATCGTGTTCATATTACCTCTCAAAATCATGGTTATGCAGTTGATGAAGCAAGCCTAGAGGGTTCTGGATTGCGCGTATCCCATCGCAGTGTGAATGATGGTACTGTAGAAGGATTAGTGCATAATGACTTGCCGATTATGTCGGTACAATATCACCCAGAAGCATCTCCGGGGCCGACTGATAATGTGTATTTATTTGAACGTTTTAAAACATTGATGAGAAGAGGTTAATGATGGAAAAGAAAAAAGTTCTTGTAATTGGTTCTGGTCCAATTATTATCGGACAGGCAGCTGAGTTCGATTATGCAGGCACACAGGCTTGTCAATCTCTTCGTGAAGAAGGTTATGAAGTTGTATTGGTAAACTCCAATCCGGCAACGATTATGACAGACCGTGATATTGCAGACCGTGTCTATATTGAGCCTATTTCCTTGGAGTTTGTGACAGAAATTATTCGTAAAGAACGCCCATATGGTGTACTAGCTACGTTAGGTGGACAAGTAGGCCTTAATATGGCGGTGGAGCTTTCAGAGGCAGGCGTTTTAAAAGAGTATGATGTGAAACTCTTAGGAACTATATTAGAGGCTATCAAGCAAGCGGAAGACCGTGAACTGTTTAAAGAGGCGATGAAACGTATCAATCAGCCTGTGCCAGAATCTGATATTTTTAGCGATGTAGCAGAGGCTGTGGACTTTGCCAATCGTATTGGATACCCAATTATTATTCGTCCTGCCTATACACTAGGTGGTACGGGTGGCGGTATTGCTCATAATGAAGAAGAAATGTACATGATTGCCCTTCGAGGTATCAAGCTTAGTCCGATCCATCAAATTCTTGTAGAACGATCTGTAGCTGGTTGGAAAGAAGTCGAGTACGAAGTGATGCGTGACCGTGCAGATAACTGTATCATTGTATGTAATATGGAAAACATTGACCCAGTAGGGGTACATACAGGTGATTCTGTGGTAGTAGCACCGTCTCAAACATTGAACGATACACAATACCAAATGTTGCGGACAGCCTCTGTAGATATTATTCGCTATCTTGAAATTGAAGGCGGTTGTAATGTGCAATATGCCTTGGATCCGTACAGCAATCAATACTATGTAATCGAAGTAAATCCGCGTGTATCTCGCTCCTCTGCATTGGCTTCCAAAGCGACAGGCTATCCAATTGCCAAAGTAGCAGCTAAAGTAGCTATCGGTATGACATTGGATGAAATTACCAATGCCGTAACAGGTGAAACAAAAGCTTGCTTTGAACCATCCTTGGATTATGTAGTAACAAAATTCCCACGTTGGCCATTCGAAAAATTCAACTTAGCAGACCGTACATTGGGAACACAAATGAAAGCCACTGGCGAAGTTATGGCTATCGACAGAACCTTGGAAGGGTCTCTGTTAAAAGCTATCCGTTCTCTAGAAATCGGTTTAGACCATATTGAGTTGAAAAAGATTGCTCATGAAACACCAGAGCAACTTATTGAACGATTACAATTAGTGGATGATGAACGCTTGTATGTCATTGCTCAAGCTCTTCGTGTGGGCATTAGCGTAGAAAAGATTTGCTACATTACAAAAATTAACTCTTTCTTTATTAATAAAATCAAAAACATCGTGATGGTGGAAAAAGATTTAGCAGCCAATGGTGTGACTGAAAGTAACCTTCGATTGGCTAAAAAATACTCCTTCCCAGATAAAGTAATTGCTCGCTATGCGAATTGCTCCCCTGAGGACGTATTGGCAAAACGCAATGTACTAAACATTCATCCGACCTATAAATATGTAGATACTTGTGCCGCAGAATTTGAAGCACATACACCATATTATTACAGTGCTTATGCCACTGAAGATGAAGTTGTGCCACGTGGTGAAAACAGTGTTATCGTTCTTGGTTCTGGTCCAATTCGTATCGGCCAAGGCGTAGAGTTCGACTATTGCTCTGTACATTCCTCTTGGGCATTGCGTAAAGTAGGTATGAAATCCATCATTATCAATAACAACCCAGAGACGGTAAGTACAGACTTTGATACATCTGATAGCTTGTACTTTGAACCGTTGACAGTAGATGATGTGATGGAAATTATTCGCAAGGAGAATCCTGTAGGGGTTATCGCTCAGTTCGGTGGACAAACAGCTATCAACTTGGCTGGTCCGTTGGCTGAACGAGGTGTAAACATTCTAGGCACATCTGTAGACCGCATCGACATGGCCGAAGACCGTGAACGTTTTGATGAATTGTTGGCAAAATTGGAAATTCCTCGCCCAGTTGGTGCGTTGGTAACCAGTGATGAAGAAGCTTTAGAAGCGGCAAAACGTCTTCAATATCCATTGATTGTTCGACCATCTTATGTACTAGGTGGCCGTGCAATGGAAATTGTATATAATGACCAAGAGTTGGATCGGTATATGAAAGAAGCCGTAGTGGCATCGAAAGATCATCCAGTCTTAATTGACCGCTATATGGTTGGTATGGAAGTCGAAGTAGATGCTATCTCTGATGGCATTGATGTATGTATTCCGGGGATTATGGAGCAAATAGAACGAGCAGGGGTACACTCTGGTGACTCTATCGCCGTATATCCAGCACAACATCTAACAGAAGAGTTGACAGAACAAATCGTAGACTATACACGCCGTATTGCCATAGGACTTAATGTAAAAGGTGTATTAAATATTCAATATATTGTGGTAAATGGAGAACTTCATGTCATCGAAGTGAACCCTCGTTCTAGCCGTACAGTGCCTTTCATTAGTAAAGTGACTGGTATCAATATGGTAGAATATGCGACACGCATTGCCTTAGGAGAAACGCTAGAAAGCTTGGGATTGCCAACTGGGTTGGTGCCAGCTCGTCCACATGTGGCGGTGAAAGCACCGGTATTCTCCTTCTCTAAAATGGGCTTAGTAGAAATTGCCTTAGGACCAGAAATGAAGTCCACTGGGGAAGTAATGGGTATTGGCCGCACCTATGCAGACGCTTTATTCAAAGCTATTCATGGTGCAAACATGCGCATTCCAGATAAAGGTAATATCCTGATGACTGTAGCAGACCGTGATAAAGAAGAAGCGGCTCGTTTAGCAAAAGGTTTTATCGATTTGGGATACCATATTATGGCTACTGGTGGTACAGGTCGTTACTTCACAGAACATGGTGTGGATTGCACAGTAGTAAATAAAATTTCTGAAGGCAATCCAAACTGCGCTGATTTCATTCGTGAAGGTAAAGTGGATTTGATGTTGAATACATTAACCTATGGTAAAAAACCAGAACGTGAAGGATTCCAATTGCGTCGTTTAGCTGTAGAAATGGGTGTACCATGTTTGACATCCTTAGATACAGCTCGTGAAGTGTTACATGTAGTGGCGAGTCGTGCTACTGCAGGTGATGTAATTACAGTAGATGCTGTTCAAGATTATGAAATGGAGTAATCATACATGAGTGGATATGTAGAAATGGGTCGAGTGATTCATAACACCCAAATAGGCAGTGATGTATGGAGAATGTCCGTATATGCACCGAAACAAGCAAAAGAGGCACAACTAGGACAGTTTTGTAATGTTCGTGTTACAGGGGGCACAGCTCCCTTGTTGCGCCGACCTATCAGCTATGCAGGATTTGATGCAAAAGCAGGTACTATCGACCTATTGTATCGTGTGGTAGGTAAAGGCACTGAACTAATGACCAAACTACAAGAAGGGGATACCTTAGATTGCTTGGGACCATTAGGTCAAGCGTTTACCACTGCAGACCGCATGTTACTCGTTGGTGGTGGTGTTGGAATTGCGCCCATGCTATGTATCGCTGATCGGTTACAGCCAGGCCAAGAGGCGCATGTGATATTAGGTTTCCGCAATGCAAGTGAATCTTTCTGGGCAGACTTGTTCAAAGATAGCCCCGTGACCGTTCATATCACCACGGATGATGGATCCTTAGGGACTAAAGGATATCCTACGACTGTGATGGAAACACTTATGAAAGAAGAACAGTTTGATGCAGTTTTGACATGTGGCCCTACACCAATGATGAAAGGTGTGGCTGCTGTAGCTCAACAAATGGAAGTGCCTTGCCAAGTGTCTTTAGAGGAACGCATGGGTTGTGGTACTGGCGGTTGCGTAGGCTGTGCTTGCCAAGGTAAAAGTGGTACACGGTATAAAGTATGTAAAGATGGTCCTGTGTTCCCTGCTGAGGAGGTGTTTTTCTAATGGCTACTGTAGATCCTAAATTAGCTGTAGAGTTCTGTGGTATCTTTATGAAAAATCCTATCGTAGCAGCGTCGGGCACCTTTGGGTTCGGATTGGAATACGATGGATATTTAGATCTCAATACAGAGGTGGGGGCGATTTCTGTAAAAGGCTTAACACCTACAGCTCGACCTGGTAATGCCGGTGTTCGCATTGCGGAAACACCATCTGGAGTGTTGAACTGCATCGGATTAGAAAATCCAGGAGCAGAAGCTTTCGTAGCTGATATATTGCCAAATTTAAAACATTATGATGTACCAATTTTTGCGAATATCTCTGGTAATACACTAGAAGAATACGAAGTTATGGCAAAAACGTTGACTGTTGAAGGTGTAGCAGCTTTAGAGGTCAACATTAGTTGTCCTAATGTCAAATGCGGAGGTATGGCATTTGGTGTGCAGGCGGAGAGTGCTGCTGCTGTCTGTAAAGCAGTAAAAGCGAATACAGATTTACCGGTGATTATGAAATTATCGCCCAATGTAACAGACATCGTAGAAATTGCTCGTGCTGTAGAAGCAGCAGGGGCAGATGGTATTAGCATGATTAATACCCTACTAGGGATGTCTGTAGACTTACGGACTCGCAAACCATTGTTGGGGAATATATATGGTGGTTTATCTGGTCCCGCTGTGAAACCAGTGGCATTGCGTTTAACACATCAAGTGGCACAAGCCATTGATATCCCTATCATGGGGGGCGGTGGCATCATGACTGGTGAAGATGCCTTAGAATTTATGCTGGTAGGAGCTGACATCGTGTCTGTGGGGACGGCAACGATGGTAGATCCGCGAGCTATTGGCATCATCGCTAGTGAAATGAGCGCTTACTGTGAAAGCCAATATATCGACCATGTGTCGAACTTAGTTGGTGGCATTATTATGCCGTAAAAGAGAAGAGAATATTGAATGACACATAGAAAAGGACTGTTCCAGTGAAAGCGACACTGGGAACAGTCCTTTTAGTGTTTAGATTTTATTGAGTAATTCTTCTTTTTTCTGTTGAAATTCTTCGTCAGTAATAGCGCCCATATCAAGGAGTTCTTTTAATTGTTTGATAAGAAGAATGGGATCATCCTGAGTGGGTACCACATCAGATGTATTGGTAGCATCATCAGATGTATCCTCTACTTCAATAGTAGTAGTTTCCACCGGAGGACCTGCGTCGATCGCAGCTTTTACGGCTGCTGTGTTCACCCATAAGCCACGTTGTTGTTGATCGTAATCATAGGCTATGGTGCCACGAGATTCAATCCAAGCTTGTAAATTTTCATTGACTAAGTTGGTAAGAACATCGAGGGTGGCGAGGCAAGTATTCTGACCTTGAATGAGTAAGACACGATGGGTGCAACTCACCTCTTTGTTATCGATATGGTCGATATCTGTATCGTAAAACTTCGCGCGTGTACCATAGCGACCACGATAGGTGAAGAGTCCAGTTTCTGTATTGTAAGTAATTTTAATTTGCAATGTATGACCACCAGGGGCATAGCTTATGATATGGTCTGAGGTCTGAGTGAACCAGTCGAAGAATCCCATAGTGACTATCCTTTCTTACTTTTACTAGGCCAACGTGTAGGAGAACCGTAACGGTTGTTTCCAGTTGAACCTGGGAAACAGGCTAGGAATCCATGAAGGATATAGACGATAATAAGATGTAAAATGTATATATTTTTTAATGGGATGTACAGGTTTGTACATAGTATATACATGCCCAATAAGATACCAATAAAGCGACCAGGCAATCCGATGTCGTTGAGACGACGGATGTACAAGGTATAATAGAAAGGTAACAATATGATATAGCCAGCATAGGCCAATGCTTTGATAGCAAAATAGGCAGGTAAAATAACTACCACAGTTAACAGTTGCTGGATGAACATATTAAAGATATGCATGGAAGCAGATAAAAATAATATGCCTATGATAAATTGAAAGCGATTGATACGTCCAGATGTACTTAGCACATCATGGCTGTGTGGTTCAATTTTGAGTATAAGAAATAGGGAGACTAAACCCACAAGGAATGAAATCCCCACATTAATTAGTATGTCCATAAGGAACCTCCTTATATGCTATGAATAAGTATAGCATAGATTACAATATCTGGCGAACTATGGTGAAATAGAATCATATTGAAAGAGATTCTTCATTAAAATCTTAAAAAAGTAGAGTACTATATAGAAAGTTAGTAGAAAAAAATAGGCAAAATAGCGGTTCATTGGTATAATAGTAAAGATAGTAAAAAATTGGTTCACTTTTTTCTTTCTAACTACGATTATATAGTTATGAAAGGAGGGACGTATGGAACCTGTAACAACACCTATGGAAAAACGCATTCGCATGGTTCGTGCTTGGTTAGATGCAGCAGCTACATCGTATGCTAACAAAGGAAGTGTGAAAGGAAACTTTCACCTGTTCCTAGCGCAAGCAGAGATGAAACAGATGAATGAAGGCAAACCTTCTATTGTGTCTTATGCACAACGAGCTGTTTTAGCTATTGCACTAGTAGGAATCATAGGGGCAACACATTGGTGGCTATCACAACATGAAACAGGGAATACCGCGAACACTCCTGTCATTGATACGCAGGTGGAAGTACAGCCAAGTAAGGTCAGTACTCCAGTGGTTGTAAAAGAATCACCACCTGTAGAACAATCAGAAACGAAGGTAGTGGAAACCGTGGAAAAGCAAGAACATGTGGTGATAACACAACCAACTGTGGAGGCAACGCCAGCGCCCTCTATTAGCTCAAAAGACATGTTACATGCAGTGCAAGCTGGTGGACGTATTTTGCGAGATTAGCACCTTTTATATTCTAAGGAGGAACATATATGAAGGGAAACCCACCTTGTAAGAAATTTTTAACATTTGCTGTCCTAGCGGCAATCAGTACAACTCCAGTATTTGCTGATACTGCTACTACGACTGAAAGTGGCAAAACAATTGCTAAATTATCCATGGAGGATTTAGGAAAGCAAAATACTACACGCCAAGAAACAGTAGCCTCTGGTGATACGGCTACAGAGGCAGCGATTGCAGCAGCTCGTGAAGGTTTGTCTGAGGCTGCACAACGTGATGCTATTGAAGAACAACGTAAACGTGTTGATAACTCTTCCTTAGCTACTAATGACAAAGAAGTTAAAGTTATCACAAAAGCTGGTGGTGATAAATTAGAAGAAGCACAGGCGGCAGGTGTGGAAACAGCGATTCCTCAAGTACAAGCTCGTTATTTCACATCCTTAACTGAAGCGGAGTTACAAAAATATGTAGGCAAAACGATCACTCATATTTCTATTGAAGGTCTTGACCAAGCAAATCAACCGGCTTTCCTTTCTTTATTACAAGGTAAAATTGGTGATGCTGTTACAGTAGAAGGAATCTCTAAAGAGATTGCCAACCTAGGTGGTTCCGGTGTTCTTTCAGAAATTACACCAGTATTTACAGAAGTACCAGAAGGTGTAAAAGTAGCATATCATGTAACCTTAAACCCAGTGATTAAAGGTGTGTCTGTAGAGGGTAATACGGTATACAAAACAGATGTATTATTGAACTATTTAGGTGTACAACCTAACACTGTGTTAAATACTATTGCAGTTGGTGAAAAAGTACAAGGTATCAACGCAGCGTACCAACGTGATGGATATATTTTAGCTCATGTAAAAGATATGGCTGTAGATGACAATGGTGTATTACACGTATCTGTAGTAGAAGGTATTGTAGAACGTATTACTCCACATGGTAATAAAAAGACTAAAGATCGTGTGATTACTCGTGAATTTAACCAAAAAGTGGGACAACCATTTAATAAATTCTTAGTACGTCGATCTGTAGAGAAAGTATATAACTTAGGTTTCTTTGATGATGTAAATGTACGTTTAACACAAGGCTCCACAGAAGAAATGGTGAACATTGAAGTGGACGTACTAGAACATAAAACAGGTACGATTACATTAGGTGCAGGTTATTCTGATGCTGATGGCTTTGTAGGTATTGTAGAAGTGGGTGAAGAAAACTTACGCGGTACTGGTGATAAAGTGAAAGTTCACTGGGAGTTTGGCGGTAAAGCAGGGTCTAAAAACTACTCTGTATCCTACTTACGTCCATGGATTGATAACAAAGGTACATCTCTTGGGGTAACGTATTTCAACCAATTGAACGAATACACAGATTATAATGAAAAAGGACAATCTGTGGCTACCTATGATAGAAAATCCAATGGTCTTAATGTATCTTTAGGTCGTCAAACAGCTGAGTTTACTCGTGATTATTTGACACTAGAACATCGTAAAGATAAATATGTTTGGGATACTAAAGATTCCAGTGGTTTCCGTTATGATACAAACCAATCGCAAGGTCCTCGTTGGAATAACCATGGATATCCATTCTTATCGTCTGGATATTTAAAACACAACTTCGGTACAACGAACAGCGTAAGCTGGCAAAAAGTATTCGACTCCCGTGATAATGTATACGAACCAAGTCGTGGTAAACGTTTATCTAGTACATTACAATGGGGTGGTCATGGTTTAGGCGGTGACTTCAACTTCTACAAATTTACTGGCGAAGCTAGAACGTACAAAAAAGTAGGCAATAAACAAGTATTGGCGTTCCGTGGCCGTATCGGTTGGGCTGTTGGTGATTTACCATATAGTCAATTATATACAATTGGTGGTTCTGATTCTCTTCGTGCCTATGAAGATGATCAATACCGTGGTAAGAAAATGTACAACTTTACAGCGGAATATCGTTTCCCAATTTGGAACAAAGTAAGCGGTGCATTATTCACAGATTTAGGTGATGCATGGGATGCACCAAATGTACCTTGGTTCAAACATTCTAAAACATTTAATGTCTCTGTCGGTGCCGGCGTGCGTGTGACAACACCAATTGGTCCAGTACGTATCGACTATGGTATTAGCAAAGATCAAAAGAAATTCCACTTCAGCTTTGGTGGACAATTCTAATTCATGACGATACAAAAATGGATAGGAGGGGCTCTTCTAATGGCAACATTAGGGATTCCCTCTGTCTATGGTGCTCCTGTTCAGACGGTGCATGTGGACCTGCACAGTACAACAGGAACGATTCCAAAAGCCTTGGAGTCGCGTATGGTTGCCAGTATTCAAGGTGCGGCTACCTATATGTACCAAGGGAAAGAAGATTTTCAAATTAGAGACTCTCTTCAGACCTATGAAAAAGCAACAATGGATGTGGTGGATCGAATCCTCTATGGATATACGGTGAAAACCATTTCAATGGATGTGGGTGAAACGTTACATATTCATCTTGCCTTAGAGCCCTATGGAAAGGTAGTACAATCTCTGGAAACTACGGTGAACTACGGCAATATATCTCTTTATGGACGCTCCTTAATAGATGCAGATTTAGGGAATGTAAAGCCTCGATTAGAGCAAATGCTCTTAGGGGCATCACTGGATTCACTAGATTGGATTACACCATTGGTGCAAAAGTCGGTGCGTAGTGATTTAGAAGGTTCCCTTCCTGAATTTACTCCACAAATTGATGTGGTAGGAGGAGACACTACGAAAGCGACAGTGTATTTAGTTCCTAATGGAAACAGCGTAAGTCGTACGGCGGTGACGATTCAATCGAATACATTACCGAGCGTGTTCTTCTATACTATGCGTCAATATTATGAAAAGAAATTGCGTCAATTAGAAGGTCTGCCAGTCTCTTTCGTGAGACGTCATCAAATGATGATAGAAAAAGAGATACAAGGCGAGCTCAACAAAAGTCGAGGTGTTACACAGTTTGGTGTGACTATGATTCCAACGTTAGAAGTGGGTTCAGAGACGATTT
The DNA here is from genome assembly GCF_003999875.1 of Veillonella sp. 3310. Taxonomy (GTDB): domain Bacteria; phylum Bacillota; class Negativicutes; order Veillonellales; family Veillonellaceae; genus F0422. Next base: position 626,570 of record NZ_RQVJ01000001.1, on the reverse strand, counting down.
TGTCAATTCATGTAGATTCCTCTAAGTATATTCTTCGTGGAGAAGGTTATTTGGATATGGGGCGTGGTGTAGATTCTGTGGGATTACGATTGTATACGGGGGTTCATGATGGACCTCATGACTGGTATGTAGAAACAGAGTTTTTACCGAACCGTTTGGAATGGTCCTTTAAGCCATCTTATGGGTACCAATTCACGAAAGATACAAAGATAGGGTATCAATATGGATTGCCGAATCACCATCAGTATGGGATAGTGCAACAAACTATTGGAAACCGTTGGAATGTAAGATATGAAAGAGATATAACGGCAAAAACAAATGAATTTGCTCTTTCCTATGATGTACATGAATATTTACGATTAGAATATGTATGGGGTGACCATGATCGATGGTTGCGCCTGATAGGACGAATATAAAGAAAGAAGGTAGATACACTATGATGCGTTTATTGAACAATAAAAAGAATGTAAAAACAGTGTCCATCATTGTTGGCGTTCTTTTTGTTATCAGTGTGGGCGCTTTGGCGTACACACAGATGGCAGGACATGGTGGTTCTAATGCGATTAGTAACATTGGCGTCATCGATATGCAACGAATTGTAGAAAGCAATCCGAACTTAGTGCAAGATGCACAACAAGAATATGCAACGTATAACGAAGAATTGCAAAAAGAATTTAACGAAAAATCCGCTAATTTAGACGAAGCAGGTAAGGCAAAATTATCTGATGAACTTCGTCAAAAATTGCAAGATAAGCAACAAACAATTCAAGATAATCTTAAAAAACGTGTAGATGAAGCATCTAAAACAGTGGCAGATGGCAAAGGTCTTAGTGTTGTGTTGAGCCGCGAATCTGTGTTGTTTGGTGGTACTGATATTACAGAACAAGTGAGCAAAAAATTAGCAGAAACTAAATAAGGTAACATCCAAATGGAAAAAGGACCTATCTTCGCTTTCATAGGTATGCTGGTATGTGCTGTGGGCATTGGCGGATATTATGGGCACCAACACTCAAAGGCAATAGAGGCACCACGAATTGGGGTTGTACGCTTGCAAGATGTGGTGGAACGACATCCAAACTTTCACAATTATGATGAGCAAAAAAAAGAGTTATTGCGATTAGAGGCACAGCGAGATAGAGAGGATGAACTTCTCAAGTCTAAGTTAGGTGCTGAGGTAAACAAATCGGAAGAACATCTGAAACAGTTAGAGTCAAATTTAACGGAAAGTTTGAATCGTGAGTTACAAACTAAAATTGCCCTACGTGAAGCTGAATTAAATCAAGAGTTAGCCGCGAAGCAACGGGCATTGATTGAAGAATATCGAAAAGCCTACAAAGTAGAACCTAGTGAAGCAGATATAGAAATTGTGAATTTACAATTATGGTTAACAACTGAAATGAATGTAAAACCGATTGATGATAGGCAACGTCAACGTTGGGATACGCAAAAACGTGAGAAAGAACAGCGTTTATCAGAACTATTGGCACAGCGTAGTCGTGGTCTAAGCGGTTCCGACCAATGGAAAGACATTGAATCGAAAGTGGCGGTAGCTATGGCACCCGCTCGTGCAGAAGCACAAGAAAAGTTAAGTGCCTATGCTACAGAACAGGCTAACGCTTTAGGTGCACAGAGGGACCGCTCCATGAAAGGTTTAGTGGACTCTCAGCAAGAAGTACTTGCAAAAGTTCGTCATGATGGTACCACATTGTGGGATGCAGAGTGGGAACAAAGATTGGCGCAAAAACGAGATGAAGTACAAGCCCTACATGATGCCATTCTAGAAGATATTCGAGTTCGTGCAGGTGTTCTGGCGAGAGCAAAGCAACTAGATTTGGTGGTAGTGGACCATATTACGGATCGTACTGGTATGGATTTGACAGATGAAATCATTCAATCGTATGGACAATAAAGGAGTAAAGTGATGAAATTAATGTGGAAACGTATGGCTACAGGAGCTATGATGGTATGTGCATTAGGATTGGTTGCTGGTTGTGGCACCACAGATAAAGTAGGTGTGGTAAACACTGAAAAATTAGTGCAAGAAAGCCAAAAAGCAAAAGATATCAATAAAGAAATGGAAGCGAAACAAAAAGAAGTAACTGATCGTTTAGCTCAAGTGCAAGGTACACAAACAGAAGACGAATTCCACCAAACACAAATGAATGCACAACAAGAATTGCAAATCTTTGGTCAAGCAAAGGGTAAAGAGTTCAAAGCCTATGTGGAATCTAATATCCAAGCGGTAGCAAAAGAAAAAGAATTGACTGTAGTAGCGAATGATCAAGCCATTGTAACGGGTGGTATTGATATTACAGAAGATGTGCTTAAAAAGATGAATGAAGGTGCTTCTTCCGCAGAAACTAGTAAATAATAAGAGAGTGAAAAGTAAGGAGGCTTCAGCGTGAAGTTTTCAGTAGAAGACCTAGCCAAACTGGTTGAGGGTACCGTATATGGTGATGGTTCTATTAGTATTGAAGAAGCCCGCAGTTTAGATCAAGGGGCAGACCATGCTATCAGCTTTGCTATCGGCGATTATAGAGAGTTCGCAAAAGATAGTAAAGCAGGGGCATTGTTGGTGGATGCAAAAATTGAAGATTGCATGATTCCTCAAATCGTAGTGTCCAACGCAAAAGCTGCCTTTGCTAAATTGTTAGAAGTATTCCATCCTCCAGTGGTATTTCCAGAGGGGATTCATGAAACGGCTATTATTGGTAAAAATGTAACAATTGGTGAGAATGTAAAAATTGGACCCTATTGCGTAGTTTACGATAATGCCATCATTGGTGATAATGTCACATTACATGCCTATGTATATATTGGACATAATGTACGTATTGGTGAAGGGACTACAATCTATGCAAGTTCTATTGTGCATGAGAATTGTATATTAGGAAAACGCGTTGTCTTACGCGCTAATGCAGTTATTGGTGGAGAAGGATTTGGCTTTGCTACTGAAAATGGCAAGCACACACATATCCCACAAGTAGGTAATGTGATTTTGGAAGATGATGTGGAAGTAGGTTCTTGTTCTTGTATAGACAATGCTACAATGGGATCTACTTTGGTGCGTCGTGGTACCAAGATAGACAACTTAGTTCACCTAGGCCATAATGTGGAAATTGGTGAAGACTGTTTCTTGATTGCTCAAGTCGGTATCGCTGGCAGTACAAAATGTGGAAACCATGTTATCTTTGCTGGTCAAACTGGCTGTACGGGGCATATCACGATTGGTGATAATGTTACCTTTGCTGGTAAAACTGGTATCACAGGTAATGTACCATCTAATGGACTATATGCAGGATTCCCAATGCGACCACATAAAGAATGGTTGAAATTGGCGGCTTATGAAAGTCGATTACCAGATATGGTAAAACAGCTGAAAGCATTAGAAAAAGAAGTAGCTGCTTTGCAAGCTAAATTAGAAGATAAATAGGTGTAGTTATGTTATATACCTGTATGAAAGTATTAAGTGCTATCCTATGTGCTTTGCCGTATCGAGTACAATATGGTATTGGATATCTCTTAGGACAATTAGGATGGCTCTTTACACCAAGCAATCGAAAACGATTGGCCATAGGACAAATCTTGTTTTGCCGTATTACAGATGATCCTGTAGAGGCAAAACGAATTGCCAAAGCTAGTGTAACTCGATTTGGTCGTATGATCGTGGATGTGCTTCGATATCCTGAAATTAAAGATGGTAAGTACAAAGAGATGTTTACGATGGAAGGTCGTGAATATCTAGAAACTGCCAAAGAAGATGGAAAAGGTGCTATTATTATTGCTCTTCATAGTGGAAACTGGGAATTACTAGGAGGCATTTTAGCATCGGAAGGCTATCCTTTGATTTCAGTAGCCATGCAACAACAAGGTGATGCGGACAAATTTATCAATGAATATCGTGAGCTTATGCAACAACACGTCACCTATAAAACAGGAGTTCGTGAAATGGTGAAAGAATTGCAACAAGGTTCTTTCATTGGTCTTATCATGGACCAAGATCCAGGAGATAAAGGTCAGTTAGTGCCATTTTTCGGCTACGAAACCTTGACTCCTGTAGGACCTGCTGCGATGGCTCGCATGCAAGATGTACCGATTATTCCAATTACCATTCGTTTTAATGAATATACTGAAAAGCACGAAATTACTGTACATCCCCCTGTATATGTAGAAAAAACAGAGGATCGTAAACGTGATATTGCTGTTACATTGACAATGCTCAATGAATGGTTAGAAGATTATATTAGACGCTATCCAGAAGATTGGTTCTGGCTCCATAACCGTTGGAAATGGACACGGCGTTTTTATGGTGATACTATAGAAGTACCACCAGATGTAATGAACCAAAAATAATAGAAGGGAGGTCCTCATGAAACAACAAACAATTAGCAAAGCCATTAGTTATGAAGGGGCTGGCTTGCATAGTGGATTGCCTGTACAAATGCGCATTTTACCAAGTGAGCCGAATACAGGGATTACCTTTGTACGTACAGACTTGCCAGGCACGCCTTCTGTGAAAGCAGATATCCGTAATGTAACGAATACGATGCGTGCTACCACATTAGAAGATGGCGAGGCTAAAGTATTTACGGTAGAACATATTTTAGCAGCTTTCTATGGTATGGCTATCGATAATTGCGTGATTGAATTAAACTCACCAGAACCTCCAATAGCAGATGGTGGGTCAGCCACATTTGTACAGCTTATCAAAGAGGCTGGTATTGTAGAACAAGAGGCAGACCGTCATGTGTACGTTGTGAAACAATCCCATGGTATCTATGAAGAAGATAAATTTATCATCATTCGTCCTTATGATGGATTCCGAGTGACTTTCACAAGTATTAATAGTCATCCCATGCTAGGTACACAACATGCGGATTATGAAATTAATCCCGATGTGTTTGCCACAGAGATTGCGCCAGCTAGAACGATTGGTTTCACAAAAGAAATCGAACAATTGCAGGCGATGGGATTGGCAAAAGGCGGATCTACAGAGAATGTGATTGTTTATGATGATACAACTTGTTTATCAGAACTTAATTTCCCTGACGAATTAGTGCGCCATAAAATTTTAGATATATTAGGCGATTTATTTTTAGTAGGTCATTTAAAAGGCCATATTATTGCTGTAAAATCAAGTCATAATTTAAACTCACGATTAAGTCGAGAAATTTTAAAAGAAATGCAAGAGGAGGCATAACATGATTCTTACAATTGAAGAGATTATGGAAATTCTACCACACCGTTATCCATTTTTATTGGTAGATCGTATTATTGAAATGGAACCAATGAAACGTGCGGTAGGTCTTAAAAACTGTACATTCAATGAACCACATTTCATGGGTCACTTTCCAGGTAATCCTGTGATGCCAGGCGTATTGATTACAGAAGCGATTGCTCAAGTTGGTGGGATTGCACTCTTGTATCCTGAAGAAAATCGTGGTTTAACGCCAATGTTTACAGGTATTGATAAAGTGCGTTTCCGTCACCCTGTAAAACCTGGTGACCAAGTACGTATCGAAGCTGATGTAGTAAAAATCAAAGGCCGCATGGGTAAAGTGGAAGGTCGTGCGTATGTTGGTGATAAATTGGTGGCAAGTGGTGAGTACATGTTCGCCTTAGTGAAGCCAGAATAACTTTCAAAATATAAGGAGTGACACAGATGATCGTAGTTGGCATGGAAAATGCAACATCTGAAATTCATAGTACTGCAGTCATACATCCGGATGCAAAAATTGGTAAAAATGTTATTATTGGTCCTGGTGCAGTCATTGGAGAACATGTTGAAATCGGAGATGGTACTAAAATCGGTGCTAATGTAGTGATTGGTGGCTGGACAACGATTGGTAAAAATAATGAATTTTTCCCAGGTTGTGCTATCGGTTTAGAACCTCAAGATTTAAAATTTAAAGGTGAAAAAAGTTATTGCATCATTGGCGATAATACAGTAGTTCGAGAATTTGTAACTATTAGTCGTGCTACAGGGGAAGGTGAAGAAACGCGAATTGGCAACAATTGCTTGTTCCAAGCGTGTACTCATGTAGCGCATAACTGTATCGTTGGCAATAATGTAATTATGAGTAACTGTGCAGGCCTTGCAGGTCACGTAATCGTAGAAGATAGGGTTGTCATCGGTGGCATCGCCGGGGTCCATCAATTTGTAAAAATTGGACGCAATGCTATGGTAGGTGGTATGGCGAAAGTTGTACAAGATATCCCTCCTTATGTGATTGCGGATGGACAGCCAGCACATGTCATCGGACTGAACTCGGTGGGTCTTGCACGTGCGGGTGTATCTGAAGAAGTACGTCGTGAATTGAAGAAAGCATTCCGTATTATTTATCGTAGTGGTTATAGTTTATCTAAAGCCATTGAAGAAATGGAGTTAAATTTAACATCCTCTGTTGAGATTGAACATATGCTACGTTTCTTGCGTAATGCAGATCGTGGTATCATGCGTGTACGCAGAGATTAATTAGAAATTAAAATACATGGTGAAGGTATATGACATATGCTTTTGCCATGTATTTTTTGTTGTGAACTTTCATGCCATTTGTCTCCTTTATGTGATATAATATAGATTAGGATTTTTATAATTAAAAGTTAGTGGGAGGCGTTATGGCGAAAGTAGGATTGATTGCAGGAATTGGAAATCTGCCAGTTGAATTTATGCGAGCAGCTCAACATGAAGGCTATGAAGTTGTGGTCATATCTGTTGTGACAAATGGTGCTCCTGAATTGCAAGCAGAGGCCGATGCATACTACCAAATCAGCGTCTTTAAATCAGATACAGTGATTAAAACGTTCCTCAAAGAAGGTGTCACTGATGTAACGATGTTAGGTAAAGTGACAAAGGAACATCTCTATAAAAAGATAACAACCATTCCAGATATGCGTACCATCAAATTATTGAACCGTTTGCGCAATCGTAAAGATGATACGATCATGTTGGCCATCGTGGATGAATTAGAAAAAGAAGGTCTATCTGTAGCAGATCAAACAAAATACATGCGTTCTCTTATGCCTCCGGTGGGTGTGATGACAACTCGAAAACCAACAGAGGTGGAGCAACTAGATATTGAGTTTGGCTTTACCTTAGCCAAACAAATGGGAGCTCTCGATATTGGTCAAACTGTAGTAGTGAAAGAACAAGCAGCGATGGCTATTGAAGCTATTGAAGGAACAGATGAGTGTATCAAACGAGGCGGGGCCTTGGGGCGTGAAGGTGCTGTGGTGGTAAAAACTGCAAAACCTAATCAAGATGTACGTTTCGATGTTCCTGCAGTGGGTATGAAGACCTTAGAATCTATGATTAGCAGTAACTGTAAGGTGTTAGCTATGGAAGCAAAACGGACGATTTTTGTGGAACAAGAAGCGGTGCTGCAAAAAGCAAATGAATTAGGGATCGTAATCTGTGCCGTAGAAGGGCCGGATGAGGAGTAAACATGAAGATTATGTTTTCTGCTGGTGAAGCATCAGGAGATACGCACGGCGCCAGTGTGGCGAAGGCTTTATTGGAGAAATATCCAGAAGCACAGCTATTTGGTATGGGCGGAGATTTGATGAAACAAGCTGGTGTGGATATTATTTATGATATTCAGCAATTAGGGTTTATCGGCATCGTTGAAATACTAAAACATTTACCTACCTTTTTTAAACTTCGCAGTTTCTTAAAAGAAGCTATGCTACGAGAAAAGCCAGATGTGTTGGTGTGTATTGACTATCCAGGTTTTAACATGAAGCTAGCTAAGGTGGCAAAAGAATTACATATCCCTGTGGTGTACTACATTGCGCCAACCATTTGGGCTTGGAATAAAGGCCGAGGTAAGGATATCGCCAAAACAGTAACAAAAGTAGCCTCTATTTTTCCTTTTGAAGCGGAGGCATATCGTGAATTTGGCGTAAATGTGGAATTTGTAGGAAATCCTTTAGTAGATATTGTACATCCTACCATGTCCTATGAATCAGCTCTTGCTCATTTCGGTGCAGATACAACAAGTCGCAATATTCTCTTGATGCCAGGCAGTCGCAAACAAGAAGTAGAAGGCTTATTACCTACCATGTTAGCAGCCGCTGAACGGTTATATGAGAATCACAAAGATTTGAAATTTTTCTTGCCGAGAGCACATACTATACCAAAAGAAGATATTGATAGAATATTACAAGCTTATTCTGTGCCAGTTACTGTTACAGAAGGTTATAACTATGATTTAATGCAGATTTGTACAGCTTGTATTGCGGCATCTGGAACGGCGACCTTGGAAACAGCATTAATGAATGTACCTACAGTGTTGATTTATAAAGTGGCATCTGTCACGTATGGAATCGGTAAACTATTGGTTAAAATTGACCATATTGGATTACCTAATATTATGGCGAAGCGTCGAATTATTCCTGAGTTATTACAGGGAGATGTAACGCCAGAAAATGTAGAACGAGAATTAGCTAACATCTTGGATCACGAGGTGGTATATACGCAGATGAAAGCTGATTTAGCACAAGTGAAAATAGAATTGGGGGCACCGGGAGCGGTGCAACGTGTAGCTGATGTCATTGCATCAGTAGCAATGAAGGAGGCATAAATGGATCGTTATAAACAACTATTGGCATTTGTACTGCCATATAGGATGCGACTCATATTAGGTATATTTTGCATGATTGCAGCGGCCATGGGATACTTAGTGGTACCTTGGTTGATTCGAAATGTAGTGGATGGCGTATTGCAAGATAAAGATTTAGGCTTATTAACATTAATTGTTATCGCTATTTTAATCATTTTCTTGTTACGTGGATTTGCTACCTATGGGCAAAATTATACAATGGCCTATGTAGGACAACGAGTAGTTATCGACATTCGTGAAACCTTATTTAAGCATTTACAAAAGTTAGACCAAGCTTATTTTGACCGCCGTAAAACAGGGGTTATCATGAGTAACGTGACGAGTGATGTAGGCGCTTTACAACAAGCAATTGTCGATAATTTGATTTCCTTTATGACAGAAGGAGTTACCTTAGTAGGGTCTTTGGTATTCATGTTTTATTTGGATTGGAAATTGTCCCTCTTAACATTGATTATTGTGCCTGTTGTATTAGGATTAACCAATATTTTTGGTAAAAAATTACGTTCAGCAGGTCATGAGGTACAAGGTAGAACAGCAGATATTACAGCCTTTTTACAAGAAGTTATCTCCGGTGTTCGTGTCATTCGTTCTTTTGCACGTGAAAAGTATGAGTTTAACCGCTTTGAACAAGAGAACCAAAATAACTTTGATGCCGCTATGAAAGCTACAAAATTAACAGCTGTCATGGGGCCCATGGTGGAATTTGCAGCGGCCATTGCAGTAGTCATCATTTTGTGGTACGGTGGATATTCTGTAGTACAAGGTTATATTACAGCTGGATCTTTGATTGCATTCTTAATTTATGCCATCAATTTATCAAATCCTGTAAAACGTTTAACACAAGTCTATGGTAACTTGCAAAAAGCGATGGCAGCAGGAGATCGTGTCATTGATATTTTAGAAACAGAACCGCATGTGAAAGAATCACCAACAGCAAAAGCATTAATAAACGTACAAGGAGATGTAGAGTTTGACAATGTACAATTTGCCTATGATGAAGATAATTTGGCATTAAAAGGTGTCAATTTAACAGTAAAAAAAGGGCAAACTGTGGCGATTGTAGGACCTTCTGGAGCAGGTAAATCAACGATTGCCAATTTGTTACCACGTTTCTATGATGTGACAGGTGGCGCCATCCGCATTGATGGTGTAGATGTACGTGATGTAACATTTACATCCTTACGAGAAAATATTGGTTTAGTACCACAAGATACGATGCTATTCAATGCATCTGTACGTGAAAATATCTTGTATGGACGCTTAGATGCGACAGAACAAGAAATCATTGATGCAGCTAAAGCAGCGAATGTCTTTGAATTTATTGAAAAACTACCGAATGGGTTTGATACGATAGTGGGCGAACGAGGTAATTCCTTGTCTGGCGGTCAACGTCAACGGATTGCCATTGCAAGGGCAATCTTGAAAAACCCTAGCATTTTAATTCTTGATGAGGCTACTTCAGCCTTAGATACTGAAAGTGAAAAAATTGTACAAGAAGCATTAGAACGATTAATGAAAAATAGAACGGCTTTAGTGATTGCTCATAGATTGAGTACCATTAAGCATGCTGATCATATAGTGGTCCTACAACAAGGCTGTGTTGTAGAAGAAGGCACACATGATGAATTATTAGCGTTGAATGGCTTGTACAGTCATTTATATTCTGTTCAATTTGCCGGAAAAGGATAAACTATGTACTGGATATATAATATACTTCTCATTATCTATTGGATTGGCTTAATACCAGTGATTCTCTATCGATTAGCCTTTGAAGAAGGATTCTACGAGCGTATTAAACAAAGTGCGGGATTCATGCCGAGCACATTGATGAAAAAAATAGAAGGTAAACGTGCTATATGGTTACATGCAGCATCTGTGGGAGAAATTGTAGCTACCAGTCCTTTGGTGAAGGATATAAAAAAGAGCTTTCCTGAGGCAGTAGTAGTTGTATCTGTAGTTACCGCTACGGGTCATGCTATGGCACGACGTATTATACCAGAAGCAGAAGGGATTATTTTCTTTCCTTTGGATTTACCTTTTTTAACACGAAGAATTTTGAACATTATAAAGCCTATTGCTATTTTACTAGTAGAAACTGAAATTTGGCCAAATTTTCTTCGTATTGCGAAAGATGAAGAAATTCCAGTAATGATGGTTAATGGCCGTATTAGTGATCGCTCTATGTCACGATACATGCATATCAAGTCCTTCATGCGAGATATGCTGGGGTCCATTGATCGATTTTGTATGCAATCAAAGTTGGATGCAGAATATATTTCTGTACTAGGTGCAAATGTGAAAGAAGTGACTGTCACAGGAAATACTAAGTACGACCAAACTTATGCAACGGTTACGGATGAAGAAAAAGAACAATTACAACATGAATTTGGCTTTGGACATAATCATCCTATCATCGTGGCGGGCAGTACCCATAAAGGGGAAGAAGATAAACTGTTCCAAGCTTTCAAGGAAATTTTACAATCTTACCCGAATGCACGATTGCTCATAGCACCTCGTGAAATTATGCGTGGTAATGATGTAAAAGCGTTATCTCAAAAATATGGGCTTAAAGCGATTTGTCGCAGCACCATGACAGAACCTGTACACGAAGAAATTCCAGTGGTAATTTTAGATACTATTGGAGAATTAGGTCGTTTATATAGTTTAGGTGATATCATTTTTGTGGGAGGCTCTTTAGTCAAAACGGGAGGGCACAATATTTTGGAACCAGCCGCTCATGGCAAGCCTATTATTGTGGGACCTCATATGTTTAACTTCAAGGAAATCTACAGCTTATTAAGTTCCCGTGGGGCGTGTACAATGGTACATGATGAAAGTGAACTGTTAGAAGTGTTGCAAACGTTGTGTGCGAACGAAACTATGCGAGAAGATATGAGTCGTCATTGTTTGGAAGTAGTCTGTGAAAATCGTGGTGCTACACAACGTAATACAGAGGAGCTGCGACGTCTTTTTGAGCGGTTTCACATTGTTCCTTAATCAGTTCATCTTAGTTTTAATATCCTAGGCTATACTAGAGGGATACGGAGGAGGTTTACTCATGAAAGGAGAACAACTCTTTAAACATATCATCAGCGGGCAGATGCAAGGCTCATTAGGAGATGCTCTGCGTGGTGGTTTAGAAAAGGCTAGTAAGGTCTATGAAAGAGTCGTAGAATATCGCAATGAACGATATAACCATCCACATAGAGTGTTACATATGCCAGTGCCAGTCATTAGTATAGGAAATATTACAGTGGGGGGGACAGGTAAAACACCGATGGTGCGCTATGTGTGTGAAGTGTTAGATACAGACCAACATACAGTGAGTGTCTTAAGTCGTGGGTACAAAGCGGATAATAATAAAAAACCCATCGTCGTATCTAGACAAGGGACGGTAGATGTGTCTTCTTTTATCAGTGGTGATGAAGCGTGGTTGTTGGCAAAAACATTACCTAATGCGAATGTCATTATTGGTTCTAAGCGTGTGGAGTCTGCGAAAATTGCCGTAGAAGATATGCACTCCGATGTACTTGTATTAGATGATGGCTTTCAACATCGAGCATTGGGCCGTGATGCAGACATTGTGTTGATCGATGCAAGTCACCCATTTGGCTATGGGGCGGTGTTACCAAGAGGTTTGTTACGAGAACCTTTGACGAACTTGAAGCGAGCTACTTACATTGTGTTAACGAAAACGAATCAAGTAGAACCAGAACAACTGGAAGCACTACGTGAGGAGATTCATTCCTTGGCACCTCTTGTTCCTGTAGCAGAAACCATTCATCAAACAGTGGGCTTTCAAACCTTGGAAGAATGGAGCCATAATGGGATGATTCATGACATTAGTAACTATGATGGGACTCCTTTATTAGCGATTAGCGGTATTGGACAACCTAGTTCTTTCATTTCTAATTTGAAAAGTTATGGATTCGCTGTACAGGATATGATGAGTTTTGGTGACCACTATGATTATAGTGAAGAAGATGTTGTGAAACTGTGGCAACATTGTTTTAAAACAGGGATTCAAGGCATTATTACAACGGAAAAAGATGCAGTGAAACTATCTCAAGTACGGGCCATCCGTGATTTGAAGATTCCTGTCTATGTATTAGTGATTGGCATCGAATTTACCAAAGGTGAAGACGATTTTAAATCCTATGTGTTGCAAATAGCAAAGGGGAAATAATATGCGTATAGCTTGTATTATTCCAGCGCGCTATGGATCTACACGATTACCGGGTAAACCCTTAGCGATGATTGGTAATAAACCAATGATTCAACGGGTCTATGAGCAAGTGTCGAAAGCGACGGAAATTCATGAGGTCATTGTGGCTACTGATGATGAACGAGTCTATGATGCTGTCACCCAATTTGGTGGACAGGTGATGATGACAAGAACGGATCATTTGACCGGCACTGATCGCTTAGCGGAAGTAGCAGCTGCAAGAACTGATATTGATGTGATCATTAATGTGCAAGGTGATGAGCCACTCATTGATGCATCGGTTATCGATACATTGGCACGTCAGTTTAAAGAAGACCCAACCCTACAAATGGGAACCGTAGGCTGTCCTTTGTTAGAAGAAGAATACAATGAGCCTAGTGCTGTGAAAGTCATCGTGAATCGACTAGGGAATGCTATGTATTTTTCCAGATCTTTGATTCCTTACCCTAGACATGCATTTGTGATACCGCCATTGAAGCATGTAGGTATGTATGGATATAATCGTCAGTTCCTATTAACCTATGCTAAGATGGAACCGACACCAGCAGAATTAACTGAATCCTTAGAACAGTTACGAGCATTAGAAAATGGATATACTATCCGAGTGATTACTACAGACCAGCGTTTTGTTGGAGTAGATACACTAGAAGATTTAGAACGAGTGAATGAAATATTTCACCAATTAGAAGCATAAACGATTTCGTTTAGAGAGGAGATACAATGAAAACAGTACAAGTAGGCAATCTCACCCTTGGTGGAGGTAAAGGCTTATTTCTATTGGCAGGTCCATGTGTAATTGAGGGCTATGAACGTACATTAGAGATTGGTCGTCGTGCGAAAGCAATTTGCGATAAAGTGGGTATTCCTTATGTATTCAAAGCATCATTTGATAAAGCCAATCGCTCTAGCTATTCTTCCTTCCGTGGTCCAGGATTGGTAGAAGGTTTAGAGATTTTGAAAGCTATCAAAGAAGAGTTACAAGTGCCGGTAGTGAGTGATATCCACGATATTACTCAAATTGATGCAGCTGCAGAAGTGCTAGATATTCTTCAAATTCCAGCCTTTTTATGCCGCCAAACTGACTTGGTGTACGGAGCAGCAGCGACTGGAAAATGCGTGAATGTGAAAAAAGGTCAATTCATGGCTCCTAAAGATATGAGCAATGTGTTGAAAAAAATGGAAGAATCTGGTAATCAAAATTTGATGCTTACAGAACGTGGTTTTAGTTTTGGCTATAACAACTTGGTTGTGGATATGAGATCTTTCCCAATTATGCGCTCTTTTGATTATCCAGTTATCTTTGATGCTACACATTCCGTACAACTACCAGGTGGGGCAGGTACAGCTTCTTCTGGACAACGTGAATTCGTGGCTAACTTAGCACGTGGTGCGGTAGCGAGTGGTGTGGATGGATTGTTCTTTGAAGTTCATGATAATCCAGAAGAAGCACTTTCAGATGGACCAAATATGTTATATTTAGATTCTTTAGAAGAATTATTAACTGATTTAGTGGCTATCGATAAAATCGTAAAAAAATAGCACAGATGTAAAGGATGCAGGTGAACTATGAAGATACTTGAACGAGCAGCACAGGTGCTCCAAGAAGAATCAAAAGCAGTGTTAGACTTAATTGAAACATTAGACCATCGTTTTGAAACGGCAGTAGAGTTAATCTTAGCCTCTAAAGGTCGCGTGGTCTGTACAGGTATGGGAAAATCTGGACATATTGCACGAAAAATTTCGGCTACATTAGCGAGTACTGGTACACCTGCATTATTTTTACACCCTGGTGAAGGGGTACATGGTGATTTAGGTATGGTTACATCTGATGATGTAGTACTAGCGTTCTCGAATAGTGGGGAAACTAGCGAAGTCATTAGTTTATTACCATCCTTGCGCCGAATAGGGGCTAAATTAATTTCTGTAGTGGGTAATCCAAGTTCCACATTGGGAAAAAACTCTGATGTAGTTTTGGTGGTATGCGTAGACAAAGAAGCATGCCCATTAGGATTAGCACCGACAAGTAGTACTACTGCGGCCTTGGCATTAGGCGATGCCTTAGCAGTATGTTTATTGGATCAACATAAATTTACTCCAGAAAATTTTGCTGTATTCCATCCAGGTGGTTCCTTAGGTCGCAAATTATTGCTAACCGTAGAAAATATTATGCATAGTGGAGATGATAATCCCATTATTCATAAAGGGGCCACTGTACAAGATGCCTTATTTGTAATGACCAACAAAGGGCTTGGAGCAGCAAATGTAGTAGATGAAGAAGGTAAGTTAATCGGTTTAGTAACAGATGGAGATATTCGTCGTGGCTTAGATTCTGGATGTAATTTCCTAGTATGGTCTGTGGAAGATATGATGACAAAATCGCCTCGTACTATTACAAAGGATAAGCTGGCAGCAGAAGCGCTTCACATGATGGAGAAAAATCAACCTAGACCTATTACCGTATTACCAGTTGTTGGTCAAGATGGAACAAGTCTTGGCTTAGTACATATTACTGATTTGTTGCGAAGAGGCATTGTGTAATGGCGATACGTTGTTTAGCCTTAGATGTGGATGGTGTTCTTACGAAAGGTGAGATTGTCTATACATCTAGTGGAGAAGAAATCAAAGCATTTCATGCAAAAGATGGATTAGGATTAGCCTTAGCACACCGGATGGGATTGCAAACTGCAATTATTACGGGCCGCATCTCTCCTATGGTAGAGCGACGGGCCAAAGAATTAAATATTTCTCAAATCCAAATGGGAAGTCATAATAAGAGTGCTGGATTACAAGAACTTTTACATACATTGGATTTAGAGGCTCATGAAGTAGCCTATATGGGTGATGATCTCAATGATTTAGGCATTATGTCTAAGGTGGGATTAGCTATGACACCACAAGATGGTGTACCAGAAATAAAAGAAGTAGCTCACTACATTTGTCAAGCCAAGGGTGGCGAGGGAGCTGTGCGTGAAGCAGTTGAGTATATTTTAAAACAAGAAGGACTTTGGGAGGATGCGGTGCGCTCATACCGTGAAGAATCTTACCAAGTAGGTCAGTAGAAAGGAGGCTTTCATGGCGGGAGAATGGCAATATACAGCATTAAAGACGATTAGTAAATTAGTTTGTGCATTACCCTATTCTACAATCTTATCCATTGGAGCATCTCTAGGACCTTTATATAGATTAGTAGGTAAAAAACAGGTCAAACGAGGATTACATAATCTGATGATTGGCCTTTCCATAGATGAAAAAGAAGCAGATGCCATATTAGGACGACTCTTTAAAAACTTGGGACGTTCTGTTATGGAAACACTATATATGCCCAATTTGACACCTGAGTTCATAAAAGAACATATTGAAATGCGAGGGCTAGAACACCTAGATGCAGCTGTTGCGGAAGATAAAGGTGTTGTAATTTTGACAGCCCACGTAGGCAATTGGGAATGGATGGGAGCAGCCCTAGCGGCTCATGGATATCCGTCCACAACGATTGTAAAAAAGCAACCAAATGCTCAATTCACACGATTGATGAATGAATACCGAGGAATGGTAGGGTTAGAAGTATTTGCTCGTGGCGGTTCCGAAATGAGAGGCGCTGCACAAGCGATGAAAGCGAAGAAACTATTAGGTTTCTTGGCGGACCAAGACGGATGGTACACAGGATTGCCGGTGATGTTCTTAGGGCAAGAGTCATCAGCGGTGACGGGGCCAGCATCGTTTGCGAAAAAATTCAAAGCTCCTGTAGTACCAGTCTTTACATCCCGTAAAGAAAATGGTCATATTGTTCATATTTTGCCAGCACTTCATTATAAGGATACTGGTGATGTGGAGAAAGATATGTTCCGCCTCACGGAAGAAACAGTGAAGGTAACAGAAGCGTTTATTAAAGAGCATCCTGATGAATGGTTGTGGTTCCAACATCGTTGGAATACAAAAATTCATGAAATTACAGATATTGAACATAAACTACAAGTGCGGGAGGCTGTGCATGAAGAACAATAAGAAACTTCTCCTCACGATTGTGGTAGGTATTTTAATTCTCTTAGGTTTTGGATATTTTCTATATGGTGGCACCGATACGACATCGGTAGGACCATCGGGTAATTCTATTAGCTTTAATGGTACAGAACTGAAAGAAGAAAAAAATGGACAACTCATTTGGTCAGTAAAAGCTGAGAAAATAAGTCTGGACCAAACGACGAAAGTCATCACTTTAGAAAATGTAACGGGTACCTTTCATAAAGATGGAACGACGCTGACTGTGAAGGCTCCGAAAGGACTCGTATCTAAGGATCATGGACAGATTACTTTATCAGGAGGTATTGAGGCAACTTCTAGTACAGGTGCTAGTCTCCGAACGGAAGGATTAGAGTATACTAGTAAAGAGCAGCTATTTAAGTCTATCTCAAAGTTTACCTATATTGATGCGGATACCACATTAGAAGGTGATGCATTAGAAGGTGATATGATTTTACAACAGGTGACAGCAAAAGGTCATGCTAAATTAATTCGCAAGTAGGAAGGATATTCATGAAATTACAACGTTTACTCATGGCAACCCTAATGGGAGGAGTCATGATGATTCCCGTATGGGCAGCAACAACGGATACCAATCCTGCGGGGAATGGATCCATAATGATTACTGCCGATCAGTTAACATATGACGGCATCAGTGGCCGTGCGGAAGCTAAAGGCAGTGTGGTCATTACAAAAGATGATAAAACTATGACAGGTGCCTCTGGTTGGTACAATACAAAAGATGAAGAAGGATTTTTAACAGGTGGCGTGAGCATGATTGGTAACAATATGTCCATGGCTGCTAGTGAAGTGCATGTCTTACATAATCACCAATTTGATGCTACAGGTAATGTACATCTACAGAAGGATGATCGTCAATTGTTCGGTGATCAAGTGAATTATAATACAGAAACTGGATATGGTGAGATTATTGGACATGGACAATTAGTGATGGCAGATAATGTATTGACAGGCCAACATATTACAGCTTTTACTAATCAAATATCTGCGACGGCTAAAGGGAATGTGACTTTATCTAGCGCTAGTCGTAATGTCAATGCTACAGCAGATGAGGCGGTGTACACACAAACTCCAAATCAGAATGATGGGGTAGCCTATTTAAAAGGTAATGCTAGGGCGGTTCAAAATGGGAATATCCTAGAAGCGCCGGAGTTAAAGATAGAACTTAGTGACAATAGTGCAGAAACGCTTGGTGGGCGTAGTACATTAATCATTACTCCAAAGTAAGGAGAGTTTATGTTTATTCAAACAAAGGATTTAGTGAAAACCTATAAATCAAGAAATGTAGTGGACAAAGTCAGTGTCCGTGTTGAAGAAGGCGAAATTGTAGGCTTGTTAGGTCCTAATGGTGCTGGAAAGACAACTACGTTTTATATGATTGTTGGTGTAGAAAAACCGACTTTAGGGAGTATCTGTATTGGCGATGTGGATGTGACCCACATGCCGATGTATAAGCGATCTGCCTATGGTATTGGATATTTGCCACAAGAGGCATCCATCTTCCGTAATTTAACAGTAGAAGATAATATCTTAGCCATGCTAGAAACCACCAATCTTTCTAAAGCAGAACAGAAGGATACAATGGAATCGTTATTAGAAGAATTTCATATCACTCACGTGCGTGACCGTTTGGGCATTCAGTTGTCTGGTGGTGAGCGCCGTCGTGTAGAAATTGCTAGAGCCATTGCTTTAAATCCTAAATTTATATTGCTAGATGAGCCTTTCGCAGGGGTGGATCCTATTGCAGTAGCAGACATTCAATCTATTATTCGCCATTTGAAAGATCGCGGTATTGGGGTACTCATTACAGACCATAATGTGCGTGAAACCTTGGGGATTGTAGATAAGGCGTATATCTTAAATAGTGGAACTATTTTATTAGAAGGTACCGCTGATGAAGTGGCTACTAGTGATGTGGCTCGTAAGTTTTACTTAGGTGATGATTTCCGAATGTAGGAGTGGATATGAGAATTTTAGATAAATATATATTGAAAGCTTTCATAGGGCCATTCCTGTTTGGTATTTTTGCGTTTACTAGTATCTTTATTGGTACGGGAACTCTATTTCGGATTGCTCAGTACATTACAGAATACGGAGCTAGTTTGTGGTCTGTGACCAGAGCTTTCTTACTAGCATTGCCGAATATCGTTATATTGACCTTCCCTATGTCGGTCCTATTAGGATCTTTGATGACATTTGGTCGATTAAGTGGTAGTAGCGAGATTATTGTCATGCGTGCAGGTGGGCAAAACTTCTTGCGCTTGGCTACACCAGTATATATTATGGCATTTTTAATTTCTCTGTGTTCCATTGGGTTCAATGAATATGTAGTACCGGCGGCGAACCATGCCTATCAAACGATTATCCGCGAGGAAATTATGAAGCGTGCTACACCGCAAACACAGGAACATATTGTGTTGAAAACCTTGGCAGACAAAAAAATTAATACGTTAATGTATGCTGGGAAATATGATAGCTCTACTAAACTGTTATCCGATATTACGGTGCAACAATTTACAGATGGGCAAGTGACACAAATTGAACGTGCTAAAACAGCGAATTGGAATGGTCAGTACTGGATTATGCATGACGGTACTATTTATGATATCAATGCATCCGGTGAGGGTATTGATCGTACATTAAAGTTTGAAGAACAAGTATTGCCCATTACACAAGATCCAGATAAAATTAGTCGTTCTCAACGCAAACCAGAAGAGATGACCATCAAAGAGATTAGACAGCAAATCAAAGCAATGGAAGCTACGGGTGGCAAGATTACAGAATGGCAAATGGAAATGTATCAACGATTTACCATTCCTGTGGCAAGTTTTATCTTTGCCTTAGTAGGAGCGCCATTAGGCTTGCAGAAACAACGGTCTAGTTCGTCTATTGGATTCGGTATTTCAGTGCTAGTTATCTTCATTTACTATGGTGTTATGACACTGTCAGGCGCCTTAGGCAAAGGTGGCGCTATACCACCGTTATTAGCAGCTTGGATCCCGAATACATTAGGTGTGATAGCTGGTTTATATTTAAACTGGAGAGTATCTAAATAAATAAGAGAGTATAGGGGGTAGCATGACATATACTATGTTATGCTACTCTTTTATATCTATTTCTAATACGTATATTGAGACCTTTTCCTTATAGCCATTGTAGTGTACTATGGATTTTGATATACTAAGTAAAGATATAGGACTAGTATTTGACATTGAGGTATACGACTATGTTAGTAGGACTACGAATTCTCCTCATCATTACGATTATGGGGGGATTAATTGCATTTTTAGGCGATAAAATTGGCACAAAAGTAGGAAAACGTCGCATGAGTTTGTTTGGGTTACGCCCTAAGCATACGTCTATCATTGTGACAATAGTAACGGGCATTTTAATTTCCGCAGCCACATTGGGTGTACTTAGTATTGCATCCAACAATGTGCGTACTGCTTTATTCGGTATGGATAAACTGAAAGCCGAGATGGCGCAACTTTCAGCAGATATCGACCAAAAAACGAAAGCATTACAACAAAGTAATGATGAATTGAATCAAAAAAATAAACAATTGCAAAAGGTACAAAGTGATGTACAAGCAACGGAACAAGAACTAGAAGAAACACGAAGCGCTTTAGCAAGTATGGGAGACCAATTGGTATCGATCCAAGAGGCCTATGCAGAAGCTGAGCATAAGTTGGTGGCGTCCAATGCGGAAGTAGGTCGTTTAGAAGATGTACGGACGCAACTAGAAAGTCATGTACAAAACTTACAAATAACAACAAAAGAATTAGAGGATGGTATCAATCATGTTCGAGAAGGCAATGTAGTATTCCGCAATGGGGAAGTCTTATCCCAAGCAGTGATTCGACCAGGCTTAGGGGAAGTGGAAAGCATGGCAGCCTTAACTAGTTTCTTGAAAGATACGAATCGTCTGATTTTGAATCGATTCCAAATGGAAGAGGAAAAAACAGTCATTTACGTAAGTCGAGATAATTTGAATGAAGTGGCAAAAGTAGTGGCCTCTACAGATAAACCATTGATGATTCGGGTTACTGCATCTGCCAACATTATTTATGGAGAACCAGCACTAGCAGAAATTCATGCATATCCTCATGATATGATTTTCAAAAAGGATACAGTTCTCTGGTCATCCTTAATAAATGGCGGTGACAGCGCACAAGATCAAGTGTTGGCTTTCTTAAAAGAAGTCAATGTAGAGGCAAAGAAACACGGTATCTTGCCTGATCCCATTACTGGCGAAGTGGGTTCTTTACCTGGCAATGAGCTATTTACTACGATACGAAAAGTTGAAAATCAACGTGGTCCTGTACGATTAGAGGCTGTTACTAGAGAAGATACTTTTACTAGTGGACCCGTACAGATTATGCTTCGTGTCATTCCGGTAAATCAGTGAGGTGTAGACAATGGCATTGGAACCTTATGTACTGGCAGTTGACCCAGGGCGTGATAAAACCGGAATTGCGATTCTTACTAGAGCATCTCAATTAGTGATGATGGATATTGTGCCCACTGATTCCGTAATGAGTGAATTACAATCTCTGTTAACGATGTATGCAGGGGTATCTGTTTTAGTCTGTGGAAATGGAACGAATCATAAAGCGGTAGGGACTATTGTAAAACATGTAGCAGAATCGCAAGGAAAAAAATTTAACTTTGTCAATGAAAAGCATACCACAGAAGAAGCACGGCGCCGTTATTTTGAAGTACATCCACCTACAGGGTGGCGAAAATTAGTGCCAAAAGGCATGTTATATCCTCCTGTTCCTGTGGATGATATTACGGCGTGGATAATAGGAGAACGTTGGTTAGTAACAAATAAGGAGTGAGTATCCGAAGGATGAAAGAACACAAAAGTAGAAAACGAAAATTAATGGATATGGCTATGCGCTACTTTATGATGATTATTGGTGCAGTCATTTATACCTATGGGCTAGATGTATTTCTCGTACCAAATCACCTGATTGATGGCGGTGTGGTGGGTATTGCGTTGATGGCGAGTAAGCTATCTGGTATCTCATTTAGTGTACTAGTTATGTTGATTAATCTACCGTTTTTATACGTAGGATATATGCAGATTGGTAAAAGTTTTACCATATCCACCCTATTCGCCATAGCGTGCATTTCCGTATTTTCTGCTTTCATGCATCATGTGCCGCCTATTGTGCATGACCCATTACTGGCAGCTGTTTTTGGCGGAATTATCCTTGGCCTTGGGGTAGGGATTATTATACGAAATGGTGGGTCCTTAGATGGATCGGAAATTGTAGCCATCATCTTTGATAAAAAGAGCTCTTTTTCCGTAGGTGAAATCGTCATGTTCCTAAACTTCTTTATTTTAGGAGCAGCGGGCTTTGTATATGATTGGAATAGCGCTATGTATTCCTTGATTGCCTATTTCGTAGCCTATAAAATGATGGACTTAGTCATTACGGGTGTAGAAGAATCGAAAGGCGTTATGGTCATCACTGATAAATCGGAAGAAGTAGCTGATGTGGTGATGCATCGATTGGGGCGTGGTGTTACTTTACTATATGGTGAAGGGGCGTATACAAAGACTCCAAAACGTATCATTTACTGTGTGGTAACACGGTTAGAATTAACAAAATTGAAAGATATTATTTATGAAGTGGATGACAATGCTTTCATCACCATCAATGATGTTCATGATGTATTCGGTGGGCAGTTCGGTAAAAAATCAATCCATTAATCGATGATTACAAGATACGTATTAGTACGCATCCTTAGAATAGGAGGAACTATGGAAAAAGATACAGCCATAGGCAGTCAAATTTTGAAAGAAGCTCGTGAGTGGATACAAGCTATTATTGTGGCTCTTATTGTAGCCATGTTAACGCATATATTTATTGTGCAACCTACGAGAGTGTCTGGGGAATCAATGGAGGATACCTTACATAATGGGGACTTCTTGTTAATTAGTAAATGGTCTCACGTGATGCGAGACATACCCAATTATGAAGATATTGTCATCATTGATAGCCGGGTGCAACGAGAACGCTCTTGGAAAGATGATGTGATGGAACCGTTGATGAACTATGCTAGTGTGGTAGTTCCATCCTTGCAAGGACATGATGTGTGGGTAAAACGAGTGATCGGTCGTCCAGGTGATACATTAGAATTTAAAGAA
Source organism: Veillonella sp. 3310 (assembly GCF_003999875.1). Classification (GTDB taxonomy): domain Bacteria; phylum Bacillota; class Negativicutes; order Veillonellales; family Veillonellaceae; genus F0422. Next base: position 603,526 of record NZ_RQVJ01000001.1, on the reverse strand, counting down.
GGCCATGTGTGGAGAAATGGTACCAAGCTAAACGAGACGTATACTAAAAAAGAAACGATGAAGTTTGAACGCTCTCTACCAATTACTGTTCCAGAAGGGCATGTATTTGTGATGGGAGACAATCGCAATCATTCTTCAGATAGCCGTTTTATTGGATTCGTACCAGCAGATCATGTACTTGGTAAATTAGCGTATCATATACGTAATCCATTCTAACTATAATAGAATACAATTTTTGGAATCCTGTGCCTTGGCATAGGATTTCCATATATCCTAAGAAAGGTGGAGAGATAGATGAGTGAAGGTTTAATCTTAGTCAACACAGGAGACGGGAAAGGCAAGACAACAGCGGCTTTGGGCGTTGCTCTGCGTTCAGCAGGTTGTGGTAGAAAGGTGCTTATTTTACAATTTATTAAAAGTGGTGCGAATTATGGCGAATTAGCAGGCATTGACTTATTACCTACGGTAGAAATTAGATCCATGGGCAAAGGCTTTATCTTTCACAAGCAAGAAGAATCAGAAGAAAAAATGAAGGAACATCAACAAGCAGCCAAAGAAGCATGGGCTATGGTGGAAAGAGAAGTGAAATCTGGACAATGGGATTTGATTATCCTCGATGAAATCAATTATGCCATTCATTATGGATTAGTAGATGTAGAGACAGTGGTAAACTTGCTGAAAACAAAACCTGAGAACTTGGACATGATTTTAACAGGTCGCAACGCACGTCCAGAAATTGTTGAATTGGCGCATACAGTCACAGAAATGAAAGTTATCAAACATGCCTATCAGCAAGGAATTAAAGCAAAGCGTGGCATAGAGTTTTAACTCAGGCGGTTTAAGTATGTGTTTGGCTACTAGATGTTGCAGAAAATAAAAGGCTTATGCAAAAACCACATCGAAAATCTTAAAAATAGTTCTTGCGTAAGTGCAGAAAAACAAGTACAATAATAGTGTACTAATTTAGTGCTTTACATGGAAAGGTTTCCATGTTTGGATATGATATTAATTCAAGGGGGTTATACCTATGGCTATCACAAATTATGTAAAAACGGCTGAATTTGCAACAGAAAAACACGTTCCAGTTATCACAGCACCTGACACTGTAAAATCTGGCGAACGCGTAGTCATCGAATTAGAAGTGGGTAAAGAAATTGCTCATCCTAACACAGTAGAACATCATATTTCTTGGATCAAATTATACTATGTAGAAGAAGGTACACAACTTCCTTACGAAGTAGCTCGTCTTGAGTTCAACGTACATGGTGAAGCACCTACAGGCGCTAACGAAGGTCCTGTACATGCAGAAGCAGCTGGTGTTGTTACAGCATCTTTCAAAAAATCTGGTCGTTTGATCGCAACATCTTACTGCAACATCCACGGCTTGTGGGAATCTGAAAAAGATATCGTTGTAGAAGGCTAATTTTAGAGATATAACTGAATTGGTTATTATAAGGACTGTGTCCCTTACCTTGGTGAGGAACATGGTCCTTTGTTGTTATAGCGTGTTGGTGTATGTTTTTGAGCGTATAGGCAACGTGTCAACATAGTCGTATATTGCATCATAATATCTACTATAAAAAGACAAATGTATGATAAAAATAGGAAAATGTTATAAAAATCCTTTACTTTACTAGCGTAGTATGGTAGATTAATATAGATATTGTTTTATACTTTAGTATCTTATAAATGAGGGATTGCAGTGGCATTAATAGTGAAAAAATTTGGTGGTAGCTCTGTGGCGACACCTGAAAAAATATTTAACATTGTAAATCGCGTGTTACGTGATAAACAACCAGAGGATCGTATTGTGGTGGTTGTTTCTGCCATGGGCGATACAACAGATGATTTGGTAAACTTGGCGAAAGAAGTAACTTCTATGCCGTATGGTCGTGAAATGGACCGTCTTCTTTCTACAGGAGAGCAAGTAACGATTGCATTGATGGCACTGGCGTTCCAAGCAAAAGGTCATGCAGCAGTTTCTATGACTGGTGAACAAGCAGGCATTGCTACTAGTGATGCATTTGGTAAAGCTCGAATTTTAGAGATTGAACCGAAACGTGTACTAGAAGCGTTAGAAGCGGGCAATATTGTCGTTGTAGCAGGGTTCCAAGGTATGACGGAAGCAGGGGATATCACTACGTTGGGACGTGGTGGTTCCGATACCACAGCCGTAGCATTAGCAGGGGCTATGCAAGCTGATGTATGTGAAATCTTTACAGATGTAGATGGGGTATACTCCACAGATCCACGAGTGGCACCAGGTGCTGTAAAATTGAAAGAAATCACTTATGGTGAAATGCTAGAAATGGCGCGCTTAGGGGCAGGCGTTATGCAACCAAGAGCGGTCGAAATGGGACATCGGTATGGGGTGCCAATTCATGTACGATCTACTTTCAGTGATGAAGAAGGCACGATAATTCGAGAGGAGTATACAATGAAAGCAAATCAATACGCGATTACAGGCGTTGCAGATGATACTAATGTGGCAAAAGTAAGCCTTGTAGGGGTGGAAAATATTCCAGGTGTGGCACATCAAGTGTTCCAAGCGTTGGCTAATAAGAGTATCGACGTAGACATGATTGTGCAAAGCATCCGCACTACAGATGATAAACGAACAGATATTGTGTTCACTATCACACGTGATGACGTGAACCTAGCGAAACAAGTGCTTGATGAACTTGGTCAATCCATGTCTATCGAAGAGTGTGTGATCAACGAAAATATGGCGAAGGTGTCTATTATTGGAGCAGGTATGTTGGGGCAACCAGGGGTAGCTGCGAAAATGTTTGGCATTTTATCTGACGAAGGCGTGAATATCGAGATTATCAGCACATCTGAAATCAGTATTTCTTGCCTTATCGGAGAAGAACATATTAAAACGGCAGTTCGTGCCATCCACGATAAGTTAGTATTAGACGGCAGAGGTTAAGTAACGACTAGAAAAGAAGGTATGGGAATGAATGATAAGAAAAAGGAACGATATATACAACTAGGGTTGTTGAGCGGATTGGTGATACTAGGAGTTCTAGTGTACGTCCTTGTTCCAGGTTTCTATGATGACATGTGGGAATTAATTCTTTCTGGTGATGTACAGCGCATGGCGGAAGTATTACAATCTTATGGTCCGTGGGCCATGGTGATCAGCTTTGTTTTGGATGTGCTCATCAATGCACTAGGATTTTTACCGTCCATCTTCTTTTCCACAGCTAACGGCTTGCTATTTGGTCTAGTACCAGGGATAATTATCTCTTGGCTAGCAGAAACAGTGGGCGTTGTACTGAGCTTTATGATTATGCGCTATATCTTGCGAGATACGGCGCATAAGGTTATAGAAAAGAGCGAGTTTTTACTGAAAGTGGATGACTTTAGTGGTAAAAATGGTTTGACTGTCATGCTCTTCGCTCGTGCCATTCCTTATTTTCCAAGTGGTATCATTACTGCCTTGGGAGCGATTAGCCAAATCTCTTTGCGCGATTACATTATCGCCAACTTGGTGGGCAAATTCCCTTCCACAGCACTAGAAGTCATCGTCGGTCATGATGCGGTGCTATTACAAGATAACTTAGGTCGTTTAACAATCGTCATACTCGTTGCGTCGGTTTTGTATTTCCTATTGTGGAAAGGATACCAACGGTGGGTGAAACGGCGATAATATAATAGGATGCCTCCGGCTGTCTGTAGGAGTGGTGCATCTCACTGTCTGAAACAGTAAGACATCTACTAAGAGAATCTATGGCCTTAATATGAATAAACATATAAAGAGGAACGTTGATAATGTTTGATCAACGTTCCTTTTTTGTCTTATGATAATTTGTTTAGTCGATAGTATAACGTAATATAATCTATGTATGGTATCGTACTTTAAAAGAAGGATAATAAAAAAACTCAATTCCAAATGAATTGAGTTAAGTACCCACAGCGGGTGCCCCAAGGGCGATGAAAATAAATTCGTATTTGAACTTGTAGTGTGATTCTGTAAATATCTCAAACGTAAATATCTCTAACGTCTTTGAGATGCTTTCATTGTATACAAAAAAAGATATGGAGTCAAGTGTTTTTAAGTAGTATAATGAAATTAAATAATATATGGTAATATTCATTTTGAGGTATGGTAATGAATATTTACAGTTGTATTGTGTGAGGTCGGTTATGTTGTATGGAAAAGGAGAAGTACAATGAGTGATTTTGACAAACACAAGGATCAGATTTGCAAACACAAAGGTTTCAAAAGGGGCAATTATTTTATTGGTTTCGATATTGGTACAAATTCTGTTGGTTGGGCTGTGACAAATGAGAAGTATGAATTATTGAAGTTCAAGTCTCATAAGATGTGGGGGTCTAGATTGTTTACAGAGGCGCAAACCGCAGTAGATACTCGTATGAAACGGTCAGGTCGTCGTCGTATACAACGTCGCAAGTTTCGATTACTTTTACTAGAGTCATTATTTGCTAAAGAAATTAATGCGGTAGATGAAACATTTTTCATGCGTCTTCATGAATCAAAATACCATGTAGAAGATAAAACGAATCCAGTGAAATATACTTTATTCATGGATAAAGAGTACACTGATATAGATTACTACAAGGAATTTCCTACAATTTATCACTTACGCAACCATTTGATGACAGAAGGTACGAAAGACATTCGCTTGTTATTTTTGGGGATTCATCATATCTTAAAATACCGTGGCAACTTTTTATATGGTAAAAAAGAATTTTCCGTGGATGGAGAAATTAATGAAGTAGTACGATCTACGTTATCAGAGTTAGGCTTTGGTACACACATAGATAATGAAAGTGTACTTGGCGTTGTAGTATTTCTATTATTAGATAGAGGAGTAGGGCGTAGTGATACGGTAAAACAATTAGAGCCTATTATTGGGAATGGGAAAAAACTTTCTAGTATCGATAAAAAACGGTTGAAAGCGTGGGGTAATCTAATTATTGGATTAAAAGCAAATTTAGTGGACCTTTTCACCGAGGAAGATGTTGAAATAGCAGTACCAGAGGATAAAGAGTTCAAAGATATTTGTCTTAGCAAGATCATCTATGATGACGTGCGAGATGCGTATACGGAGGTGTGGGGCGACAAATTTACCGTTGTGGATCAATGTAAAGTTTTACATGATATCATCGTCATCAGCTCCATTATCAAACCAGGTCAATCACTTTCAGAGGCGAAAATAGAATCCTATCAGCAACATAAGGAAGATTTAGTAGTATTGAAATCTGTACTGAAAGATGACAGAAAACTATATGATGATATGTTTGTGGCAGACGTGGATAAAGGCACCAACTATGTGAAATATATTAAGCAAGGTGTTACTGGAAACACATCAACTACAGAAGAAGATTTCTTCAAATACGTGAAAAAAGTAGTATCCGCTTTGCCAGCGACAGAAGATACGGAGATAGTATTACAAAAAATAGAAGAAGGGGTATTTTTACCGCTCCAACGAATTAGTAAAAATGGTGTAGTACCTTATCAATTACACAAAGAAGAATTAGTACGCATCCTAGACAAAGCTAAGGTGAATTTTCCATTTTTAAATGAAGTGGAAGATGGATTGACGGTAGCGGATAAAATTATATCTATCTTAGAATTTAAAATTCCCTATTATGTGGGCCCATTGAATCCAGCACACTCCATTGAAAATGGCGGGTTTGCTTGGGTTGTTCGTAAGGAAGCAGGACAGGTATTGCCGTGGAATTTTGAACAAAAAGTTGACGTCCAAGCATCGGCGGTTAAATTCATTGAAAACTTAACTAACAAATGCACTTATTTAATCGACCAAGATGTGTTGCCGAAATATTCCTTGCTTTATGAGGAGTTTTCGTTGCTGAATGAATTGAACAATATTCGTGTCAACGACAAACCATTACCGGCAGATGTGAAACATGCATTTATTAGAGACCATTTTATGTCCTTGCAAGATAGTAAAACAGCTACGAAAAAAGTGGTCGCAAAATATTTAGTAGATAATAACTATGTATCACAGCCGCCTATTATCACAGGCATGGATCAACATATTGCTACGAAATTAACATCCCACAGAGATATGACTCGTATCCTAGGGGAACATTTTGACCATGCCATGGCAGAAGATATCATTCGATATATCACTATCTTTGGTGAAAGTAAAGATATGTTGCGGCAAGTGTTGAAAAACTATTATGGAGATCGTCTTACTAGAGAACAAATTAAAAAATTAGGAAAACTTACCTATACAGGTTGGGGCAAATTGTCTAAAAAATTCCTAACAGACATTTGGGGCATGAAAAAGAACGATAATGATGCAGAAGCAGGTACTATCATTGAGCATATGCGTGAGGGTCAGGAGAATTTGATGCAACTATTGAGCTCTTCCTATTCTTTCATTGATGTGGTCCAAGAATATGTGACACAAGTATTGGGATCCAAAGAAAAAACTACCTTTGAAATGCTAGAAGATTTGTCTTTGTCGCCAATGGTAAAACGTAGTGTATGGCAAACATTGCGTATCCTTGATGAGCTTATATCTATTCGTAAAGAAGTACCAAAGAAAATATTTGTGGAAGTAGCTCGTACAAATAAAGCAGATAAAAAGCGGACTCAGTCTAGAAAAGGTATATTGGTAGATTTATATAAACAAATTAAGGATGGAGAAATAGAACGTTTACGTGATGAACTCAATGCATTTAATGAGTCGGATTTAGATAGCAAAAAGCTATATTTATATTTTACTCAGTTAGGTAGATGTATGTATTCAGGGGAAAGAATTGATATACGTGATTTAGCTACTGGTCAATATGATAAAGATCATATTTTTCCACAAAGCAAGACTAAAGATGATAGTTTTGATAATTTAGTATTAGTGGATAAAACTTTAAATATGCGTAAAAAGGATACCTATCCTATTGATGAAACAATTCAAAAACAAAGGCGAGATTTTTGGAAGATGCTCTTAGATAAAGGATTGATATCTCAAAAGAAATTTGAGCGGTTAATTAGAGTTGAACCTTTAACAGATGAGGAATTAAATCATTTTATCAATCGTCAGTTGGTATCTACGAATCAGTCTGTGAAAGCTGTTACTACCTTATTACGCCAATTGTACCCAGATACAGAAGTGGTATTTTCCAAAGCAGAAAATGTATCTGATTTTAGAAGAGATTTTGGGTTTATTAAAGTACGCTCCATCAATCACCATCATCATGCCAAAGATGCGTACCTAAATATTGTAGTGGGCAATGTATACCATGAAAAATTTACAAAGAACTTCTTTGTCTTTGCTAAACAAAATGGCACTCACCGAACCTATAATTTGACGAAGATGTTTGAAAAGAAAATTTGCTCAACAGAAAATAAAGATAGTATTATTTGGGATCCAGATGTTAGCATGGATACTGTCAAAACGATGATGCGGAGTAATGACGTTCGAGTGACCCAACGAGCAGTACCACAAAAAGGTGGACTATCCGATGAAACCGTATACAAAAAAGGCGTAGCCAAACAAGGTGTGTACTTACCATTAAAATCGTCGGACATACATTTAAGCGATGTGGAAAAATATGGTGGAAGAACCAAAATGACCATCGCTGAATATGTTATTTTAAAAATTGTGGATATAAAGGATAAAGAGAAGATTGAAATCTTCCCACTTCCATTATATGTTTCTAATCAAGGATGTCTCAAAGAAGATATTATTGCACTGTATAGTAAAGGCTCTAAAGATGCAAAAAAAATAAGAAGTATTGAAGTCATGTATAGAGGTCTTTATATTGGTAGTTTAGTTAATATTAATGGGTTTAAATATTATTTAGGAGGAAGAACTGGAGATAAAGTCTGCGTAGATTGTGCTATAGATTTAGTATTAGATAATGATATTAGTGTTTATATTAAATTGCTGGAAAAAGTTGAATATCAAAAAATAGAAAATCCTAAAACATTTGATATTCATACTATTACAACAACATATTCGGATAATAAAATATATGTTACAGCAGAAGATAATAAAAAACTATATCAAGTTTTTATGGATAAACTTTCTACTCCTTTATTTATAAAATTAAAAGGAAATAAATTAGAGGAATTTAAGACTATAGGGTTTGATAAATTTTGCGAGTTATCTTTAGAAAATCAAGTTACTATATTAATGGAAATCCTTAATATTATTACTAATTTTAAAACTACTAGGAATTTAGAGCTGATTAACATAAAAAGCTCAAGATCTACAGTCGGTATTAATGTATCTAATACTGAAAGCTTTAGTGTCATCACAACATCTATTACAGGTTTATATGAAAATGAAATTAAAATAAAATAGGAGAAACTATGAGTTGGCGAACGGTAGTTATAACTAAGCAATCTAAACTTAATTTTAAAATGAATTATATGATTGTTCGGCAGGGATTTGATGTGAAAAAAGTGTTTATTGATGAGATTTACATGGTGATTATTGAATCTACTGCAGTAAGTTTAACTACCGTTCTTCTTAATGCTTTAGTTAAAGCTAAGGTGAAAATTGTATTTTCAGAAAATTTCTATTAGTGAATGGCTTTATTATGTTACAGGAATCAGTGTATGTGAAGTTGGTATTAAATACAACAAGTGTTAAATTGTTAGAAAAACAACTGCGGGAACATAAGCCTGTAATTTGTGATTATGAATATAGATATGTATTTAGACTCCGAGGAATTACATCAATTTTTTAAGACTATATTAGCGAAACAGCTATGTGTTCTATGTATATCATCTGGTTCATATGGACTAGATGATATTGAAAAATCTTTAATTAATGGGTATACTTTAGATAGTGATTTTTGTTTGATTTAACGGTATTTACAGGATTACACTTGGTGGTGACTGGACAAGCTTTGGAACGCTGAACTTGTATTTGGGTTTGGGGTTTGAGAGTAGTGTAATTCTGTAAATGTCTCAAACTGAATAACTCACTACAGTGTTTATTCCATAGTTTGAGAGTAGTGTAATTCTGTAAATGTCTCAAACAAAGGATGAGTGGGAAGGGGATGAAGTTCCGTTTGAGAGTAGTGTAATTCTGTAAATGTCTCAAACATCACATTATGTCCACATATGGAATCAGCAGTTTGAGAGTAGTGTAATTCTGTAAATATCTCAAACTTTGAAGCATGCTTGCAAGTGTTGTTGTCGGTTTGAGAGTTAATGTAATTCTATAAATGCCTCAAACTGAACATAAAAAAATAAAGCACAAGCGCTGTTTGAGAGTAGTGTGATTCTGTAAATACTTCAAACTTTTCTTTGATCTGTGTAAGTGGGCATTGGTTTTAGAGTAGTGTAATTCTGTAAGTGTCTCAAACGTGTTACTACTAACACTCTTAGCGTGAGACGTTTGAAAGTAGTGCAATTCTGTAAGTGTCTCAAACCTTTAGTACAGCATCTATACCGTAGGCTGTGTTTGAGAGTAGTGTAATTCTGTAAATATCTCAAGCCGGTATAACTTCCGCCTAGGTGTAATTAAGGTTTGAGAGTAGTGTAATTCTGTAAATATCTCAAACGTCAAAATTGGCAGTATCAAATTCTTCACTGTTTGAGAGTAGTGTAATTCTGTAAATGTCTCAAACATGGGGTTACAAATAGCTGTATAGCATGATGTTTGAGAGTAGTGTAATTCTGTAAATATCTCAAACTATGATCTAACCGAAGATGATTTCTTGAGTGTTTGAGAGTAGTGTAATTCTGTAAATGTCTTAAACTGCAAGGGATGGTGTAAAGCGAATGCCATTGTTTGAGAGTAGTGTAATTCTGTAAATGTCTCAAACTCCAATCACTAACTTCATGGATTAGCGCGCGTTTGAGAGTAGTGTAATTCTGTAAATGTCTCAAACCCTAACTCCCTTAGATTTTAGTAGACTCGTGTTTGAGAGTAGTGTAATTCTGTAAATGTCTCAAACTCAGTGGGCGATGTTAACTTCGAGGGTGATGTTTGAGAGTAGTGTAATTCTGTAAATGTCTCAAACTCCAATAACTTTTACAAAAACGCCAATTGTGTTTGAGAGTACTGTGATTCTATAAATATCTAAAACTGATATCTACGTCCAAAAAATATGTGACGGTTTGAGAGTGGTATGATTTTCTAAATTGAATACAGAAATGGATAGATTAGTTTGTGCATATAACGGACTAATCTTTTTTATAGTATGAAACAATAAACATGACACCGTCACTTTATCACTTCTTTTTGACTATTACTTGCTAGTAGGCTATAATAATCTAGATACATAGTCTTTAATTGAAACTTTCCACATATAAGGAGTTGAGATAGTTGTTAGGTTTTATACAAAAACTATTAGGCAATAAAAATGCAAAAGAAATTAAACGAATTCGATCCATTGTTGAAGAGATTAATGGATTGGAACCAGAACTGTTATCCTTGAGCGATACTTCTTTACGCGCAAAGACAGAGGAGTTCAAAGCAAGGTTGGCTAATGGTGAAACATTAGATGATATTTTACCAGAAGCATTTGCTGTGGTTCGTGAGGCATCCAAGCGTGTATTGGGTATGCGTCACTTTGATGTGCAAATGATTGGTGGTATTGTATTGCATCGTGGTAATATCGCAGAGATGCGTACTGGTGAAGGTAAAACATTAGTAGCTACATTACCAGTATATTTAAATGCCCTATCTGGTAAAGGTGTGCACGTGGTAACAGTGAATGATTACCTGGCGAAACGTGACAGCGAATGGATGGGACGTTTATACAACTTCCTTGGTTTATCTACGGGTTTAATCGTAGCTGGCTTAGATTATGACCAACGGAAACAATCCTATGGTGCAGATATTACCTATGGTACAAATAATGAGTTTGGCTTTGACTATTTGCGTGATAACATGGTTGTTCATGCGGATCAAATGGTACAACGTCCGTTGAACTATGCCATCGTCGATGAAGTGGACTCCATTTTAATTGACGAAGCACGTACACCACTCATTATTTCCGGTCCAGGGGAACGATCTACAGAACGCTATTATGAATTAGCGAAAGTAGTACCACACCTAGTGAAAGACGAAGATTACACCATCGATGAAAAACAAAAAACCATAGCTCCTACAGAAGAAGGGATTGCAAAAGTTGAAAAAATGTTGCATATCGAAAACTTGTATGATTCTTCTAACTTAGAATTGAATCACTTGTTAAGTGCCTCTCTTCGTGCGTATGCCATGATGGAGCGTGACAAAGATTACGTCGTGAAAGATGGCGAAGTGGTTATCGTTGACGAATTTACTGGTCGTTTAATGTTTGGTCGTCGTTATTCCGATGGTTTGCACCAAGCTATTGAGGCAAAAGAAGGCTTACGTGTAGAACGTGAAAGCCAAACATTGGCATCTATTACATTCCAGAACTATTTCCGTATGTACGAAAAATTGTCTGGTATGACTGGTACAGCGAAAACAGAAGAACAAGAATTTAACAATATTTACGGTTTGGAAGTATATGAAATTCCACCAAATAAAGTATTGGCACGTGTGGATATGCCAGATTTAATCTTTAAAACAAAAGATGCTAAATATCGTGCCGTTGTTCGCGATGTGGTAGAACGTCATAAAACAGGGCAACCAATTCTTGTGGGTACTACCTCTATTACGCAATCTGAAATGCTTAGTGATATGTTGACAAAAGCAGGCGTACCTCACAATGTATTGAATGCGAAACATCATGAGCAAGAAGCAGAAATTGTTGCGAATGCAGGTCAGCGTGGCATGGTAACCATTGCCACGAATATGGCAGGCCGTGGTACCGATATTTCCTTAGGGGAAGGCGTAGCTGAATTAGGTGGTTTGCACATTTTAGGTACTGAGCGACATGAAAGTCGTCGTATCGACAATCAGCTGCGTGGTCGTTCTGGCCGTCAAGGGGACAATGGTTCCTCTCAATTCTTCCTATCTTTGGAAGATGATTTGATGCGTATTTTCGGCGCAGATAATATTGCTGGCATGATGGATAAATTAGGTATGGAAGAAGACGAGCCTATCGAGCATTCTTTAATTACTAAATCCATCGAACGAGCACAGAAAAAAGTAGAAAATCATAACTTTAATATTCGTAAGTATATCTTGGAATATGATGATGTTATGAATCAACAACGGGAAGTATTATACGGACAACGTCGTTTGATCTTGAATAACCAATCCTTGCGTGAAACCATTTTGCATATGGTTGACAATTTGATTATCAACGCTATGAATCAATATGCAGATGAAAAACTATATCCAGAAGAATGGAACTATGAAGGGTTACTAAAACATTTAGAAATTTACTTCTTAGAACCAGGTATGTTGACAGTAGAGCAAATGGAAGAATATGGTCGTGCAGAATTGCAAGAGCATTTAATCGACATTGCTCACCAAGAGTATGAAAAACGTGAAGCCTTATTTGGAGAAGCAAATATGCGTGAGCTTGAAAAAGCCATCATGCTTAAAGTGGTGGACAGCAAATGGATGGAACATTTGGATGCTATGGATATGCTAAAAGAAGGGATTGGCCTACGTGCATATGGACAAAAAAATCCATTAGTAGAATACAAATTCGAGGCCTATGACATGTTCGAAAGTATGAAAGAAGCTATTACGGATGAAACTATTATGTATTTATACCGTATCCAAATTAATGTGGAAACAATAGCAGAAGAAGAACCGGTTGATCATCTAGCTGATGCTAAGACCCACCATGAAGACGTGTTGGAACCACAAAACGTAGACTAGACTTTCATGGCCACGCAGCGAGGTGATACATCTCCTGTGCGGCCATTTTTTGTATAGAATGAAAGAAAGAGGTGAATAAATTGTTAGAAGACTTAAAAGGTCCTATTGACAATTTAGAGGAGCGTATTTTTGGAATGAGGGATTCACTTTAACATCGCTCAAAAAGAAGAACGCATATTAACGTTGGATATAAAAATGAGTGACCCTGATTTTTGGAATGATCCAGAGGCAGCGCGCGACATTTCCCAAGAGGCGACACAATTAAAAGATGCTGTAGAAGGATATAAAAAGCTGGTCACAGACATCGAAGAAGCAAAACTCATGCTAGAGATGGCCATCGATGAAGAAGATGTATCTATGGAAGGAGAACTGACTGCTATGGTAGAGCAGTTGACCCATGAAGTGGAGCATCGTGAAGTATTGCTATTATTAAGTGGTGAATACGATAAAAATAATGCCATCCTTACGTTCCATGCCGGTGCAGGTGGTACAGAGGCACAAGATTGGTGTTCCATGCTCATCCGCATGTACTTGCGGTGGGCGGAAAAACAAGGATATAGTATTTCTCTCATGGATGAACAAGTTGGAGATGAAGCAGGCATTAAAAGTGCGACGTTCCTCATAAAAGGGGAAAATGCCTTTGGCTATATGAAATCTGAAAAAGGTGTACATCGGTTAGTTCGTATTTCTCCTTTTGATTCTGCCGCACGCCGTCATACATCATTCTGTGCCGTTGACGTGATGCCTGAAATTGATGAGACTGTAGAAATCAATTTGGATATGAAAGATGTACAAGTGGATACCTACCGTGCCAGTGGTGCTGGTGGACAGCACATCAACAAAACGGACTCTGCCGTACGTATGACACATACTCCGACGGGGATTGTCGTACAGTGTCAAAGTGAGCGCTCACAAATTCAAAATAGAGAGCAATGTTTAAAACTATTGCGTGCTAAATTATTTGAATTAGAGTTAGAAAAGCAAGCTGAATTGAAGGAACAATTGGGCGGTACCTACCAAGCCATTGAATGGGGGAGCCAAATTCGATCCTATGTATTCCATCCGTACAATATGGTTAAAGATCATCGTACTAGTGTGGAAACAGGTAATGTACAAGCTGTCATGGACGGTAATTTAGATCAATTTATGGAAGGTTTCTTGAAGAAAGAAGCGAATTTAACAATATAATGGAGTGGCAGTGAGAAATTTCTTTTTAAAAACAATACTATTCGTCTTGATACTAGGTGGTATCGTTATAGGAGGCTCATCCTTTTTATTGCCTACCCTTGTGAGTCATGAAGTGGAATCAAGATTAGAAGGAACTTTGCATCCTGAGGAACAATCTATGCGTATTGAATCCTCTCCTGGATTTAAATTGGCATTAGGTGAGATTGACTCCTTTCGTGGTAACTTAGAAGGCGTTACTTTAGGTAAGTTGAAAGTACAACGTTTGACATTTGATTTACGTCAAATTCAGATTGAGCCTAAAGAATTATTTTTTGACCAACAATTACGTTTTACGAGTTTTGGACAAGGTCATATTGAAGGAGTTATCCATCAAGATGATTTGAAACGATACATTGAACAACATTTATCCAGCTCCAGTGCAAAAGGGTTATCCATTGAAACTGTGGAGATTTCTGACCGTGGCATTGTCATGAGTGGTCGTATCGACGTAGGGGGATTCCTCTCTGGTAAGGTAACCATCCAAGGTCATTTAGAAATTGAAGGGAATACATTACAGTTTGCTACAGAAAAGTTGTCCATTGGTGGAGCTAGTTTAAACCGCTTATCTAGTGGTGCGGTAAAAGCAATTCCTCTCTATGATTTTGGAGAATTCCCAATTCCAGTTCAATTGGATCGCGTAGAAACAGGGCGTGAAGAAATTCACGTATTTGTGCATCCTGTTGCACAATAGGAGGGCTTATGAAATTAAAGACAATATCTATTTACACATGGATTTTATTAGCCTTTCTAGGTGTAGGCATTGTGAGTGGACTCCTATTGGTGAAAGAACGTCATCATATTGAGGCGCAGCAGGAACAGATTGAAAATATCATTGATTATGATGGGCTCCTTCGTGCTAATGCCTACGAAAAACGTTCCTTATCGGAGGCTGTAGTCGCGGCTAAAGAATCTGGTATTACGGCCTTAGCGATTTATGATAGAACACTGCAAAAAGAAAAAGATGCAGGTCATATTCATATGTATAGCTCCCATGATTTACAGCAGCTACAAGTGGAAGGTGCCCAGCCAGGTATGACCTATGTAGGCGTGATTCCGGGTAAAGAAGCTTACTTTCAAGAGGTGCAAGAAGATTTAATACGCCGCCTAGGTAAGGATAAAGTTACAACGTTGCAAACATCGTTTGGTCCTATGTTAGGATTAGCCTTACCAAGTGATTCGATGAAAGATATGAATTTGGGAATTTCCAAGTTACAAGCTCAAGAAGTGGCGAACCTAGGATTCCATGTCATTGTGCGCCCTACGAACTATAAAGGCGTTACCGTGGAAGATGTGGACCATGTGTTCCAACGAATCGAGGGTGTCCCTAATGTAACGGGTATGGTCTTTGTAGGGAAAGAAGCTTTGGGATATCCATTGCATGTGGATCGTACCTTAGAACAATTAGAAGCACGCCATATCCCTGTAGTTGGCATTGAAGCGGTCAACCAATTGCAATATTTCCCTCAAGCAGGGTTCCTAGAAATGGCTAATGCCAATTACTATAAAGTAGGCAGATTGTATACTGTATCGAAAGAAGAGGTACGTAAGCTTACACCAGGTGAATTGGTACAATGGTTCTACATTAGCGATATTGAACGAAATATCCGTTACAACTTGTTCCCATTATATGAACAAGGCGTAGATAATAGAACCGCATTAGAAACGACATTGTTTGTAGCGAAACAAGTGACCGATAAATTACAAGCTCGTGGCTTTACCACAGGGCAAGCCTCAGTCTATCCGGTGTATACACCGAATACTTTGTTACGACTGTTAACGATGACAGGCGTCATAAGCTTAGCGACACTCACATTAGGTCAGTTCATACGTATACGAAAACCATATTTACTAGGCCTATTTGCTGTGGGGACCATCCTTTCTATTGGTATCTATGTGATGACCATAGGCACAAAAATTATGTCTGCTTGGGCATTGGTAGCAGCTATATCTGCTCCAGTTTTGGCCATGACGATGATCTTTGATTGTTGGTCGAAACGTAATCATGCAGGCTTGTCTCCGTGGAGAAGTACCATCGAGTCTGTAGTATATTTGGTGGTAGCAGCCTTCATTGCAGCCGTTGGTGGTATTAGTATTGCTGCCATGTTAGGTAGCACACAGTTCTTTATGGAATTTGCGTTATTCCATGGCGTGAAATTAACTTTTGTGGCACCAGTAGTATTGACTGCTATCGCCTATTTACAACGGTTTCCAATTTGGAAAGGCAGAACTATTTCTTCTGTGAAAGATGTAAAATCTTTCATTACAGAATTTGTACAAATAGATATTAAAGTATATAGCTTATTAATCCTAGGTGCTTTGGCTGTGGTAGCCTATGTCTTTGTAGGTCGTAGTGGTCATACAGCAGGCGTACCAGTACCGTCTTGGGAGCTGGCTTTACGTAGATTTTTAGAAAATACTATGTATGCTCGCCCTCGTGAAAAAGAATTTTTAATTGGTCATCCAGCATTTATGCTGGCTGCCTATGCTGTGGGACGACGCATTCCAATGGTATTGCATTTTGCCTTATCCGTAGGGGCTGTCATAGGCATTGCATCCATGGTAGAAACATTCTGTCACTTGCGTACGCCAGTGTATATGTCCATTGCCCGTGGTTATGATGGATTGCTATTAGGTATCGTCATCGGTTTACTAGCGATTATGGCGGTTCGTTTCATCGGTTATGGCATTCGTTGGTTCCAAGGGCGAGGTGAAAGCCATGTGTAAGATACTCATTTCCGGTTATTATGGATTTGGTAATGCCGGAGATGAAGCGCTATTGAGTTCAATTTTGCAGGCATTGCTAGAACTAGAACCACGGGCTGAGATTACGGTGATTTCCGGAAATCCTGTAGAAACTATGAGCACTCATAAGGTGAAAGCCATTGGTCGATTTGATATGTGGAAGATATACCAAGCGATACATTCTTGCGATATGCTCATCAGTGGTGGCGGTAGTTTGTTGCAAGATGTAACAAGCGCGCGCAGTTTGTATTACTACTTGAGTATTATCGCTTTAGCAAATACCTTGGGAAAACGAGTGATGATTTATGCCCAAGGCATTGGGCCTTTGCGTAAATCTTTGGCTCGTGCCACGGTGGGACGTGTATTGAATCAAGTATCTATGATTACTGTACGAGATCACGCTTCAAAAGAGGAACTGATTTCACTGGGTATCCATAATGTACCCATCACAGTGACTGCTGATGCGGTACTAGGGATGCATCCAGTGGATACTGCGGTGGGCCGTGATATATTGGAGTCCTATGGAGTTGATTTTGACCGACCGATTGTGGGAGTATCTGTACGTGCTTGGAAAGATTGCACAGAGTATCAAACTATATTGGCAAAAGCTCTCGACCAGATTCAGGCCGCTAAGGATACTCAGATCGTATTCATTCCTATGCAACATCGGGAGGATACGATGGAAGCAGAAACCATAGCTAAACAGATGAGAACGAAGTCCACGGTCCTAGCTGATTCGTATAGCACTACTGAGTTATTGGCGCTTAGTGGTTCCGTGGATGTCATGATAGGTGTACGGCTCCATGCATTAGTATTTAGTGCGTTAATGGAAACACCTTGCTTAGGGATCTCCTATGACCCTAAAATTTTAAACTTTCTTCATATGATTGGTGAAGAGCCGGTAGGTGATTTACATACATTAACAGTAGAACCTATTGTGGCGCATACAGTAAACTCGTTGGAACGAAAGACTTTCACGGAAACTGTGCTAGAAAACATCCATGAACTGCGAAGAAATGCATTAGAGAATGCCCGCATTGCCATTGGCATGCTGCATGATAAATAATTTACCTTAGAATTGTGTATAACACGGGAGGGTATAGTATGTTAACACTTGAACAAAAACAATTGATACAAGAAAAAGCAAAAGCGATTCGTGTAAACATCGTGAAAGCGGTCACAGCAGCAAAATCTGGTCATCCAGGTGGATCCTTATCCATTGCTGATGTGATGAGCTTGTTGTACTTTCAAGAAATGAATGTAAATCCAAATGAGCCGAAAGATCCAAACCGCGATCGTTTTGTCTTATCTAAAGGACATGCTGCACCAGCTCTGTATGCTACGTTAGCAGAAAAAGGGTTCTTTCCAATAGAAGAATTACTAAACTTGCGTAAAATTGACCATATCTTGCAAGGTCATCCAGATATGAAATACATTCCAGGTGTAGATATGTCTACTGGTTCCTTGGGACAAGGTATTTCTGCGGCTTGTGGTATGGCATTGGCAGGTAAGATTGATGGATCCTCCTACCGTGTATACTCTGTACTAGGTGATGGCGAATTAGAAGAAGGACAAGTATGGGAAGCTGCGATGTTTGCAGCACATTACAAATTATCGAACTTAACAGCGTTTGTAGATTTTAATGGCTTGCAAATCGATGGTGACATTACAAAAGTTATGAGTCCATTACCAATTGATGAAAAATTCAAAGCTTTCGGGTGGCATGTGATAGTGGTGGATGGTCATGATTTAGATGCCTTACATGCAGCAGTAACAGAAGCAAAAGCAACGACAGATAAACCGACTATGGTGATTATGAATACTGTTAAAGGTAAAGGTGTACAAGCTATGGAAGGCCAAGCAGGCTGGCATGGTAAGGCGCCATCACAAGAAGAATGTGACAAATTTGTAGCGGAATTGTTGGAGGTGTAATCATGGGAAAAGCGACTCGTGAAGCATATGGTGCAGCCTTAGTTAAAGTGGGTGCCACTCATAAAGATGTTGTTGTATTAGATGCAGATTTATCCAAATCTACAAAAACTGATGAATTTAAAAAAGTATATCCTGAACGATTCTTTAATGTAGGGATTGCAGAGCAAAACTTAATTTCTGTAGGCGCTGGTTTGGCAGCAGCAGGCAAAGTACCATTTGTGTCTTCCTTTGCTATGTTTGCCACAGGTCGTGCTTTTGAACAAGTACGCAATGCTGTATGTTATCCAAAATTAAATGTAAAAATATGTGCCACTCATGCGGGTATCACTGTAGGTGAAGACGGTGCGACACATCAAAGTTTGGAAGATATTTCTTGTATGCGTACATTGCCTAATATGACTGTTGTGGTACCAGCCGATGCAGCAGAAACAGAAGCTGTCATCGCTTGGGCAGCAGAGTATCATGGTCCTGTGTATGTGCGGTTAGGCCGTGCCGGTGTAGAAGATGTGACACCAGAAGGTTACACATTTGTGCCAGGAAAATCTCAACAATTACGTGATGGTAAGGATGCTACGATTATTGCGTGTGGTGCTTTAGTGGGACCTGCCGTAGAAGCAGCAGCTACGTTAGAAGCAGAAGGTATTTCTGTGCGTGTCATCAACATGGCATCCATTAAACCTATCGATGCAGAGGCGATTGTGAAAGCAGCAAAAGAAACAGGTCTATTGATCACCGCTGAAGAGCATAATGTAATTGGTGGCTTAGGCAGTGCTGTGGCAGAAGTTGTAGTCAAAGAATGTCCAGTGCCTATGGAATTTGTAGGTGTAAAGGATACCTTTGGTGAATCTGGTACACCGAAAGAATTGATGACAAAATATGGTCTAACAGCAGCTGATATTGTAGCAGCTACCAAACGAGGTATAGCGCGAAAATAGGAAGGGAATGATAGAATGATAGAATTTAGAAATGTCCATAAAGTATACGACAATGGGTCTGTTGCTTTAGAGGATGTGTCGATTCATATTGAAAAAGGAGAATTCGTATTAGTCTGTGGGCATTCTGGAGCAGGTAAATCAACATTTATTAAGTTACTTTCACATGAAGTTACACCAGATTCTGGAACGGTCATTGTGAATGATGTTGATGTAACACGTATCAAATCTAGTAAAGTACCATACTTGCGTAGAAAGTTAGGTATTGTATTCCAAGATTTCCGATTATTACCATCAAAAACAGTCTTTGAAAATATTGCTTTCGCCTTGGAAGTTATCGAGGAAAAACCGAAAGTAATTAGAGAGAAAGTTTTAAATGTATTAGAATTGGTTGGATTGAGCGATAAAGCTAATGATTTACCACAAGATCTTAGTGGTGGGGAGCAACAACGGGTAGCTATCGCTAGAGCCATTGTGAATAAACCATTGGTATTGATTGCGGATGAACCAACAGGTAACCTGGATCCTCAAACAAGCCGTGATATTTCCGACCTTTTCAAAGCCATCAATAACTCAGGTACAACTGTAGTGATGGTGACACATGATATGGATATGGTGTCTTATCTAAACAAGCGAGTGATTGCCTTAGAAGGTGGTCGTGTAGTAAGTGATCAAATGAGAGGGGCCGCATTCCATGAAAATTAGAACATTTAAGTATTATATAAAAGAAGCCATTCAATCCATGCGTCGTAATGGATTGATGTCCTTGGCTTCTATCTCTACAGTCACATTGTCTTTGTTTATCCTAGGCGTGTTTGCCTGTGGAGTGGTAAACCTTAACAATTTGGCATCTCATTTAGAGAGCCAAGTGCAGATCAGTATCTATTTGAAGGACAACTTAACCACACCGCAAGTGATGGAATTAGGTAAAAAGTTAAAAGCCTTGCCAGAGCTAAAAGATATTGAATTTGTCACAAAAGATGAAGCTATGAAACGCTTTAAAGAGCGCTTAGGAGAACAACAGCAATTGGTAGAATCCTTAGATGGACATAATCCATTGCCAACGTCCTATGTGTTGACTTTCAATACACCAGAGCAAGTGAAAAGCACAGCGGAACTGGTATCTAAATATCCGGAGGTAGAAAGCGCTCATTATGGGCAAGATGTGATTGAACAAATTTTTGAAGTCACAAAAATTATTCGTATCGGCGGGATTGTGTTAATTGCTTTCTTAGCGGGGGCTACCTTATTTATTATTTCCAACACGATTCGATTGACTGTGTTCGCGCGTCGAAAAGAAATTGGAATTATGAAGTATGTAGGGGCTACGAACTGGTTTATCCGTTGGCCTTTCGTATTAGAAGGTATGTTCTTGGGCGCTATTGGTGGTGCTATTGCAGGTGTTGCGACATGGCAATTCTATCGCTATATTACGATGGAAGTGATTTCCAACTTTGCTTTTATGCCATTAGTACCAATGATGCCATTCATCTATCAATTGTCAGCTGGCTTAGTAGGTGTAGGTATACTAGTAGGTGCTATTGGTAGTACTATTTCGTTAAAACAATATATGAAAGTGTAGGAATGATGAAGAAAAAAACTGTAACACTAGTAACTAGTTTACTATGCGGTTCTATCATGATGGCTACACCGTATTGGTATCAAGCACAAGATGAAGACTTAACGAATCAGTTGTCAAATATTCAACAACAAATAACAAATGAAGCGAATAAAAAGTCAGAAGCTGAAAAAACGATTGGTACCGTATATGAACAGTTACATGCTATACAACGTGATTTAGATACTGCCACTGCAGAATTAAAACAAGTGCAGGCAGAGCGGATTCAATTAGATAAAGATATTACAAAAACAGAAGCGGAATTGAAAGAAGCACAAGCCCGCTTGCAGTCTCGTGAAAAAGTATTCTATAAACGGGTACGAGATATTTATATCAATGGCCGTTTAAGCTACTTAGATGTAGTTATTGGGTCCAAAGACTTTAGCGATTTTGCAAACCGTATGGAAATGTTGAAACGTATTCTACAATCCGATATGGATTTGATCAACACGATTAAAACGGAGCGAGAAGAAATTGCTAGCAAAAAAGCTAAATTAGAAGAAGATCGTGCTAAAGTATTAGAACTAGAAAAAGTAGCGCAAGAAAAGCAAAACGTAATTAATCAGAAAAAAGCAGAACGCCAAGCTGTGTTAGAACGGGCTATGAATGACCGAGATACAGCTGAACGTGCTTATAATGAATTAATGGCGTCTTCCGCAAGCATTACTGCGATGCTACAACAGCGGGCTGCAGAACGTGCAGCGGCGGCAGCAGCGGCTGCAAGCCAAGGCGGTGGTGGCGGTGGTGCTACATGGGTGCAAGGATCTGGTCAATTAGCAGCCCCTGTGGTGGCGCCTATTACGTCTGACTTTGGTTGGCGTATTCACCCGATTTATGGCACACGTCGTTTACATGCGGGCACTGACTTTGGTGTGGATGAAGGTACACCTGTGCATGCAGCGGATGGTGGCGTTGTCGTAGAAGCTGGTTGGGTTAGCGGTTATGGATATACTGTTATCATTGACCATGGAAATGGTATGTCCACCTTGTATGCTCATAATAGTGAGGTAGCGGTAAGCCCAGGCCAAACTGTATCAAAAGGTCAAGTTGTTTCCTATTCTGGTAATACCGGAGGTTCTACAGGTCCACATCTTCACTTTGAAGTGCGTATTAATGGGGAACCAACAGATCCGATGGGATACTTATAGAGGAGACTATGAAAGAAAAAGAAAAACAAACTATCTGGAAACAGATTAAAGAATTTTTCTTCATCACCGATGCAGATGATGATGGTTTTGTCGATGACGAAGCATTTAGCTGGAAGTCAATCTTAAAAACTGCGGTGGTGGGAGTCATTGGGTGTATTCTTACGGTCCTTGTGGTTATGACTGGTGTATTCTGGTATATTTCGGGGTCGCCTTTAGGGATTGCCAAATTTGGATATACCTATTACATCACGACCCAATGGGCCATGGATCCTCCAGCCAAAGAAGAACTCTTTGTGAATATGCTGAAAGGCTTAGCCAAAGGTACTCATGATAAACATACTGTCTATTTAGATAAGGATGACATGAAAGAGCTGGAAATGCACACGTCCTCTACTTATAGTGGGATTGGCCTATTACTAGATTTTTCTGATGGAAAAACCCTGAAAGTAGGCGCTACGATGGAAGGACAACCAGCGGAAGCGGCAGGGCTTCAAAAAGGAGATCAAATCCTTGCTATTGATGGTACACCTGTGTCTGATATTGAAAAAGAAGACGTAGCGAATCGTATTCGAGGTGAAGAAGGCACTTTTGTAGTACTTCGTATCCTCCGCAATGGGGAAGAACAGGAGCTTTCCATTGAACGGAAAACGATTGTGATGCCTACAGTAAAAGGACAAATGCTAACTGAAGATATTGGTTATATTCGTGTTACCCAATTTGCTGAAAAAACAGTAGATGAATTTACGAAGGCCTATGAGGACCTTCAATCTAAAGGGATGAAACGGTTAGTATTAGACTTACGTGATAATCCAGGTGGCTTGATTACAACGGCTCACGGTATTGGACAATATTTGGTGCCGAAAGGCCCGATTGTGACGGTACAAACGAGACGAGGTAAAACGACAGCCTATATGTCTAGAGGAGAGTATCCTCTTATCCCATTAGTTGTGTTGATTAATGGTAACTCTGCAAGTGCTTCAGAAATTATTGCTGGTGCTGTGCAGGATACAAAATCGGGTACCATTGTAGGTACCAAAAGTTATGGCAAAGGTACTGTGCAGAGCGTAGTACAAGGCCTTGACGGAGAAGGTTTAAAGATTACTATCGCGCGCTATCACACACCAAATGATAGAGTTATCGATGGTATTGGTATTGAACCAGATGAAGTTGTGGAGCCGTCCAAGACAAATCCTGAAGAGGATGTACAAATGGAACGTGCTATTGAAATTGTAAAAACTCTATGATATAGCGGCTTCGGCCGCTCTATCTATAGGGCTAGAGGAAAAAAATATGTTTATAGATCGTGCCCGTATATTAGTGAAAGCGGGAGATGGCGGTAACGGTATGAGTAGTTTCCGTCGAGAAAAATATGTGCCACAAGGGGGACCGAATGGTGGTGATGGCGGTAAAGGTGCTGACATCATTTTAAAAGCTGACAGAAATATCAATACACTGGTTGATTTTAGATATAAACGTCAATTTAAAGGCGATACAGGCGGTGCAGGGCAGAGTGCCAACAAGCATGGTCGTGGCGCTGAAAATTTAATCGTTTCTGTTCCATTGGGAACAACGGTAACTGATGAAGAGTCCGGTAAATTAATGGCGGACTTAGTGGAAGATGGACAAACTTACATGGTTGCCAAAGGTGGTCGAGGTGGACGTGGTAATGCGCGTTTTCAAACAAGTGCTAACCGTGTACCAACGTTCGCTGAAAAAGGGGAACCAGGTGAAGAACGTTGGTTAAACCTTGAATTAAAAGTGTTGGCTGACGTGGGATTATTGGGGTACCCAAGTGTGGGTAAATCCTCTATTATCCGCAAAGTATCTTCTGCAAAACCAGAAGTGGCAGCCTACCACTTTACGACATTAACTCCAGTATTAGGGGTAGTATCTGTAGCGCCAGGTAAGAGTTTCGTTATGGCAGATATTCCAGGTTTGATTGAAGGGGCAAGTGAAGGCATTGGCTTAGGACATTCCTTCTTGCGTCATGTAGAACGTAGTAATATTTTGCTACATGTATTGGATGTATCTGGATTAGAAGGTCGTGACCCTATTGAGGACTTTCATAAAATTAATGAAGAGCTGGCAAAATATAGCGAAAAATTAAGCAAGAAAAAACAATTAATTGTATTAAATAAAACAGACTTGTTACAAGATGAAGAAACATTGCCAAGAGTGACAAAATACTTTGCTGATCAAGATTACGAAGTATTTGCGGTGAATGCATTAACTGGAGAAGGCTTGCCAGCATTAGTAGAACGTGCGTGGTACTATGTGGAAAATTACGTGCCAGAACCAGAAGTGGTGGATGATACTGTTTATTATGAAGCAAAACCTGATACAGATTTCATCATTACTCGTGGCGATGATGCATCCTATATTATTAGTGGCTCTCGTATTGAAAAATTAGTGGCTATGACAAATCTTGATGATGAACAAGCATTGCGAAGATTCCAAAAGATTTGGCGTTATATGGATTTAGATGCGGAATTGAAAAAACGTGGTATACAAGATGGTGATGAAGTAGTCATCGGAGACCAACGATTTACTTTCCATGATTAGGAGATAGAATGACAGGTAAACAAAAGCGATATTTACGTGCCTTAGCAAGTACTATGCCAGCAGTGGTGATGATTGGTAAAGGGGGATTGGAAGATCCTGTTATCGACAGTGCACGAGCTGCTATTACAAAACGTGAATTAATCAAAGTAAAAGTATTAAACAACTGCTTAGAGGATCCAAAAGAAATTTTGCCTCACTTAGCAGATATGTTAGGAGCAGAATTAGTACAAATCATTGGACATAATGGTGTATTGTATAAAAAAGCAAAAGATCCAAAAATTGAGTTGCCAAGATAATCAATCCGTATGAGGTGAAGCGATGAGAGAAGAATTACGACAGGCGAAACGAGTGATTGTTAAAGTAGGAACGAGTTCACTAACCCATGCAAATGGACGCATTAACATTGATAAAATGGAAGTGTTAGTCCGCCAAATTTGTAATTTAGCCAATGCAGGAAAAGAAATGATTTTAGTTTCTTCTGGGGCTACTGCCGCCGGTCTTCCCTCATTGGGGTTCACTTCAAGACCCGATGATATTGCGTTAAAACAAGCGGCTGCCTCTGTAGGGCAAGGGATTTTGTTGCACATGTATGAGAAGTTATTCGCTGAATATGGACATACGGTGGGACAAATTCTTGTGACCCGAGAAGATACGGTGAAACGTAGTCATTATCTGAATTTACGGAATACACTGACTGCACTTATTGGATTAGGTGTTATTCCTATTATCAATGAAAATGACGTGGTGGCTATCGATGAATTTAAAATCGGAGATAATGATACATTATCTGCTAACATTGCTAGTATTATCGATGCAGATGCATTGATTATCCTTTCGGATATCGAGGGGTTATACACAGCGAATCCATCGACGAATCCAAGAGCTACCTTAATTCATGAAGTAGAGGCTCTTACGCCGTACATTTATGAAATATCTGGCGGCGCAGGGTCTTCTTTGGGTACAGGAGGTATGTATACGAAAATTCAAGCGGCTCATATTGCAACGAATTCCGGTGTTCATATGGTCATTGCCTCTGGGGATCATGCAGATAGTATTAAGGCTATCATGAATGGAGAAGAACGAGGCACCCATTTCTGGCCGCATAGAGATGTGCCGCAAATCAAGAAACGTTGGATGGCATTTGGCACACGTTTGCAAGGTTCCATTCATGTAGATAAAGGATGCCGCGATGCATTGCTTACCAATGGATCCAGTATTTTACCAGTAGGTATTCTGTCTGGTGAAGGACAATTTGAAGAAGGGGATACGATATCTATCGTTCATGATGGAGAGGAAATCGCTCGTGGTATTGTGAACTTTAATCTATCCGATTTGCTTAAGATTAAAGGTCATAAATCACAGGATATCCCTAGTATTCTAGGCGTTCGTGATACCTATCATGTAGTGGTGCATCGAGATAACTTAGTTGTCTTACGACAGGAGTAAATTATGAATCCATATACTGCATATTTTGAAAGTTTAGGTAAAGCAGCAAGGTCAGCCTCTATGGCCGGACAAGTACTGAGTACAGAAGATAAAAATCACATCTTGGAACAGATTGCTTGTGATTTGGAAACGGCAATCCCTACAATTTTGGAAGCGAATAGTATTGATTGTTCTCAAGCCAAAGAGAATGGAGTTCCTTCCGTGATGATGGACCGTCTTCGATTGACGAAAGAACGTATTGAAGGCATTTGCGAGGGTGTTCGTCAGGTAGCTAACTTACGAGATCCTATTGGGACAGTATTAGAAACTAGGACGTTAGAGAATGGTTTGCGTATCGAAAAGCGACAAATTCCTATTGGTGTGATCGGTATGATTTATGAAGCACGTCCAAATGTAACAGTGGATGCAGCAGCCTTAGCTATAAAAACAGGCAATGCTATCATTCTCCGTGGTGGAAAAGAGGCATACCATACTAGTGAGGCGATGGTACAAGTTATGCAAAGTTCTTTAGAACGTTGTGGCGCTCCTAAGGAACTAGTTCAATTAGTATCTATTCTAGAACGTGAGGCTGTAGGTGAATTGTTAGCACAACGTAAATGGATCGATGTGATGATTCCACGAGGTGGGGCAGGATTGATTCAATTTGTTGTGAATAACAGTAAAATTCCTGTCATAGAAACAGGGAGTGGTGTTGTCCATGGCTATGTGGATGCCTCTGCTGATGAAGCGATGGCATTACAAGTATTGGAAAATGCAAAACTGTCACGCCCATCTGTATGTAATGCAATGGAAACAATTCTGTTACATGAAGCGAGATTACATGACTTAGGTCCTAAAATTGTGGCTATGCTAAAAGAAAAAGGTGTTACCATCTATGGAGATGATAAGGTGCAAAGCTTATCTTCTCAAGTGAAGCCTGCTACAGAGGACAATTGGGCTACAGAATATAATGACTATATTGTGAATTTCAAAGTGGTAGCTTCCATTGATGATGCTATTGACCATATTAATACATTTGGCACGAAACATTCGGAAATGATTCTTACAGAAGACCCAACTCAGGCAGAACGGTTTATGAACCTGGTGGATGCGTCTACAGTCTATGTCAATGCATCGACACGATTTACAGATGGTTTTGAATTTGGTTTAGGGGCAGAAATTGGAATTAGTACGCAGAAGTTACATGCTCGTGGACCTATGGGATTAGATGCGTTGACAAGTTATAAATATTTCGTCTTTGGTCATGGACAGGTACGATGAAACTTGAGTATGTAAAAGCTTACTTTCAGTATATGAAGTCTCCTAAAGGGGCTTATGAATGGAAGTCTTACGGCATCGTATTAGCCATACTAAGTATGGTATCTCTAGTGTGTATAGGGGCGTGGTTACATGGCAGATAAGAAAAAGAGAATTGGCATTTTAGGGGGTACCTTTAATCCTGTTCATTTGGGGCATTTAATGATTGCAGAAATGGCGTTAGAAGCGTTTGATTTAAATCGGGTTATTTTTGTGCCCGCAAAGGAACCACCGCATAAAGAAACCGATGTCATTGAGGCGAAATATCGATTAGAAATGGTGCGTGCAGCGGTATTGGATAATCCCAATTTTGTGGTTTCTGATGTAGAGATGAGGCGGGATGGAAAATCTTATACCATTGATACATTGAGGTATTTTCATGATGTGTATGGACCGGATACAGAGTTTTTCTTTATTGCTGGCACAGATACGATTCAGAATTTACCAAATTGGAAATACATAGAGGAATTGTTAGATATGTGCGAGTTCATCGGGGCTATTCGTCCTGGTGCTACAAACGACATTGGTGAAAGCATCGAATGGCTTACTCAACGAAGCGGTCGTATTCATATATTAGAAGTGCCAGAAATGAAGCTGTCTGCCACGGAATTGCGTCATCGATTGCGCCATGGCTTGTCTACCCGATATATGTTGCCGAGAACCGTGTACCAATATATTAAGGAACATAAGATATATAATACGTAAACTTACTATCGAAAGAGATAGAGTTAATTTTGTGATACCCCATAGAAAGGTATATGTTAGTGAAGGATACAATAACAATAGAAAGATTACAACATATTGTGAAAGGTCGGCTTTCATCAAAACGATTTGCCCACACACTAGGTGTGGTGGATATGGCAAAACGATTAGCGAGCCACTATGGGGCGTCGGTACAGCAAGCAGAAGTGGCGGCACTATTGCATGATGCTATGAAAGAAAGTCCCTTACAAGAGATGCAATCATTGGTGAAGGAGGCACAGATACCTGTGGATTCCGAGATGCTCAAGAATGGAGCGTTATTGCATGGACCAGCAGGAGCTGCCTATGCTAAGTTAATACTACATATCCATGATGAATCAATTTGTGAGGCCATTCGTGTTCATACATTAGGCAGTACCCATATGAGTGTATTGGATAAGATTATTTTTCTAGCAGATTATATTGAGCCAAATCGTGATTTTCCTGGTGTAGAAGAACTACGGGCGTTAGCATTTAAAGATTTGAACGCTGCTGTTATTCGCGCCTACGATGGAACAATACGTCATTTGCTAGATCAAGGGTTGAGCATACATGTGGATACGATTCGAGGTAGAAATAGTGTATTGTTAGAAAGGTCGGATGTATAAATGGATCAAAAGATACGACGCAAACCACGTAAAAATGGACTGCGTTGGGGACGAATTATAGGGGCCTTTATCCTCCTCATAGTAATCATAGGATTGGTAGTGTGGGGTATACGCATTGCGGTAAGTTCCGTATCACAGCCTACTACTGGCCAAGAATCGCATCCGTTACCGGTTGTGACAAATACAACGCCTATCGATATGAGTTCAATTAAGACCTCTTATATGCTAGTTGTAGGTGTCGATAAGAGTCAACCACAACAAGCAGATGCGCTGTATGTAGTGGCTTTCAATTTAGATGCCAAAACTATGCAGATTATTGGTATCCCAAGTAATAGTAAAATTATTAATCGTCATAATGAGGCCCCGCAACGAATTAATGATATCTATGCACAAGGTGGAATTGAATTGACGAAGGCAGTCGTGGAAGATATGTTCCATATCGTCATCCCTTATTATGCGGTAGTGGATCAAGATAGTTTCCACTCTATGATGAACATTTTTGGTGCTCCTAGTTTATATGTAGAGCAATCGATGGTACATCGAGATGCAGCATCTGGTGAAGTAGATATCAATATTCATCAAGGGTACCAAGATTTGACTAGTGATACAGCTTATGGGTATATGCGGTTTATCAATGATCCAGGGGATACATTGGGAAGGACCATGCATCAAGAGCGATTGTTGAAATCTATGTTGGAACATGAACGTAATCACGTTAGCTTAGGGACTGCTTTTCGAGTATGGCGACAATGGAGCCATATTAGTACTAATGTGAGCACTTGGGATGGAGTTCGTTTTGTGACAAAAGTGATTGAATTCCCGAAAGATAAAGTGCGTTGGTATATTTTGCCAGGATCACCAGAAACGATTGACCATGTGGACTATTGGAATGTAGAGCCAGTGGAATTACAACAATTGGTGGGGATAACCGTAGGGGATATTCCGAGCGATGCAGAAGTGATTCCTGTGATTGGAGACTCTCCAAAAGATGGATCCAAGGATTCTTCTAAAGATAATGGAAAGCAACCAAAGGACAGTGAAACAGAGGGCACTAAGGAGAAAACAGAGCCAGGGAGCCCCACAACAAGATAAGGAGTTAGAATGAAACAGAAACAAGATATTTTAGGAACCGTAAAGGTATTAGCACAAGCTGGGTATGATAAAAAAGGCGAAGATATTTCCATTATGGATATGGAAGGTCTTACGATGTTAGGGGATTATTTCTTAGTGGTCACAGCGAACAATGTAAAACATGCACAAAGTGTGGCAGATGCTATCGAAGATGCAGGGGCAGAACAAGGTATGACAGTGTTACATCGTGAAGGTTATCGCGAAGGCGATTGGATTTTGTTAGACTTTGGTGATGTCATTGCCCATGTGTTCACAGGTGAATACCGTCATTTCTATGGACTAGAAGAATTGTGGAAGGATGCACCGAGAGAATCCTTTGAAGGAGTCTAATATGGTTAGTAGCTTATCAGAAAATACCATTGCCACCCTTAAAGTGTTGCGTCAAAGTGATCAAGGGGCTTTCTTAGATGGTCAAACAGGCAATACGAATGATGACATTTTATTGCATAAGGACCAACAAACTAGTTCCGTTGCGATTGGTGAGGAAGTGACAGTATTTCTCTACAAAGATCCAAAGGGTCGTTTAACGGCGAGTATGCGTTTACCAGCCATGAAAGAAGGCCAAATCGGTTATGTAGAGGTTATCAATACAACAAACTTTGGTTGTTTCGTAGAGGTGGGAACAGAACGGGGGATTTTTATGCCTCATGCAGAAATGCGTGGACGCCCTCAAAATGGTGAAAAAGTTTGGGTTCGCCTTTATAGTGATAAATCAGGTCGCTTAGCGGTGTCCATGGATGTGGATGATGCCATGCGCCGTGCTTCAAAACCTGCTACAGAGGCTAAGATTGGTGGCATGGTGAAAGGTGCCATTTACAACATGACTAGCGAAGGGGCATTTTTGATTACTCCTGAACGATGGATTGCTTTCATGCATCGCAGTGAAATGACAAGACAACTAAAGGTGGGGGAACTCATTGAAGGTCGCATCACGTTTAAACGGGATGATGGACGTATCAATATTTCTATGCGCCCAGTGAAAGAAGCGGCACTCGCTTCGGATGGAGCCCAAATTATGACCTACTTAGGCAGTCGTCATGGACGTATGCCTTATGGGGATGGCACATCAGCACCTATCATAAAAGATAAATTCAATATTAGTAAAGCAGCTTTCAAACGGGCCTTAGGTCATTTAATGAAAGCCGGTTTTATCATCCAAGAAGATGGTTGGACTCTCTTAACTGAGGCAGGACAACGTGCTTTGCTAGACGCAGATGAACAATCTGCAACGGTAGAGGAACCAAAATAGGGGGATATGTCATGAAAATTGTGGTAGTAGGTGCGGGTAAAGTAGGCTACTCCTTAGCACAACGATTGGCGCAAGACCAACATGATGTGTATGTCATTGAAAAAAATGGAGATCGCATTAAGAATTTAGAAAATAATTTGGATGTGAACTTGGTTCAAGGTAATGGTAGCAGTATTTCTCTGTTACAAGAAATTGGCGTAGAAGATATGGGGATGCTCATTGCTGTGACAGACTCTGATGAGGTCAACATGCTAGCATGTATGCTAGGTAAAGCCGCAGGGATTCCTAAGACCATTGCAAGGGTCCGTGACACGGAATATGAACATGGTACGAATGCGGTGATTCGTGAGCGATTAGGGATCGATCTTTTTATCAATCCTGAAATGGTAACAGCCCAAGAAATTTATAAAATTTTAAAGACCCCAGCTGCACTGGATGTAGAAGATTTTGCTAGTGGTGCCGTGCGGTTAGTGGAGTTTAAAATACGAAACAATCACGATATCATGGGGATTCCTTTACGCTCTTTAACGTTGCCACCGAATGTGCTCGTAGTAGGGATTCTACGTGGTGGGGAAATGATTATTCCTCATGGTGACAGCACCTTAGAATATATGGATAATGTATTCTTTTTAGGTGCCACCGATAGTATTGATGAGGTGGAATCTTGGCTTCATGAAACAACACGTCCTACACAACGTGTAGTGATTATTGGGGCAGGCCTCATTGGTCGTAATCTAACAGTTCTCTTAGAAAAAGATGGATACGACGTGAAAGTCATCGAAAAGAATATTGATCGCTGTGAACAATTGGCAGCCATGGTAAATCGGTCCATTGTCATTCATGGAGATGGCACAGATATCGACCTATTGGAAGCTGAAGAAATTAGCGATAATGATGTTATCATTTGTTTAACAGATGATGATAAGTTGAATCTACTAGTAGCACTGTTAGCGAAACATATGGGAGTACCTAAAGCGTTTGTTCGTGTAGGGCGATTAGAATATATTACTTTGATGGAGCAGGTGGGTATTGACGTAGCATTTTCACCGAGATTATTAACATCGGGACAAATTTTACGGTTAATTCGAGAAGATGAAAATCTCATTAATATTTTTACTTTCGAAGGATCTAAAGCTGAAGCTGTGGAAATAGAAGTTACAGAAAAGACATCATTGCTAAATAAACATTTAAAAGACCTAAAGTTGCCTGGAAAATCATTAGTGGGAGCTATTGTTAGAGAGCATCAAACTATTGTTCCTAAAGGGGATACATTGCTCCTGGAAGGAGATCATATAGTTATCTTTACGTTGCCAGAAAATATTAATGCTTTATTAGCATATATTAATAAATGATATAAAAATTTTGAAAGGAGAAGGAATCATGCGCATTCAAAATATTATGCGAGTTGTTGGACAAGTGATGCTTATATTAGCTTCCTTCATTATGGTTCCCTTTTTCTTTGGTATATTAGATGAAGGGGTTTTTTACTACTCTTTTCTTATTACATCATGTATAGCAGGAGGAGTAGGGTTTCTATTATATTATTATGGTACAGCTACTAATGTATATAGTGTACGAGATGGATTTCTTGTAGTCAGTGCAACTTGGATCTTAGCGTCTATATTCTCGGCGTTGCCCTTTTATTTTAGTGGAGTACTTGAGCAATTTGTAGATGCTTTATTTGAGTCTGTGTCAGGTATAACGACTACCGGGGCAAGCATGATTGATGATGTAAGTGCTTTACCAAGAGCCTTTATTTTGTGGAGGGGGCTTACCAATTGGATTGGTGGTATGGGAATGATTGTCCTAGTGTTAGCATTCTTGCGTAATTTGGGGACTGGAGTAGCTCCATTAGTTGAAGCAGAGGCTTCTGTACCAAGACCTGGTGTTGTATTACCAAGAATTCAATCTATGGCTGGGAACTTGCTGAGAATTTATTTGGGATTTACATTTTCTTGTACTTTTCTATTATGGCTAAGTGGGATTGGTTTATTTGAAGCACTTAATTTTACCTTTGCTACGGTAGCTACAGGTGGATTGTCCCCAATTACTGGCAGTACATTTAGATATGCTGATTCCTATTTGGTCTGCATTATATTAGTAGTATTTATGATATTGGCGGGTGGAAATTTTGCAGTCTATCAATCTGTCTGGCAACGAGGTATTAAAGAGATTTGGCGAGATTTTGAATACAGAATTTATCTCATTACTCTAGCAATTGGATCAAGTTTGGTATTATTTGCATTAATATGGGAAGCTGGAGATGCTAAAATTGAGCATTTGCGAAATGCAATTTTTACGCTTGTTTCCATACAGACTGGGACTGGATTTGCTATTGCTGACTATAATCTATGGCCTAGTTTAGGACAAATGGTATTGTTTATGGGGATGTTCTTTGGTGGTTGTAGTGGATCGACTGCTGGGGGACTTAAAATTATTCGGATTATTATCTTGGTGAAAAGTAGTATTCTCTATCTACGAAAAGCTATCCACCCTGATATGGTACAGCTAGTACGATTAAATGGCTATGTATTACCTAATAAATGGTTACAAATTACACAACAATTCTTTTTTCTATATATGCTAATTTTTGGTCTTTCCTCGGTGATTATCTCTTCTACAGGGTTACCCTTGTCAGATGTGTTGCCATTAGTTGCAGGTAGTTTAGGAAATGTAGGCCTTGCGTTTGGATCACTAGGGCCTACAGAAAGTTTTACAGTTTTGGCACCTCTTGCAAAGATAGTTTGTATCATTGATATGTTATTAGGGCGCTTAGAGTTGTTTACTTTATTAGTGTTATTGCATCCAGGTTTTTGGCGTGGATATTTTACAAAGAAAGAAAAAGGCTATAGACGATTCGATGGACATCATAAGAACGCCTCAAGGCTTGTATAAGACAAATTGCTATATTCTGAAAGAAAATGGATACGCCCTTATTATTGATCCAGGCTTTCACGGTCAACGTATTATGAAAGAATTACAGGACGTGGTGCCGGTAGGTATTGTGTTGACCCATGGTCATGCAGACCATATATGCGCTGTGGATGCCCTAGTAGAGGCGTATCATATCCCTGTATACATGCATCCTAAGGATGAAGAACTTTTGTTAGTCAAACGGCGCATGCCATCGGGGTATAAAGAACGGTTTACATCGCCATACATTGCGTTGGAAGAGGGACCTTTACAGATAGGAACCTTTTCTTTGGACGTATGGGAAGTGCCTGGACATAGTGCAGGTAGTGTATTTGTTGGGTATAAACATATTTTGTTTACAGGAGATACATTATTTAAGGGAACCGTAGGGAAGGTGAATACCTATAATGGTGATCCGGTGGCTATGAAAGAGACATTAAAAAGAATAAAAAGCTTCCATCCATCTTATGTAGTATATCCAGGTCATGGATCGAGTACTACAATAGAGCATGAATTAACAACCAATCCGTACTTGATAGTACATGAGTAAAAGAAAAGATACTTAGAACAATAATATGACGTAGTGGATTGTTCGAGTGTTAGACAAGATATCAAAGAAATACAAAATATTTATAAAAAAATATAAAAAAGTGTTGACGAGAAATATGAAATAGGGTATACTAACAAAGTAGTCAATTGGCCCCGTGGTGTAGCGGTTAACATGTCGCCCTGTCACGGCGAAGATCGTCGGTTCAAATCCGATCGGGGTCGCCACTACTTGCCTCGGTAGCTCAGTCGGTAGAGCAACGGACTGAAAATCCGTGTGTCGGCAGTTCGATTCTGCCCTGAGGCACCATTTGCGGAAATAGCTCAGCGGTAGAGCACCGCCTTGCCAAGGCGGGGGTCGCGAGTTCGAATCTCGTTTTCCGCTCCACTTTTTTGGCGGCATAGCCAAGCGGTAAGGCAGAGGTCTGCAAAACCTTTATTCCCCAGTTCGATTCTGGGTGCCGCCTCCACAACATTCCACCCATGCCGGGGTGGCGGAACAGGCAGACGCAACGGACTTAAAATCCGTCGGTTAGAGATAACCGTACCGGTTCGATTCCGGTCCTCGGCACCACTTAGACCAACTTCGGTTGGTCTATTTTTTTATGTCTAAATGGATTATAATGTAAGTATCATACAATGAGTGTGCTTAGGGAGGGACTATGAATACAGTTACTGATGTTGATCGATTATATAATGCTATTGAAATTAACGAAAGAACATTTCAGTTTTTTCAAATCGATGTACAGTCTTATGGTATACAAGATGTCGATAAAGAAGGTGAGCAATCCTTCTGTGTTCTTCTTGAAATCATGAATGGCAAATTTAATTGTAATTTAGAGTTTATCGTAAACTGTTATAATGAGTTAGGAGCGATAATCTATAGTGAGACGAACCTCCTTCTTATAGACAGATATATTGGCTATGATACTTTTAAGTTTTATTGCAGTGACACTAATTTGATCAATAGAACGGAAAAAATTCGTATATTTGTAAAAAAAGAATAATATAAAAGTGCCATATACCGATATGCATATGTATGTTATAGCATATCGGTATATGGCAATTTTTATGTGTATATACTTATTGATGTTGTGAAATCTCTTCTTCGTAGATAGCTTGTTTTTTCACTGGACGATAATAGATGGCATAGAGTACCAATACGATGACTGGGATGATGGCAGATACGATGTAGATACCACTGTAGGATAGTAATCCATGCAAGATACCTAATGTATAAGGTCCTACTCCTAAACCAAGATCTAAACCGATGAAATAGGTGGAAAGAGCTACCCCAATTTTGGCAGGTTCTACTGCTTTCAAACAAACCGCTTGACCATTAGACATGAAAGTACCATAGCCTAAGCCGACAAAGGCACCAGCGATGAGTAGTAACGCTGCATTTGAACTATAAGCGATGAGTAAAAGTCCAATAGTTAAACATACATAGCTAGGGTACATGACAGCATTTTCCCCGCGTTCATCAAAGATACGACCTGCAATAGGGCGAGTGACAGTAATCACAAGGGCATAGACAACAAAGAAGAAGGCTCCTGCTGTAATAAGACCGATTTCATGGGTGAAGATAGAAAGGAATCCTAGTACACTAGAGTAAGCAAGGCCCATTAGGAAACCGAGAAAGGAGATGAAAGCTACGCGTGGTTCAATAAAGTTTTTAAGAGACCAAGATTTCATGGAGGCCGCTTCTGTAGAGGATAAGCTTAAATTTTGTACAGGGAAACGCAAACAAGCAATAGCAACACCTACAGATAATAGGACAGCAAGATAAATAATCCAAGTGAAGCCTACGGCAGGCAATAAAATCATGCCGATGAAAGGTCCAATTGCGGCGGCCAAGCTAGTGCTAAGACCATAATAGTTGATACCTTCACCATCTTTTGATTTAGGAATGTAAGCAGTGACCACTGCATTGGCAGCGGTGGATACGGTACCATAGGCAAATCCATTTAAGAAACGGACTGCATCTAAGATTAAAATATCTTTGGCGATGAGATAGGCAAGAGTAGTGAGAAAATAAAAGATAGCGCCATAACGAAGTACTTCTTTACGTCCGATAAGCTCTAAGCGCTGTCCCATGATAAGGCGAGCAAATAAAGTACCTATAATATAAATACCGGTAGCAAAGCCTGCCTCGGCAACTGTAGAATGTAGTTCTTTTGTAGCATAACTTGCTGTGATGACCACAAAACAATAGTACACTAAAAAGACAATAAAGTTAATGATAGTAATACTGATAAACCCAGAATTAAATAATGTTTCTTCTTGATTTTGTAACGATTGGGCATTCATGGATAACTCCTCCTTTTGTAATACGTTCTATAGAATATACCTAATTGTGAACCTTGTAAAGGTTATATAAATATTTTCTATAGAAATTTACTAAGTTAACAATATAATGAAAGATAATTATCGGAAATCATGGGCTACCAGGCCACATATAGACGTACTATGTCAATTTATCTGTCAATTATACATAGGAAGATAGTCTATGAAGAGGGTATAAAAAATTTTTAGAGTGTACATATCTATATTATGAGCATTTAGCTAGATAAGAAGTAGCAGTTCATTGAAAGTTCAGTGCCGTAGGATTCAGCGTATCGCTATACTTTTAATTGTGATGTTTATTTTGTATGAGTGTTATAGAATGTATTGCTACTTTCAGAGAAACTGACTATAATAAAAAAATAAGCATTGAGAATAGATGTACAATGCTATCGTTTATCAGACATAGATGTGAATCATAAGAAAGGAGTCTCCCTTATGACAGTACAATTAGACACATTGGATCATCGTTTATTACGTTTATTAGATGAGGACGCCTCCATGTCGGCTGCAGATCTCGCCATTATGCTTAACAGTGAAGAAGCACATGTGGCAAGTCGCATTCAAGTTTTTGAGGAGTCTGGTATTATTAAACGGTACCAAGCAGTCATTGATTGGGAACAAGTAGACCAAAATAAGTCTACAGCCCTTATCCAATTAGGTGTGACTCCTGCTCCAGATCAAGGTTTTGATAAAGTGGCAGAACGAATTATGGAATTTCCAGAAGTACAAGGTGTATACCTTATGTCTGGTAGCTATGATTTGACGGTTATCGTGGAAGGGGCGAGCATGCGTGACATTGCGTTATTCGTATCTCGTCGTCTATCTACATTGGATTCGGTGTTGTCCACGACAACAAACTTTATCTTAACACGTTATAAAGACAACAATATTGTGTTCCACACGGGTGGAGTTCGTGAAGATCGGAGAAATGTATTCGATGATTAATTATGACAACTATTTAAACACTGAAATCAAAGCTGTAAAGCCATCGGGGATTCGTCGTTTTTTTGAAATTGCTAACGAATTAGATAATGTTATTTCCCTCAGTATTGGTGAACCAGATTTTGCTACGCCCTACCACATTCGTGAAGAAGGCATTACTACATTAGAAAAGGGGAAAACCTGGTATTCTCCAAACCGTGGTTTTATGGAACTACGGGAAGAAATTTCTAAATGGTTAGAACGAAAGTATCATGTGTCCTATGATCCGGCAACGGAAGTGATAGTCACTGTAGGTGGATCGGAGGCCATTGATTTAACATGTCGTACCTTACTCAATCCAGGGGATGAAGTATTGATTCCCGTACCAAGCTTTGTGTGTTATACACCATTGGCGGAGTTGTGTAACGCCAAACCAGTACAGATTGTAACGAAGGAAGAGGATGAGTTTCGTTTGACTCCAGAGGCGATTGAAGCGGCAGTAAACGAGAGAACGAAGCTATTAGTCTTACCATTCCCTAATAATCCAACAGGGGCAGTATTACGTCGTGAACATTTGGAAGCCATTGCGGAAGTCGTTATTAAACATGATTTGTTTGTACTCTCCGATGAGTTATACAGTGAACTTACCTATGGTGATGAACCACATGTAACGATTGCATCTATTCCAGGTATGCAGGAGCGCACTATTTTAATTAATGGATTTTCTAAAGCCTATGCAATGACAGGCTGGCGCCTTGGGTTTGCCACTGGTCCAGCACCGATTATTGCGCAGATGACGAAGATGCATCAATACGGTATCATGAGTGCTCCATCAATGTCTCAATATGCAGCTATAGAAGCGTTAAAAAATGGAGATAAAGATATTCAATACATGCGTGAAGAATACGATATGCGCCGCCGGCTATTGGTAAGTGCTTTTAATCGTATGGGACTGCACACATTCGAGCCAGAAGGGGCATTTTATGTGTTCCCATCTATTACGAGTACGGGCATGACATCAGAAGAGTTTTGTGAAAAACTACTCTATGATCAACGTATTGCCGTGGTGCCTGGGAATGCCTTTGGCGACTGCGGAGAAGGATTCGTTCGCGTAGCCTATTCTACCTCCTTGCAAAATATCAAAGAAGCGGTAAAACGCATCGAAATATTCTTGGAAAAAATTAAAAATAAAGAAATTGAGTAATAGAAAAGACAGACATGGTTTGCTAGTGCAAACTGTGTCTGTCTTTTCAGGTTCTATGATATATTTTTGGATGACAGTAAGAGCCATCCTCCTTCCTCCGAGGTATTTTTTGTGTGTAAAATATATATTGGCAACGCTAGTAACGATGCATTAAGGGGATAAAAAAGAGGACTATCGCTGATAGTCCTCGAATAGATAGTATTAATTCTTATGTTTGAAAGCTAAGATCGCTTGGATTAATGCCTCTAATGACATCTCGCCACGTTCTGCCACCATAGATAAAGTAGCTTTGTGTTTCATTAATTTAGCTAGTGGAGAATTTAGCATTTTATAGTTAGGGTGAATATGAATCATATGATCTTTCAGACCTGGAATGGTATCGAATAGAGGGAATAGTTTTGTGTCACCAGTTAATCCTAGGTCATTTTCATAGATAGTAGATTGTGGTGTGCTATCTTGCACTGTACCTTGTTCAGCTGTACTAGATGGAGCGTCTTCTTTGCGTACATGTTTGTAGTCGATATGATCCACTGCATGGTAAGCAGAATTAGAACCTTCCCAAATCAATTCTTTACGGGAGCCACTTAAGCTACGAATATGTGTGCAATCTTGGACCATTTCCAAGATACCCTTAAATTGGCCTTCTTCGTTACGCACAGCGATGTATTCGATATGGATGAATAGGTCAGGCTTGTTAATCCACATTTCAGCGTAATCTTGTCTGCCAGCTTTGAAAGAATCGATAATTTCTTGTACCAATGGTAAGCTTTTCTTTGGATGACAGTTTTGTACCACACGACCGATAATATTAGAACTACGAGGGAAGATGCGGTGCTTCGTATCATTGTAGAAACGAACCAAATCGTTTTCATCCACAAAGGTAATGTCTACTGGTAAGAATTTAAAGATTAATTTAATTTGCTCAATTGTTAAAGCGCCAACAGCTAGGTCATGTGTTTGTTCAGGGCTTCCATTGATACCATATTTGCCTACTAATTGTGCTAACTCTTGTAAAAGAGCAGTAGAGTTACCAGTAATACCTAATGGTGTGTTTTCATGATTTCCCACATCAGCATGATTATGTTGTGGTGTTACATGACCTGCATTGGCAGACACCTCTCCAAGGTTCTTAGGTTCCGCATCAGGGCGGCCTTTATAAAATGGAGGAGGGGCGATGAAAGCAAATCCAATTTCATGATCACCTTGGCTCATAGTGATGAAGTCACTGTCTTGTAATAACTTCCATGCTGTTGGAATCAGTACTTCTTTTTCTTTGTTGTTAAGGTCACGGATAATATCGATGACATCCGCTTGTTTCGCTAAAAATTCGGACTCTTGCCCAGACTCTAGGAGTTGTTTGCTTTCAGAGATAGCATCACGAACGGCGTCGTCGAAAGTCCACATGATTTTCGTAGGGCGGTCAAAACCGTATCGTTCTAAAACAGGATATAATTGATTTTGTTTGCGAGCTAAATGGATGCGCCAAGTAGTGAGGGCATCATATACGCCAAGCCAAGGATTGAGGATGAAGTGAGGTGCTTGTAACAAAGTTTCCATTTCCGTTAACTGTTGTTCCATTGCGTTGATTTCATTTAGGTACACTGTTAATGGATGATGTTCGGGATATTCATTGTTCGCACGGATTAAAATACCATCGAATAATTCTAACAAGTCATCCATACGATGGGTGATTTCTTCGTCAGTGTAAGAACCTTTTAATTGTTGTTCACCATAGGCAAATTCATCAGGCGTACAAGTGCCGATTTTTTCTTTCAATAATGTACGAGCCGTTTCTAAATCTAAGGTGCCACCGAGAAAGCGATCTTTAATGTCGATCATAACTTCCATTCTGTCGTTGCCTGTAAGACCAAGGGCCTGTTTCATTGTATCCATGTGCGTATCCTTTCTGTGTTTACTATTAGTTTAATCATTGTTATGGTATCATCATTTGCAGATACTTTTTTGACTGAAAGCCGCTGAAAGAATGCAGACATTCTTACAAGTGAAGATACCATGGGTCTAGCATGATAAAGTATATGGAGCGTTCTCTCATAGGAGTCGCTCCCTTTGATGCCTTTAGTATACAGTAAATAAAAATAATTTTCAGTTGCTAGGGATACAGAATTGAAAAAGTTTTGTAAGGATTGGGACAAATCATAGGAACAATATGGTTATGTAAAAGTTATAGAATTTGAGGATGCTCTGAAGGTATATGAAAATTTAGGAAATATTGTAGTATTACATAAAAAAAGATGAAGAATGATAAAAATATACTAAAATAGCCTATGCGATGAATGCATAGGCTATTTTGTGTTTATTTAGTGTAATTGGAGGCTGTATAGATTCCAAGGGCAACCCAAATGAAAGAAAAAGAAATCATTTTATTGGTATCGAAGCTTTCACCGAAATAGAAGATGGCGATAAGTAAAGCGATGGTAGGGGATAGGTATTGTAGGAATCCTAATAGATTGAGCGGCAACAATCGTGCACCATAGGTGAATAGAACGAGAGGTGCCGATGTGGTTAGACCAGAAATCACGAATAATGCAGCTGTATAGGAATCGTTTTGAAACGCTGTCCAAGAGCTAGCGTCGATGTACGTTGTGTATGCTAGTGCTAGGGGCGCTACGAGCCAAGCTTCAAAGGCAATACTTGTAAAAGGATGAATCAACAGTTTTTTCTTTACAAGACCATAGAGACCAAAGGTTAAGGCAATGGCTAGGGCTAAGTCAGGGGTACTTCCCATTTGTAGAGAAATGAAGATAATGCCGATGGTAGCTAAACCTACACTACACCACTGTGGAAATGTTAGCTTTTCTTTGAAAACAAGTACCCCTAAGACTACATTAAGGAGCGGATTAATATAATATCCAAAACTAGTATCCATCACACGATTGTTGGAGATGGCCCAAATGTATAATCCCCAATTACTAGATACGAAAATAGAGGCCAGAATCAATAAACCCAATTGAGATATATTTTGTTTTAAATGTATGCAGTCTTTCTTAAATTGTTGGTAATTAAGTCCAATAGCCACAAAGGACATAAAGAGTGCAGACCATATAATACGGTGTGCAAGTACGCTATAGGCTGATATATGGTGGAGAAGTCCCCAGTATATGGGTAAAAGTCCCCAAATAAAATAGCAACTTAAAGCGGTGATAAGACCTTTTTTGTTAGTTTGTTGCATAGATACCTCCTTTAGTGTATTCAGTTATCATAGTACCACAGATTGCATACATATTCTATGAGAAATCATTATATGGGGTATAAATAAGACGTTAAAAAGATACCAATACATCTAATATGCACCAAAAATATAATATAGAATATAGAAAAATCTAATATAGAATATAGAAAAATCTAATATGAAATTTAGTTATATTTGATAAGCGTATTGAAAAATAAAGATATCATGAAGTATAATTATAAACAGTGCTTTACTATGTAGTAAAGGTAATATAAATTTATCAATTCGTATGGGCGTACGAAATTTTTTGGAGGTATATTCATGAAAATAACAAATAAGCGCATTTCTGCAGCTCTGTTAGCCTGTGTAGCATTGACTACATTTAGCGGTGTACACGCGGCATTTGATGAGCATTTAGACAACTATCAATTAGATACAAAGGTAGTGAAAGGTGATCGTTCTAAAGATCAATTTGGTAACACTGTAACAGAACAATCTTACTATCGTACAGGTGGTGACGTAAAAGTTATCACTCGTGATGAAATTGAAAAACGTCATTACGCTGATTTAACAGAAGCGATCAAACGTATTCCAGGTATTACATTCCAAAACCCAGGATACCGTGGAGGGGAATATGGGTTCCAGTTTTTCAATAATGGTATTTCTATTAATGGAGACACTCGTGTCATTATTATGGTGGATGGTCGCCGTGTAGATAACTCTACAAGTACTCGTATTGCAAGTAGCAGTGAGTCAGGTAGTAAGTCTACAGGAGTAAATCTTGACCAAGTTATCGATATTAATGCAGTAGATAAAATCGAAGTAATTAAAGGTCCAGGAGCCTCTGTATATGGTTCTGATGCTACTGGTGGTGTTATCAATATTATCACACGAAAAGGTGAGGCTATAAGTCAAGGCTCTATAGACCTTTCCACTGGTTCTTGGGGAAAACATAACTATGATTTCTCTTATTCTGGTAGTGCAGGAAATGACAACTCTTTACATTACTTTGTCGGACTACACCGTGTGATGTCTGGTGATACAAAATATCGTGATGGACATACCGGAGATATTGGAATATTGGGTGGCTCTCGTTTTGATGAGCGAAGCGCTAATGTACGACTTGATAAAGATTTTAGTGATACAGAACGTTTAACTGTATCTATTAATCATCAACAAGGTAAGGATGGATATCCGATTACTACACCAAATCAAAAGTATTGGAATCAAAAAGATTGGAATCGAATTATATTTAAAGCAGCTGTTGGTGAACGGGATGAAGATGGCAAGTTAGTCTTAAATGAAGAGTATTCAGGGGACTATGAGTACGAAAATAAATATAAAGTTGTGCAAAATGAAAAAGGAAATCCTGCCTACCATAATTTATTTGCCCTAGATGGATTTGGTTACAATTCATATAGTAAATATAAAAATAATGATGTGGATGTAAAATACACTTTCGATCGTCAATCTGACATGGAAAGCTTTGTTCGTTTCTATCATCAAAGTCATCAATATTTAAGTAGTGATAAATATGCTTGGGTATTACATGATGATGGAATGAGTAATAAGGCATTCAATTTAACGGGAGATCAATTTACAAAGGATTTCCCAGATGGGGCTAAAGATGGAGCTTTATTAGATGCATGGATTGAAAAAAATTTAGCCCCATTCCCTGGCGGTAGTAAAGCAGCCTTGGAAGAATGGGTAGCTAAAACGGGTGGAAAAGCACAAGATCCAAGACATTATTATGATGAAAGAAAGCGTGGGATTCAATTACAACTGGCACGTTCTATAGGTAAACATGATATCATCATGAATGTTTCCTACGATAAAGATCAAAATGATTATGTAGATCAAGTACGGAAAAGAAAAACATCTGTAAAACGTAATTCTTTATATGGTTATGTACAAGATAAAATTCATGTAAATGATAATTTTGATGTGACACCAGCTGTACGATTTGCTAAATATAGTGATTACACAACAGAAACGGGAAAATCGTTAGGTGGCGATCCACATGTAGTGACACCTTCCTTAAATCTACAATACCAACTGCATGATGGTAGCACAGTGTATGCTGGTTGGACAAAAGTTCTTCGTCCATTACGTAGTGGTGATTATGTTTCAGCCTATGATGGAACAAAAACAAACTTAAAGGATGAAAAAGGAAATGTATAT
Organism: Veillonella sp. 3310; assembly: GCF_003999875.1. Classification (GTDB taxonomy): domain Bacteria; phylum Bacillota; class Negativicutes; order Veillonellales; family Veillonellaceae; genus F0422. The sequence goes on along the minus strand of NZ_RQVJ01000001.1, from coordinate 558,868 downwards.
ACAGTAGGCTATCAAAAAATATTTAACAAGAAAACCACTGTAGGTGTAAACTATAGTCTTACTGACATGACAAATGCTATTGCTAGCTTTGAAATAAGAACTCCGAGGGGGTTTGAAAGTGTTCCTGTGAATGCAAATCAAAAGAAAACATCTTTTAATCTTACAGTAGATCATAAGATTAATAAAAACTGGACTGTTGGTGTGGCATACAGTCATTTAAAAGATAAATGGTCTGCAAAACCAGGTTATGTAGTAAATCCAGCATGGAACTATAATAACTCTGGTGATATTAACACAGGTATTAACAAATTGCGTCCAGCGAATCATTATACACTCAATGTAAATTATGATGCGGGTAAAGTATCTTCTGGATTGTTAGTAAACTATTACACAGGCTCTAATATAGAAGCCTTTACATCGAAACGCTTTGTAGTAGTAGATTGGAATTTAAACTATGAGGTTACTAAAGATTTAACAACATACGTTGCAGTGACAAACTTAACGAACGAAGCATACGAAACTACTAGCTATGCCGTATATGGCCCAGGTAGTTCTGCAATGCCAGCTCGTCAAGCTATGATTGGTGCTAAATACAAATTCTAATAATGATTCATGAAAGAGCTACCTTGGTAGCTCTTTCGTTTAGGTGAATAAATGAGAAAGTTATATATAACTGGATGTATGTTAGCTATCATATTAGGATTATACAGCGCACATCTACATGGTATGGAAGAATTTATTCCTATGCCTGACTATGTGGAAAGTACTGTTGTTTCCCAGGAAGTAGGACCTCGTACGGTAAATCAATTAACGAGCAAAGGTACGGATCAAGAGATTACCTATGAAGGGGAACCACGTCGCATCATGGGCGTTTGGCAAAGTTCGGTAGAAACGTTGCTTGCTTTAGGTGTAGGTGATCGTATGATTGCAGCTATAGGAGTGCCAGATAGCAAATATATAGCAGAAGAATATCGTGATGCTTACGAAAAGATTCCTTATAAAAGCATGGAAATTCCAGATGTAGAAACTACCTTATTATGGGAGCCAGATTTGCTTGTAGGCTGGTATTCTACCTTTCAGAAGAATAACTGGAAGAGTACAGATTTCTGGGCACAACGTGGGATTGATAGCTATATTTCAAGAGCATCCTATAAAAAATCTAAGAGAACAGTAGAGGGAGAATATCAATATATTCTTGATCTAGGCGCGATTGTCAATAGACAAGAACGGGCGCAGGCGCTGGTGAATCGAACTAAACGGGCAGTGGCAGAGGCAAGAGTCTATGGAGAAGCGCAGAGCACAAAAGATACGGTTTTAATATTAGAGAATTCGGGACGCCAGTATCGTGTGTATGATAAGGAAACATTAGCAGGAAATATGCTGGAAGAAATAGGAGGACATCTTATTTCTGAGGCAGGACAAACAATCAATGCAGAAGAGTTGATTCATTTAAATCCATCAGTTATCTTTTTAGTGCTAGTAGAAGAGGATTATGAACGGCAAGATGAACTCATAGACAATCTATATAAGAATCCTACACTACAACACGTAGATGCCATACGTAATCATCGAGTACATGGGGTTCCCCTATTTATGGTGTATAGCGCAGGTACACGAATCCATGATGGATTGAATCTTATGATTCACGGATTGTATCCTAATTTTACAGGAGGTATTCATGAGTAATCGAACACATACGCTTACAGTGGTGGGTGTGGGAATTATACTCATAGCCCTATTGATTGCGGGAATGGCATGGTCTTTATTTTTAGGAACTGTTCATATTCCAGCAAATACATTGTGGCAAGTGGTGGCATCAAAATTTGTAGATACAATCACGATTGAGGATCCACGACAAGGGGCTTTGAATGATATTGTATGGATGTTGCGTATGCCACGGGTTGTCTTAGCGGCTCTAGTAGGTGCGGGACTTGCTGTCAGTGGTGTTATTATGCAAGCCATTGTTAAAAACCCATTGGCAGATCCATATATTCTAGGTATTTCATCAGGTGCATCTACAGGCGCTACAGTAGCCATTTTAATGGGTGTGGGCATTGCCTTTGGTGAAGAATACGTAGGTATTATGGCTTTCATAGGGGCTATGGTTATATCCTTTGGTGTGCTTATTATTGCTAATATGGGTGGACGTGCTAATGCAATTAAATTGTTGTTAGCCGGGATGGCCTTGAGCGCCGTTTGCAGTGCCTTTACGAGTATTATTGTATACTTTGCAAACGATAAAGAAGGGATTCAAAACGTAATCTTCTGGATGATGGGTAGTCTGGCAGGGGCTAATTGGGATTTGATTGGCATTATGCTACTTGTTATTCTAGTACCAATTGTATTCTTCTGGTCCCAAACACGCATTTTGAACTTGATGTTACTGGGTGATGAGGTGGCTATCACATTAGGGATAGATTTACACAGATATCGCCAATTATACCTTGTGATGAGTTCGATTATGATAGGTTTTGCCGTGTATGCAGCAGGGATTATAGGATTCGTAGGGTTGCTTATTCCGCACATTGTACGACAAGCGTTGGGAACAAATCATAAAGGTTTAATTCCTATCTCTGCCTTGGGAGGCGCTTTATTACTTGTGGTGGCAGATACACTCAGTAGAACGATTATTCCTCATACGGAATTACCGATTGGTATTTTAATTTCTGTGATCGGTGCGCCAGCTTTTGTATACTTAATGATTAAGCAAACCTATGCGTTCGGAGGTAATTAATGAATTTACAAGCAGAACAAGTTGCCTTTGGCATTGGACAAACGCAAATCTTACAAGGTATAGATTTAAAAGTGCAAGACCGTGAAATTGTAGGTCTAATTGGTCCTAATGGTAGTGGTAAAAGTACGTTGTTAAAATGTATCTATCGTACATTGCATCCTAATGCAGGACAAATTATGTTGAATGGCCGCGCCTTAGATGAACTTTCATTTCGTGAAAGTGCTTTGCAAATGGCGGTAGTGGCACAACATAATCAATACCAATTTGACTTTTCAGTGATGGATATTGTACTTATGGGGCGTATGCCTCATAAAAAATTACTTGAAGGAGATACGCCGGGGGACTATACTATAGCTAGACGGGCTTTAGCACAGGTAGGCATGGATCATATGGAAACACGTAGTTTCTTGAGCCTTTCAGGGGGAGAGCAACAGCGTGTGATTTTGGCCAGAGCCTTAACACAAGAAAGCCCATGTTTGATTTTGGATGAACCAACGAATCATTTGGATATCAAGTACCAATTGGAAATGTTGGAAATCGTTCGTGATGCGGGTGTAACTGTATTGATGGCTGTTCATGATTTAAACTTGGCATCCCAATTCTGTCATCGTTTAGTAGCCTTGGAAAAAGGACGAGTGGTTGGCACAGGGACGCCAAAAGAGTTGTTGACACCAGAGTTTATTCAAAATCTATATGGTGTACATAGTCGCATCGTAGAAGGTCCGACAGAAGATTCTATTCATATTATTTTTACGGAAACAGTGAAATAAGTATTTATGTATAAGGAGGTATCACATGGAATTATTTGAATTATTTATTAAGGGTGGATATGTAATGTATCCATTGTTACTCTGTTCTTTTATTGCGGTGATTATTTTCGTAGAACGGTTGCGTTTCTATCGCTCTATGTTAGATGATGTAAATGCATTGCGTGAAAAGATTATTCCACTAGTACAACAAAGCAATTGGAAGGGCTTACAAGCCTTAAAAGAAACAAGCAAAGGGATGGCAACACATGTCATTGCAGAAGCAGCTCGTGGTGGCAATAATAAAGAACAACAAGAAAAATTGTTGGAAGCAGCAGCCATTAGTGAATCTGCTAAGTTACGTCAATATTTGAACTATATTGAATCTATCGTAACAATGGCTCCTTTGTTGGGTTTGTTGGGTACAGTAACAGGTATGATTGGGTCTTTCAGTGTATTATCCATTTCTGAAGGACAACCATTTGCCATCACTGGCGGCGTAGGGGAAGCTTTGATCGCCACAGCTACAGGCTTGATCGTGGCAATTATTGCTTTAATTTTACATACATACTTAGTGCAACAACAAGATATTTTGATTAGCCAAATCGAAGATGCAAGTGCTATGTATATGGCGGAATTGGCAGGTGACAACCATGCGGCTTAGATCCTTACGGACTACGTCTAAACCGAAACTCATGATTATTCCAATGATTGATATCATCTTCTTTTTATTGGTATTTTTCATGATGAGTATGTTGACAATGGTCGTACAAAAATCTGTGCCAATTCAGTTACCGCAAGCGGTGGCGTCGAAAGTGGACTTGCAACGTAAAATTCCAATTACTGTAACTAGCAATGGACAAATTTATGTGGAAGCACAACCGGTGACGCTTGACCAAATGATTCGCTACTTGCAAGCTGAAAAAGCGAAGGGCGATGACATGGTCGTTATCTTGCGTGGTGATGTGAAAGCTGAATATGGCGCATTTGTTACTGTCTTAGACACATTGAAACAAATGGGTATTGTTAAAGTATCCATTGCGACAGATAGTAAATAAGGAGGTACTATGGATAGACGATGGCGTATACCCGCAGTGATATCCGGACTGACAAATATAGGTCTTGTAGTACTTCTAGGCGTATTGGGTCATATCCAAACACCGACACCAGAATCGGATGAAATTGTAGAGGTGCAGTTGGTTCATGAGGACAAAGGTAGTGCAGGGCAACCGAGTGCAGGACCAGCGATTACAGCACCCCATACTGAAAAACGTGAAATTCCACCGCCGATTACGAATTTAGCCGATGCAGAAGCAATTTTAGAACAAGTGAAAGCGGAAGCACCTAAACAGGTAGCGATTGTCGCACCGCCATCAGCACTTTCAGGAAATCCTGGAGGCGGTGGAGAAGGTACGGGACCTAGCGATGGAAATGGTGATGGTAACGGAGATGGCGACGGAGATGGCGACGGCAAAGGCACTGGAGATGGTAACGGGGTAGACGGCAACGATGATGGAGTGATTGTCGATGCTGGTAGTTTATCTTTAGTCAGTGATGTAGAAGCACCGTACCCTCCTAAAATGCTCCGCCAAGGTAAAACAGGCACTGTGGTTGTTCAATTGGTAGTAGAAAAAGATGGTTCAGTTAGCTCTGTAGATATTATTGGAGGCAGCGGACAACCTGAATTTGAACAAGCTGTGATGCGCGTGGCGTATCAATGGACCTTTGTACCAGCTACACGTAATGGACGACCAGTCCGAGCCTATGCAACGAGAACCTATCGCTTTGCATTATAAAATTAAATAGATATATCTATGCATTAGTATAGACGAAGTACTTAGCACCATATGATTCTTAATATATTTAGACAAGAAATGTATGGTGCTTTTGTGTATTCGTATAAGAAAGATATATAGGTTTTCCTAAGAAGAGATAAGCTTCTTTCAGAAATAAACTACTAGCCTATCATCTAAAAAAGGTATATACTATGCCATGGTGTACATTGTAAAGGAGGCATTAGAATGGAACAAGTTAGTCAAGAGGTAAAAAGTCGTTTTTTACGCTTGCAAATGAATTCTCTAATTGGTGTATGGATTGGATATGCAGCTTACTACTTAGTGCGCAGTAACTTTAATTTAGCGTTGCCTTATTTATCTGGTGAACTAGATTTAAGTAAAACGCAATTAGGGTTATTGTCTAGCTGTTTGTTGATTACATACGGACTTAGCAAAGGATTTATGTCTGTGTTGGCAGATAAAGCAAATCCGAAGTATTTTATGGCTATCGGGTTGACTTTATGTGTAATCTTGAATGTATTGATGGGATTTACTACACATTATTCCTTATTTATCGGACTCGTTATTTTATTAGGTTTATTCCAAGGAATGGGCGTAGGACCGTCAATTATTACAGTTGGGTATTGGTTCCCTAGATCACAACGTGGTCGTGCTAGTACAATTTGGAATATGTCCCACAACTTAGGTGGTGGCATTGTAGCACCTATCGTGGGTGTAGCCATTGGCTATTTAGGAACAGAGCATTGGCGCCTCGGTACATTCGCAGTACCAGCAATATTAGCTGCAATTTGTGTGCTATTAGTCTTGTATTTTGTTCGTAAACGTCCAACAGAAGAAGGGTTACCAACGGTAGAGGAAGTATTCCAAGAGGAAGCAGCAGGACAAAAATCTGCTAAAATGGCAGCGGGTAAACCAGAGAATATGAATGCATTCCAAGTGTTCTATAACTTTGTATTTAAAAACCCAAACTCTTGGTATTTGGTGTTGATCGACGTATTCGTATACATGGTCCGCTTTGGTATGATTACTTGGATTCCTTTATACTTACTGAAAGTAAAAGGATTTACTAAAACAGAGATGAGTGTAGCCTATATGTTATTTGAATGGGCTGCCATTCCATCTACGATCTTGGCAGGCTATTTGGTAGATAAATACTTCAAAGGACGCATCATGCAATTACCAATCTATTGCTTAGTGGTCATCTTTGCTTGCGTCATTGGATATATGAATTCTGATAGTATTTTATGGGCCACTGTATTTGCTTGTATCACTGGATGTTTGATTTATATTCCACAATCTATGATTCCAGTACAAGCGATGGAAGTCATTCCAACATTTGCTTTAGGATCTGCTGTAGGCTTGCGTGGATTTATGAGTTACCTTGTGGGTAGTTCCTTAGGAACAACACTCTTTGGTTTTGTTGTAGACCATTGGGGCTGGGACATGGGCTTCTACACATTATTAGTGGGCGTAGTTCTTTGTATGTTCTCTTGTTACTTATCTAATAGAGGGGTACAAAAAATCTATGCGGCTGCTGATAAAGCCTAGACAGATGAAACAATACAGATAAAAGAATGGGTACTAGTAAAATGTGCTAGTGAAAGTTACAAAGGAAAGCCTCAGTAGGGGGGGCTTTCCTTTGTTGTGTATATAGTAGGCTTATAGAAACTTAAGAATTCATAATATGAAAGTATACAGATTTATGTCATAGATTGTACTGGTATAAAAAAATTCTGTAGTAGAAAATGGTATTAAAAGTTTGCACTCCATGACATAAAATTGCTATTTCTGTTAAGAATTTGCAACTCATGCCACAAAACGACTATTTTTATGAAAAATATGTACTCCATGACATAAAATGAGCAAACTTGAAGAAAATTTGCTGTGGAATCCATACAATTAAGACAGAAATTTATGAAGCGTATAAGAAATAAAGTTATATTTAGTGTCGAAAAATCTCCCACAATATGGTATGCTAATTTATATATAATTATTATTCAATAACAATAAAGGTGGATGTATATGAATGAATTAGTAGGTTTGATTTTGGCGGCCGGTAAAGGGACACGCATGAAATCTAAACTTCCAAAGGTATTGCATAAAGTAGCGGGTAAAGCTATGGTGGAACGTGTCTTAGAAGCGGCTCAATCTGTCGGGGCACAGCGCAATGTGGTCATCGTTGGTTTCGGTGGGGATCATGTAAAAGCTTACTTAGGGGACCGTGTGAAATACGTCACACAATTAGAACAAAAAGGTACGGGCCATGCGGTGCAACAAGCTGAATCTGTGCTAGGTAACCATGATGGATTGATTTTATTGTTATGCGGTGATACACCATTGGTCACACAACAAACATTGGAACAATTATTAGCGCACCACAAAGAAACAGGGGCAGCAGCCACAGTGTTAACGGCTTATATGGATAATCCATATGGATATGGTCGAATCATCCGTAATGATGCTAAGTTCGTAGAACGTATTGTAGAAGAAAAAGATGGTACATTGGATGAATTAAAAGTGCACGAAGTGAACACTGGGATGTACATTTTCGATTCCAAAGAATTATGGCCTTGTTTAGAGCAACTTTCAGATGACAATGCACAAGGAGAGCTATACATTACAGATGTGGTGAGCATCCTTGTACAAGCAGGCAAAACGGTGAGCGCTTACATGACCATGGACAGCGATGAATCCCTAGGGGTCAATAGCCGTTTACAATTGGCGCAAGCAGAATTGATTTTGCGGAATCGCACAAACTTAGCGTTAATGGAAGCGGGCGTTACCTTAGTGGACCCACATAGCACCTACATTGCTCCAGAAGTGGTGGTGGGGTCAGATACGATCATCTATCCAAATACAACCTTAGAAGGCAATACGGTGGTGGGTACGAATAATATTTTGGGACCTAACATACGTTTGTCCAATGTGACAGTGGGCGATAATAATCACATCCATGATTCTTACGCCCACGATTGTGAAATTAAAAATGATACAGTGATTGGACCATTTGTGCATTTGCGCCCAGATACAGTGCTCTCTGATAAGGTAAAAATCGGCAACTTCGTAGAAGTGAAAAATAGCGTGGTTGGTACAGGTACAAAACTTCCTCACTTATCTTATATCGGAGACAGTGATGTAGGAGCCAAGGTAAATATCGGTTGTGGTACCATTACTGTCAACTATGATGGTAAAAAGAAACATCGTACGATTATTGAGGATGGCGTGTTTGTGGGTTGTAATTCCAATTTAGTAGCACCTGTCACAATTGGCAGTGAAAGTTATGTAGCCGCTGGCTCTACGATTACGAAGGATGTGCCAAGCCGTGGATTGGCATTTGGACGGGCTCGCCAAGTGGTAAAAGAAAACTGGGTTACAGAAGATACTTTCAAAAAATAAATTTGTGTTAAAATTTAATAAAATAGTTTACACAAAATTGAGAAAATGAAGTACAATATATAGAGAGCCTTTGTGCATCAAATTGTAAGTCAATTGTTTTAGAGGAGTAATGACATGGCATTAGAAGATGGTAAACGACTCAAAGTTTTTACAGGTAATGCAAATCCAGCATTAGCCAAAGAAATTTGTGATTATTTGGACCTTCCATTAGGAGAAGCGTTTGTAGGACGTTTTAACAATGGGGAAGTACAAGTCATGATTGATGAAAGTGTACGTGGTAAAGACGTATTTATCGTGCAACCAACTAGCTATCCTGTGAATGATAATGTAGTTGAGTTGTTCATCATGGCAGATGCATTAAAACGTGCGTCCGCTCGTCATATCACAGCCGTTGTACCATATTATGGGTATGCTCGCCAAGATAGAAAAACTCGTGGTAGAGAACCAATTACAGCAAAATTAATGGCAGATTTATTACAAACTGCTGGTGTAACTCGCCTTGTAACTGTAGACCTTCATGCAGGTCAAATTCAAGGTTTCTTTGATGTGCCAGTAGACCATTTAATGGGAGCTTCCATTATTGCAAACTATATCAATGAAAAGAAAATGGACGATGTCATCGTTGTCTCTCCAGACCTTGGTGGCGTAACACGTGCTCGTGATTTAGCGGACCGTATTGGCGCACCAATTGCTATTATTGAGAAAAAACGCCCACAACCAGGCGTAGCAAAAGTGATGAACTTAATCGGTGATGTAAAAGGTAAAAACTGTATCATCATCGACGATATCGTAGATACAGCGGGATCTCTTGTAGAAGGGGCGAAAGCATTGCAAGAATTTGGTGCAAAATCTGTAACCGCTTGTGTCACGCATGCAGTATTGACAGATCCAGCTTGTGAACGCATTGCAAACTCCAACATTAAAGAGTTGATTGTCACAAATACAATCGATATTCCTGAAGAACGTCGCTTACCAAATATTACAGTATTGTCCGTGGCTCCATTATTAGGAGAAGCGATTTTACGTATTTTTCAAGAAGAGTCTGTAAGCTCTTTGTTCGATAAATAAGATGAAATTAATCGTTGGACTTGGAAATCCAGGTAGGGACTATGAGGGAACTCGTCATAATATCGGCTTTATGGTGGTAGATGCCATAGCCGAGGGGGTAAGCCATACACCTTGGAGAGAAGATTATAAAGCAGAAATTTGCTCCTGTACCATAGAGGGTGAAAAAGTGTTATTGGTGAAACCACAAACATTTATGAACCTTAGTGGTGAATCGGTGGGACCACTGATGCGATATTATAAGCTCACACCTGAAGATGTGTATGTCATATATGATGACATGGATTTGCCTGTAGGTAAATTACGGATTCGACCAAATGGCAGTGCAGGTGGTCATAATGGCATTAAGTCTATGATTAGTCATTTAGGAACGGATGGATTTCCACATTTTCGCTTCGGCATTGGTAGGCCTTTGCCAGAATGGACAGTGGTAGACCATGTATTATCTCGGTTTCCTGAAGACCAACAAGACACAGTACAAAAGGGGATTAAGGCTATGGTAAAAGCAGTCCTTGGCTGTGTAGAAGTAGGTATTGATAAAGGAATGAACTTATATAATCCTAAAAAGGGGCGTCCTCGTTAAGGACAGAAAAACCAAAATAGAGCACCTGTTCTATTTTGGTTTTTATTATGCATATATCGTGTATATCAGGGTAGTTTTGATTAACTATTGTATTACTTTTGATTTGTTGGCGTAATTCAATCAAATAAATTCACTATATATGTCTTTTCATCTTGAAATTATGAAAATAAAAGTATATACTAAGTTTAGAGCAGTATAATTAGTATTTAATGTGAATCGTCTTTATTTTTACTTATTGTGAGGGAGGCATTATCATGAAAGGTAATAATTGGGGCGGCAAGCGGGCTGGTGCAGGTCGCAAAAAATCCTTATTTGAACGTAAAGGACGTACTTTCCGTTTGACTGATGCTGAGTTTCTTGAAGTCAAACCATTAGTGGATGCAGTACGACGTCGTACTGAGGAAGCTATGTTAGCTACATTAGCAACTAAAAATAAAAAATAGTTGTACGTTCTTAATACTACTGAGTTTAATTAGCTAAGCGCTTTTGATTACAAGTTAGTATGGAAAATCGACTCCTTTTGGGGTCGATTTTTTTTAATTCTATAGAACTACTTGACAATATCGAAAAATATCGTTATAATAATACCTAACATAGCGAAGTAGACTGATGCTAGAATAAGGTAGGTATACGAATAGATGCTTACAGTATACACCCTTATGATGGTTTATGAGCTATGGTGGTTCAACCCGACCACAGAAGGATCCAATTTTGGAAATGAATTCAAATAATTACTACACAAATGGAGGTTAGCAATGAGCTTAATTAAAAGTTTATCCAACCGCTTGTCTGTGCTAGGATATAGTGGTTACGAAATTACACAAATTATCAATAGTGCAACGGGCGGTCAAGACATCAACGCATTGACTGGTCAAGATTTACACCATGTGGCAAACACAATGGAACACTATGTAAAAGCAGGTGCCCAATACGTTGCGGAATATAGTAAATAAGTAAAAACTGCTACAGTTTGTAAGGAATTACAAATTGTAGCAGTTTTTTTATAGTATCTTGTATGTAAAATATATTGATATCAATATGTGTGTATACTTATGTCATATCATAGAGGAATAGAAATCTATGCTAAAGGTGATGGAATTAGTTGAATGGATGTACAGAGTAGGGTAGAATACTAGATAGAGTATTTAGAACTATAAGCTTAATGATATTGTGAAAGAATCAATAGTAAATATATGAAACAAAACATAAATCAACACAGGCTTCCTTTTGTGGAGTCTTTAGAACGATATAAAGAACAACATATGGTGCCCTTTCATACGCCGGGTCATAAAATTGGTGTAGGAGCGCCTACATTGCTCACAGAGTGGATGGGTCCAGCGCTGCCTTATGATTTAGGGTTAATGTATGCCATTGATGATTATCATGAGCCAGAACGTGAATTACTGGAAGCACAACAATTGGCGGCACAGGCCTTTGGTGCCGATCATACATGGTTTTCTATTAATGGTACATCAGGTGCGATTCAAATGATGATTATGAGTGCTGTGAAAGAAGGTGACTCTATCATTATTCCTAGAGAAGCCCATTGTTCTGTTCATAATAGCCTGGTGTTAAGTGGAGCTAAACCAATTTATATGAGAGGACGCTTTCATCAACGTTGGGGCATTCCTACAGGGGTGACTGCGGAGGAGGCTATTACTACGATGGATGCTCATCCAGAGGCAAAGGCCATCTTACTGGTTCATCCTAATTATTATGGAATCGGTGTGGATGTAAAACGAATTGTAGAAGCAGCACACAAACGACACATGATTGTGTTAGTGGATGAAGCACATGGACCACATCTTATGCCATACTTAGGCATGCCAGTGTCTGCTATAGAAAGTGGAGCAGATTTAGTTGCCCAAAGCACACATAAATTATTAGGTTCGCTGACACAGACCTCGATGCTCCACGGACAAGGGACTCATATTGATGTAAACCGTATTCAACGATTGCAACAAATTTTGATGAGCACTAGTCCGAATTATATTTTCTTAGCATCTTTGGATATGGCGCGCCATCAATGGGCTACAGAGGGTCAGTCCCTTATGAAGCAAACATTGGAATTAGCTCGTACATTGCGAAGAGCTCTGAATGAGATTCCTGGCATTGTTTGTCCTGGTTATGAGGATATAGAAGGGGCTTTCAGTTTCGATGAAACAAAGATTATTATCGATGCGAAGGGACTTGGACTCACTGCACAAGAGTTAGAACTAGAGTTACGACAACGCCGTATTGAAGTAGAATTGATGAAAGCTTACCATGTATTGCTGTTAATTACCATAGGCGATACAGAAGCATCTATACAACAGGTCATAGAGGCGGTGCAGGGTATCTCAGCCATGTATAGATATAAGCCAGAAGGTAGCACAAAGAGTGGTAGAGCGTATGCACAACGAGACAACTCATGTTTACTTGACCAAAGTAATCATACGTCTTTCAATACAGTGAATAGTGCAAAGAATCGTATTATAGATAGTGTAGATGATACATATACTACGAATGACAGTGATGTAGATGCAAGTATAATGGAAATATTACCGACACCAGTAGTGGTGCTTTCACCTCGGCAGGCATTTTATGCAGAGCTGGAAGAAATCCCTTTGGAAGAAGCTCTAGGACGAATTAGTGGAGAAACGATTACCTATTACCCACCAGGAATCCCTTGTTTAGGTGTAGGTGAGATCATAACGAAAGAAGTATTGGCATATGTTGGGCAGAAACAACGTGATGGGTATGTGCCGAATGGTGCTAGGGACCGCCAGCTGAAGACAATCCTCGTATGTAAAGATATATAGATATATTATGCATAGAAATAAAATGTATTTAGTAAGAAGATACACACGATATATATAAGGGATTGAAAGAGTATACGAGAAGAATTACGATGTCATAAGGAGATATATATGGGACAATTAATTATTATTGAAGGTGGCGACGGCAGTGGTAAGGCCACGCAGACCGCAAAATTGTTGGAACGATTACAAGCAGAAGGATATCCTGTGCGATCTGTAAGTTTTCCTAATTACGACAGTCCAGCGGCGGAGCCTATCAAAATGTATTTACGTGGGGACTTCGGAAAAGAGGCAAACTCCGTGAATGCCTATGTGGCTAGCACTCTCTATGCGATAGACCGATTTGCATCGTATCGCCAAGATTGGCAGCACTTCTATGAAAAAGGCGGCATTATCATTGCCGACCGGTATACCACATCTAATATGGTGCATCAAATGATAAAGTATACGGATATGAAAGAACGTCAAATATTTTTACAGTGGCTTGACCAGTTGGAATACGATTTATATGGGTTACCAAGACCTGATGCAGTGATTCTATTAGACATGCCTCTATCTTTGTCCAAAGCTTTATTAGCAGAACGTACAGGCAAGACTGGTGGTAATACGGGAGACATTCATGAACAAGATACCACTCACTTAACGGCAGTTCATGAGGCTTATGATATGTTGGTGACCACTTATGATTGGCATCGAGTACATTGTGAGAATGAAAGTAATCAATTGCGCACCATTGAAGACATTCATGAGGAAGTCTATAGCATTGCAAAACAGTATATTCAGGGTAATCAGTAAGAAACTATTTTTCTAGCCTAGTGAGGAGACATACAAAGGCATAGCTTGGAATAAGATATATAGATATATGTAACACGACAGGATGACGTAACATTGCGCAGACTCTGTCGTGTTTCTTTCTTTTAGCGGTGTAATTATTGTCATAACATGCTATAATAAAGGGTAGTCTTATGAGGTAAAGGAGGGTGTATGTCATTTTTTGAAACTGTACTTGGTCAACACCAAGTGAAAGAACAAATTACTACATTAATCCATGATTCTGCTTTACCCCATAGCTTACTGCTCTACGGAGAAACAGGTTTAGAATCTACCTCTATGGCTATAGCCATTGGATCCTTAATAGTGGGACGTCAGATTTTTTCTCCTGATGAGGGACGGACCTTTTTATCCGCTATAGAGCAACAACGCATTGAGTCTGGTGAAAGTGAGAGCGCAGTCAAAGAGAAAGGTTTGCCAATCTATATTGATCAAGGTCAAGCTTTTTGGATTCGCCCTATGAAAACACAGCTCAGTGTGGAACAATGGTATACCTTATTAGAGAAGTATATCAATGTATCTAGTGATACACCACGGGTGGTTATCGTAGAAGGCTTTCAGACGGCCAATACTGTTCTAGCGAATGCAATGCTGAAAACGATTGAAGAACCACCGAGAAATATGTATTTTATCATTGTCACTACCAATATCGATAATGTACTACCCACCATCGTGTCACGATGCATGCTCATTGGTATGCAACCAGTGCCAGAAGAAGAGTTGGTGAAAGCCTTAACCAAGGAAGGATATACAGGAGACATTCGACGTGCTGTGCGAAGTGCTCGTGGAAATCCCACATTAGCTCGTCAGTGGGCGCAGGCTGGTGGTATTGAAAGTTTAGAAAAGGCGATGGAAGTGCTAGAATGTGTGGTTGAAAGAAGTCATTTCTTTACCACCTTAACCTTATCCTTTGAGGGACTTTCAAAAGAAGTGGTACTCGATATATTGGGTTGGTTACGAGTGCTAGCAAGGGACATGTTAGCCTTGCGATATGGTATAGAGAGTGAGAAGATGATACTTAGTGAGTATCGATTCCGCATGCAAATGATTTTACAACGATGGTCGTCTAAATCTTTGCAACGAATTGTGCCCATTACATTAGAAGCAGAACAGGCACTGCGCCTTAATGTGCGCTTAGGCCTTGTTATAGATGGAGTTATATTGGCCTTAAGGGAGGCTGTGAAGGAGGATATATAGTGGTTACTATAGTAGGAGTACGCTTTAAAAAAGCAGGCAAAATCTACTACTTTAGCCCTGGGTTTGTAACCCTTACGACAGGAGATGGTGTCATAGTAGAAACCTCTCGTGGTTTGGAATTTGGGGAAGTCGTAATTGGACCACGGAAAGTATCGAAAGATAGCGTGGTACAACCGCTGAAAGAAGTGACGCGTAAAGCAACACCAAAAGATTATAAACAAGTAGAGAAAAATAGAGAGCGAGAAGAAAAAGCCTTTGAAATCGGATTAGAAAAAATTGCCTATCGTGGATTGCCGATGAAATTAATCAATGTGGAATATACATTTGATATGAATAAAATTGTCTTTTTCTTTACTGCAGAAGGTCGTATTGATTTTCGTGAACTTGTAAAAGATTTGGCCAATGTATTCCGTACGCGCATTGAATTGCGCCAAGTAGGGGTCCGTGACGAGGCGAAGGTATTAAATGGAATTGGTGCCTGTGGTCGTCCATTATGTTGTGCTACGTTTTTAGGTGATTTTGCATCTGTATCGATTCGGATGGCGAAAGATCAAAACTTGAGTTTAAATCCAACAAAAATTTCTGGTATTTGTGGTCGCTTGATGTGCTGTTTGAACTATGAAAATGACTCCTACCAAAAAGGGGGAGACTTGTATTCACAAAAAGCAAAACAACCAGTTCCTGTAGCAGAGCCCCCAGGTATCGGTAAAGAAGTGGTTACCGATGAAGGATTAGGAAAAGTCTTAAAAATCAATACCATGAAAAAGACAGTAAAAGTACAATTAGAAGCAGGACGTACAATCGACTTACATTGGTCGGAAGTGGCATTGCCGGATGAAGAGTAATATTACAGTCACAGAATTGCTACTGAGTGAGTTTCAGCTATTCCAAGATGAAGGAGAATTTAAGTTTTCTATTGATGCTATCTTACTCGCTCATTTTGGAGAGGCGAAATCCAATAAGCAGTATTTAGAATTAGGTACCGGCACAGGGGTAATTCCTCATGTGTTGTACCATCGTGGAGCCCGTCATGTAGTAGGGGTTGATTGTAATCCTCGTGTCATTGAGCTAGCTCAGAAAAGTGTCATCCATAATGATATTGCAGAAGCAGTATTCATGGTGGAGCTAGATTACATGACCGATGCAGGTAAAGTTTACTATGGTCAGTTTGATGGTATCTACATGAATCCCCCCTATTTTGAACCGAATAGTGGACTTTTATCGCAAGAAGAAAGTGTAGCATTAGCCTTGCATGAACAACAACATTCTATGAAAGATAGATTGCTACAAGTTCAACGGTATTTAAAATTTGGCGGTACTTTGTGGATGATTTATACCACACCACGCTTAGAATCCTTGTTACATGCTATTGAACAGACTCAATTTAGAGTCAAACGAATGCGATTTGTTCATGGTAATCAAGATAAAGTGAGCAAATTGGTATTACTAGAATTAAAATATGGTGGAAAATTAGGCATGATTGTGGAACCACCTTTATATATATACGAAGTGGATGGTTCCTATTCAGAAGAGGTACAAGCATATTATGAGTAGTCATAAAGGGATATTATTTTTAATTCCCACACCCATTGGGAACTTAGAAGATATGACCTATCGGGCTGTGCGTACATTACAAGAAGTAGATGTGGTAGCAGCGGAAGATACGCGTCATACGGGAGTGTTATTACAACATTTTAATATTGCTAAGCCTATGATATCCTATCATGAACACAATAAAGTGGAGAAGGGGACAGAACTCATCGAACGCTTGTTAGAAGGTCAATCTATAGGCTTGGTTAGTGATGCGGGTATGCCTGCTATTTCTGATCCCGGCGAAGATTTGGTGAAAGAAGCCCTAGAAGTAGGAATCCCTATTGTTCCATTGCCAGGGGCGAATGCAGGTTTAACAGCACTCATTGCATCAGGGCAAAATACGAAGGAGTTTCACTTCATCGGATTTTTACCGAAGCGAAAGCAGCATGTAAAAGAGGTGCTATCACGGATTGCTACCTATGAAGGAACCCTTATTTTCTATGAAGCACCCCATCGTATAGAAGAAACGATCCAAAGCTTATATGAAGGCTTAGGAAATCGTTCTATTACAGTAGGTCGTGAACTGACGAAAAAGTTCGAAACTTTCACACGAACCACTTTGCTAGAATTACAAAATGATTTTAGTCAAATCGTAGAAAAAGGGGAATTTGTCCTCTTAGTAGGTGGTAGTGAGACAGTAACAGGTGAAGCAGTGCTGGAAGAAGTGGTGCTTTCACCGTTAGAGGCAGCCTTAGCCTTAATCGAAACGGGAGTACCTAAAAAAGAGGCAGCCCGTCAAATTGCAAAAGAACGTGGCCTTTCACGGCGCGATGTATATAATGAAATTGAATGGTATAGTAAGGAGAGAACAGATGACTAAGAAACCGTATTATATTACGACACCAATTTATTATCCAAGTGCGAAATTACATATTGGGCATACATACTGTACGTCCATTGCTGATACAATTGCTCGTTTTAAACGTAGAGCGGGTTATGATGTGCGATTTTTGACAGGCTCTGATGAACATGGACAAAAAATCCAACGTATGGCGGAATCGATGGGTATTACTCCATTAGAATATACGACGCAAATCGTAGATGGATTTAAACATTTGTGGGAAAAATTGAACATTTCTCATGATGATTTTATTAGAACTACGGATGAACGACATATCAAATATTGCCAACATTTATTCCAAAAGGCCTTCGACAATGGAGATATTTACAAATCTTCTTACGAAGGTTTGTATTGCGTACCATGTGAAACATTCTGGCCAGAATCTAAATTAGGTCCAGAAAAAACATGTCCTGATTGCGGGCGTCCATTAGAAGTGGTACAAGAAGAAAGTTATTTCTTCCGCATGAACAAATACGCTGATCAATGGTTCAAATTCATTGAAGAAAATCCTGATTTCATTCAACCAGAATCTCGTCGCAACGAGATGATTCAATTCGTCAAACAAGGCTTAGAAGATTTGGCAGTATCTCGCACTAGCTTTAACTGGGGTATTCCGGTACCATTTGATGAAAAACATGTTATGTATGTGTGGTTTGATGCGTTGATTAACTATATTTCTGCACTAAACCCATTAGATGAAAACAGTGATTTATTTGAAACGTACTGGCCTGCAGACTTGCATTTAGTGGGGAAAGAAATCGTGCGTTTCCATACCATCATTTGGCCGATTATGCTCATGAGCCTTGGCTTGCCATTGCCGAAAAAAGTATATGGCCACGGCTGGCTTGTCGTTGATGGAACAAAAATGAGTAAATCCTTAGGCAATGTGATCGACCCAATTCCATTGATTGATACCTATGGTTCTGATGCATTGCGCTATTTCTTGGTGAATGAAGTGCATTTAGGCAATGATGGTAATTTCAGCTTGCCTAACTTCATTACGAAAATCAATGCTGACTTGTCTAATGATCTTGGTAACTTGTTGAATCGTACCGTAGCGATGATTGAAAAATATCATGGTGGTATTATCACAAAACATGAGCCGACAGAAGAGGTGGATAAGGATTTAATTGCCTTAGCAGAGCAAACGGTAAAAGACTACGAACAATTGATGGAAGATATGCAGTACAACAAAGCTTTCAAAGCTGTATGGGCTTTCATCGGTCGTACGAACAAATACATTGATGAAACGATGCCTTGGGTACTGGCAAAAGGTGCTAATGAAGGCGATGCTGAGCGTTTAGAAGCTGTTATGTATCATTTGGCAGAATCTTTACGTATCATCGCTGTGTTAGTGGACCCAGTGATTCCAACAGGAGCTCCTAAAATTTGGGAACAACTTGGCTTACAAGGGTTTGCACAAGCTATGCTAGATGATGTACGCACATTTGGTGCTCTTCCTACAGGTACAAAAGTGGTGAAAGGAGATCCAATCTACCCACGTTTTGAAATTCCTGAAATGGTGGATGTAGTGCCAGAAACTACTGAAGAAGTAGTTGAGGAATCTGTTGATACTAGCAATATTCCTCCTATCAAAGAGGCTATCGAATACGATGATTTTGCAAAATTAGATTTACGGGTAGCGAAAGTATTGACCTGTGAAGCGGTGAAAAAATCTAAAAAATTATTGCTATTTACATTAGATTTAGGAATTGAAACACGTACTGTGGTAAGCGGTATCTCTCAATTTTACAAACCAGAAGATTTAATTGGTAAAAAAGTAATTTATTTGGCAAACTTAGCGCCGAAAAAAATCATGGGTCATATGTCAGAAGGTATGATTTTGTCCGCATCTAATGAAGAGGATCAATTAGAAGTAACGAATATTGAATCCTTAACTCCAGGAAGTGTGGTGAGATAATGCGATTGTTCGATACACATGCGCATATCAATGATGAACGATTTGATAATGATCGGGAACAGATGATACAAGACTGTTTTGACCAAGGTGTAGAGTACATTATGTGTCCAGCAGTAGACCGCAAAACTGCAGAGTCAGCCATTGCTTTGGCGGAACAGTATGACCGTGTCTATGCTGCTGTAGGGGTGCATCCACATGAATCTAAAGATGCCACAGAAGAAGACTACGAATGGTTCAAACAAATGGCATCCCATCCTAAAGTCAAAGCCATTGGTGAAATCGGTTTAGATTATTACTATGATTTTTCTGATCGAGATGTGCAGGCAGAGTCTTTCAAACGTCAACTAGCCATTGCAAGAGAAGTGGATTTACCAATCATTATCCACGATCGTGATGCACACGGAGCCATTCGAGATATGTTAGTGGAACATGGAAAAGGCAATTATGGGGTCTTCCATTGTTTCTCTACAAGCTTAGATATGGCAAAAGAATTTATTAAAATGGGCTATTATATTTCCTTTGCAGGACCTGTAGTATTCCCCAAATCTACGAATCTAAAAGAAGTAGCAAAGCACATTCCCTTGGATCGTTTGCTCATCGAAACAGATTCTCCCTATTTGACTCCCCCTCCATTTAGAGGTCGTCGTAATGACCCATCCAAAACTCAATTTGTGGCACAGGAAATTGCCCAATTGCGCGGTATGGATGTAGAAGAACTAGCTGCCATTGCTTTAGAGAATGGCAAGCGTTGTTTTGGTATTGAGTAATATATAACTAGAAAGGCACTTTCACAGTAGCATATACGGAAAGTGCCTTTCTGTGCACACAGGAGACCTATGAAACGAGTAGCATTAATAGATTTAGGATCAAACTCAGTACGGTTTGTTATTTCAGAGATTACCGAATCCGGCAGTTATCGTTTGATATATCAACAGAAGGAGTCGATTCGCCTTAGCGAGGGGATGTGGACCCACCAAATGTTGACGAAACCCGCTATGGAACGAGCCATTAAAACATTAAAAGCCCTATCTCATATGGCGAAAGCTATGGGTGTCACAGAGATTCAAGGTATTGCTACAGCAGCCGTACGATTGGCTAGTAATGGTAATAGTTTTATTCGTCGTGTCTATGCTGAGACGGGGATTCCTTTACGTCCTATTAGTGGTGAGGAAGAGGCGTACTTAGGATTTTTAGGGGTTGTGAATACCATAGGACTCGATGATTTTCTCGTCTTTGACCTTGGTGGGGCGAGCATTGAGATTAGCTTAATTGAAAATAGACAATTAAAAAAATCTGTTAGCCTTCCTATGGGAGCGCTTGTCATGACAGGGCAATTCCAGTCGAAACACGAGTTTACGAAAGCAGAGTATACTAGTATGATTTCTCATATTCAGGATATCTTACATCGTGAAACTTGGCTTAGAAATGTAAAACTACCACTTATAGGGATTGGTGGGACCGCACGGAATATTGCTAAGATGGACCAACGTGAGAAAAACTACCCCATCCCTAAATTACACAATTATAAGGTGAAAAAAGCGACTATGGAGACTTTGTTTCATCGGGTGAAAGAAACGCCATGGGAAGAAAGGAAAAAGATTTCTGGATTGTCTTCTGAGCGAGCTGACATTATCGTGGCAGGTATGGCTATCATTATGGAATTGATGGAGTATACAAAGGCATCGTCCATGATTGTCAGTGGTTGTGGCTTGCGAGAAGGATTGTTCTTTCAATACTATGGGTCCCACTATTCGGGAGAGATGTATGGCCTACCATGCCTTCAAAAAAATGGTGTTGTAGATGATATTGTGACCCACTCCACATTGAATGTACTGCGTTCTTTCACTCCGCACGATGTGGACCATTCCCTATACATTGCCAAGTTGTCGAAACTGATTTATAAACAATGGAAAGAATTAATGCCAGAAGGGGAACGTCTGAAACTGCTATTGAAAGTAGCCTCATTATTGCATGATTTAGGAAAACAAATCAATTATTATAGTCATGCAAGGCATAGTGCGTATATGATTATTAATAGTAATCTATATGGATTATCCCATAGAGAACAGTTGTTAAGCGCGTTTATTGCATCCTATTCCCATGGAGCAAACAGCAAATTTATCAAGCAGTCCCCCTATCTGTCCCTACTAAAAGAAGGAGATCGGGAATTGATACAAAAATTGTCATTTCCTTTAGCTTTAGCAGAAGCCTTGGAAGAAACCCATGAACGGACGGTCCGTTCTATCCAAAGTTATATTACAGATAAACAAATCGATATGCGTGTAGAAGTGCAAGAGTTGAGTCACATTCCTATGATGGAGATGGCCATCGAAAAATTAAAGAAACAGTGTAAAAAAGAATTTAAACGTGAACTAGTGATACATTGGAATGTCCGTTAGGAGTGATACTATGAAAGACTTTGATAATCCTAAGTATTATTTTAATCGTGAATTATCATGGCTGAAATTTAATCAGCGAGTCCTACAAGAGTCTATCGACAGAAGCAATCCACTTATGGAAAAACTACGATTTTTAACCATAGGGAGCTCTAATTTAGATGAATTTTTTATGATTCGCGTATCTGGATTGCGCCATCAAGAGCAGAGTGGAATCATTAAATACGATGCTGCCCATATGGATGCCAAAGCACAATTAAAGGCTATCAGTGAGGCTACAAGAAAGTTAGTGTCTTTACAATATATGTACTTTCACGATATTTTAAAACGATTACAAAAAGAAGGACTACACTTTGTCAAAGTAAAAGACTTAAAAGAAAGCGAATTGCGTTGGGTATACCAATATTTTCGTACTCATATATTTCCGGTAGTTACGCCATTGGCTGTGGATGCAAGCCATCCTTTCCCATTTTTGGTAAATAAAACACTAAACTCGGTAGTGAAAATACATCCTATCCATGATAAAGATCAAGAAAAGATGGCTATATTGCCGATTCCTTCTGTATTGAATCGGATTATTGAAGTACCGAATGATGTGCATCGTCACTTCGTTATGTTAGAAGATGTCATTAACTATTATTGTGAAGACTTCTTTGTAGGTCATCATATCGATTCCTTTACTACCTTCCGTGTCACACGTGATGCTGATTTAGACATTGAAGAAGAAGCAACGGATTTACTTCGGGAGATTGAAAAGTCTCTTCGAAGACGTCGTCGTGGTGAAGTGGTACGTGTGGAAGTATGTGAACAGTATGACCCACAGTTATTGGAATTTGTTTTGCAAGGCTTACAGGCGAAAAAAGAGGCCGTTTATATAGCCGAAGGGATTTTAGATGTAGCCTCCTTTGGAGAGTTCTGTAATTTACCTGGCTACGACCATTTGCGATATCCTACTTTTACACGGAGAGAACTTCCTTGTGTAATGGAGCGTGGGACTTCAGCTATTTTTGATTATATACGTGAAAAAGATAGACTCTTGCATCATCCATTTGATTCTTTTTCCATGGTGGAGGAATTTATAGCTAGAGCAGCCGTAGACCCTGATGTGCTAGCTATCAAGCAAACTTTGTATCGTGTTAGCGGGGATTCTCCTATCGTAGCGGCTCTGGTGAAAGCAGCAGAACTGGGAAAACAAGTTACAGTATTAATGGAAGTAAAAGCCCGTTTTGATGAAGAAAATAACATTATTATGGCACGGAGATTAGAAAAAGCCGGCTGTCATGTGATCTATGGTTTGAGAGGGCTTAAGACGCACTCCAAAATTACTATGGTAGTGCGTAAAGAGGGGGAAGTACTGCGAAGATATATGCACTTTGCCACAGGTAATTACAATGGTAAGACTGCAAAATCTTATACGGACTGCGGGTTACTGACCTGTCGTGAATCTTATGCAGATGATAGCTCTCTATTTTTTAATACCATTTCTGGATATACAGAATCACAGCAGTGGCAACATCTTATTGTGGCTCCATTGACGTTGCGGTCCTCTTTGATGGATTTAATTGATGGAGAAATCCGAGCTGTAGAGCATGGAAAAGAAGGACATATTATTGCAAAGATGAATTCTTTGTTAGATAAAGAAATCATTGCCAAGCTATATGAAGCCTCTTGTAAGGGAGTCAAGATTGATCTCATTGTTCGTGGTATTTGTACCCTTAGACCAGGTATTGAAGGGGTCAGTGAGAATATCACAGTACGATCCATTGTCGGACGTTTCTTAGAACATCATCGTATTTTATACTTTAAAAATCACAGTGAAAGTCCCTATTATATTTCTAGTGCCGATTGGATGCCTCGAAATTTGAATGATCGAGTGGAGTTAATGGTACCAGTAGAAGATAAGGATTTACAACAAGAATTACAACATATCTTAGAGGTATATTTGACAGATAATCAAAAAGCCCATGTCATGCGTGCTGATGGATCATATCGTAAAGTGATAGCGAAAGAGCATAAGGTGTGTGCCCAACTTTCATTTATGAATCCTAATGAGATAGATACTACTGAAAGTATATCTGAGTTAGGTTTATGGGAGCCTATTTTAGAATTTACCGCTACTGATGAGATTAAGTAATGGTATCGCTTATATGGTCAAAACCTAGTGGGTAATACATATAGGTGATAAAAAGTTTTGGGCATATTACAATGTAAAAACGTATCTATATGAGTGGGTATGCATACCTAAATCTATCTATATTGCTATAAAAATAATAGAAATTATAATAAAATTAGCTAAAAACACACAATTCGTGTAATCTGCGGCTGATTTTTAAAAAATGATGTGGACAAGTTATGAGTTTTAAGAATGGGGTATTACTAAAATGCGTATCATATCAATTTTGCATTATCAATAAGAAAGTGTTATTTTGAAAATGTAGTAGACTTCTTTGCAGATAGATTGCACACTATATGAAGCCTGTGGATATAGTTATACACATGGTTTAGGCTGTGTATAAGTTTAGAGTATGTTATACATGCAAACTATGGATAATTAAAAAAATATCATAATGAGAATTCTTGAGCATAATATATAAAATTGTTAATCAAATTGAAATGTCTTTGTATGGTGGACTTAAAATATTTTTATATAAAAAGCACAAAAGCATAGAAGTTTAAAAAAATGGCTTTGTAGAGCGATTTAGGAGCATATGTTTGACCTTATCTATCCGTCTATGGTAGAATACCACCCATGGAGGTACTAGATGACAAATCGATTACTACAGCAAAAGCAAAAAGCAGTGCTTATGCTCACACTGTTACTAATAGTCTTTGTTACAGTCTCAGGCTTTATGTGGAATCATGGATTCCAAACTAAAAAGATAGAAACACATCAAGTGGAAGTACCGGTATCGGTACAATATGAACGAGTGGATACGTTACCCAAAGGAACGGAAGAAGTGTTACAAGAAGGCACGCCAGGACTTGATGAGGTACAAGAAGAAGTCCACTATAACCATGGTGAAGTAGTAGATACGAAAGAGCTACAGCGTACAACGATTACACCGATGAAACCTAAAATTATTCGAGCAGGTACACGAGATATAGAAGTATCACGTTCCTATAATCGTGTGAAAGAAGTGATTACTATGGAAGCGACTGCCTATTTACCAACAGATGGTGGTGGAGATGGTATTACAGCGACGGGTATACCAGCACGTCACGGCGTAGTGGCTGTAGATCCTAATGTGATTCCTTTAGGAACACGTGTATATATACCTGGATACGGTGAGGCAATTGCCGCCGATACAGGTGGAGACATCGTGGGGAATCGTATCGATGTAGTGTTGGAAGATTATGGATCTGCTATGCAATTTGGACGAAGAACGGTAGACGTATATATCCTCTCTTCTTAGTCTATGTATCTATGGCGTTTTATTTTTAACTTTATATTGATTGAAGAGCACGGCACATTCCTTCACAAACGGCACTACGTAATGAATTGTCACTTGCAATGATATTCTGTCTTGTGGCAGTTTGTAGATAAATGAATAAAGGTCAGACCGCAATACACCCCCTCAGAAACGGTATTTCATAATGTTTCTTCGGAGGTATATTGCGGTCTTTTGCATGTGCATGTATGAGGATAAAATGCCACAAGACGTTCTACTCATAACTGCGTTCCTCAAGGGAATAGTTAATAGCTACGTTGCAAGTTTTTATTTGTAGTATAGTGTGCCGTGCTCTTCTGCATATTTAGAATTTAAAAAGTAAAACGCCATAGACTACTACGCCTAATTGCATTCGTCTCGAGGGGGCGTTATTTGGCAATTTTTGCTACGTGTGGTTCGCTGTTAGTATGTGTTATATTTGTTGGGGCATGCCATAGGTTTCGATATATGGTATAATAATAAAATACTATATTGTGGAGGAGCTTATGTTAAAACAGGTCTTGGTGGTTGAGGGAAAATCAGATATTCAACGGGTGCAACAAGCTTTAGAGGTGGAGTGTATTGCTACGGAAGGATTTAATTTGCGTAAGCCTGTGCTCAGTCGGATTAAGGATGCTTATGAAAAGAGGGGTATCATTATTCTGACGGATCCAGATTATGCAGGAGAGCGGATTCGTCGTTTTTTAACAAAACGCTTCCCTTTGGCGCAACATGCATTTGTACCACGAGAGGAAGCCTATGCGAATGATGATATTGGAATTGAGCAGGCTAGTCCTGAGTCTATACGCAAGGCGCTAGAGGTGTTACATATAGAATCCATGGAATCATCTGAGCTATTTACTATGCAAGATTTAGTCCAACATGATTTGAGTGGAGGCTCTAGTAGTGCAGCTATGAGAGCTCGTATCGGTGCTAAGCTGGGTATAGGCTATGGTAATGGGAAGCAGTTCTTGTACCGTTTAAACCATTATGGCATAAGTCGGGATGCATTTTTCAAAGCACTTTCAGAAGATGAAGAGAAATAATAGGAGTATTCATGATAGAATCAGTCATTGCAAGTCCAGAGGTTGTACATTATATATGTAAACGGTTTGGCATTCAAATGAGTAAAAAATTAGGGCAAAACTTTTTAATTAAGCGCACTGTGGTGGATAAGATTGTGCAGGCTGCGGAATTAGACGCAGGGGATGCTGTGTTAGAGGTAGGTCCTGGTATTGGTACATTGACGCAAGGTTTAGCACAAAGTGGGGCTAATGTTACTTCCGTAGAGCTAGATAGACGCTTGTTAGAGGTCTTAGATACAACCCTAGAGGCCTACGATAATGTACGGATTATTCATGGAGACGTATTGAAAGTCAACATCCCAGAATTAATGGACCACAAACCATTTAAAGTAGTAGCGAACTTACCATATTACATTACAACACCGATTATTATGTCCTTGCTAGAATCTAAACTGCCTATTGAACGGTTAGTGGTAATGGTCCAAAAAGAAGTAGCAGAGCGCATGATTGCAAAACCAGGTATAAAAATGTATGGCGCTTTGTCGGTAGCGGTGCAATATTACACAGACCCATATATTGTTATGGACGTGCCTCCTAAGGCATTTTTACCAGCTCCTGAAGTGACTAGTGCTGTGATTTGTTGCCCATTGCGTAGCGAACCGCCTGTGAAAGTCCATAGTGAAGCGTATTTTTTCCGGGCTGTGAAAGCAGGTTTTGCGCAACGTCGTAAAACGTTCAGCAACACAATGAAGACTACAGGACTAAGCAAAGAGCAAATCGAAGCTATTTTAGCGAAAGCAAACATTGATGGCTCTCGTCGAGGTGAAACATTTACCTTAGACGAATTTGCTCTTATTGGCAATGCTTGGTATGAATTGGACCAAGAGAAATAATACCATCCTATGATGGAAATACATAAAAGGACTATATCCTGTAATGATTACGGGGGATATAGTCCTTTTTTTATGTAAGCTTACACTAAAGGCGTAAACTGTATAGTTAGTTCCATAGCCTGTTGTAGGGTATGATAGATATAACTCTTCTTAAGGGCCTCATTACAAAAGAAAATGAGTGAATCATTATCTGTATCAGCATATACATAATAAGTAATATGACATGTTTTAATAGAAGGTGGCTCATGATACCCTTTTACGCCTAATATAGTTAAGGGCTCTGCTAAGGTCAGGTGAATTTTACCTTCGAGTTCTTCTATTTCAAGATGCGCTCGTTTTCCTTCGTTGATAATCGTGTGGGCAATGCCACCCATAATAGATGAGGCAAAATAGTTAAGGCTACTCTTAGCATCACCTTGGATATCAAAGTTAACATCACTAGTCACTTGTATGGCATCATTTGCTGTGTATACCTTGAAAGTATCATCCATCAATATACCACGTAAGGATAAGTCGTAATGAGTGGACTCATAGATATCATTCATAATTGGCCCTCAATAGATCTTTGGCTTCTTTGAGACGAGCTAGTTTTTTGTTGATGATGTCTAGACTGTTAACTGGACGATTGGCAAAGGTAGCAAATCCACAATCTGGATTGATCCATACACGGTCCTTAGGCAAGAACTGAAGGACTTCTTTCACGCGATTTACAATGCTCTCTAGGGATTCAACTTCGTCCGTTCTAGGATTCATGACACCTAGACCTAGGATACAGTGCTCTCGTAGTTTAGTACTGCTCAGTAAGGAAGAAATTTCTCCTGCTCTAGGCGTGGAAAATTCTAATGTTAAAATATGAGGTAATACCGTTTCAAAGAGCGGCACCAAAGGTGTGTAAGGACCTTTTAATAAAATACTTTCATTACGGCTCCAATTACCACGACAGACGTGAAGTGATACTAAGATACCTTTTTTCTTAGCGTAGGAAACGACAGCCTCTAAGAGTTGTGTAGCAAAGGCTAATTCTTCCGTAGGATCTTTTTTCTCTGACAGAGCAGCACACATAAAAGATCTAGTTTTTCCTTCAGAAAACACAACTTCTGTTAATACAGGCTCATCAAATTGTACGATATCTACACCGATAGCACTTAAGGCATCAATCTCTTGTTGTAATACCTGGATAATATCTTTTCCTAGTTCTTCTTTGGAAGTATAAAACTTGCTAGATAAGGCAGGTAACCACATAGAACGGGTCATTAAGTAAGGGCCTGGTAAAGTGGCTTTTACTTTTCGATTCGTCATCTCTTTTAAGGCGACCATTTCGTCAGCGACTAGTGGTTTGTGATAGGTAACTTTTCCAGTACAAATGGCATTCTTAATACTGATAGCAGGTACATCCAAAATCTCTAAAATCTGTTCGAAACCTTGTTTATCTTCGATGTAATCCAACATATCTGCCATGCTCATCATGGTAACCCCATGTAAACGTTCTGCGATGAAGGACACGTAATTATCACGACGCAGTTCTCCGTTGGTAATGATATCTATATCATTTTTTTCTTGAAGTTCCACAATATATTTTGTTTCCGCATCCAGTAACTCTTCATAGGTGGAGGCATCTATCGTTCCTTTTAGTAACTTTCGTTTAGCACCTAGCAGTTCTTTGCTTCTAGGCATGCTACCTAGTAGTGAGATCATAAAGGAGGAAGTATCCATATTATTCTCCGTGAAAGTCATTAAAGAAGTGTAAATATTCGTTCGCCTCTCCAATTTGTTTAAAGCCAGTAGTACGGCCATACACCCATTGTTTAAGACCTTCCATATCCATCATTTCTTTATGATCTGGGTTGTTATAATCCATTTTGTGAAGTACTTCGATGAACTTTTCAAATCTATCTTTTTCAAGATTTGGATGACCAGAGAAAATACAATGATCGAAATGGTCAGTTTTAGATAGGATTGTCACTTGGCTTTCATCTAGTGTGCCATCACCAATCCAAGTGTTGTAGTTTAAATCTAACATCCAAGTAGCATCTACTTCGCCATGTTTTAAAGCCATAGCTGAATCTAACTCGCCACCTACATGGTCACCATGAAGACCTACACCGATATCAAAGCGTTTTTCTACATAATCGGTACCAAACTCTAATCCATGAGTATGTAAATGGTTAATTGGAATTAAACGAGCTTGTGGAGAGTCGATAGCGCCAAAGCCAATGGTTTTGCCTTTTAAATCCGCAAGAGTAGTAATGCCGCTATTGTTTTTTACCACCAAATAAGAGCAACGATTTTGGTCAGTATCACGCATAGAACCATCTAAAGCCGTTCCTTTTGTACGAATATGTGTATCTAACCAAGCTAATGGAGAGTTCCAAGCCACATCAATTTCGCCAGCTAATAAACCATCTACTTGCGCTTTGTAATCTTTGTAATACACTGGTTCGATAGGGAATTGTTCATCTTCAAAAAACTTCGCAATAATGCCCCAGATAACAGTTACTTTTGGATTATAGATAACAGCGCCAATTCTTAATTTGTTCATAGATGTATACCTCATTGTCAATGATACTAGAGAATTAAGTAAAAAGGGGACGTGTTAGTTTCCCCTTTTACTTGTTATGTGTATTGCTTCTTATGGAAGTTGTTGTCCTGTAATAGCTTTACCTAACCATACTGTTAATACATCAACGCTAGGAGCCATGATATGACTAGCAAAGGAGTCACGTAAATAACGTTCCATATTACCTGCACGGTTATAGGCTTTACCACCGCCTACACGCATGCCTAAACGAGCTAATTCAATAGCTGTTTCACTAGCAACAATACGAGCGGATAGTATTTTAGCTAACATGTCGGCATCATTAGCTAAGAAGCTGCGAACTGCTTCGTTTGTGCTAAGGATAGCAGAGTTAGTTTGGCTGTAAATTTTTGCTAAGTGAATTTGTACAGTTTCAATTTCGCTGAGGGATTTGCCATCAGGGTATTTTCTGTTGGTAGTATGGTTAATGGCTTCTGCTAAAATAGCTTCACATAATCCAGTGTACACAGCCGCAAGACCAGTGATGAAGTACGTTGCCACGATCGTGAATACTTGGTCTACGCCAGAACCAGCAGTACCAATACGTAAGCCTTTGTCTAATTCCACGTCATTGATTTCCATTTGGCAAGATACGTTGCCACGCATGCCAAGGCCATGCCATGTGGACGGTTTAAAATCTAAGCCAGGAGTACCCAATGGGAATACCCAGTTATCAATGCCACCTTCTACGTCGGAAGGAGTGAGAACTAAGTAATAAGAAGCATATTCCGCAGAGGTAACCATGCTTTTTAGACCATTGAATACAACAGACGTATCTTTGAAAGCAGTTTTTACATCAGAAATATAGAAATGAGTCCCAGTACCTAATTCGCTATAAGCTAACGCCATAAAAGTTTCATTTTCTACAATATCTCTGCAAATTCTAGATTTTAGTGCATCATCAGCGTAGGAAAGAACACAATTTAAAGCTACGTTATGCATCATATAGCATAAGGCAACCGTTGCACTAGATTTAGCAAAGGCGCGGCATGCTTCTGCATGTTCTTTCATTGTTTTTCCTAAACCACCTAACTCTGTAGGAATCATTAATTTGAAATAACCAGCTTTTCCTAATTCTTTAAATACTTCTTCTGGAAAATGTTCTTGCTCATCAATTTCTTTTGCAATTGGATCAATAAAACGTTTTGCAAATTCTCTAGCTTCATTGTAAAAACTGCTCATACTAAACCCCTCCCATAAATGTGCAATATATTATAAAAGATAATTTAAGTATAGCACATCCAACTTTCAAATAAAAGATAATAAGGATAAATATAATGCATAGATGAAAGAGTATGGAAAGAAAGGCTGAGTATAGAAAAAGGACTCTACAACAGATGTTATAGAATCCTTTTTTGTTTAGGATGGCGTATAGAAGAATTAATTAAATCAATTTCGCCATAAATGTGATTAAGAATGCATTTGTAAAGTCGATGAGGAAGGCCCCTACTAAAGATACGACTAACCATGCTTTTGGAGATGGACCGTATTTAGAAGCCAAGGACAACATGTTTACCAATGCATTTGGTGTAGCACCTAAGCCGAAACCAATAGCACCAGCACCTAACATAACAGAATCATAGTTGCGTTTGAACAACCAGTAGATTAAGTATGCGAAGATTGTAATCAACACCATTTGTGCAGCTAAGATTGCCATTAAAGGTAATGCTAAGTCAACTAATTGTGCTAATTTCAAGCTGTTAATAGCCATAGTAACGAAGATACTCAAAGATACATTGGAAACCGCATCAAGAGCAGCACTATTAATAGTAATGTGACCAGTGAAGTCAGCATAGTTACGAATGCAAGCGCCGACAATCATAGCACCGATATAGGCAGGTAATGGACCGAATACGGAAGATAGTAGAGCACTGACTAATGTGCCAAGTCCTAAGGAAATACCTACAAAAGCAATGACATGCATTAACGACTGTAAATCGAATAATTTACTTTCAGAGTCGGATTCATTAATATCGATACCGTCAGCTTCTAATAATTCAGGATGATCGACAGGAGTAGGGACATTGTGCATTTTGATAATACGGTCACCTACAGGAGCACCTAGCAATGTACCAGCTACCATACCGAATGTAGCGGCTGCGATAGCGGCAGAAGCCACACCTGGAACACCAGTTAACTCTTCGAAATGAGGGCCGAAGGCACCTGCTGTACCAAGGCCACCCATCATAGAAACAGAACCAGCCATAATACCAAAAATTGGTTCAATACCCATAGCTTTGGCAATCATGATGCCCGCTCCATTTTGAAAGACAATCCAGATGGTACATACAATCCAGAAGAAGATAATAGCGACTCCACCTTTTTTAAGAACATTTAAGCTTGCCATAAGACCGATAGTGGTGAAGAAGGCTAACATTAGGAATGATTGCAAGGCACTATCAAAGATAATATTTACAATTTTATAATAGGATAAGAAGGCACATAAAAATGCAAATGGCAAACCACCTACGGCTGGTGCAGGCATACTCACACGTTGTAAGAATGGAGAATGCTTTTTGATAAATTCCCCTAAATATAATGTAACAATAGCTAATGCTACCGTTTGAATCATAGACAGTTTTAATGTCCAGATTCCGTTGACTAGACTCAAGTCGATAAGACCTTTCATAGTACAACCCCCTTTGGAACAAGATGCATATTAGATAAAACTTATGCTCTTATCATAGCATGAAATAGGGGCATTCGTCATAGTGATTTTTTCCACTATAGCGCTATGTATGAGCTCTTTTCATAGATAAGGGAGATAGGATATATCATATTAATTGTAAACAACTATTAAAGGCATTCTATAGAATGTAGAAATGTAAACGTATGAAAGGCGGTACATGATGATGCATGATGTATACATTACATACTATTGATGATTTTTGGTAATGTAATAGTTGCAAAAATAATATAATTGAAAAGTAGAAAATAGGGTGTTTTATATAAAAGATGGATAAATTTATGAAAAACAACTGATAAATTTAGCGAAGTGTGGTACTATAGTAAAGTCATATTTACATCGTTTTGTAAATATAGAATCATTAGGTAAAGTTACTAACATGTGAGGTTAATGTGAAACGGATTATTATAGGTATATTAGGGCTTATTGTAGCCGTAGGTGTATATTTGGGAATACAATACCAACGTTCTTGGGATTATAAGGCAGTAGGTGTTCCCGTTTTAAATTATCATCGTATTGATACAGGGATTCGACATTCTTTAGTGGTACCACCGGAAGAGTTCAAAAAGCAAATGCAATATCTTCATGATGAGGGATATCATACCATTACGTTGGATGAGTTATACGAGTACGTGACAAAGGGAACTGATTTGCCCGACAAGCCAGTACTAATTACTTTTGATGATGGATATATTGATAACTATCAACATGCTATGCCAATTCTGAAAGAATACAATATGAAAGCAACCTTGTTTATGATTACTAGTTCCATTGGAGAAAATCGATTTGTCAATGTAGAGCAATTGAAAGAAATGCAAGCGAATGGTATCGATATCCAAAGTCATACAGTGAATCATAAAGATTTGCGCAATATGTCCTTAGACCAAGCACGGGATGAACTCATTAGCTCGAAAGCAGTCTTAGAAGATCGCATGAAGCATCCTGTTCGGTACATTGCATATCCAGGTGGATTTGCTAACAAAGATGTAGATAAGATTTCTGAAGAAAGTGGCTATCGGATGGCCTTTACCGTGCAAGCAGGGAATGTAGAGCCAGGCCAAGATCTATTTAATTTGCCAAGACAAGCCGTGTTTTTCAATGATACACCTTTTGAAAATTTCTGGGTTCGATTACATTATCCATGGGAAAATGCATTTATGTGGCGCATCCATGATAAATTGTTAGAATGGAATTTGAAAGGATTAGCAGATTTGGAACCGTTGTTTTAGCCTATTATACGGTATCTTTGACATACTAGAAGAGATGATAATAAAGAGGTCATGTGCCCCTTTTGGTGTGTAAAATAGAAAAAAGAGGGAAGTTGATACTTTTTGATCAACTTTCCTCTTTTTTTATTTGAAGCTATTTTGTTCAGTCTCTATTTTATTTAGAAATAATATATACTATCTTTTATTGTGCTACAAGTAGTATGAACCTTAGTGATTTGTATATCTAAGTATAGAATATGTTATGCCTCTAACTTGGGAGCATGCAAGAATGTTACATCTGGATTGCGTTCTACGACCCACCCCATTTGCCATTCGTTGGAGATAAGAACAACGAGGCGACCACGGTTATCTTTTACAATCATCGCATTGTCCATACCTTTTAGACTGTTCACATCGACCTCGCCATCGATCCAGCGAGCTACGCCATATGGTAAGGAATTGTTCACAAGGTCAACGCCGTATTCGTGTTTCAAACGGTATTGCAATACTTCAAATTGGAGCATACCTACAGCACCGACTACAAAGGAATCCATAGAGTAGAGAGGTTCAAAGATTTGTACAGCCCCTTCTTGTGCTAATTGTGTCATGCCTTTCAAGAATTGTTTACGCTTCATGGAATCTTTTGGGGTTACACGAGCGAAGAACTCTGGTGGGAATACAGGGAAGTCGCTGAATGTCACTTTGTGATTGGATGCACATAAGCTATCACCTACGCCCATAGTACCAGCATCGAAGACACCGATGATGTCTCCTGGATAGGCTTCATCGATAATGGTACGCTCTGTGGCTAAGAACTGTTGTGGTTGAGACAGGCGCAATGTTTTACCAGATTGTTGGTGAAGTACGTTCATGCCTTTTTCAAACTTACCGGAGCAAATACGCATGAATACAATACGGTCATGGTGGTTTGGATTCATGTTCGCTTGGATTTTAAATACGAAGGCAGAGAAGTCCTCAGATGTAGGTTCTACCGTTTCTTCGCGGGCTATACGAGGCGCTGGCATAGGAGCTAGTTCCAAGAATTTTTCAAGGAATGGTTTGACCCCAAAGTTTGTCATAGCAGAGCCAAAGAACATGGGTGTTAATTCACCAGCTTTGACTTTTTCTAAGTCGAACGCATCACCAGCCACATCGAGAAGTTCAATGTCATCGATTAAGGATTGATGTACTTCGTCGCCTAGAAGTTCACGGAACGCTGGATCGTGAACATCGCCCTTAGTGGAGGCTAGTTTCTTTTGACCGTGAGACTCATCTTTTTCAAATAACTCTACAGTATTCGTTTCCCGGTCGTATACACCTTGGTATTCACCGTTAATACCTACAGGCCAGTTCATAGGGACGGCACGAATGCCGAGAGAATTTTCAATTTCTTCCATTAAATCAAATGGATTGCGACCGAAGTGGTCAATCTTGTTAACGAAGGTAAAAATAGGAATACCACGTTCTTTACAAACGGCGAATAGTTTTTTTGTTTGTGCCTCCACGCCTTTCGCCACGTCAATCAACATGACAGCACTATCTGCCGCCATCAAGGTACGGTATGTATCTTCAGAGAAGTCTTGGTGACCAGGGGTATCTAGGATGTTCACGCGATGACCATCATAATCAAATTGTAATACGGAGCTGGTAACAGAGATACCACGTTGCTTTTCAATTTCCATCCAGTCAGACACAGCATATTTTTGCGTTTTTCTAGACTTAACAGAACCTGCCAAGTGGATCGCACCACCGTATAATAATAGTTTTTCCGTCAACGTTGTTTTACCCGCATCTGGGTGAGAAATGATGGCGAACGTACGGCGCCGAGTTACTTCTTCTAAAAATGTCATAATTCACCTCTATTAATCCATGTGTATGGTATATACTTTCATATCTTTAAAATTATATACTATTTGAGCCCTCCCTGTATAGGATTGGATGGTGAAAGTTAGGAAAAGTGTTGTTTAGTTGCAATGCATCAGTACAGTGCATTTGCTATATTTATGTATAAGTAGTACTGGTAGGAAATTTTAAAGGACTATGCATGATGACTAGAGAAATATTTTTGTAGAATATAAGATATATTGAAATGGATAGGGATATCATATCTAGAGTAGTCTTACGGTGAGAGGTGTTGTAAGTTGAAACGGATGTGTGCGTATTATATCTATGAAATAACAGTTGTAAAATGTGTAGAAATAGATTGTTTTGCAAAGTATTGAGAAAGTAGGTACCTGTTTAATTTTGGTGTGCAATCGTAGTATAATAAAAGCCAGCGTAAAGAACACCTATAATAATAGAAACTAATAAAAGTCATTAATAGTAGGAAATAGTTAGTTAAACATAGTTATACATAGTAGTAAGTAGGAAGAGGGAGCATATGCGTTTATTTATTGCGGAAAAACCCAGTGTAGGGCGAGAGTTAAGCCAAGTGTTACCAAACTCGCAGAGCGCCAAGCGACATGATGGGTATATCGTGCAAGGCGACGATGTCATTACTTGGGCTTTTGGTCATATGCTAGAACAAGTAGAGCCAGGTGACTATGATGAAAAATATAAATTTTGGAGATTTGATTCATTACCGATTTTGCCGACCTCTTGGAAGTTGAAAGTTAAATCATCGAGTGCTAAACAGTTCAAAGTGATTAGTGGTTTAATTAAGAAGGCCAGCACCATTGTCAATGCAGGTGACCCGGACAGGGAAGGGCAATTGTTGATCGATGAAATGCTAGATTATTTGGGCAATACTAAACCGGTAGAGCGTATCTTGCTCAATGCCCTAGATGAAAAATCGATGCGTTATGCCCTAGAACATATGCAGGATAATAAGAAATACCAACCTTTAAAAGATTCGGCCTTAGCACGCTCCCGTGCAGATTGGTTGATGGGGATGAATTTATCCCGTGCTTATACTTTAGAGCAACAGCATATGGGAAAGAAAGTAACTTTTCCGATTGGTCGTGTAAAAACGCCAACCTTAGCACTAGTGGTGCGGAGAGAACGGGAGCTACAAAACTTTGTGCCTGTAGAATATTATGTGTTGCAAGTACAATATGGTCATGAAAAGGGAGAGTTTTGGGCCACTTGGAAACCGAAAGATACGCAACAAGGATTAGACCCTGATGGGCATATGTTGGATCAGGCTATCCTCAATGACTTGCGTGAACGATTAATGCAGGCCCCAGAAGGTACGATTTCTCTAGTAGAAAAGAAAAAGAAAAAGGAAGGGCAGCGGTTGCCGTTTTCCTTATCATCACTACAAATTGTGGCTGGTAAATTATATAACTATACGCCACAGGAAGTGTTGGACATTGCACAGAAATTATATGAGAAAAAATATACATCCTATCCTCGGTCAGATTGTGAATATTTGCCAGTGAACCAACTTTCAGATGGGAAAGCCATTCTATCAAACTTGGTGAATATGGGACATAAGGAATTAGCTGCGTGGGCAATGGATGCTAATCCTACTATCAAAAGCCGTGCTTGGAATGACAGTAAGGTCACAGCCCATCATGCGATTATACCGACCACAGTGCGTTGCCCACTGCATACCTTATCCAAAGGTGAACAAAATATTTATTTCCTCATTGCTCAAGCCTATATTGCGCAATTCTACCCAGAGCATGTGTATGAGCATACTCGCATCGAAGTGACACACCAAGGGGAACTTTTTACCACAACGGGACGTGTTGTTATCGATTTAGGCTGGAAAGCATTATATAAAAAGGTAAAATCTACAGAAGAATCAGAAGGGAATCAAGAGGACGAAGAAAAGTCTTTGCCAGCTGTGAGAAAAGGAGAGACAGTAACAGCTAAGGATAGCAAGGTGGACCAACGGAAAACGAAACCACCAAGCCGTTTTACGTCTGCCACCTTGGTGCAAGCGATGAAGGAAATTCACAAATATGTGAAAGACGAAGAATTAAAGAAACAATTAAAAGATGTGTCCGGTATAGGTACAGAGGCGACACGGGCTACGATTATTGAAGATTTAATTCATAATAAGAAGAACCCTTTGCTCAAAGAAGAAGGGAAAAAGAAAACCTTAGTTCCTACAGAGTCTGCCTATGCCTTGGTAGATGCATTACCAGATTCCTTACTATACCCTGATGCGACGGCGCAGTGGGAAGAGCGGTTGGCAAAGATGAGCGAAGGGAACGAAGCGATTGATGTATTTTTAGAAGATCAAACAAAATTCGTTGTACAACTCATTGAGGACGTCAAACAACGAGTAGGAAATACACCTAAGATGGCTATGTCTAAAACAGAGACAGGTGGAAATGGAAAAGGTACAAATCGGAATCCTTCTACCGCGCAGCCTACTGGACGGTCTTGCCCTAAGTGTAAAACGGGAGAGTTGCTCTTACGGAAAGGGAAGTTTGGCGAATTTTATGGGTGTTCAGGATTTCCAACATGCAAATACACAGAAAATGTGTCATCGTCTAAGGAAAGTGTGTCAGGTGCTAGGGAATCGAGAGTCAGCAAAGATGAGCAAACTTTTGTGAATAAGGTGAGGATACCACAGGGACCTAGGGAAGAGATGATGCCACCGATGCCAATGGCAAGTGGTAAAGTCTTGGATGATACGCATAAGGAATATGCATGCCCACGATGTAAAAAGGGATACCTTGTACAGTATGAGGCGCAACCAGAGCCCGTGTGGAAATGTAGCGAAGGCCAAGCTTGTCGTACTAGTTGCGCCGATGTAGAGGGGAAACCAGCTATTTATGCAAATCGGAAATAAACGTACCGGCTGGGTGGAATCATGATATAGATAAAAGATATTGCCCAGTAAGGTATAAAAAATAGAGGAAAGTTGATATGTATTGATCAACTTTCCTCTATTTTATTTTGAAATTATTTCGTTATACTGCTTTTTATATATGGAAAATAATAGAATGCTGACCTATTGGGAAAATAGGACACATTAGAAATTTATCGTTTTCCTCTACTACGGCCGCTAGTGCCACTAGATTTCGCACGGCGCACCCTTGTATTGGCACCTTTATGACCTCGAGCTTTATGTGCTTTCGCTTTTGTCGCTTGGTAAGTGCTTTTAATTTTAGGCTTTTTGCTAGCGGTTTCCTTCTTAGGTGCTAAGCTAGAGCCTTTCGTTTTTACTTGCCCATCTTTTGTATATTTCGTTAATGTTGCTTGGATGGATCGTTCAATGCGGCGTACCCAAATTTCTTCGGCTGGCGTAGCGAACGTAACGGCAACACCAGTAGAACCGGCACGACCCGTACGGCCGATGCGGTGGATGTAGTAATCCATGTCATGAGGCACATCGAAGTTGTACACGTGGCTCACTCCTTCGATATCGATACCACGAGCTGCAATATCGGTAGCCACTAAGATTGGTGGATTGCCTTTGGCGAACTCTTTCAATACTTGCGTACGACGACCTTGCGTCATATCGCCATGGATTTCACCTAGTTCGACACCTTTACGGGCTAAATCGTAAGCCAATTTAATGGCGCCTTCTTTTGTATTACAGAATACGATCGCAAGATAAGGATTGTCTATCTCTAACATTGCTACAAGGCGGTTTACTTTATCTTGTTCTTCCATCATGTATACTTTTTGTTCAATCGTATCGAGGGTGATATTTTCCCCTTGGACAGTAACAGACGTCGGTTTTTGCATGTAGGCTTTTGCCAAATTGCGAATCTTGTCTGGGATGGTGGCAGAGAACATTAATAGTTGACGTTTTCCATCGGTGCCACTAATAAGCTTTTCGATGTCTGGTAAGAATCCCATATGAAGCATTTGGTCAGCTTCATCCAATACAACACGGCGAATAGAATTTAAATGTAAGGTACCACGGTTGACGTGATCTAGTAAACGACCAGGAGTACCAATAATGACATGAGGACGGCGACCTAGTTTTTGTAATTGTCCTTCGATGGTTTTGCCACCGATGAGTGGTAATACATCGACTCCAAGAATAGATCCTAAGTATCGAGCTTCTTCTGCAATTTGTTGGATGAGCTCACGAGTCGGGGCGATGATGAGCGCTTGCTCCTGTTGCACATCTATGTGGATGCGTTGCAATAGTGGCAACAAGAATGCCAGCGTTTTGCCCGTTCCTGTTTGGGCTTTGGCGATGACATCCTGACCTTTAAAGATAAGGGGAATCGATTTTTCTTGAATTGGTGTAGGCTCTTTTATTCCTATCTTTTGTAATGCTTGTATTAGTTCAGGCACAATGCCTAAGGATTGAAATGATTTCATAGTGTATCTCCGTTTCTAAATGACTTAATGCATATATTATATCATACTTCTATGAGACTATGATTGTAAAAGTTCTTGTGGTAGAGGGGGCTAGAATACCAAAAGAACACTTACGTATTGAGGTAAGCGGTCCTTGATTCTGAGAATATATAATTTAGAGAATGAGAAACATATGGTATACATTTCATTATTGATTAGTTAATGATATTGATAATAATAAAAACACATACCAAATATAACGCTATAATATACATGTCTTTAATAGGTTGTACTTGATAAAAATAAAATTATAATTTTAAAAATAATGGAAAATAAAATGAGATTCTTTATTGATTATATTTTATAATGTGCTATAATATAAATATTATTCATATATTGTCTATATATGTGATAGGTTTGGTTATTTTGTTTTATATGTAGGAGGTGTACTATGGTTAAGAAACTATCCGAGATGAAGCCTGGTGAAGTTGGTACTGTTGTAGCTATCAATGGATCTGGCAACATCAAGCATCGCTTGGTGGACATGGGTGTTGTACCAGGAACGGCTGTGCGTGTTATGAAGTATGCGCCATTGGCAGACCCAGTGGAAATTAAAGTGAAAAACTTCGAGTTATCACTACGCGTAAGTGAAGCACAAATGATCGAAATTGAAGTCCAATAAGGAGAGTTGCTAAGATGGCAGACAACACACATACCAAGATTGAGGTTGCTTTAGCGGGTAACCCTAACTGTGGTAAAACAAGTATTTTTAACAATATGACGGGATCCCGTCAACACGTAGGTAACTACGCAGGTGTTACAGTAGAGAAAAAAGTTGGGGATGCGAAAATTGATGGTCATGACATTGAAATCATCGACTTACCAGGTACGTACTCCTTAACAGCACGTTCTCTCGATGAATTGGCAGCACGTAATGTTATCATCAATGAAAATCCAGAATTGATTGCCAATGTAGTGGATGCATCTAATTTAGAACGTAACCTATACTTAACAGCGCAATTAATTGAATTAGAACAACCATTGCTACTTGTATTGAACATGGTCGATGTAGCAAAAGAAATGGGATTACAGTTCAATGTTAAAAAATTAGAAGAATTAACAGGATCCACTGTAGTAGAAACCATTGGTCGTTCCAATAAAGGTACAGAAGATGCCCTACGTGGTATTGTGAAAGTATCTAAAGAGCGTAAAATCCCTAATGTTCGCGTTAACTATGGCGACGTATTGGAGCCAGCTATCGCGGAATTGGAAGCGGAAGTAGCAAAACTTGACACTGGTCGTTATCCACATCGTTGGGTAGCTATCAAATTGTTAGAACAAGACACAGATATCTTAGAAAAAGTACAAGAATTAGACAAATCTGGTGCTGTGTTGAGCAAAGCAGAAGCATTACGCACAGAATTGAACAAATCTGTAGACATGGATATCGTGTTCCAAGAATATCGTCACCGTTTTGCAGTAGACGTATTCAACGGCGTCCTAGAAGTAGTTCCTGAACATAAAGATTCTAAATCCGATAACATCGATAAAATCTTAACGAACCGTTGGTTAGGGATTCCTATCTTCTTGTTTATCATGTGGGTAATGTTCTACTTGGTTATCAACGTAGCGGAATATCCAAAAGGATGGTTAGAAGATGCGTTCAAACTATTAACAGAATTTATCGGAGCTAACATGGATGACGGCTTGCTAAAATCCTTGATTAACGATGGTATCATCGGTGGTGTAGGGGCCGTTATTAGCTTTATCCCTCATATCGTTCTATTATTTGTATGTATTTCCTTCTTAGAAGATACTGGTTACATGGCTCGTGCGGCATTCGTTATCGACCGCGTGATGCGTGGTGTAGGTCTACATGGTAAATCTTTCATCCCTATGTTATTGGGCTTTGGTTGTAACGTTCCATCCATCATGGGTGCTCGTATTCTTGACAATCCAAGAGACCGTATGATTACGATTTTAGTATCTCCGTTCATGAGTTGTAGTGCTCGTTTGCCAGTATATACGTTGCTAGCAGCTGCATTCTTTGCACCAGAAGATGCACCAACTATCTTATTGGGTATCTATGTATTGGGTATCATAGTAGCTGTTGTGACTGCAAAAGTACTTCGTACATACGTATTTAAAGGTGCAGCAGAACCATTCGTAATGGAAATGCCTCCATACCACATGCCAACACTTCGTTCTGTAGGTATTCATATGTGGGAACGTTCTGTAATGTACCTTAAAAAAGCTGGTACATTCATTTTGGCAGCATCCATCCTTATTTGGTTCTTAACATCTTTCCCACAAGATGTAGAATACTCTAAAGACTATGATGCTGCGAAAGCAGAAGTAACAGCAATGCATGAGCAAAAAGCTGATTCTATTCTTGATGAAGCACAATTAGCAAATGACGAAGACAAAGATAAAGTCTCTGCTATTTATGATCAAATGCTTGCCTTAGATGAAGAGCATAAAGATGATCCAAAAGATGAGGAAGAAGAAGCAACAGCAGAAGATGCAACACAAGATGGAGCAGAAGCTGCTGATGAAAAAGAAGAAGTAGAAGAACCTGCGTACTTTGAAGAGTTAAAAGCTGAAGAGTTATATCCAGTGGCTTGGAACTTATATGTAAACCATAAAGCCGAAGAAGATGAAATTAAAGAATTAGATCTTCAACAAGGTAAAGAAAAAATTGAACAATCCTATGCTGCACAAATTGGTCATTTCATTGAACCTGTAACAGAACCACTTGGATTTAACTGGCGTGTTAATATCGCAGTAGTTGCGGCAGTAGCAGCGAAAGAAGTAATGATTAGTACATTAGGTACGATCTATGCGATCGAGGCTAGTGAAGATGATTCCACAACATTGCAAGAGTTCTTGGCAAACGATCCGGACTTCACACCATCTATTGGTTTAGGCTTGATGGTATTCGCCTTATTATACTTACCATGTTTAGCAACTATGGCTGTATTAAAACGTGAAACTGACTCCTGGAAATGGTTCGGTGCTGTATTTGCTTACACTAGTATCCTAGCTTGGGTAGGTGCATACTTAGCAGTTCATATTGGTCGTGCCTTAGGATTAGGTTAATCAATAATGATAGTGAACAATCAACATAATTGAGATTGAGAAAAGTTTTATTTCAAAATAATGCTTAATTATGCGGTTTGTTACATTCGCAAAATAATTTTTAAAAAGTACTTGAAAATGAGAAAGAGATGGTGTATACTATGGATAGTGTTATTGTATACGCAATTGGTTTACTAGCTGTTCTCTATGTTGCATACCGAGTATATAAAAGCGCCACAAGCGCAGGCGGTTGTGGTGGTGGATGCGGGGGAGGATGTGGTTCCTCTTCTGAATCCGAATCAGGATGCGGTTGTGGCTGTGGTGGTCATGAAGAACAATCTGAAAAGTAACTAATTCGATACCATAAGTTTGGTAAGAGGGACTCCGATAACACGGGCCCCTCTTATCTTTATAATTATTAATTGTATTATATTTTCATGTATTAATGTGACAGAGCTCACAGAAAGGAACTAACAATGTTCAACGTAAAAAAAGAAACTTTAAGAGATGCTAATGTATTCGCAGCTGGTTTAGCTTTAGGCACAGTAGGTTTGAAAGTATTAACTTCTAAAGATGCTCGCA
The DNA here is from genome assembly GCF_003999875.1 of Veillonella sp. 3310. Taxonomy (GTDB): domain Bacteria; phylum Bacillota; class Negativicutes; order Veillonellales; family Veillonellaceae; genus F0422. The sequence goes on along the minus strand of NZ_RQVJ01000001.1, from coordinate 515,280 downwards.
AAGTATATGCTAACGTAGTAGCAGCAGGTCTTCGTGCAAAAGATAGCATCTTAAAAACAACTGAAAAATTACAAGCTTCCACAGACAGCATCTTAGCAGAAGCACAAGAAATCAACGAAACTCGTGACGAAGAAGTGTTAACAGAAGGAAAATAATCCATGATGCAATTTAAAATGTTGCAACGCTTGTCCCGTCGTCTTCATGTACGCATTGAGGGACGTAAGTTTAATGACGCACAGGCTCAATATATCGAAGATACATTGATGGCCTGTGAAGCCATTAACAAAGCGAACTTCTATACGCGTTCTGGAGACATCATCATCAAACATACTGGTGATGAAAGCGCTGTGAAAGCTGCTTTATTCGGACTTAACGATTTAGATTTAGCTAATGCACCAGCATTACATGAACTTTCACCTCGACTTGTCAACAAGCGTTACAAAGAAGAAATGATCGATAAAACATTGCTTTACATCGGTAAAAAAATCGTTTTACCAGCACCTATCGCAGCAGCGTGGTCCTGGTTCGACGGTATCAAGTTCATTGGTACAGCGATCAAAACATTGTGGAAACGCAAATTGACCGTAGAAGTATTAGACGGCGTAGCTATCGGTGCTGCATTGTTACAAAAAGATTACTCCACAGCGGGTGCTGTTATGTACTTATTGGGCATCGGTGAAATCTTAGAAGAGTGGACATTACGTAAATCCGTGCTGAACCTTGCTGAAAGCATGTCCTTGAACGTAGACAAAGTTTGGGTTCTTGTAGATGGCGTAGAAGTAAGCAAACCAATCGGTGAAGTTCAAGTTGGTGATATCGTAGTGGTTCGTCAAGGCGAAGTAGTGCCATTGGACGGTCAAGTTGTGGACGGCGTAGTACTTGTAAACGAAAGCTCCATGACAGGGGAACCTGAACCAGTACGTCGTGATGCAGGTACATCTGTGTATGCAGGTACTGTTGTAGAAGAAGGTCAGTGTTCCTTCGAAGTACGTACCACATGCAAACACACTCGCTTCGAGCAAATCGTAAACTTAATCGAAGAATCGGAACAAATGAAATCTGGTATGGAACAAAAAGCATATCGCATGGCAGATAAATTAGTACCAGTGAGTTTCCTAGGTGCATTCGCAACCTTCGCCTTAACTCGCAACTTAATGAAAGCTCTATCTTTTGTTATGGTAGATTTCTCTTGCGCATTGAAATTGTCCATTCCATTGGCGGTATTATCCGCTATGCAAGAAGCGTCCAACCGTGGTATCACTGTAAAAGGTGGTAAATTCTTGGAACGCATTGCAGAAGCAGATATGATCGTCTTCGATAAAACAGGTACCTTAACAAAAGCAGAACCTGTATTCCAAGAAATCATTCCTTTCAATGGTAATGATGCCGATGAAATGTTGACATTAGCAGCTTGCTTGGAAGAGCATTTCCCTCATTCCATGGCGAAAGCAGTTGTGTCTGCTGCACAAGATCATCATTTACCACATAAAGAAATGCACTCCAAAGTAGAATATGTTGTGGCACATGGTATTGCATCTAAAGTGGGTAACCGCAAAGTGCGTATTGGTAGCCATCACTTCATTTTTGAAGATGAAAAAACAACAGTTCCAGCAGGAGAAGAAGCTAAATTTGAAAACCTTCCAGAAGGTTGCTCCTATCTATATCTAGCAATTTCTAATGTCTTATCTGCGGTTATTTGTATTAAAGACCCAGTACGTGAAGAAGCAAAAGATGTTATCCGTGAACTTCACGAGTTAGGCGTGAAGAAAATTGTTATGATGACTGGTGATAGCCGTAAAAATGCTGAGCGCGTAGCAGCAGAAATTGGTATTGACGAAGTACATGCTGAAGTAATGCCAACTGATAAAGCTGATTACGTTCGTAAAGCAAAAGAAGAAGGTTACACAGTGATGATGGTAGGGGACGGCATTAACGACTCCTTGGCCTTATCTGAAGCGCATGTAGGTATTGGTATGAATGAAGGTGCACCAATTGCACAAAAAATTGCCAATGTTACAGTGTCCAGTGATAACTTGACTGCTATCGTTGACTTGCGTCGTATTTCCATGAAATTAATGGATCGTATTAAAATTAACTATAACTCCATCGTAGGCGTGAATGGTGGTCTTGTAGGATTGGGTGTATTAGGCGTAATGCCTCCTAGCTCCACTGCATGGATTCACAACTTGTTCACACTAGGTGTGGGTATGTATAGCATGACTCCATTATTGGAAAAACCTAAAACAACAAACGATGACTGCATCGAAGTAGAAGCAGTTGTAGCATAATACAGAAAAGCATCCGTAAGGGTGCTTTTTTGTTTGTAAAATTGAAACAGTATATGTATTTATAAGATGGCTGATGTTTGTTATACTATAGGGAGAGATGATTTTGGTATAGAAAGGAAATTATATGTCAACGATACAAGACGTAGTGCAACGCACAATGTATATGAGTATATTTTTTATATTGATTCCCCTAGGGGCCTATACGATTCATACGGGGATGAGTGCCATGGTAGCAGGGGTGAGCTATGGGGTATTGTCCCTATTCATTCCTATTTTCTACTTACGTTCTAGTGAAAGTGGATTTGGTCCAAAAGCTCGTAGAATACCGATTTGTGTGTATGTACTAGCTTGGGCGATTGTACAAGGGGGTACATTCTTAGTGTTCAATAATTTGGATTTATCTTGGCTGTGGAATCTATCTACTATCGGCCGTGATGTGGTATTTGCCATCATCATGTATTGCCAAGTGACCCTGTCTTTGATATTGGCATTAGCAGGTGGAAAGAATACAGAGGTGTAATATGAGAAGTTATATAAAATTTTACAGCTGGTCCATGCTCTGGATTATTCCGCTCAGTTTGGTGTTTAGCTTAGGACAGTTTGATACATCTAGCATCATCATGTTCGTCATTGCCTCCTTGGGCATTCCTTTGGGGCTGAAAGCTGTACCAAGACTGGCGGGGCAATTTGACTTTCACTTAGGAAAAGGTCATTATACGTACGCCTGGCTTTGGTGGAATCTATTCTTTTTCTTTGGCAATGGTGTGTTGCCCTTTACCTTGCCAAAAGAGCCAATCTATTTGCTCTTAGTTTGGGTGTTGACTATGTTAGTTGTGGTGGCACTCATGATCGGTACCGCAAAACTATTAGATTGCTGGATGGCGCGTAAAGAACGTCATTACTTTATCGACACAGTATTAAACATCTCTACCTATGCGTTGCCGTTGCCAATGCTATTTTTAGGGGATGTGATGTATCTGAACCTAAATGATCCTATCATCCAAGCCTCTTTAGATGCACAGGGCTTTGCGGGATTAATCGCAAGTTTGTATATCGGGGTCGTGCTCATGATGCTTACCACTATCGGCAGTATGGTATTGTATTTATACCCACGTCGTACAGCATTGTGGCCTCGTGTGACAGCCATTGTGGTCATGACAGTATGGTGGGTAGCAACCAATGCACATATCCTATTCGGTGGATATATTCCTGACATTGTGAAAGTATGGGCAGGAAAAGCATTGCCAGCTTTCACAGGCAGTCCATTGGTGTATATTACACCGTCCATCTTTGAAATCTGTGCCATTGCACTAAGCGTGGCGATTGGACTAGGCATTGAAAAATTGTGGCTGTCTAAAACAGATAGATCTAGCTAATATGTGGTGTAACAAAATAAAACTCAATAAAATAGAGGAAAGTTAATCAAAAGTATCAACTTTCCTCTATTTTTATGCTTTTCTAGGCAAATGGCATCTGTAGCTTTCTTATTCATTGCTATAATATAATTATGAAAAAATATATAGGAAGTATATATTTTTTGATGGCAGGACTGGCATAAATTATTTCTATAGAATGGCTCTTTTTGCACAATAAAGAGCTGTCACTCACATGTAGTAAATCCTACACATACAGTGACAGCTCTATAGTATTAAATACTACAATATATGATTTAGTACCAACGTGTTAACGGTAGTTCATTGTTAATGCATTTTGTCATCAAAATTTGATGTAAATCCATGTTGCCAATATAGAAACCAGCGGCACAACCGCAAAGGTATAAATCCCACATACGTACAAATTCAGTGCCCCGTACTTTTTCTACTTGGTCACGTACGCCTTGGAAATTATTGTACCAATGCATCAATGTTTTATAATAATGAAAGCGTAAATTTTCTACATCGACAACATTCATATCATTTTCGTAGGCAAGACCAATGATTTCTCGGAGGGAAGGTAAGGATCCACCTGGAAAGATATATTTACGAATCCATGCACTAGTTTCTTTTTCCGCTGGATCACTGATGTAATGAAGTAAAAATAATCCTCCTTCTTTTAGCATAGCTGAGGCATCTTCCATGTATATAGGTAAATTAGGGCGACCTACATGTTCTAACATACCTACACTTACCAAGCGATCGAACTGACGACCAGAGGCAGCCACATCGCGATAATCTATTAGATCAATTTCCACTTGACCTTCAAGACCAAATTGTTTAATTCTTTCTTGTCCTTTTTTCCATTGCTCTTCTGATAATGTACAGCCATAGCCTTTGACTCCATATTTTAGGGCCGCTTCAATGAGTAGGAAGCCCCAACCGCAACCGATATCAAGAAGTGTCATTCCTTCTTGTAAGTGTAATTTATCGAGAATATGATGTACTTTTTGATATTGTGCATCTTTAAGGCTGTCATCTTCCTCTTTGAAATAGGCGCAAGAATAGCTCATAGTTTCGTCAAGCCATAAACTATAGAAATCATTGCCTAAATCATAATGGGATGAAACTTGTTGTTTTTGGTCTTTCTTTCTAAGACCCATATTAAAGAGGGAACTGAGTACTTTTTTGTTAATAGAGTCTTTGTTAACATGCCCTAATACGACGCAAAGAGCTTTGAATAAATCTCCTTCAATTTCTATATCTTTACGCATGTAGGCTTCACCTAGTGCCAATTCTGCGGATACTAATATATCTTTTTTAGGGATATCTTTATTGACAATAATTGTAAACTCTGGATCTCCTTCACCGATGGTATATTCTTTATCGCCAACTTTTACAACAAAGCAATGATCATTGAATCGTTCCAAATAGTGTACTAAAAAAGTATCAAAAAGTTTAGAAAACATAAGTAAGTCCTTTCTTGTCTTTATACATAATATACAATATATGCACCATTTAGATATGCATTTACATCGTTTATCTAATCACACATGACACAGTTTGTAAAGCTGCATAGCAAATATATATAAGTGTAAAAGAAACAATCCTTGAAGTATGGGTATTTCTTGTATACCATATATATTTGCTATGAATAGGTAAACCTAATGAAGACATTATATACCCTTTATACAGAAAATACATTATATACATAATAAATCTATTTCATAAATACATTTATGTATTGTATTATAAAGTTTGCTTCACTTGTGATATAATAATTGATTACTAAATTTTAATACTATTTTACTAAAACTTTATTAAATCATGGTTACTAAAGAAAAATACAAAATACTTTGTCATCTTTGTTTCTATCTTATGGTATACTAGAAGAGTATAGTATTAGGTAAACGAAAGGGATGGAATATGAAAGAAGATGTACGAATTTTAATCATTAAAATGAGTTCTCTAGGCGATATTATTCATGCCTTACCAACGCTGTATGCATTGCGCCAGCAATATCCAAAAGCACATATTGCATGGGCTGTCCATGAACAGTTTAAAGATGTTATCCCTCCAAAACCTTGGGTGGATGAAATCATTATCATAGATAAGAAACAATTAAAACGTCTTTCCTATTGGAAACAATTATGGAAGTTATTGCATGATAAGCACTTTGATATTTCTTTAGATTTGCAATCCATTGCAAAAAGTGCTATCGTGGCTGCTCTTAGTGGAGTGAAGAAACGTTATGCGTACTGGGAACTTCGTGAGGGTAGTTGGCTGGTGAACACAGCGCTAGTAGGTGACCATAAAATGGATCACGTCATTGAGCGTTATTTAGATACGGCTCGTGCCTTGGGCTGTAATGTGGACGATATTGTGTTCCCATTGCCGACTTTCACAGAGGCAGAAACTTCGGTAACACAGAAATTGAATGATAGAGGCACTTTTATAGAAAACCCTTATATTGTTATTGCTCCAGGTGCTCGTTGGGCAGTGAAAGAATGGCCGATTTCTCATTTTATCGACCTTGGTAAGCGCTTGGTGGCAGCCGGTGAGACGGTGGTGCTCATTGGAGCTAAAGAGGATGCAGAAAAAGGGCGTGCCATTGTAGAGGGTGTTGGTAGTGACAATGTGGTGAATCTCATTGGGGATACGAACCTAAAAGAACTCATTGAGGTCATTCGTCATAGTGCTTTGTACATCAGTGCTGATACGGGCCCTCTGCATATTGCGAATGCTTTAAAAGTACCATTGATTGCTCTATTTGGGACGACGTGCCCAGAACGGACAGGTCCGTATGGGGGTGATCATATTCATATCATTGTGTCACCTACATCACGAGCGACGCTAGAACAACCGTTGGTGGAAGATTTAGAATGTATGGCACAGATTACGGTGGACACTGTATTTGATACGGTGAAAGAAATGAGGAATCTATGATAGAGTTAGATGGAAAACGGATTGTGGTAACCTTCTTGATGCATTTAGGCGATGTGGTGCTCACCACACCGTTTATCCATGCTCTTAGAAAGTTGGCGCCTCACAGTCATATTACTTATGTGATAGACAAGAAGCTAGCGGATGTATATCGTCATAGTCCTTACATTGATGAGTTAGTGGAAGTGGACAAAAAAGGCATCCATAATAGCATTGGAGGATTGAATCGAATTGCTAAAGACATTCGTAGTCAAGGACCTGTGGATGTAGTCATCAATTTGCATCCCAATGAACGGACGTCCTATTTAGCTTGGAAATTGAAAGCCAAGGTGACCACAGGGATGAGTCATTTTCTGTTCCGACCGTTCATGACGAAGGTCACACGGTTGAATCGTAAAACGGTGCATGCTGCTCAGATGTATATGAATGTGTTAGAACAGTTAGGATATACAGTAGAACATGAAGGATTAGAAATCTTTACTAGTTCTGAGTGGAAGCAAAGGGTACAGGAATTTTATGCCTCTCAAGGAGTGGCGGAAACAGATCGGATCATCGGATTTAATATTGGTAGTGCGGTTCCAGAAAAACGTTGGCCTAAGGAGCGATTTGCTCACATTGCAGATACCTTAGCTAAAGAAGGATATAAAATTGTATTCTTCGGTGGTCCCATGGATGAAGATATGGTGCAGGACGTGCTAGATACGATGACAGAACCAGCCATTAAGGGAACGGGACAATTCAGCATTGGAGAATTGGCAGCAGCCATGAAACGATGTGATTGTTTGGTGACTAATGACTCGGGTCCTATGCATGTAGGGGTAAGCCAGGGGGTGCCTATTGTGGCGCTTTATGGTCCGTCGAATCCAGCCTTGTATGGTCCTTTCACAGAGAATGCGGTGGTCTTAGAGTCTATGGATCATTATGATGTCAATAAAAACATGAAACAGGTTTTGAAAGAAGGCAACTACAAAGGTTTGTCTGTCATTTCTGAGGAATCTGTATTAGCAGGCATACGGACAATGTTAGAGAGAAAGGGTATGAACTAAGGATGCACTATATTGTATTTGACTTGGAATGGAACCAGCCCTATACATTAGAACCGAATATGATACGACGATCGGGCTTTCCCTTCATCGGTGAAATTATACAAATAGGCGCCGTAAAATTGGATGAAAGTTTGCAAATTGTAGACCAATTTGAAGTGTTTATTGCTCCTAAATTTTTACCTGTTATGCATCATTCCGTGGAGAAGTTAACTCATATTACTATGGATAAACTGCGTAAAGAAGGGGTGTCTTTCCGCCGTGGATGTGAGAAGTTTTTACGCTTTATTGGTTCTGATGGTATTTTGATATCTTGGGGACCTGATGATATTGAAATGTTGATGGATAATGCCCTTTGTCACAAGGTACATGTACATCAGGAAGTGCCTTGGTTTGATGCACAATCTTTATATGCAAAAACGATGCACAATTGTAGCCAACAATATGCATTGCAAAAAGCGATGGATGAGATGCATGTGCAAGCGCCTAATTTACAAGCTCATAATGGATTGCATGATGCCATCTGTACAGCCATGGTATGCCAACGATTTCCGTTTTTAGAAGCATTACAAAAGAAGCGAGAAAAACAAGGGAAACAACGATGTTTTTACGGACTTTCACGGCATGAACATAAAATATTTGAGTCCATTGTGACCATGCCTCGTATATTCCGACAAAGCAATCGAGCGAAAACCACATGTCCTGTTTGTAAGGAACCCCTGCACTTAGACCCTATTGTGGGGGTGGTAAAACATCGCTTTTTATCAATGGGATCTTGCAAGGAACATGGTACATTTGGGGTTCATTGGTATGTGGGAAAATCGATTAGTAAGCATTTAGGAAAACGATATTATGTTTCCAAAATGGTTACGAATGCACCTAAAGGATTGCGTGAATTGTATGCGCGTAAAAAATAACAATTAGAATTAAGAAAGGAGCTAAGTATGGAACGTAGAAATGCTTGGCATGAATATACAGAACAACAATTACAAGAAATTGATACTTTGGCAACGAAGTATCGCCATTTTCTAGATCATGGTAAAACTGAACGTGAATGTGTGGACCAAATTGTAGCGGCCGCGGAAGCAGCTGGATACCGTAATATGGATAGTATTATCAAAGAAGGTACTACCCTAAAAGCAGGGGATAAGGTGTATTATGTGCATATGAAAAAAGCGGTAGCTATGGTGAACATTGGTACAGAACCGATTGAACAGGGTATGAATATTCTTGGTGCACATATCGATTCTCCGCGTTTAGATGTGAAGCAAAATCCGTTTTATGTGGATAGCGATTTGGCTCTATTAGATACGCATTATTATGGGGGCATCAAAAAATACCAATGGGTGACTATGCCTTTAGCAATCCATGGGGTAGTGGTAAAACGTGATGGCACTGTCATCAATCTTGCCATCGGTGAAAGCCCAACGGATCCAGTATTTTGCGTAACCGACTTATTGCCACATTTGGGACAGGAACAAATGGAGAAAAAGGCTGCTAAAGTGGTAGAAGGGGAACAACTAGACCTTCTTATTGGTAGCCGCCCTGTGAAAGGGGAATTAAAGGATGGCGTTAAATCCTATGTATTACAAGTGCTACAAGAGCAATATGGTTTTGATGAAGAAGATTTCTTATCTGCAGAACTCGAAATCGTGCCAGCTGGTGCTGCTAGAGAATTAGGATTTGATCGTTCTATGATCATCGGTTATGGCCAAGATGACCGTGTATGTGCGTATACATCCTTAGTTGCGATGTTAGAAACAGAGAATGTGAGCCGAACTACATGTACTTTATTGGTGGATAAAGAAGAAATTGGCTCTGTTGGCGCAACAGGTATGCAATCTCGTTTCTTTGAAAACTTCATGGCAGAATTATTGGAAGCTATGGGCCATACTTCTCCATTAGCAGTACGTCGTACTTTATCTAACAGTCACATGTTATCTTCTGATGTTAGCGCCGGTTTTGATCCACTCTATGCGAGTGCCTTTGAAAAGAAAAATGCAGCTTTCTTAGGTCGTGGTGTAGTATTTAATAAATTTACTGGTTCCCGTGGTAAAAGTGGCTCTAATGATGCTAATGCAGAATACATGGCTCGTATTCGCCACTTGATGGACCAAGATAATATTTCTTATCAAACAGCTGAATTAGGTAGAGTAGACCTTGGCGGTGGCGGCACGATTGCCTATATCATGGCTTTGTATGGTATGAATGTTATCGACTGCGGTGTGGCTGTGCTCAGTATGCACTCTCCTTGGGAGGTTACGAGCAAAGCTGATATTTACGAAGCAAAACGTTGTTATTTAGCCTTCTTAGCGGCGAAAGGGGAATAACTCTATGACAACACATGGTGAAGCGGAACGTGTGAAAGTAGATATTTTTAGCATGACTAAAGAGGAAGCAGCACAGTTTGTGAAAGATAAAGCCTACTTTATGATGGTTCTTCGCAAATTGATGTATGAATATTGTCCCATTGTAAAGGTAGAACGATTTGAACCTACAGAGGGGGAAAGTATTTCGGCGTACTTGACGAAAAGTATGGAACAAGATCAAACCCCCGTGTTATCTGTGGTACTAGATCCTTTTGAAGTATCCGCCATGAAAGTCGCAGAGGAGCGAGGCAAACTAAAGGAATACGTCTTTGCTGCTAGCGAAATGACAGAAGTGTTATTACAGGTGTTAAAAGAAAAATTTTGTGAATCTAAAACAGAAAAATAGAAAGGACAGACATATGTTATATATTGAATATCCAAAATGTACGACTTGTAAACGAGCAAAAAAATATTTAGATGATCATGGTATTAGCTATACACACCGTGACATCAAAGAAGAGAATCCAACAGCGGAAGAATTAGGCGTATGGTATCCTAAGAGTAAAAAAGCAGATATTAAAGCCTTCTTTAATACATCTGGTCAAATTTATCGTGGGGAAGGCATTAAAGATAAATTGCCAACTATGACAGAAGATGAAAAATTAGCCTTATTGGCAACCAATGGTATGTTGGTGAAACGTCCTATTTTAGTTTTAGAAGATACAGTGCTTGTGGGATTCAAAGAAGCAGAGTGGGAAGAAGCGTTAAAACGCAATGGTTTACTGTAGCTATTTTTAGAGAGTTGTGGTATACTAAAAGTAACTTTTATAGAATCTATTAAAAGAGTGAGCTGCGGCTCACTCTTTCTCTTATACTGTGGCAAGGAGGGGATAAGATGAAACGTGACGCCGTAGAGGAATTTGTGTCCGGTGTAGTAGAAACGATTATAGAGTCTACGGAGTTAGAGCTTGTGGACGTGGAATACGTGCATGAGCGAGAATGGTACTTGCGCGTATTTTTAGACAAAGAGGGTGGCATCGATTTAGATGACTGCCAAATGGTGAGTGAAAAATTAAGCGAAGTATTGGATGCAAAGGACCCAATCAAAGAGAATTACTTGTTAGAAGTATCGTCTCCAGGACTGGATCGTGTGTTGAAGAAAGAAAAAGATTTCATCCGTTACCATGGACGTGATGTGGACATTCAATTGTTTAAACCCATAGATGGAAAAAAACAATATACAGGATCCTTACAAGGATATTCTGATGAAGTCATTACGATTCAGGTGCAAGAGGAAAGTATTGAACTAGAACGCGCAGCAATTGCACAAATTCGTTTGCATTTAGATTTTTAAGGGAGGAAACCAGTGAGTCAAGAATTAGTACAAGCGGTATTAGCAGTTACTAAACAAAAAGGTGTGGCACCAGAGATTATTTTTGATTCTCTTGAAGTGGCATTATTACAAGCCTATCGCAAAGAAGTAGGAGCAAATCAAGAGGCATATATTTATTTCAATCGTGAAACAGGAGATTATAAGGTGTTGGCTAAGAAAACCGTAGTGGACACTCCTGAAAACGAAGAAACAGAGATTGCCTTAGCAGATGCTCGTCAATTAGATAAGCGTATGGAAATCGGCGATATTATCGAAGTGGATGTAACGCCTAAAAACTTCGGTCGCAGTGCGGCTCATACGGCAAAACAATTATTGATTCAACGTTTGAAAGAAGCAGAACGCAATATTGTCTATGATGAATACTCCAGCCGTGAAGGCGATATTTTGACTGGTTTGGTGGAACGTATTGAAGGTCGAAATGTATTTATTAATCTAGGAAAAACTGAGGCGATTTTACCTGTGTCCGAACAAATTCCTAGTGAAAGCTATGCTGTGGGAGACCGCATTAAATGCTATATTGTGGAAGTGAAAAAGACCACAAAAGGCCCTCAAATCATGATTTCCCGCACACATCCTGGTTTATTAAAACGCTTATTTGAATTAGAAGTACCAGAAATTGCAGAAGGCACAGTGGAGTTGAAATCTGTAGCTCGTGAACCAGGTATGCGTTCTAAAATTGCTGTTGTATCTCGCGAGGAAGAAGTGGATGCAGTAGGCGCTTGTGTAGGTCCTAAAGGACAACGTGTACAAAATATCGTGGATGAGCTCAATGGCGAAAAAATCGATATTGTGAAATGGGATGAAGATCCAGCGGTATACATTGCTAATTCCTTGAGCCCAGCGAAGGTAGTAAGTGTAGTGGCTCGCGATGAAGAAAAAACATCTTCTGTGGTGGTGCCAGATTACCAACTTTCACTAGCTATCGGTAAAGCAGGTCAAAATGCCCGTTTAGCAGCGAAACTAACCAACTGGAAAATCGATATTAAAAGTGAAACACAAGCCGCTGAAGCCGGTGAATATGTGGAATCCGATGATATGATTTCCTTAGATGCTTTTGGAGATGAAGACTAATATGAAACAGAAGTCTCAGCCTATGCGAGTCTGTGTGGGATGTGGAGAACTTCTTCCCAAGAAAGAATTGACACGTGTTGTGTTGAGTCCAACGGGAGAGATTTCTATTGACCCTACAGGTAAAGCCCCTGGACGGGGAGCGTATATGGAAATGAAAGTGGAATGCTTAGATATGGCGTATAAAGCTAAACGATTAGAGCGTTCGTTGAAACATAAAGTTTCACAAGAAATTTATGAATCTTTAAAGGAACAAATATCCCATGAATAAAGAAAAAGTGTTGAATATATTAGGATTAGCACAGCGAGCAGGTCGCTTATTATCTGGCGATTTTGTAGTGGAACGATCCATGAAACGACAAGCCTATCCACTGTTGATTATGGCGGAAGATTGTGCGCAGAATAATGCTAACAAATATAGGCACTTAGCCGAATCTTATCAGGTACCCCTTCGTTTAGTAGGGACCAAAGAGGAATTAGGCAGAGCATTGGGAAAAGAAATGCGAGCAGTTATATTAGTAAATGATGCTGGATTTGCTAAATCCTTGCTAGCTGAAATAGATAAGAATCAGTAGAGGGGGAATGTAGATGTCCAAAAAAAGAGTATATGAAGTAGCAAAAGATCTAGGTGTAGAAAATAAAGTCGTTATTGATGCTTTAAAAAAACACAATGTAGAAGTGAAAAGCCATATGAGTACAGTGGAGGATTCACAAGTATCTATGATTAAACAATCGTTAGCAGGTGGCACTAAACAAGCACACAGTGAGGCACCAAAAGCAACGCAACAAGCACCGCAAAAGAAAGTTCACGAATACCATAGCAATGAGCAAGGTGAAAGACGTGGACCAAAACAAGATAGAAATCATCGCAATGATCGCAACGAGCGTGGAGACCGCAATGACCGTGGTGAAAAGCGTGACCGCCCATTCAATCGTGATGGTAAAAACAATGGTCAACGAGATCATCGCAATGACAGAAATGACCGCGGTGATAATCGCTCTAATCAACGTAATGGTCAAAACCGTGATGGCCGTCGTCCAGAAGGTCGCAATGATCAACGTCAAGATAATCGCAATGGTGGTAATCGCCCTAACAATGGTGGTAGATTCGACCGCAACAATGATCGTAATAACGACCGTAACCATGATCGTCGTAATGATGGACAACGTCGTGAACGTCGCTTAGAGATTCCACAAGTGGATCCAGCGATGACAGCAAAACCAGAAGGTCGTGATCGTCAAGCTAGCCGTGAAGCAGATCGTCAAAAAGAAAATCGCCGTTATGAATCTGAACATCGCAATGAAAATCGTAACGAGCGTCGCAATAAAAAAGATAAAAAAGGCAAAAAAGGCGAACGTACACAATCCTTAGTATCTTCTGCATTGCAAAAAAATAAAAATAAAGTTAAACAACGTAATGAACAACATATCAAACAAAAAGAAGAAGAGCGCCGTAAAGCAGAAGCTGCGATTGCTACTTCTATCGAATTGTCCGGTCCATTAACAGTAAAAGAATTGGCTGAAAAAATGGGCCGTGAAGTATCTGAAATTATCAAAAAATTGATGATGCTAGGTGTTATGGCTACGATCAACCAAGAAATTGATGTAGAAACAGCAATGGTACTGGCAGAAGACTTCGGCGTAGAAGTGGTAGAAGTAGAGCCTGAACAAGACCCTACAGAAATCATTGAAATCGAAGATAGCCCAGAAAGTCTAGTAGCTCGTCCACCAGTTGTTACTATCATGGGTCACGTTGACCATGGTAAAACCTCTTTATTGGATGTAATCCGTTCTACGAATGTTACTGCTTCCGAAGCAGGTGGTATTACGCAACATATCGGTGCATACCAAGTTCGCTATGAAGGAAATAAAATTACATTCCTAGATACACCAGGCCATGAAGCTTTCACAGCGATGCGTTTACGTGGTGCTCAATCTACAGATATTGCCGTTCTTGTGGTAGCTGCAGATGACGGTGTTATGCCACAAACCATCGAAGCCATCAACCATGCGAAATCTGCAGAAGTGCCAATCATCGTGGCTATTAATAAAATGGATAAACCAGGTGCTAACCCTGATCATGTAAAACAACAGTTGTCTGAGCATGGCTTATTACCAGAAGAGTGGGGCGGCGATACCATCATGGTTCCTGTATCTGCGAAACAGCGTCAAGGTATTGAAGACCTATTGGAAACAATCTTGCTTGTAGCAGAAGTGCAAGAATTAAAAGCGAATCCTAACCGTAAGGCACAAGGTATCGTTATTGAAGCACAATTGGATAAAGGCCGTGGTCCAGTATGTACTGTATTGGTACAAAAAGGTTCCTTGCGTGTAGGCGAAACCATCCTTGCTGGTGTAGCATACGGTAAAGTACGTGCTATGACGAATGAACGTGGTGAAAAAGTGAAAGTAGCTCGTCCATCTATGCCGGTGGAAATCTTGGGCTTGTCCGATGTGCCATTGGCAGGGGAAGTGATGTTCGCTGTAGATGACAACGAAGCACGTTCCATTGCGGAAAAACGTATCGAAAAACAACGCATTACTGAAATGAATGCGAAAACAAAAGTCACTCTTGATGATTTGTTCAACCAAATGCAACAAGGAGAATTGAAAGACTTAAATATTATTATCAAAGGTGACGTACAAGGCTCTGTAGAAGCATTACGTCAATCCTTAGAGGGCATTAAAAACCCAGAAGTACGCATCAATATTATCCACAGTGCAGTAGGTGCTATCAATGAATCTGACGTAATGTTAGCTTCTGCATCGGGTGCGATTATTATCGGCTTTAACGTACGTCCAGATGCAAATGTACGTAAAGAAGCAGAAAAAGAAAGTGTTGACCTTCGTACATACCGTGTCATCTATGATGCCATCAATGAAATCGAGGCCGCTATGCGTGGTATGTTAACTCCTGAATTTAAAGAAGTTATCTTAGGCCGTGCAGAAGTTCGCCAAGTGATTTCTACACCGAAAGCTATCGTAGCTGGTTCCTACGTGACGGAAGGTAAAATCACAAATAACTCTGAAATTCGCTTAATCCGTGATGGTATCGTTATCCATGAAGGTCATATCGATTCCTTGCGCCGTTTCAAAGATGAAGTGAAAGAAGTAGCTACAAGTTTTGAATGTGGTATTTCCTTGGAACGTTACCGTGACGTGAAAGAAGGCGACGTAATCGAAGCGTACAAAATGGAAGAAATTGCCCCAGAATTATAGGAGGTATCCATGAGCGAAGTTCGTGTACGAAAATTACAAGAGTTTATTAAACAAGAAGCAAGTCAAATCTTATTGCGTGGGTTGAAAGACCCTCGTATCGGATTTGTTACTGTTACCGATGTGCGTGTGACAGGTGATTTGCGAGAAGCTACGATTTATGTGAGCTTATTCGGCAGTGAAGCGGAGAAAAAACAGTCCCTAGAAACTTTGCGTAGAAGTGCTGGCTATTTCCGATCTGAACTAGGAAAGGTGCTCCAATTACGTCACATTCCTAGCATTGCTTTTGACGCAGATACATCCTTAGATTACAGCATGCACATCGAAGGATTATTAAATTCTATTAAACAAGAGGAACAATAATGGCGAAAATTAGTATTGATCAACTGAAAGCATCGATTGATACAGCCCATTCCATTCTTCTTACTGTTCATGTCAGTCCCGATGGGGATGCCATAGGCTCTATGCTTGCTATGTATGAAGCTTTGGTAACTCAAGGGAAAGCAGTCCGTATGGTAGTAGATGATGTAATTCCTGAAAAGTTTTCTTTTCTTTCCTTGTGCTCTAAGATTGAGCCCATAGAAAGTTTAGAAAATGGCTATACATCAGATATGCTACTCATTTTGGACGCTAGCACATTTGAACGAATTGGAGAAGTAGGTGTACGAGTGAGTGCACCTACTTTTAATATAGACCACCATATTTCTAATACAGAATTTGCAGACGGTTTATATTTGCGCCCAGATTTTTCTTCTACAGGAGAAACAGTAGCGTACCTATGTAAGATGTGGAATTGGGAGATTACCCAATCGATGGGGCAAGCCTTGTATATGGCTATGGCTACTGATACAGGGTTCTTTAAATTCTCCAACACCACAGCTCATACGATGGAAATGGCAAGCTTATGTTTACAAGCTGGAGCAGAGCCACATGTGATTTCCGAAGCTATCGAACAAGTGGAACCATGTCGTATCGAGGTGATGAAAGAAGTCTTAGATAATGTGTCCTTTCACCATAAAGGACAAGTGGTCTCCATGTGTTTGACCTTACCCTTGATGGAGCGTATTGGAAATGATACAGATGGATTTGTGGACATAATCCGAAACATTAAGGGCGTGGACGTGGCTATCGTATTGAAAGCTAAAACAGAGACCTTAACGCGTGCTAGCATTCGCTCTAAAGTGCGTGATGCGAACCAAATTGCTAGCCATTTTGGTGGCGGTGGACATATTCGTGCAGCCGGTTGCTCTATTGATCGTCCTATTCATGAAGCATTGGAACAAATCTTAGCGGTGATTGAGTAATGGATGGAGTTATTTCTTTAATCAAGCCACCAGGCATTACCAGCCACGATGCGATCGGTATTTGTCGACGCATTCTGAAAGAACGGCGTATTGGTCATAGTGGGACTTTAGATCCCTTAGCATACGGTGTGTTGCCTATCTTTGTGGGCAAAGCTACTCGTGCCATTGAATATACGGAATCCATTGGTAAAACCTATGTAGCAGAATGTAAATTAGGTATCGAAACAGATACAGAAGATAGTACAGGGAATGTGCTGCGGGCAATGGATATCTCTAAGGCTCCTAGCTGGGATGTTCTAGAGCAGGCAGTGAAGTCCTTTCAAGGTTCTATTGAGCAACGACCATCCAAGTATTCAGCCATTAAAATTAATGGGCAAAGAGCTTATGATTTAGCCCGTGCAGGAGTAGAGTTTACACTACCATCTCGTTTGATTCATATCTATGATATTGAGTTATTGGCGTATGCGTATCCATTCTTTACCATTCGTGTACGATGCTCTGCTGGCACTTATGTGCGTGCTTTGTTACGAGATATATGCCAGCAATTAGGCTTGTGTGGTATGATGACACAGCTATGCCGTACTGCAGTAGGACAATGTGATATTGAACAGTCTGTAACCATTGAAGAATTAGAAACACTGGTGGAACGAGCTGTGCAACCTGTGGATGCGTTGTTAACGCACTTGCCAGCGGTGTATATCAATGATATTAACCGTACCCGACTCGTACAGGGCAAACAAGTGCCGATCCATACAGTGAAACCGAACGGAACGTTCTGTGTGTCGCCAGATGAAATCCTAGTAGATACATTAGTGAGAGCCTATGATGCGAATGGATTTATGAGTATATTGCGACGGTTGGATAGCACTTTGAAAGTGGAAAAAAATATATACATATAACATACGTATAAGAAATGGTCAGGAACCTTATGGGATCCTGGCCATTTTTCTTTTTTTATAATATTTGATATAATACAAGCAAAATTATAATGTGTGGTAATGATGGAGGGAAAATTTTTGAGAGATATTAATGCGGGAATATGTGAAAAACTACGAGTTATTGGATATGATGCCATGAAGGATAGTAGTCCAGTAGAAAGAGTTAAAAAGTTAAAAAAAGCATATGATGATGGATATATTACTGTCGGAGAATTTGAAAATGCCTGTTGGTTTTTTGAAAAAACAAATGATAAAGGAAACCATGAGGCTAATATGCGTCGACGAAGAGATTTAAAAAATTTAAAAATATATGATTCTAAAAAGAAAAAAGAAGCTTTAGAGAATAGTGTTTTAATTGATTATGATATACCAGAGGATCTTCAAAATACTATAGATGCTTATAAAGATGTTCATGCTGATAGTGAAAAGTGTATAAAAGCGTTTCAAAGTATTATACATTCCTATGAAGATCTTGATAGTGGTAATGAGAATTGTATAGAAATGTTATTAGATTGTGTATTAGAGGTGACACAAATAACAGTTGATAAGCTTAGGTTTAATGAATATTTTTTATATGATGTTGATAAATGTCTTATTATTTCTTATGCAAATACTATTTGTGACGTAATGCATATTCATAATTTGTGTGGATATGAGTATACATGTGTTAATGAAGAAAACTCGCCAATGGTTAAGTTAGGAAAATTATCTATCAGTTTATTTGTAAAAGTTTTTGATGTGGAACTAGCTTTTTCATATATAGAAGATGTAAAACAATATGTAAATGTTTATTTAGAGAAATAATATATAGTTAATTATAATTTGCCAGGATATTACCATTACTATTGTATGTCCTGGTATTTTTTGCTTTCATACATGTATACACTTTCTATAGTCTACGGTTGTGTTATAATAAGGAGTACACTGAAATAAAAGTTCTATTTCATAGTTCAAAAGATAAGGATTAGTATGAATATTTTATATACGATATCAGAGTTAGATACGATACAGGAACCCATTGTGTATGGCATGGGAACCTTTGATGGATTGCATTTAGGTCATCAATCGATTATTAAAGAAGTCTGTGACAGTGCGAAGGCATGTAATGGAGTTTCTGTGATTGTTACCTTTGATGCTCATCCATTTACTATATTACAACCGAAACAAATTCCACCTCGTCTGCTACAACGAGAAGAACGATATGCCATGCTAGAGGCCATGGGTGTTGATTATGTGCTAGAACTACCTATGACAGAAGAATTAGTCACAAAGTCAGGGGAAGAGTTTATTCATGGTTTATGTGCCCATCGTAAGGTACGGAAAATAGTAGTCGGTGCAAATTTTAATTTCGGATATAAAGGCTTAGGAAGTTCAAAGCTAATTCGAGAATTATATCCGTCTATTGAAGTCCATGATCAAGAATTGGTTCGCTATGACTGGATTGATGCACCTATATCTAGTACGGCTATACGCAGTAGCATTGTACGGGGTGATATTGAGCTAGCTAATACAATGTTAGGTAGACCGTACCGTTTTACGGGGACCGTAGTGAAAGGGGATCAACGGGGACGTACCCTGGGATTTCCTACATTAAACTTTCATTTCCCCGATACAATGGCAACGCCAGCGGATGGTGTGTATGTAAATCAAGTATACATCGGTGGCAAATGGTATGGTGCAGTGGGGAATATGGGAGATAATCCAACTTTTATTAACCAATATCATCGATTTGAAACGCACCTATTTAATTTTTCCGATGATGTGTATGGAGAAGTGGCTACGGTAGAATTTCTTGCTTTCATCCGTGGAGAAGTAAAGTTTGATTCCCTCCAAGCCCTCATTGATCAAATGGAAGATGATAAGGCCTTTGCATTAGACCATTTACATAGTACGATCTATAAAAAATTCTAAGGAGTATGTTCATGAAATTACAAGAAAGTCGCAAAAAAATTGATGCTATTAATAAAGAGTTAATTCACTTGTTTGAAGAGCGTTTACGTATCGTGGTAGATATTGCGAAGTATAAAGAAGAGCATCAGATGAAAATTCATGATGTACAGAGAGAACAGGAAATTCTTGCATCCGCTGTACAAGCATTGGAAAATCCTGAATTAGCAGATTACGCAAAAGAATTTATGAATGAGATAATCCGTATTTCTAAAGATTATGAAAAGAACCACATTCATCAACATATTTTCCTAATTGGTATGCCAGGAGCGGGTAAAACAACCATAGGTAAGGCCTTAGCGCAAGCATTGGGATTAGAGTTCTTTGATGTGGATACAGAAATTCAAGAGCGTACTGGGAAATCTATTCAAAATATTATCATTCATGATGGAGAAGATGAATTCCATCAATTAGAACTTAATGTTATTCAAGATTTAGTGAGCAAAAAGAATGCCAGTGTCATTGCTACAGGCGGTGGTACGGTGTTGTGTGATGCCACGGCTGAACTGATGCGTGAATCTGGTTATGTGGTATTGATTCAACGAGATGTAAAACAAATTCTCGATGATTTAGATATGGAAATTCGTCCATTATTGAAAGAAAGTATTGAATATATTTTCCGCTTATACGAAGAACGTCAACCGATTTACGAACGTGTGAGTCATATTAAAATTGAAAACATCAGCAATGTAGCAGATGTGGTGCAAGCTGTCATTTCTGCATTGCCTAATGCATCCTTATGATAACGCTACTAGGAACGGTATACCGTGTGATCTATAAGTCTCCGCAAGAGAATTTTTGCGTATTTGTACTACGGGATTACCAAGAAGATACCCATATTTGTACCGGTAATATTACCCCTCCAAAGGTAGGAGAAGAGGTAGAAATCAAAGGTAACTATATTATCCACAAAAAATATGGGAAACAGATTTCAGTTCAAAGCATACAACGTGTGATGCCAGATACCTTGGCTGGGGCAAGACGATATTTAGAAAGTCTTGGTGTGAAAGGATTAGGCCCGAAGTCATTAGAGAAACTGTTGGATTATTTTGGTATTTCTATATTAGAAATTCTAAAAAAAGAGAATCCCATAGAAATACTCGAGGCACCGATTTCTTCTCGTAAAACTAAGCAAGAACTGTATAAAGTATTGCTGGGCGAAGGTGTTCTACAGGAAATTAATGACTTCTTTGCCAAGTACAACATGAGTAATCGTTGGAGTCGTCAGCTCTATGAAATATACGGTGCCAAAACGATTGAAATGTTACAGGATAATCCATATTATTTGTTGACCGTAGATACCAATTTACCATTTCATGTAGTAGACCATTTTGCAGAAGAGTTAGGATTTCCCTTCGATAATCCTAAGCGTATTGATGCAGGTATCCGCTTTACCATGGAACAAATTGGAGCTTCTGGACATTCTTGTATGCCCATAGAGGAATTGATGGTGCAGTTGTCGAATCTATTAGGTGATGACTATATTGATGTGACCGTAGACCGTTTGGAAACGTTAATTGAAACAAAACGCTATGTACAGGTGGATCACGATGATGTATTGTATATCTATCATCCTACTGTATATCGAGCAGAAGTTGATAGTGTAGAGTTCACAGAAGCCTTTTTAGATGAAGATGTGCTACCTTTACTGGATGGTGATGATTTCTGTAAATGCTACGAAATTAAGCATTCCATGGAGTTAGGTAAAGAACAAAAGAAAGCAATCAATATGGTGTTTAGTCATCGATTCTCTATTATCACTGGTGGCCCAGGTACGGGGAAGACTACTATTATTAAAGCCTTAGTAGAAGGATTCCAGCAAGGAAACTTAAAGCGTATTGTCCTCTGTGCACCTACGGGGCGTGCTACGAAACGATTGTCGGAAGCGACGGGGATGGAGGCTTTCACTATTCACCGTTTATTAGAACCGGAGTTAGAGAATAATACGTATACCTTTGCCCGTAATCAAGATGAACCATTAGAGGTGGATGTAGTTATCGTAGATGAATCATCTATGCTTAATTTGGAGCTGTACTATGCGCTGATACAGGCGATTCCACCTAGTGCATATGTGGTACTTGTGGGTGATGTAGACCAATTGCCACCGATTGGTGCAGGCTTTATCCTACGGGATATGTTGACTAGTTCTATCGTGCCGTACCAAGGATTGACGCAAATTTACCGTCAACAGGAAGGAAATCGTATCATCGATAATGCGTATGCTATCAATCATGGTGAGATACCCGATTTGTCCAGTTGTGATGAATTTCAATTTGAAGGTGCTCACGATGTGGAAAGTGTTCTTTCAGCAATTACTAAGCACTATAAAGAAGAGTTGCAACACGTAGAGTCTGATTTGGATATTCAAATTGTTTGTCCTATGCGTAAAGGTTCTATAGGAAGTGCAGCAATTTCTAAATATTTGCAAGAGGAATTGAATCCGAAACGAAGTGGCAAAGAAGAGCTGAAAGTAGATGGAACCGTGTATCGTATCGGCGATAAAGTCATTCAAATGGAGAATAACTACGACCAAGATGTGTATAATGGAGAAATTGGTGTTATCACAGATATTCTTGGGAAACAAGTGCATGTGAAATTTCCAGATAAATCCATGACTCTTGACGAAGAAGATATGATGATGATGGCACTTGCCTATGCCATTACGGTGCATAAAGCACAGGGTAGTGAATATGAACGGATTATTTTGCCATTTATTTCTGCCTATAATGTGATGTTGCAGCGGAATCTACTCTATACGGCAATCACTCGTGCCAAAGATAAAGTGATTCTCATCGGTAGTGAAACGGCTGTAGAGACAGCGGTGAATCGAATAGATACAAATTATCGGTATACATTATTTAAGGAACGCTTAGAGGGGGCGATCTAATGAGGTTATGGGACTTATTGTGTCCACCTACGTGTATTCATTGTGGTAAAGATGTATATACCCAAGGTGAGTGGTGTGATACATGCTTGCAAGTAGTTATGCATGAACGTTGTATAATGGGTCCAAAATATTCTTCTTTAGAATGTATATATATTCTAGCGGATTATGTAGGTGGTATGAAAACCATGCTACACGATATAAAATTTAATGGAAAAAAGGAGCGAGCTCTAGGAGCCGCTCCTTTTTTGCAACGTTTTACAGTTACTTGCTTGGATATGAATTACATGCCAACCATTGTTGTACCTATTCCCATTAGCGACAGCAAACGGAAACAACGGGGATATAATCAAGTAGATATGTTGTTTAAAAATTGGGTTAACCAACAAAATTGGAAGTGGGTAGATTTATTGGTGAAATTAGATGGCTCTAAACCGATGTGGACTTTGACGAAAGAAGAAAGACGGAAAAATATGAAGGGTCATTTTTTAGTTCGTTCTGATATGGTGAGTGCCTATGCAGATAAGAACATTAGTATATTATTAGTAGATGACATCTATACAACAGGGGCTACCTTGCTAGAAGCGGCGGACACAATCCACGCCGTCTTGCCCAGGGCAAAGATAAAGGCTCTCACTTTAGCAAGTGGAGCCTAATGATTATCCTAATATTTCTATAAATGCTTTTACCACATCTGGATCAAATTGTGTACCCGAGTGTCTAAATAGCTCTTGTTTGATTTCGCTGCGAGGTTGTAATGTTGTATCTGATGCAGGGTCGATAGCTGTTACATAGTAATCAGCAATGCCGATGATGCGAGCACCTAATGGAATGTTGGCACCTCTTAGATGTTTCGGAAACCCTGTACCATCCCAACGCTCATGATGGTATTTAATGTAAGGAATGATAGGCTGGCAACATGGATAGTTTTCAATCATGCTAGCCCCAAATACAGGATGCTGCTTGTATTTAGACAATTCCTGGCGGTTGAAGTAAGGAAACTTCATTAACACAGTGGAAGGTAAGCAAATTAAGCCTAAATCGTGTAAACATGCTGCGTGGCGAATCAATTCAATTTCACCTTTTGGCAATCCCATTTTAGCAGCAATGGCTACAGCATAATTGGCAACCTGCACCGAATGCACATATAAAGTTTGGCTTTTCATTTGAATCATTTGTAAGAGCTGTAAAGTGACTAACTCTAAGGTGCTCTTATCTTGCTCGTAAGCTCCTGATTCCTGAATTAGTGATAACATAAACATGCGCAAACCCTTCCTAACAAATAGAAACGGTGTACTCTCTTCTGGAAAACCACCGTTTTTATATTCTTCGTTTACTTAAGTACACACATTATACAATAAAATTTTATCCTTGAATATACCCTATGGAGTGGACAAAAATGTACTGAAAAGTTCTCATCATTCATTGAAAAAGTGAGAATGTGATAAGCATGGGGTATACTAAAGTTAATGTATATTTGGTGAAAAAAAGCAAGTCTTTTTTCTGAATGTACTATATAAAAATGATATAAGTAGAATGAAAAAAATCATGATGGTTCCTAAGTGACAAAAGTAAGAAATATAGATATAATAAGAGTACATAACGGGTCTGTGGTTGAAAGTCGAGGCCAGTCGCAGGCAAAACGATCCACATAAGCAATGAGAAATTGTGAGCATGGTGCGGCTTAGATGTAAGACCTGCCGACAAACTATGTCGAGAGGGGTAGTAGTGGGGAGCACGGCTTATGAGCGAACCTTCCAGCAGGCGAGTGTGGGGGCAAAGACCAGGTCAGCCGTATGAAACACAGCAGAAATTGTTCTGCTGTGTATTTTTTTATGCTTTTTCGGTATAACAGTCTTTGAAACTAGTTTATGCAATTTAGTACATGTAACAATGATTAATAAAAATACATAAAATTTGCAAAAATATGTTGACTAAATATTCATATAGATGTATAATCATTGCATAAGATACAACATGAGTGATTTAGTAAAGGAGAAACATCATGAAAACAAATGTAAAAAAACTAATATGTACTGGATTATTAGCCTTAGGTGTAGTAGCACTACTAGGAGGATGTGGTTCTCAAGGAGGAGAACAAGCACAAAAAAGTAATGTATTAAAAATAGGTACTAATGCAACATTTGTACCATTCGAGTTTAAGCAAGAAGGTTCAGAAGAATTACAAGGCTTTGACATCGATGTAGCTAAAGAAATTGCAAAACGGACTGGTAAAACTATTGAATTTAAAAATGTTCCCTTTGATGGACTAGTACCAGCCTTAGATAATGGTGAGATTGATTTGGCGGCATCAGGTATGACTATCACAAAAGCTCGGATGGAAAAAGTTGGTTTCAGTATGCCGTATTATGAATCTGGTATGGCTGTAGTGGTAAAAGAAAATTCTGCGATTAAAGGGTTAGATGATTTGACTGGTAAAACGATTGCTGTACAAATGGGGACTACAGGAGCAGATTTAGCTAGCAAAATCAATGGTGCTATGGTAAAAAACTTTGACCATACCAGTGATGCCTTATTAGAGTTACAAAATGGTGGTGTAGAAGGGGCATTGATCGATTTGCCAGTAGCACAGTATTACGTGGCTAAACATGGGGATCAACACTTAACGGTAATCGAATATCCAAATACGAAAGAATACTTTGGATTGGCTATGAATAAAAAGAATAAAGAGCTTATAGATAGTGTAAATAAAGCATTGACAGAGATGAAACAAGATGGTACTTTAAATAAGATTTACCAAACATGGTTTAAAACTGACATGCCTAAGGATATTCCCGTGACATATGAAGGAAAATAATGTACTATATAAGGAGGCTTTGTGCCTCCTTATCTGTGTTAAATGAAAGGATGGATAGGTAACGATGGATTTTAATTGGCAGTTAATTGTCGACTCTTTACCCCTGTTAATTGGAGGGGCTGGAATTACGATTCAAATCACCCTCATGAGTGTGGGGTTTGGTTTCTTTATTGGCCTTGTAGTGGCGCTGATGAACTTATCACGATTTAAAGTGATTCGTTTAATCGCAAAATGTTATGTAGAATTATTCCGTGGTACACCACTATTAGTTCAAATCTTTATGATTTATTTCGGTGGTCCTAAATTGTTGGGGGCTATCGTTAATGCCAATGGTGCGCCAGAGCCAATTGGACCGTATTTAGCAGCTGTATTGGCATGTTCTATTAACTCTGGTGCCTATGTATCTGAAATTTTCCGTGCCGGCATCCAATCCATTAATAAAGGGCAGATGGAAGCAGGTCGTTCTTTAGGTTTAACTTGGTTCCAAACGATGCGCTATGTAATCATGCCACAAGCTTTCAAAGCGATCATCCCACCATTGGGCAATGAATTTATTGCCATGTTGAAAGATACGTCTTTAGTGGCAGTTATCGGTTTTGAAGAATTGACACGTCGAGGACAATTAATCATCGCTCGTACCTATGGTTCCTTTGAAATCTGGACAGCTGTAGCGGTGATTTACTTGATTATGACATTAACCATTTCCCGACTCGTAGCGTACTTAGAAAGGAAATATAATATCAAATGATTCAATTACAGAATGTACATAAATACTTTGGACAATTGCATGTCTTAAAAGGCGTTTCTACAGAAATTGATGCTGGTGAGGTAGTAGTTATCATTGGACCATCTGGTTCTGGTAAAAGTACAGTATTGCGTTGCATGAACTATTTAGAAGAACCCACAGAAGGCGACGTAATTGTAGATGGTAAAAACTTAAATGTGAAAGAAAATATCAACAATGTACGTGCTGAAGTGGGCATGGTATTTCAACGATTTAATTTATTCCCTCATATGACCGTACTAGATAACATTACCCTAGCGCCGCAAAAAATTAGAGGGCTTTCAAAATCTGAAGCGGAAAGCATTGCTCATGATTTATTGGGAAAAGTAGGTTTATCCGACAAAGCAGCCGCGTACCCAGAACAATTATCCGGAGGCCAGCAACAACGTGTAGCCATTGCTCGTGCCTTAGCAATGAAACCGAAAGTAATGCTCTTTGACGAACCTACATCTGCTCTAGATCCAGAGATGGTTAGCGAAGTATTAGACGTTATGAAAGACTTGGCAAAAGAAGGCATGACAATGGTCATCGTTACTCATGAAATGAGCTTTGCTAAAGAAGTAGCTACTCGCGTACTATTTGTAGATGGTGGCGAAATTTTGGAAGAAGGAACACCAACAGAAGTGTTTGATACACCAAAAAATGAGCGGACAAAATCATTTTTATCAAAAGTGATTCGGTAAGGACTGGTTCTTTGTTACGCTTTAGATAGCAAATTTAGTTTTTTTCTATAAGAATTGTTACTACGAATATGTATATAAAAAACAACTACCCTATAAACGGAGTTTCCTATGTAGGGTAGTTTTTGCTTTGCCGTTATTATATTTCTAAATGATTTTCAATGTATTCCAGTGCATTGACGTATATGGCTATATATATGCTTGTATGTATTACCGTGATATATAGCCATATAATCGTAGTACATTATAGGCGATATAAAGGATAAAAATTTTGAGTTCTATTGTATGTACATTTATATAATTTGTTCTGAATAAAATAGGCAAAAAGAATAAATATTATGGTATTTCATAGTAGATAGTAAAGAAAAATAATTATTAAAATGATAT
The DNA here is from genome assembly GCF_003999875.1 of Veillonella sp. 3310. Taxonomy (GTDB): domain Bacteria; phylum Bacillota; class Negativicutes; order Veillonellales; family Veillonellaceae; genus F0422. The sequence goes on along the minus strand of NZ_RQVJ01000001.1, from coordinate 487,905 downwards.
ACATACAGAATAAACACAACGATATGAATAAAATTTGTCAATACAATCTTGATAATTGATAGATTGTATAAATTTATAAAAATAAAAAATATTATGAATATAAATTGAATTAGATAATAAATATATAAAATGTGATATATATCCTAAATGTGTATAATATAAGTAATAATTGGAATTATTGATTAATAATTGTGTTGAATTATATCAATGTGGCATACACTTGAAAATAAAACGATATTTTGATTGACACCATACATATATAGTGATAACATGAAAGCAAGATTTAGATACTCTAAATCGCTTGCAGTATTAAAGGTAGGAGGAATTATCATGCTTGGGAAAGTAAAATGGTTCAGCGCAGAAAAAGGTTATGGCTTTATTGAAAGAGAAGATGGCAGCGATGTATTCGTTCATTTTTCTGCAATCCAAGAAGATGGCTTTAAGTCTTTATCCGAAGGACAACAAGTTGAATTTGAAATCGTAGATGGCAACCGCGGTCTTCAAGCGGCTAACGTATATAAAGCTTAGTTCAAAACAAAAAGGCTTAGGATATTCCTAGTAGGAGATCCTAAGCTTTTTTTATTGGTAATTAGTATAGTGAATCTGTAATATATCTATTGATTGTAGATATGTTGAGAATGGAAGCGTAGAAGAACAAAGAGCGATTAAACTAAAATTCTTTTGAAAAATAAAAAGGATTTTAAGGATTTCTGTAGAACTATATAAATATGGTACTTGTTTATAGGTAATACAGAAAGGATGAGCACTATGAAATTAACAGTACGAGGCAAAAATCTTGAAGTGACAGCAGCGTTACGTGAATATATTGAAAAACGAGTAGAAAAGTTATCTCGATATTTTGAAACTCCAGTGACAGTGCAAGTTGTATTATCCGTTGAAAAAGAAGAACGCAAAGTAGAAGTGACATGCTTTGTAGAAAGTGTAGTATTGCGTGGTGTAGAAAGCCATTTAGATATGTATGCTGCCATTGATTTAGTAGTGGATAAAATTGTTCGTCAAATCCATAAACATAAAACACGGTTAGCAAAACGATTCCGTAAAGAAACTGGATTCCATGTAGATGTAACACCTGTGGAAGCGATTCCAGAAGAAAAAGAGTTAGAAGTAGTACGTCGTAAAAACTTTACTGTACGTCCTATGAGCGTGGAAGAAGCAATCTTACAAATGAATCTATTGGAACATGACTTCTTTATGTTCTTCAATGAAGATACTGAAATTATGAATGTCGTATACCGTCGTCATGATGGCAAATATGGTTTATTAGAACCAGAAGTAGGTTAATCAGTTTATACGAATAGAATAAAGAGCTGTAACAACATGCAGATTGCATAGGGTTACAGCTCTTTTGTTATGTGAACATAGAAATGAGTAGAGGGCTAGTGATTAGCGGCTAATATGTATGTGCCCTCTAATTCAGATTGTTATAAGTTTAGTTTGGTTTGCATATGTTTACTCTGTAAAGTATTTAACTCCCGATGCAAAGATAGGCATCACAAGTTGTCCTTCTATATTTTTATGAACGCCGTATCCGATGCGCTCTACATGTGCCATTTTTCCGAACACACGACCATCAGGGCTGAGCAAGCCTTCTACAGCGCCCATGGATTGATTAGGATTCCATTGTGGACTCGTAGTGGTATTGCCTAAAGGGTCTACGTATTGGGTAGCTATTTGACCATTGGTATATAGTTCGCGTAGTTGCTCTTGGGATGCAAGGAAACGACCTTCTCCATGAGAAATAGGTACAGTATAGATATTACCTACTTCACAGGTACTTAGCCATGGTGAAGCGGTAGATATTACTTTAGTATGAACTATCCTAGATATATGATGCCCACTGGTGTTGTACGTCAAGGTAGGACTGTTTTTAGTCAATGTTTGTATATGTCCTGTAGGTAGAAGACCTAATTTAATGAGCGCCTGAAATCCATTACATATACCAAGGATTAATCCATCACGGTGGTACAACAAATTTTCAAGGGACTCTTGCAGATAGGGATTGTGAAACAGGGTAGCTATAAATTTACCAGATCCTGCTGGCTCATCACCGCCACTGAAACCTCCAGGGAAACATACAATTTGAGTACTGTCTATACTGCGTTTTAAGGCTAGTATAGATTCTTGCAACTCTTGGCTATTTCGATTGCGAATGATTAGAGTTTCTACTTTAGCACCTTGTTCTATGAAAGCCCGTGCAGATTCGTATTCACAATTGGTACCAGGGAATATAGGAATCAGCACTTTTGGATGAGATAGAGAGGTATACTTACTACATGGTTTGCTTTGTGTAGTGTGTAGTAGTTTGCTGTCAGTAGAGGTACTGGTGTCGCCGAATATATTTGATACATCAAGTTGTTTACACAGGTTACTAGATTTTGTATTCTGTAGTGCATTTGTTGCATGAAGTTCTATGAAATTTGTTTTCCTTTTTTGATTTGACATATTTCCTGTGGATAAGATTTTTTCTTTTGTGTAGATAGGAAAGATAGATGCTAAGGTGCTTTCATAGGAATTGGTTAAGTCATCTAATGAGATAGTGGTATCCCCCATAATAATTGTGGGGTCTTCTTGTGTAGTACCAATGTGGTAGATATGAGGCATTGTAAGTAATGCCTGAGCTGTCTCAGTATCCACCTCTATGAGGAGGGAACCACGGAAGGGGTAGAATAATATATCCTCAGGAGTTAAAGAGGTATGGAGGCTAGGATTCTCTGATGCATTGGAACTATGATTCTCTAATGTATTGGCACAGAATTGAGTTATGCTTGTTTGGTCTAGTTCTCGTTTTTTATGCATAGAAGATACAGCCATAACTAGTCTTTGCAGTTCGTCTTTATGGTAGACACAGCCAATGGCGTTGCCTAGACAAGCTTTCACAGTGGCAGGACCTATACCGTCCTGTTCTACTACATAAGCGCTATACACTTGTTGTGCGATATTGTAGGAACGCAAAGTATCAGAATGTGCTTTAAAGGTTATCCAATCAGGTGTGCCATCATAGTTCTCTGGTACGTGCAGAAATAGGATATGATGATGTGCTTCATGAACGTGTGGTGAGAGTATGCGGTGAATATCTTCAGTGGTGACAGCGAAAGAAATGAGTGTAGGGGGCACATGGAGATCTTGGAATGTACCGCTCATAGAATCTTTGCCACCAATGGCTGCCACACCTAATTGACGTTGTGCCTCATAGGCCCCTAAAAGGGCAGATACAACTTTGCCCCAGGAGGTAGGGCTATTGAGTTTTTCAAAATATTCTTGAAAACTTAGATAGGCCTTAGAGATATCTCCACCTAGAGCAGCTAATTTTGCTAAGCTAAGGAGCACAGCATACTGAGCGCCATGGTATGGACTCCATTCCGATAGAAACGGATCAAACCCGTGAGTCATGATACTTGTAGTCGTAGTAGTTCCCTGTAAAACTGGAAGTTTTGCCACCATCCCTTGGACAGGAGTTTTCAGATAGTTTCCACTGAAAGGAAAGAGTACAGTATTCCCACCTACGGTAGAGTCAAACATAGCTCGTAATCCCTCTTGCGAGGTACTGTTCAAATCTTTCAAGGCTTGATGAAAGCGTGTTTCAATGGAAGCTTTGGTTGTTGTAGAGATAGAAGATAGATTCGTAACAAACGAAGGATAATGGTTTGCTCTTGGAGATACAATATGAGCATTAGCACATTGTGTAGCCCCATTAGTAGCTAAAAATTGACGCTGCAGGTTAACGATAAGTTCTCCTTGGAACTCCATCACTAGGCGCCCAGTATTGGTCACTTCCCCTACGATAGTAGCATCCAGATTTTCCTCGGTACAATAGGACTGCAAGCATTCCCAATGAATAGGGTCTATGATGCAAGCCATTCGTTCTTGGGATTCTGAGATGGCTAGCTCTGTACTAGTGAGCCCAGTGTATTTGGTAGGTACCACATCTAGGTGAATATGAATACTATCTGCGAGCTCTCCAATAGCAACAGCTATACCGCCTGCTCCAAAATCGTTGCATCGTTTGATGCATTGTGTCACCTCTGGGATACGGAATAAACGTTGTAACTTTCGTTCTGTTACAGGATTTCCTTTTTGTACTTCTGCACCACATGTATAGAGGGAGTCTTTCGTATGAGTTTTAGAAGATCCCGTAGCCCCGCCACAGCCATCACGGCCGGTCTTACCACCTAATAATATAATAAGGTCTCCTTGGACAGGGCTTTCACGACGTACATGAGAGCGTGGCACAGCCCCAATGACGGCTCCTATTTCTAATCGTTTTGCTCTATAGGACTCATGGTAATATTCCCGTACTTCCCCTGTGGGAACACCGATTTGGTTACCGTAGGAGGAAAAACCTTTGGCAGCGGTTGTGGTGATATAGGATTGTGGTAATTTACCAGGTAAGGTATGTTCTTTTGAGACTAGAGGGCTCCCAGACCCAGTAATGCGCATGGCTTGGTATACATAGGCACGACCACTCAGAGGATCTCGAATACACCCACCTAAACAAGTAGCAGCACCACCGAAAGGTTCGATTTCAGTAGGGTGATTATGGGTTTCGTTTTTGAACAATAATAACCATTCTTCCTCTGTATCATCTACCTGCACTGGAACAATAATGGTGCAAGCATTGATTTCGTCCGACACATCTAATTGATGTAGTTTACCTTGATGACGAAGTTCTTGCATAGCCATTGTGGCCATGTCCATTAATGTGGGTACTACATTGCTCGATGGATTCAGTTGTTGTTTTGTTTCAAGATACGTTTGATACGTTTTTTGAATCGGCTCGGTAAGGGCAGACTCATCAAAAGTAATCTCCGTTAATTGGGTATTGAATGTAGTGTGGCGACAATGGTCTGACCAATAGGTGTCTAATACACGAATTTCGGTGACAGTTGGATTGCGGTGCTCCTTTTGAAAATACTTTTGAATGCATAGTAGGTCTTCTAAGGTCATAGCTAATTGCATGGAGTGTAGGAGTTCTTTTAGTTTCGCTTCCGACTGAGTGATAAACTCCTCTATGTGCGAAGTTGTTAGTACCACTGGTGTTACTATGTCTAGGGTTGTAGGAAGTTCCATGAAGCTTTCACAGGCATCGATAGGTTGTAAAAGATATTGGCGAGCCCTATCCATATGTACCTTAGAGAGAGGTCCTGTTAAAACATACACTCGTGCAGTACGGACTGTATTTTGATCATGACCAGTGAGGATGGATAGGCATTGCTCTGCAGAATCAGCGCGTTGGTCATATTGTCCTGGCATAGGTGCAATGGCAATAGGATGGTCTTGAGAGGTCAGAGGCAATGTGGTATAGGTAGCCTCTAGGGAAGGCTCAGAAAAGATGAGAGTTTTGGCACGTTCAAACTCTGATTCTGTAATTCCAAAGATATCGTATCGTTCGTAGATTGTGAGCTTGGTAAGAGGAATTTGTAAATCTTGTTCAAAGGTTATACGTAATTGTTCTGATTCTTGTGAAGTAGTTGTGCGAGGAGCGACGAATAGACGAAATATGTGCATACATAGCCTCCTTTAGGTGGATAGGACGATACTGGGATTTTCCATACATCCTATCGTGTGTTTGTTAGCGTTCCATACGTGATTGTTGTATCTTAAGTATACCACGTTTTTTTGTTGATTCCCTGAGTTTATATTGAAGATAGCGGTGTAGCAAGTTATAATAGAGATAGTTTGACATTTGATAATCTGTCCGATTGCACGATATGAGTAGGGTATAACTCTAGGGGGCATAATGAAATATGATGGCGTGTTAGATACATGGCATGAGGAGTGTGGGGTCTTTGGACTCTATGACAGGACCTCTACTATCGGAACAACTTTATATGAAGGGCTTGTGGCTTTACAGCACCGAGGGCAAGAGGGCGCGGGTATCGCTGTGGTTCATGGATCGCAAATAGATGTGGTGAAAGGTCCTGGACTGGTGAAAGAGGTCTTACAGGATGTTTCTACCTTAGTAGGTCATATAGGGATTGGACATGTACGGTATTCCACGACAGGTATAGAGAATCCTAATGATGTACAACCTCTTGTAGGAACATCACAGTGGGGGACCTTTGCAGTAGCCCATAATGGAAATTTGACAAATGCCCTAGTGTTACGACGTGAATTGGAATTGCAAGGCTCTAAGTTTACGACGACGATGGATTCAGAAGTGATCGTCCATTTGATCCAGCAGTCCAATGAATCGACGCTTCTAGGTGCTATTCAGCAAGCTTGTAGGAGATTAGAAGGAGCTTTTTCTCTAACAATTATTACGGATATGATGCTTATCGGTGTACGAGATTTTCGAGGGTATCGGCCTCTTTGTGTAGGGCGTACACCACATGGATATGTACTTGCCTCTGAAAGTTGCGCTATAGACGCTATAAAGGGGATTTTCATTCGTGATGTAAGACCCGGTGAGATAGTCATCATTGATAAAAAAGGAATCTGTAGTGTACCTTATCATCCTAAAGAGAATACACAGCATACTTGCGTGTTTGAATATATTTATTTTGCGCACCCTACTAGCGTTATAGATGGTCAAAGTATATCAGAAGCAAGGGTGGCTATGGGTCGTCAGTTGGCAAAAGAAACCCAATATGAAGCGGATATTGTTATGCCCATACCTAACTCAGGGACTTTATCGGCTCAGGGATATGCAGAGGAAGCTAGTATACCTTATAGGGAAGGATTAATACGTAATCCGAAGGTATTGCGGACTTTCATAGAGCCTAACCAATTGAGTCGAGAAGAAGCGGTACGTAACAAGTTTAGTGTTATTTCTGATGTGGTACAAGGTAAACGCATTGTTCTCATTGATGACTCCATTGTACGAGGTACCACAAGTCGATATATCGTTTCCATGTTGCGACAAGCGGGAGCGAAAGAAATATATTTATGCTTAGCTTCTGAACCAGTTCGATATCCTTGCTATTTTGGTATCGATACATCCGATACAGAAGAGTTGCTAGCTCATCGATATTCCATAGAAGAAATCCGCCAATACATTGGCGTTGATCGTTTATATTATTTGTCTCATGAAGGATTGATGCAGTCTATGAAACAATTAAAAGCACAACATTTGTGTGCGGCTTGTTTTACTGGATACTATCCAAGCCCTATAGGGGATGAGTATACCAAGGGAGGTACTTATGTCTGTGGATAATACACCTGTGACCTATTTAGATGCTGGCGTAGATGTGGAATCGGGGAACCAGCTCATTCAAAAGATTAAAGACCGTGTGGAACGCACCTATACACCATCTGTGTTAGGGTCCTTAGGCGGTTTTAGTGGACTCTATTCTTTGGCACAACATACTATGAAAGAACCTATTCTTGTATCTAGTACGGATGGAGTAGGTACGAAAATTCGGTTTGCCGTCCTTATGAATGAACACCGCCAGATTGGTCAAGATTGTGTGGCTATGAGTGTGAACGATGTAGTAGCACAGGGAGCAACACCTTTATTTTTCCTAGACTACATTGCAGTCGGTAAATTGGAACATGATCATATTGAAAGTATCATCGATGGTATTGGCGAGGCCTGTGAAACATGTGGTTGTGCCTTAATTGGTGGAGAAACATCGGAAATGTCAAGTTTCTACGGCGATGGCAATTATGATTTAGCCGGCTTTGCAGTGGGGATTGTAGACAAGGAACAATGCATTACGGGAGCCTCTATCGAGGCAGGGGATATGGTCCTAGGTTTACCTTCTTCAGGCTTGCACTCCAATGGATTTTCCTTAGTGCGTCATATTATTTTAGACAAAAAGCAAATGCCATTGGACACGTATATAGATGAGTTAGGATGCACGATAGGAGAAGAAGTACTACGACCAACGAAATTGTATGTAAAACCGATTCTACCACTACTGAAAGAACAGTTAGTGAAGGGGATGGCTCATATTACAGGAGGATCTTTCTACGACAATATTCCTCGTATATTACCGAAAGGATTGTCTGTCACGATTCATAGTGATGCTTGGCCAGTGCCACCTATTTTTAAATTATTACAAGAATGGGGACATGTGGAAACGAGAGAAATGTATCATACTTTCAATATGGGCATAGGTATGGTGCTAGTAGTGAAGCCAGAGTTAGTAGAACGTGTGGTAGAAGTGTTACAAGAGCAAGGAGAAGTGGTGTACTCCATTGGACTTGTTACAGAAGGGCAGGGAGATGTGAGGATTCTTGGTGAGGCATTCCATGCGTAAACGATTGGCTCTATTTGGCAGTGGCAGAGGGTCTAATGGAGAAGCCATCTATAAGGCCATAGAAGCGGGGCATATAGAGGGTGAAATAGTTCTTATCATTAGTGATAGATCCAATGTGGGTATTGTGGAGAAGGGATGTGCTTGGCACATTCCTGTACACGTAGTAGAGCCTACTCACTATGGTAATGGAGAAGCGTGGACACAGGCTATGCTAGATATATTGCAGCAATATGAAGTAGACGGCATTTTGCTAGCTGGGTATATGCGTATATTACTTCCTAGATTTGTGCAAGCCTACAGAGGAAAGATTTTGAATGTTCACCCTTCCTTGTTGCCAGCATTCAAAGGTATGCAGGCACAGAAACAAGCCTTGTTACACGGTGTAAAGTATACAGGATGTACCGTTCATTTTGTGGATGAAGGCATGGATACGGGTCCTATCATTGCGCAGGCGGTGGTACCTGTCTATGAAGATGATACGGTGGATACGCTATCGAAACGAATCTTACATGAAGAGCATCGCATCTACCCAGAGGCGGTGCGCTTATTTTGCGAGGATGCCTTGGAGATAGTGGAATTTCGAGTTTTCATTAGGAAGTAAGCTGTTAGAAAATAGTCTATATTGAGAGGTATCTATGAAAGTATGTATTATTGGCAATGGTGGTCGTGAACACGCATTAGCTTGGAAGTTACATCATAGCCCATCTGTAACAGATGTCTATGTAGTGCCAGGCAATGCAGGAATGACTTCGATAGCCACTGTAGTCAACCTAGATTGGAAGAACCGAGACACCTTACTAGCTTGGTTATTAGACTATAAGATTGATTTGGTTGTTATAGGGTCTGAATTGCCTCTTGTCGAGGGACTTAGCGATGCAATTCGAGCCGTGGGGATTCCAGTATTTGGACCATCCCAAGGGGCATCACGGATAGAAGGGTCTAAGTCTTTTGCGAAAGAGATGATGCATCGTTATGAGATTCCTACGGCTAAGTATGAGGTCTGCCAAGATGTAGAAACAGGAAAACGCATCATCCATCAATGGGGCGTGCCCATTGTATTAAAAAGGGATGGCCTCTGTGGTGGTAAAGGTGTTACCATTTGTAAGACTTTCACAGAAGCAGAACGAGTGTTGGAAGAGATGCTGAGTAGTTCCGAAGAAAGCATTATAATTGAGGAATATATGCGAGGACAGGAGCTATCCTTGTTGTCCTTTGTGGACGGCACTCACGTATTGCCTATGATAGGAGCAAGAGATCATAAACGATTGTTAGACCATGATGAAGGTCCTAATACGGGTGGTATGGGAGCCTATGCACCAGTGCCAGAACTGAATGAGACTTTGGAACAAGACGTGGTAGATACCATAGTAAAACCTATCGTGAAAGCTATGGCAGAAGCAGGGCATCCTTATGTGGGTTGTTTGTATACGGGTCTTATGCTTACTGAGGAAGGGCCGAAAGTGGTAGAGTTCAATGCCCGTTTTGGAGACCCAGAAGCACAAGTGGTATTACCATTATTAGAGAGTGATTTAGGAGAAATCATGTATGCTACGGCTACGGGTCAGTTAGAGGGGATGACCTTGGAGTGGTCCAAACAATATGCTTCTTGTGTGATCTTAGCATCCGAAGGATATCCACATCAGCCATTGATAGGTCGAAGCATCACCGGTGATATACAGGCTGTGGATATTAGGTCAATGGTATTTCACTCTGGAACAGTATTTGAAAGCGATCACTATGTAACACAAGGAGGCCGTGTTCTAGGTGTCGTAGGATTGGGAGATACCTTACAAGAATCTTTGGATATTGCCTACACAAGAGTGAGGACAATTCATTTTGAAGGACGACAATACCGTAAGGACATCGGGGAATTGAGTTTGGATTTTGTATACATGCATAATATAGAAAAAATTCGATAGATAAAGAATATATTTAGTGCTATAATAACAAAAGACGTAGTTTACTTATTCAATGATATATATTACATAGTAGAGGGGTAATTATATGAATCGAATTGTATCTTTTTTTACATCACCATCAGCAGGGGGCGTACTACTCTTCGTAGCTGCTGTGGTAGGGGTGCTATTGGCAAACTCTCCAGTAGAAAGTTTGTATCACTCTTTACTTCATGCTAAATTGGGACCATTATCCATTGAATTATGGATTAATGATGTGGCCATGGCGGTCTTCTTTTTATTTGTAGGCCTAGAAGTAAAACGGGAAATGATTGCAGGGGAATTGAATACCAATGCAAAACGATTTTTACCAGGTATTGCTGCATTCTTTGGTCTTTTAATGCCAGCCTTAATTTATTATTTCATCGTTGGTTACCATCCAGACTATATTCATGGTTGGGGGATACCAACAGCTACAGACATTGCCTTTGCCATTGGTATTGTTTCACTCTTAGGTGATCGAGTACCGATCGCAATGAAAGTATTTTTAACTACCTTGGCTGTTATGGATGATTTGATGGCTATTGTTATCATTGCTTTTTTCTATACAGCGGAGTTAAATTTCTTTTACTTATTCGTAGCAGCGATCATCGTGTTTATGTTGCAATACGTAAACCGTATGAACTATACACGACCAATCCCGTATTTAGCCTTAGGATTTGGCCTTTGGTTCTGTGTGTTTAAGTCTGGACTACATGCTACCTTAGCAGGCGTTATTCTAGCGGCTTTCATTCCATACCATGGTATACGTGATGGACGTCATGTATCTCCTTTATCGGAATGGGAGCACACATTAAGTAACTGGGTTACATACTTGATTATTCCAATTTTTGGATTTGCCAATGCAGGGGTATCCTTCCATGGATTTACCTTAGAAAGCTTTGCTCATCCAGTTGTATTAGGCGTAGCAGTAGGCTTAGTATTAGGTAAACAAGTAGGTGTATTTGGTACCTTATTTTTGCTAGTAAAATCTAAACTAGTAGAAATGCCAGCTCAAACTAATTGGACGCATGTGTATGGTATTGCTCTTTGTTGTGGTATTGGATTTACCATGAGCTTGTTCGTATCCTTATTAGCCTTCCCTCCAGGAGAAGCACAAGAAATGGCAAAGGTTGGCATCTTCGTAGGTTCCATCGTATCTGGTATCTTGGGATATACAGTATTACGAATTGCTGGACGAAAACAACAAGTGAGTGTGTCTGAATACGATATGATCAAAGGACAACATATTTAATTGCATACTTCATAGAGAGTAGAGGCTCTATATAAGCTGTAGTGAAAGGAAACTTTCATTACAGCTTTTTTAATTATGAATGTTTTCAATACGTAAAAAAACTCCTTGCAAATTTTGAAATAACTATCTATAGTAAGTGTATACGTGTAACTGAGAATAGGGGGATTATTATGTATCATTATAAACGGACTATGATGATAGCCATCCTTGTGTGTGCAGGAATTTTTTTGTTGTCTTTGGTGATGGGACGATTCTTTATTCCTGTTCAAGAAGTGTGGAACATATTACTATCAAGATTTTTAGTAATACCCATCACTTGGGATGCGTCGATGTATAATGTAGTTATGGAGATTCGATTGCCTCGTGTACTGGGTGCTATTTTGGTAGGCGTTGCGTTAGCTGTATCAGGAACAGCCTATCAAGGAGTTTTCCGCAATGATTTAGTATCACCAGATTTACTAGGTGTCTCACACGGTGCTAGTGTAGGAGCCTGCTTAGGTATCTTATTGCATTTGTCATTATATGGGGTAGCAGTGTGTGCTTTTATTGGTGGGATTGTAGCGGTATGCCTTACATTATTATTACCTAGATTGATTCAAAACCAATCTAGGATTGTTCTTGTCTTATGTGGCATCATTGTGTCTGGATTTATGTCAGCCATCATTGGACTGCTGAAATACATTGCAGATCCAGATACAGAGCTTCAAGATATTGTGTATTGGCAATTAGGTAGCTTGGCGAAAGTTACATGGGATAATTTGTATTATGTGTTGCCGATTATTGTGGTAGGAACAATAGCAATAGTAGCCTTGCGGTGGCGCTTAAATATTTTGTCCTTGTCTGATCAGGAAGCACAAAGTTTAGGTGTCAATGTACAGCGAGAACGGATTGTCATAATAGGTATTTCTACGTTATTGACGGCAGCGGCTGTATGTTTGAGTGGTACCATTGGTTGGGTAGGTCTTGTGATACCACATTTATCACGTATGTTAGTAGGTCATGATCATAAAAAATTGATTCCCGCTACGATAGTAGTCAGTGCCTCCTTTTTGATGGTGGCAGATTTATTTGCTAGAGCGTTAACAACAGCAGAGATTCCACTAGGAATACTCTGTGGATTCATTGGAACGCCATTCTTTGCGTGGGTATTGTATAAACAACGGAGGTATTTCTAATGGATTCCTTTGAACTTTCAGTAGATTCTATCTCTTTTTCGTATGGCAAGGGAGAGCCTAATATTTTTACGGATTTATCATTCTCTGTGAAAGCTAGCGATACCTTAGCTCTATTAGGGCGTAATGGGGTTGGAAAATCTACATTGCTTAGTTGTTTGATGTGTTTTCAGCCGGTGCAATCGGGACATATATACTGCAATGGTGTAGATTTAGGGAGTGTGTCTATTCAAGAACGAGCGAAGTTAATTGCTTTTGTACCACAGATTATAGGGGCAGATATACCCTATACGGTACGAGATTATATATCCTTTGGAGCGACGTTGCGAACGGGGATGTTTTCTTCGCCAGGAAAAGAAGAATTTCAAAAAACAGATGATATATTAGAGATGCTAGGGATTACAGAATTACGAGATAAACCGTGTCGCGATTTAAGTGGTGGACAACGTCAATTAGTGGCCATTGGACGCGCTTTATTGCAAGATACAAGATTATTATTGATGGATGAACCAACATCTGCATTGGATATACGTAATCAAGTGATTGTTCTAGAAACGATAGAACAGTTGCGAACACAAGGATATGCTATTATTTTTACTACACATGTGCCGGAACAGGCTTTATTACTGAATAGCCGTGTCGGTTTATGTCGTGGTGGAACAATAGATTTTTATGATTCTGTCAGTGATCTGACTGTGGAAGTATTGGAGAGAATTTACCGGACGAAGCTTAGTTTGTTTTACAGCGAAACGGTACATCGCACAGTTTGCGTAATCCCACAGTTAGGTCAGAAAGGGGAGATTTTATGAATCGTATTGTAGTATTGTTGTTAGCCTTATTTACCGCCATTTGTATGCTGGCTGGTTGTGGTACAGAAAATGCATCCCAAGGGAATACATCTTCTACGAGGGTTGTCACAGATATTGATGGAACGGAAGTGACGATTTCAAAAGATATCAAACAAGTAGCAGATTTATGGCATGCTAATAACCAAGTGGTATTGATGTTAGGGGGCGCAGATACATTAGTATCTACTACAAAAAATGTGCAAGGATTGCCTTGGTTTGTAAAAGTATATCCTAGAATTAAAGAGATTCCAGCTCCGGTAAAAGGAACAGATGTGCAAATGGAGGAAATTCAAAAATTAAATCCACAAGTGGTATTGGTTAGCAATAAGAACCAAATTGAAATGGCTCGCAAAGCAGGTCTTCCAGCAGTACGTGTGAATTTTACTGACTATGAAGGATTGCGCAAAACCGTGGCTATTACAGCCGATGTATTAGGTGGTAAAGCCATCGACATTAGTAAACAATATCTAGCTTATTTAGATGGTAATGTAAAATTAGCGGAAGAAAAAACTAAACATCTTAGCGATGCAGAACGTCCAACCGTGTTGCATATCGTAGGTGGAGATAATCTATTAAAAGTAGATGGAGACAAAACGATTATCAATGAATGGATTCGTTATGCAGGCGGTAAGAATGCCATTACAGCAGCAGGTCCACAAATCGTAGTAACTTTGGAAGAAATTATTAAAGCTGACCCAGATATTATCATCATTGGTGGCACACAAGCTCAAAAAGGTATAGACCAACTCATGAGTGATCCACAATGGGCAAGTTTAAAAGCTGTTAGGAATCATCGAGTATACCGCAATCCTGTAGGAACGTTCAACTGGGATCGTTATAGTGCAGAAGCGGCATTGCAAATTTTATGGGCAGGTCAAATCATTCAACCACAATTATTTGCGGATATTAACCTAGTGAAAGAAACACAAAAGTTCTATAAAGATTTCTTACATTTTGATTTATCTAGTGATGATGCAGAACGTATTATCCATGGTGAAAGTCCTGCAAATTAAATGTATAGACACGTGATTTTGAAGTAGTTAGTTTGTGTATGGAAGCTAGTTAGGAGACGTTATGAAACGAATTATTACTATGCTCTTTGCATTGTTGATTTCCATTGGCTTGTTAGCCGGTTGTGGTACAGAAAATGCATCAAAAGGAGCAACGCAAGAAGTACATACTATCACCGATATTGGTGGCACCCAAGTTCAATTACCAACACATGTGGAGCGGATTGCTGACTTATGGCCAGCGAATAATCAAGTTATGTTGATGCTAGGTGGAGCAGATAAGTTAGTTGCTACTACACAATATGTACAAACATTACCTTGGTTCTCACATATTTATCCAAATATTAAAAATATTGCTGCACCAGATCGTTTTGGCTTTGATTTACAATTAGAAGAACTACAAAAAGTATCACCACAAGTGATTATTGTAAATAGTAAAAAACAAGCAGAACAAGTCCGTCAAGGTGGCTTTACAGCAGTGCATATGGAGTTTACTGATTATAAAGGACTTCGCAATGTAGTATCCATGACTGCCGATATTCTTGGTGGCAATGCGGTAGAGATTGCTAAGAGTTACAATGCGTATTTAGATAAAAATATCGCTTTAGCAGAAGAAAAAACGAAAGCTTTAACTGATGCGGAACGTCCAAGAGTGATGCATATTGCGACAGGTGAAAATTTACTAAAAGTAGATGGTACTAAAACAATTATTGATGAATGGATTCACTATGCTGGGGGTATTAATGCGATCGAACAAAAAGGTCGTGGGCTTACACTAACCATGGAAGAAATCATCAAAGCGAACCCAGATATTATTATAGTGGGTGATGTGAACTCTAAAGCAGCTATTGAAAAAATTATGAATGATCCACAATGGAGTGGCATTAAAGCGGTTCAAATGGGTCGTGTATATAGTAATCCTGTAGGAACATTTAAATGGGATCGATATAGTGCTGAATCAGCATTACAAATCTTATGGGCAGGTCAAATCATCCAACCACAATTATTTGCGGATATTAACCTAGTGAAAGAAACACAAGATTTCTATAAAAACTTTATGCATTATGATTTATCTAACGTAGAGGCAGAGCGTATTATTGCTGGAGAAGGTCCACAATAGTGGCAATAGTAGCAAATAGTTCCGGTTGACTCTATATTAAAACCGTAGTAAAAGGACACTTTTACTACGGTTTTATTAGGTTTATTTTCACCGTGGCAAAATGGAAAGATAGAGCGAAGTCATAAGATTGATGGGGAGAGATTCTATACCAGAAAGTTTAGGGTTGTGTCACAAATGTTTGACTACTTCATAGATATTATATAAAAACTTAAATTTAAGTATTGATTTCCTAACATTTTGTGATATACTACTAAAATATTTAAGTTAATTGATCTTATAAGAGGGAAGATAATAGAATGAGTGAAAAAAATTTAAAAATGTTAGGATGGCTTGGAACATTCCTTTCAGTAATGATGTATGTGTCTTATGTTCCGCAAATCATGGGAAACTTGGATGGGAATAAAACATTTTTTCTGCAGCCCTTGGCAGCGACGATTAACTGTATCATATGGGCAAGTTACGGACTTTTAAAAGAAAAAAAGGACTATCCTTTGGCAGTAGCAAACTTGCCGGGAATTATCTTTGGATTGCTTGCAACCATTACGGCATTTTAAATAATCTCATTTTAAAGATGTATTGTGAAAAGCTCATTTGAATGATGATTAGTCATTTTAGTGAGCTTTTTGTTATAATTATTTTTCAAGATATAATTCTAACTTCTTCAATTTTAAAATACTATTTATTATGATTATTTTAATATGTAAAACTTTTGTATCACATCATATTGAAATGATCTATTATACCAATTTAGTATAGCAACTCCATTTTTATGCATATTTACTATAGAAATTGAGGAAAATTAACATTTTTTGTGTACATATGTAGTAGGTGGTGTTTCCTATGGGAAGTAATTTATACTATATGTGGGAAAAATGTGATAAAAATGGGCACTAAGTGGTGTTGAAGTGTTAAAAAAGCCCTGTTTTTTTGACGTATCTCCCAAAAAATGGTAAAATGTATAAGCATTTAGATATGAGGTGAACATCGTGAAAAAAATAACTCTCATAGCGATTTTACTCTTAGTTTGTTGTATGGCTACAGCTTTTGCAACATCTGGACGTGGTGATCGCGGTAAAGAGGTAGAGGAGTTACAAGCGTTGTTAGTAGCCCAAGGCTATTTGCTTGATACAGCAGATGGAGTATTTGGGAATAATACAGAATACGCAGTGCTCGTCTTTCAGAAAGAACACGGGTTAACTCCAGACGGTAGAGTAGGTACAGAAACAATGCGTGCTTTACTAGAGAATCAAAAACAATTTGAGGGGCAGCAAGCGTCTCGAAATACCCGTAGTGTGGAGGTATCACGGTTTGGTGACCGTGGTCGAAATATAGAAGAAGTACAACTTAAATTAGTAGATAGTGGATTTTCTCCAGGAGCTGTTGATGGAGTTTTTGGGAATGGTACGAAAGAAGCATTAATTCGTTTCCAACGTCATTATGGTTTACCAGTGACAGGGACTATTGATAGTGCTACATGGTCAAAATTATCTATAAAACGAGGCAAACCAACAAGCTATAAGAAAACGATAGACATGGAGGCCAGTGCCTATTCCAGTTATGAATCTGGTACACATACAGCTAGGGGTAATGCGCTTCGTCGTGGATATGTTTCGGTGGATCCTAATGTAATTCCATTAGGAACCGAGGTGTATGTGGAAGGATATGGTTATGCTGTAGCAGATGATACAGGTGGTGCTATTATAGGGCATCGTATTGATTTGGCTATGGATAGCTATAATGAGGCCATACAATTTGGTCGTCGAACGGTGAAAGTATATATTCTGAATTAGAGAAGTCATTGATTTGTTGTAAAACAGAAAGAACATCTAATTGCAAATGTGTAGTTACACAAAATAAAAGATAGGAAACTACTGTGATGTAGATCCTAACATACTAGAAGGATAGTCGGTTCATTGGAATCGGCTATCCTTTGTTTTACAGGTTCTCTATGATATAATAAAATGTATTCTAAGTAGTATATATAGGAGGAAATGGTGGATATTACATCAACACAAGGGTTATTAGCAATTCTACAAATTATTATTATTGATATATTATTGGCTGGAGACAATGCTATAGTGATTGGCATGGCGGCGAAAAATTTACCAGAAGCATTACGTAAACGTGCTATTTTCTGGGGCACTGCCGGTGCGATTGTTTTGCGTCTTGTGATGGCGATTTTATTCATTGAAGCCTTAGATAATATTCCAGCATTACGCATCGTTGGCGGTATTATGTTGCTTTGGATTGGTTACTCCTTATTGAAAGATGGAGATAATGAGCATAACATTGAAGCAAAAGACAATATCTGGGGTGCTATTGCCACTATCATCATTGCCGATGGTGTAATGGGCATCGATAATGTACTAGGTGTTGTGGCTGCAGCGGAAGGTCATTTTGGTCTTGTTGTGGCAGGTATGCTCGTGACAGTACCAATTATTGTTTGGGGCAGTACAATCTTTGTCAAACTAATCGATAAATTCCCTGTGATCTTATATGTAGGTGGCGGTATCTTAGGCTGGGTATCTGCTAGCATGATTCAGCATGATCCGATGGCAACACCATACATTGAACCATATAGCTTGCCATTCCATATCGGCTGTGTTGTATTGGTATTAGGCGCAGCAATCATCCGCAATCGTTTGGTAAAATAAACTGATATTAGTGAAAGTAACAGCTCAATGCACTAGAACATAAGACGGACTAGTTTAGAAAAAGAAGTGTAATACATAGGCATATAGCATCCATGATGGAGGCTGTATGCTTTTTCTTTTTTGAGAAGAGCAGGTTATAGGACGAAATGAACTGGTTTTACTAACGATGAGCCTTGTTCAATAGTAGGCTCATTGAATGTTAAAATTGTTTTAAAAGACTTTGAGGTAGAACAAAATGAGTTGCTTTTACTAACGATGATGTTGGAATCCGTATTAAGAACACCTAAAAAATGATATAATAAAAGGAAATACATTGATAAAACGATTACATTGTGTATAAGGATATATAGATGAGCGAGAAGAAGAAACAACAGAAGGCACCAGTGTGCGTTGGAAATACATATACCATTACTATTCACGGCACGGGTAGTAGTGGCGAAGGAGTAGGCAGATACGAAGGATTTACCGTATTTGTGCCCTATGCATTGCCCAATGAAACGGTACAAGTAAAAATTAATGTAGTTAAGAAAAATTATGCCGTAGGTGACATCGTATCGGTTATGACACCGTCTGCAGAGCGAGTATATCCGCAATGTGAAGTATATGGCAATTGTGGAGGCTGCCAATTACAACATGCATCCTATACAGAACAATTGCGACTAAAAACAGAATCTGTAAAAGCTGTCATTGAACGTATTGCTAAATGTGATCCAGAGTTAGTATTACCTTGCATAGGCCCCAAGGCTCCTTGGCGATATCGTAATAAAATGCAAATGCCTGTAAGTGGCACCATCGGCAACATCCGCATGGGCTTTTATCAAAAAGGTTCCCATAGCATTATCAATCACGAGCATTGTCCTATCCAAGATGCGGGCAATGATGAGATTCGAAAAGTTTGCTATGAAGCCATGAACGAATTAGGTATCGAGCCCTATGATGAGCACTCTGAAAGAGGCATCATACGCCATATCGTTGGACGTATTGGGAAAGACGAATGGATGGTTATCCTTGTGAGTCGCACCGCTAGTATTCCTCGTGAAACGGAATTGGTGGAGCGCATCGTAACTGTGTTGCCACAGGTGACATCTATCGTAGTGAATCACAATCCAAAACAAACGAATGTGATTTTAGGCCCTACGAATCGTACCATCTATGGGAAAGATCAAATTACAGATTATATTAAAGATTTGTCCTTTCAGTTATCACCGCATTCTTTCTTTCAAGTCAACCCAGAACAAACCACTGTGTTGTACGACACAGCCTTAGAATTTGCAGACTTGAAAGGCCATGAAACAGTGATTGACGCTTATTGTGGAACAGGAACTATTTCTTTGTTCTTGGCGCACAAAGCAAAGCACGTCATCGGTATTGAAATCGTTGAGCCTGCTATTGTAGATGCGAAAAAGAATGCAGAACGAAATGGATACACTAATACAGAATTTATCGTAGGCGATGCAGCCGTTGAAATGCCTCGCTTGTATAAACAAGGTATCGAACCTGACGTCATCGTATTCGACCCTATCCGTGCAGGTTGTAAAGAAGACGTGCTGCATGCAGCTATCGGTATGGCACCACAGCGTATCGTCTACGTGTCGTGCAACCCATCCTCTATGGCACGAGATATAGAAATCCTTACGAAGTATGGCTACAAATTAGTGAAAGTCCAACCAGTAGATATGTTCCCGCAGACATATCATACTGAGGCCGTATCTTTGCTTACTAGGAGCGAAGCGACGCAGTAAGCATTAGAGCGGCCCATGTCAGGGATGTCCAAGAATTCGAGCGAAGCGAAGAAGGAATGGAAACAGCCTACGACTGAGGCCGTATCTTTGCTTACTAGATGAGAAGGAAATTTGATTAATCACAACAGTTGATGTAGAATACAATTAAGTTTTTCGTTATAGAAGCTACTAAATATAGTGCTTCTATATAAATATATACAATTTATAAAGGAGGGGTAGTATGATTTGGTCATGTATTATTGGTGGATTTATAGGATTTTTAGCAGGAATCATCACTAAAAAAAGAGGCTCTATGGGCATTATTGCTAAGGTTGTAGCAGGTTTATTAGGATCCTCAGTAGGGCAGGCAATTTTTGGCACTTGGGGACCAAGTTTAGCTGGAATGGCCTTAATTCCTTCAGTCATCGGCGCAGTGATTGTTATTGCTGTGGTATCCTTTTTCTTTGGAAAGAAAAAGTAAAAATTCCGAATTGCTGATGATTTAGATAATGTAGAAAAGTGTATTAAGCTTTTTATCTCTGTAAACCATAACCAACTTTCATGTAAAATATATCCTATAGAAGAGGTTTATCACTGTTTTTATTGAGTCACTTGCCGTATAATGATTACGGCAAGTGTTTTTTATTAGAAAGGATTGAGTAATTTCATGATTATTTTATTCGGATTTATTCTATTGTTAGCTTGCTTAATTGTTGGTGTAAGACACGGTGGCTTAGGATTAGCTGCTGTATCTGGTATCGGTCTTGCTATTTACGTATTCGTAATTGGTCTTGTGCCGGGTAAACCACCAATTGATGTAATGCTAACTATCATGGCAGTGGTAACATGTTCTGGATTTTTACAAGCCTCCAAAGGGTTGGATGTTATGCTTGTATACGCAGAAAAATTTCTTCGTAGTAATCCAAAACAAATTACTATTTTAGCGCCTATCACAACATGGTTCTTAACTGTGTTATGCGGAACAGGTCACGTAGTATATACGATGTTCCCAATTATCTATGATATTTCTATCAAAGAAGGAATTCGTCCAGAACGACCAATGGCGGTGGCATCAGTGGCATCCCAAATGGGGATTTGTGCGTCACCAGCTTCAGTAGCTGTAGTGTCCATGGTGGCTATGTTGGGAGCTGTCAATTTCCACGCTAGTGTAGTGACAATCTTATCTATCACGATTCCAGCTACATTTGCTGGCGTTATTATAGCCGGTATCTGGAGTATGCGCCGTGGTAAAGAGTTGGCTAATGACCCTGAGTTCCAAGCTCGCATTCAAGATCCTGAGCAACGTGCCTATATCTATGAAGAAAATAAAGAAGCTAGTGTTGTGAAAGAACTTCCTCGCACAGCATATTGGGCAACTATCATTTTCTTACTTGGTATTTTAGTCATCGCTCTATTCGGTAGTTTCCCTAACCAATTATTGCCATTAGTTCCTAATGCAAAAGGTTTATGGAAACCATTGTCTATGACTCCTACTATTCAAATTGCAATGCTTGTAATGGCAGCATTAATTCTTCTTGTATGTAAAGTAAAAGTAAGCGATGTAACTAGTGGATCTGTCTTTAAATCTGGTATGATTGCCGTTGTATCTGTATACGGTGTAGCTTGGATGGCAGAAACCTACTTTGGTGCATATATTCCACAATTTAAAACGACTCTATCTACTATTGTAGTAGAGCATCCGTGGACCTATGCTATTGTATTGTTTATTATTTCTAAGCTAGTAAATTCTCAAGCAGCAGCACTTGCTATCGTAGTGCCTATGGGTTTAAGTGTTGGTGTAGAACCATTGATTATACTTTCTTTCATTCCTGCATGTTATGCGTACTTTGTATTGCCAACATATCCGTCTGACTTAGCATGTATTGGATTTGACCGTTCTGGTACAACGCGCATTGGTAAATTTGTTATTAATCATAGCTTTATTTTACCAGGTCTAATCGGAGTATTCACAAGCTGTGTTGTAGGTTATTTTATTGCTCACGCATTGTTTTAATATGACGTGAAAGTATGTGTATATCTTATGGATATACATTCTAGTAGTACAATTGTAAGCATTGAAAGGCGACAGTTTAGGAGAAAGTAGTATGTTAAATAACAAGCTAGGCCTTATGAGTATCATACTCTTAGGGGTAAATGCAATTATCGGTACAGGAATCTTCCTGCTTCCAGGTAAAGCGGCTGCATTAGTAGGCGTAAATAGTTTATGGGTTATCGTATTCGATGCGCTATTGGTTATGTCTATTGCCTTATGCTTTGCTGAAATGGGCGGTATGTTCAATAAGAACGGTGGTCCGTATGTGTATGCGAAAGAAGCTTTTGGTAACTTCGTAGGCTTTGAAGTAGGTTTTATGAAATGGGCCATCGCTACAATTGCTTGGTCTGCTATGGCTGTTGGATTTGCTACCGCTCTGGGGGCAGTATGGGAACCAGCAAGTACAGAAATGGGGAAAAATATCATCGCTACATTGATAATTGTGGTACTTGGTATCATGAATATCATGGGGGTTAAGATTTCTAAAATCATCAACAATATCGTAACTATTGGTAAATTGTTGCCGTTGATTTTCTTTATCCTAGTAGGTATTTTCTATGTGAAAGGTGTTAACTTCGCGCCAATGGAATCTGTACCAGACATGACACAAGCCAGCTTTGGTGCGGCAGCATTGATTATTTTCTATGCTTTCACAGGATTTGAATCCATTGCAGTAGCGGCGGAAGATATGGAAAAGCCTGAACGCAATGTACCGAAAGCGATTATTCTTGTGTTAACACTAGTATCTATTGTGTATATCTTAATCCAAGCAATTTGCATTGGTATTATGGGGGATGCTCTTGTAACTTCTAAAACTCCAGTGGCAGATGCGGCGTTCGTATTTATGGGACCTTTAGCGAAAGCTATTGTTACAGCGGGTACACTGATTTCTATCGGCGGTATCAATGTAGCATCTTCTTTCTTGGCGCCACGTTCTGGGGTAGCTATGTCGGATGATGGATTGATTCCTAAAGTAGTGTCTAAACGTAATAAAAAAGATGCTCCTTATGTAGCGATTATCGTCACTGTCGTATTTGCTGTTGTATTATCTTGGACTGGTAGCTTTGAAAAATTGGCAGCTATCTCCGTAGTATCTCGTTTTGCGCAATACTTGCCTACTTGCTTAGCAGTACTTGTATTCAGAAGCAAACGCCCAGATATGGCTAGAACATTCCGTGTTCCATTGGGACCAGTGATTCCAGTATTAGCAGTTGTAGTTAGTATTTGGTTAATCACTCAATCTTCCTTGGAAAAAGTATTCTGGGGACTTGGCGGTTTAGTAGTAGGTGCTGTATTGTACTACATTATGAACCGTAACGGAAAACAAACAGCGTAGCCGCTAAAATAATAAATTTATAACTTATTTGTAGATTACTAATATTAGAGGTTTACAAGTAGATTATGAATGCTCGAGTGGTACGTTCTAAGTAATAAATACATATAAAAAGTAGGAAACATAAGTAGGTAATGTAGTCAATGGTGATGAAAAAAGCCTGCTTATGTTTCTTTTGTATAGGAGTGAATGTTAGCCATAGGTTGACGATGAGAGAGGATACTTTCAAATCAAAAGGATAGGAAACAGCTGTGATTTGGATGAAATTAGAAAAAAGAATAATTTTCACTAATTTTTCATGTATGGACTTGGTAAGTGTGGTATAATTAAGATACTGTCTAAAGGAAAACTATCCAGTGCAACATAGATTGGAGTGAGATATTTGCGTAAGTTATTTGCCCTTTTGGGTATGTTAGTATTGGTGTTACCAGTCCTATTTGGAGCCACAAAGGCTGCAAATGTGACAGATCTTCATTGGGTGACGAGAAATGATGCGCCCATCCCTTTTGTGAGAATGGTCTTTAGCTTGTCTAGCCCCGTTCATGCGACGGCATCTATTAGTGCCAGTGGTACATCTACCACATTGGTTTTGAAAAATGCTACGCTTACAGGGATACCTACATCGATTGTGATGGACGATGGAATTGCAAAGAGTGCCACACTTTCACAGTCAGGATCAGATACGGTAGTGAAAATTGAAACACCGAAGGCCATCGATGTAGAAGATTTGAAAGTATTTACCCTAAAAAAAGATACAGTTAATAATAAACCATATCGCATGGTGGTGGATATTCAGAAAAAAGGAGTAGCTCCACGGGAGAATTATTACGGTAAAAAGCCAGTAGCTCCAGTGGCTGATAAAGCACCAGCTAAGGAACCACCAAAAGCAGAGGTAAAACCTACTGCAAAAGCAGCGGAAAAACCAACGGCTAAACCGGCTACACCGAAGTCGAATCCACCAGCTAAAACGGAGTCTAAACCAGCACCGAAGCAACAGATTACATTGCCCACAGTGCCTGAAAAACCAATTCCACAAGTGGTCAATTATCGAGCCACAGGTGGTATTAGTGGTAAAACTATCGTATTAGACCCAGGCCACGGTGGAAGTGATCCAGGTGCCATTGGGCCAACGGGATTACAAGAAAAACAAGTGACTTTGCCTATCGCTGAGTATTTAAAATCTATCTTAGAAGCAAAGGGCGCTAAGGTCATCTTGACTCGTACTACAGATGTGGATGTGTATGGTCCACATGCGAGTGGTGTGGATGAATTACAAGCCCGTGTCAATGTGGCGAATGGTAATCAAGCTGATGCATTTATTAGTATCCATATTAATTCTTTTTCAAATCCCAATGTAGGTGGTATCGCTACTTATTATTTTGATGGATCTGAGCAGTCGAAAAAATTAGCTTCTTCTGTACAAGGTCAGATTGCTGATCATAGTGGATTTAATGGTGATCGTGGTATTCAACCAGGCAATCTTTATGTATTACGACACTCTTTTATGCCATCTATATTGGTAGAGTTAGGGTTTATTTCAAATCCTAAGGAGGAAGGTCATTTAAAAGAATCATCTACACGACAAGCATTTGCTAATGAATTAGCGAAAGGTTTGGAACTATATTTTGGAGGTTAATTCATGAAACAATCATTACGCTATGGCTTAGTGGCTATGATGAGCGTATGTGTCATCGCATTGGCAGGTTGTAATTCTCAAGATTTGAAAGTAGATTTAGGGAAACAAACAACAGCACAATCTTCTGCGTCGCAAGATAAGAAGTCGATGGATAAAATGACAAAAATTGTGGTCTATGTACCGCGACAAGATGGGAAGGGCGTAATGCCACAACCGCTTACGATAGATAAAGAGCGTAAAACGGTAAAAGATGCCATAAATTTGATGATTGAGCAAGATGGTCGTGCTGACTATCCAGTCTTTGCAAAAGGCACAAAAGTAGTAGAAACGGCGAAACATGATGATACAGTTACCGTGGTATTAAATGATGACTTTTTGCAGGATGCAACAGGTTTAACAGCTACTCTTCGTATCGCAGCTATTGTGAATACGGCTGTAGAATTTGATGGTGTACATAAAGTGTATGTTAAGGTAAAAGGAGTGACCTTACCTACCTATGGCAACATTGATTTAACGCATCCATTAAAACAAATGAAAGATAAGATCGTAAAAGATTAAGTAGTATGTTGGGGGACTCTTAGCAAAGAGCCTCCAACATTTTTATACCTTGAATTCATGGTAATTTAGTATGAAAATAATCTACCAACATATTGTAGAAAGGGAGGATTTGATGATACAAAATTTATTAGAAGAGTTAGGCAAGAACGGATCATTTTATTTACATTTATTATTGGAGCATATAGGAATTACCTTTACAGCAGTTATTATTGCCACGATTTTGGGGTTGGCTATTGGGGTATTCATCGCACAAAAACAGAAACTGGCTAATTCGGTTATATCTGTGGTGAATATTGCATATACAATCCCTTCTATTGCCTTGTTAGGGTTTCTGATTTCTTTCACAGGAGTAGGGAATACAACAGCGATCATTGCTCTTACTATCTATGCGTTATTACCTATTGTGCGCAGCACTTATGTAGGGATTACCACCATTGATCCAAAAATTATTGAGGCTAGCCAGGCTATGGGTAGCACAGATAGCCAAATTTTATGGAAGATACAGTTGCCACTAGCATTCCCTGTTATCTTTGCAGGTATTATGAATATGGTGACCATGACCATTGCCTTAGCGGGGATTGCCTCCTTTGTGGGTGCAGGTGGGCTAGGTGTTGCTATTTATCGTGGGATTACCACTAATAATGAAGTGCTCATCTGGATTGGGGGCATCCTCATTGCTGTATTAGCCTTGGTGATTGATGGCATACTAAGTGTGATTGGTAAGTTGGTGGAAGAACACAAGGTGCATACGATTGTGAATAAAAAAGTAGGCTATGCATTGGGTATTCTCTTAGTGATTATTATAGGTATTGTAGGGATGCAACAGTATAGTAAAAGTGATACCATTCACATCGCATCAAAACCAGTATCGGAAGGATATATCTTGGCAGAGATCGTGGGGACGCTCATTGAGGCAGATACCAACCTAAAGGTCGAATATACCCATGGTGTAGGGGGTGGCACCTCTAATATTCATCCTGGTATGGTGCGAGGCGATTTCGATATGTATCCGGAGTATACAGGAACATCTTGGCAAATCGTGTTGAAACATAAGGAAGACTACAAGAACGACAAGTTTCCTATGTTGAGTGCAGAGTATAAGGACAAATATCATTTCTTATGGAAGGGTATGTTTGGTTTTAATGATACCTATAGTATTGGCATTCGAGCGGACCTAGCGAAGGAATATGGCATTAAAACGTTTACTGACTTGGCTAAGTATGCAGGACAGTTAACATTTGGAGCAGAATATGACTTCTTTGAACGAGAAGATGGTTATAAAGCGTTAGCTAATGCCTATAATTACCATTTCAAAAAAGTAGTAGATATGGATAATGGGTTAAAATACCAAGCCTTATTTGATAAGAAAATTGATGTTATGACTGTATTTACTACAGATGGTCAGTTGTCTGATCCACGGGTTGTTGTGTTAGAGGACGATCGAAATTTTTATCCAAGTTATATGGCAGGTATGGTCGTTCGTGAGGAAATATTGCAGAAACATCCTGAGTTAGAGGCCGTGTTACACCGTTTAGATGGTATTTTAGATGAAAGTACCATGGCACAATTAAATAAAAAAGTAGAGATTGATAAGGAAGATCCGAAACAAGTGGCGAAGGAATTTTTACAATCTAAAGGATTGGTGGTGAAATAAATGAATCAAATTATAGAGTATAAACATATTGGAAAGTCCTATCAAGGTAAATGGGTGGTAAGAGACTGTAATCTGTCTATCAATGAAGGAGACTTTCTTTGTATTGTAGGCACATCTGGGTCAGGAAAGACGACGCTGTTAAAAATGATTAATGGATTGATTGTACCGGATGAAGGAGATATTACTATTTTTGGAACTCGTGTCATCGATCAAGATATAATTTCCTTGCGTAGAAAGATTGGCTATGCTATTCAAGGAGATGGATTATTCCCACATATGACGGTAGCAGACAATATTGGGTATGTGCCTAAATTAGATGGCGTACCAAGAGGAGAAGTGGATACTATCGTAGATCGTATGCTTTCATTAGTGGGATTACCATTGGATAGTAAAGAAAAGTATCCTAAGGAATTATCTGGAGGTCAACAGCAACGAGTTGGTATCGCCAGAGCCTATGCTAACTCACCGAAGATATTACTCATGGATGAGCCGTTTGGTGCGGTGGACTCTATTACGAGATATCAACTGCAAGAAGACTTGAAGAAAATTCACAAACAAACTGACTGCACTATTGTATTCATTACCCATGACATGCACGAAGCTTTCAAGCTAGGCACACATATCCTTGTCATGCACGAAGGGAAAATACAACAATACGGAACCACCGAAGAAGTAAAGAACCATCCGAGCAATGACTATGTGAAACAGTTGGTGGAGATGACGAGGTAGTGTTACATAGTTAATGAAGATGATGAGGCAGAGGCACATAATTTGCAATCACATAATGAAAGGGGACTCTTATAGGAGTCCCTTTTATTTTTGTTATCCTTTAGGCTCTAGTATGGTACAATAAGAGCAACATGTATAGAGAAAGTGATATATAAATCGTATAGTTTAGTTGAAATAGTTTTGTTTCATTAGTCTGTGAGAATAGATAATTAGTTAATGACATGTATAAAAGAGACGAGGTGGTACGATGCACAAGGATCCCTTTGAGGAATATATACGGCAAGGAGAATCCAACCAGTATGAAAAAGCCCAAGCCTGGAAGACTGCCATTGGTTTGCAAGCGGTTGATGGCTTAACGCCGTCTGCATACTTGGTAGAACTAGCAAAGAAGAATATTGAGGGAGAGATGTCTCTGCAGGCTCTTCATACACTATTGGAAAATTATTACGAATCTTATCAAAACCCTAAAGATAGAACCGCAGAGGCGGATATAGTATCACTTCGGATTTCGGAATTGTTGTTAGAAAAAGCATTCAGTTTTACACCTAGCGAGTATCTATCGATTCATAGGCGATTGTTTACAGATATCTATCCTTATGCAGGCACTATGCGAAATTACAATATGACAAAAAAAGAATGGATTCTCGATGGTGATACGGTGACTTACGGCAGTGTATCTGAATTAGGGGCGACCTTACTCTATGACATAGAGCAAGAAAAAAGTTTTTCTTATGCGAACTTAGATATGTCAGAGAGTATTCATCATTTGGCAACTTTTGTTGCCAAATTGTGGCAGATTCATGTGTTCGGTGAAGGGAATACGAGAACGACGGCAGTATTTTTTATTAAATATCTTCGCACCCTAGGTTTTACGGTGACGAATGATATGTTCGCCAACCATGCGTGGTATTTTAGGAATGCTTTGGTACGTGCCAATTATCAAAATTTGAAACTGGGTGTGTATAGAACAACAGAGTATTTAGAACGTTTCTTGCGGAATGTGTTGTTAGACGAAGATCATGTGTTATCGAATCGGAGTATGCATATTCATAATGGTAATGGTAAGAATAATATCAACAACACTGACGATACTAATGGGAATAATAAGAGTAACAATAACTTGCGAGAAAGTAGCATAGAATATACTATTGATAGAGATACGATGCTACAAGACAATGTAAATAAGGATATAAAATATACTATAGAGAGTAATTCTAATGTATGCAAACCTATGACGCCTAGGCTCGATGAATTTGCTCTTATAGACAAACTAACACAACACACTATTAATGATTCTACATACGTAAAGGTCGGAGTCGGCGATGATTGTGCTGTGTATGATACTCCTCATGATGTAGATCAACTGGTGAGCACGGACATGATGGTGGAAGGGGTTCACTTTAGTGAAAGCACCACATCTCCGTTTGACGTAGGCTATCGTTTGGGGGCAGCGAACATCAGCGACATTGCAGCGATGGGTGGCACGCCACGGCATATGGTGGTTTCCATCGCAGTACCGAAGGAACGACATACGGCCTATGTAGAAGCAGTTTACAATGGGTTGCGTAACATCTGTGCAGACTACGATGTGAATATCATAGGTGGAGACACGGTGTCAACGGAGGGGCCTTTTGTGATTTCCGCCACAGTTTTTGGAGATGTTCCAAAACATCAATCTGTTTTACGCAGTGGTGCTCAGGACAGTGATGCAGTGTTTATCACGAATTATTTGGGATTATCCTATGTGGGTCTCCTCAGTTTACTAGAGGGTAGCAAGGAGTATCCGGTGAGTCAGTCTGTTCATCAACGGCCCATTCCTCATGTGGAATGTGGTATAATAGCAAGAGACTTAGGTGCCACGTCTATGAACGATATCAGTGATGGCTTGTCCAGTGAGCTCAACGAGATTGCTAAAGCATCGCAGGTGACCATTTACGTCGATGAAAGTACTTTACCTATCCATCCAGAGGTGCAGGCCTATTGTGAAAGTAAGGATATGAGTCCATACTTTCCTATGTGGACGGGAGGCGAAGACTTTCAGCTAGTGGGGACTATTCCAGCTGAGAAAGCAGATAGCTTGCCAAGTGAGACTTTTACCATTATTGGGTATGTCAAAGCAGGCAGTGCACAGGTATTAGTAGACCGTGATGGACAATGGATGACAGTGGAACCTAAAGGATATAATCATTTATCTAAGGCATAAGTAGTTAGCTGATTGACAATATGGTTACTCATAGAGCGATGTGAAAAATATTTAATTGTTATAGTGAGATAATATATAATAGTGGAATGCGCCTATATCATGAGTTAGAATCGTTAGAAATGCAACGTATAGATTAATAAACGATATAATATAAAGGATTAATATGAGTAGTATACAATATACAACACATTCCGTAGAGGAAACGTTGGCCCTAGGTCATAACCTAGGGAGATTTATGAAATATTATGAAGGCCCTATCTGTATTGCTTTAGATGGTACATTAGGGGCGGGAAAAACGCATTTTTCTCAAGGTATTGCCAAAGGTTTTGGGGTCACAGAAGAAGTGACAAGCCCTACGTTTGCCTTGATGAATACCTATGAAGTAGATGGAATCTATTTGTATCATTTTGATTTATATCGAATGGATTTGGTAGAAGAGTTGGAAACTATCGGCTTTTACGAATATACAGAGGAAACGAAGTCTGTTGTAGAATGGGCTAGTAAGTTTACGGACGAATTGCCAGATACGACGGTATGGATTGAAATTACCATCGATGATGATGGGTCTCGTCAGTTTGCAGTTCGGACAGATTTACTTTCAGTAGATGAATTACAACGCATAGGAGAGTACCTATGATTTTAGGAATCGAAACGAGTAGTGCCATTGCCAGCGTGGCGGTAGGAAATGACAAAGAAATACGGAGTGAACTCATTGTACAGGCAGGGCTTACGCATTCTGAACAATTAGTGCCACATATCGAAACAGTGCTGACAACGGGGAAAGTGAAGAAATCTGATATTACCGGCATTGCAGTAACTATTGGACCTGGTTCGTTCACAGGATTGCGTATTGGCTTGGGCACGGCGAAAGCCTTGGCATATGCTTGGAATGTGCCTGTTGTGGGCGTGCTCACCACAGACGTATTGGCACAAGGATTTATGTACTCAAATTATCGTGTGTGTACCGTTGTGGATGCGCAGAAAAAGCAAGTCTATGCCCGTCAATATGAGTGGAACGGTACAACTATAGATGCCTTGGATTCAGTGGAAGTTCATCAAGTGCCGGAATTGCTAACATCCTTAGTGAAATTATGTGAGGAACATCCAGTGGTGATTGTAGGAGATGGCCTGAAACGTCTGGAAAAAGAATATGCTCTAGGCATAGAAGAAGGGCGTATTGACCCTATGAGACTGGTACTCGGGCATGAATCAAAGCAACGACCACGGGCCTCTCATGTAATTCAAGTAGCATTGCCACAATTCGCAAATGGAAATATCCCTGAGGCACAGTCCATTGAGCCATTCTACATTCGTAAATCGGAGGCGGAAGTGGTCTGGGACGAGAAAAATAAAGACATGTTGGCTACAGGTACCTACATAGAACCTACGGTAGTAGTCCGTGAAGCGGCAGGTGAACGATAATGGTCACATTACGAGAAGCCTTACGAAGTGATATTGAAGGTATCTACGAAATAGAACTGGCCTGTTTTTCAACCCCTTGGTCGAAAGAGGCTTTATTAGATGATTTAGAAGTAGAAGATAAGCTATACCTCGTGGCAGAATTGGAAGATGGAAAAATTGTTGGCTATGCAGGATCATGGTTAGTCTTGGATGAAGGACAGATTACGAATATTGCTATTCATCCTGAATATCGTCGTGCAGGTTATGGAGCTAAAATGACTCGTAAATTAACACAAATGCTCCGTAAACGAGGTATGAAACATATTTTTTTAGAAGTGCGTGTCTCCAATATTGCTGCTCAAGCGATGTATCGTAGATTGGGTTTTACTGCAGTAGGAGTACGCAAACAATTTTATTCAGATCCAATAGAAGATGGATTGATTATGACGAAAGAAATGGAGGAACTGACATGAGTATCTACACATTAGCTATTGAAACTAGCTGTGATGAAACATCGGCAGCGGTGTTGCAAGATGGTAGAACAGTCATTTCTAATGTGATTTCCAGTCAAGTTCCTATACATAGAAAATTTGGCGGTGTCGTGCCAGAAGTAGCATCCCGTCATCATATTGAACAGATTATGCCAGTTATCTACCAAGCTTTGGAAGATGCGAATGTAACATTAGAGGATATAGATCATATTGGTGTCACTTATGGGCCAGGTTTAGTAGGGGCTTTGTTGGTAGGTGTATCGGCGGCGAAAGCGTTATCCTTTGCAAAAGACATTCCCTTAGTAGGTGTTCATCATATGGAAGGGCATATCTTTGCAAACTTCTTGTTACATCCTGATTTAGAACCGCCTTTCTTGTGCTTAGTTGTATCTGGTGGGCATACTATGATCGTTCATGTCACAGATTATGAAAGCTTCCAGGTACTGGGACAAACACGTGATGATGCGGCAGGTGAAGCCTTTGATAAAATTGCTCGTGTATTAGGTTATCCTTACCCAGGAGGGCCACATATTGATGGGTTGGCGAAAGAAGGTAATCCGGAGGCTATCGAGTTTCCACGGCCTTTATTGGAAAAAGGAAATTTTGACTTTAGTTTCAGTGGTCTGAAGTCAGCTGTTCTTAACTACATCAATGGAAAACAACAAAAAGGTGAATCTATCTGCCATGAAGATGTGGCAGCATCCTTTCAAAAGGCCATTACAGATGTATTGGTAGAAAAAATGAAAGAAGCGGCTCATACCTTGGGAGAAACGAAGATTGCCTTGGCTGGCGGTGTATCTGCGAATAGTGGATTGCAACGAGATTTACAGGCTATGTGTGAAGCAGAAGGATTGACATACCTCACAGCGGGATCGATGTTGGCTACCGACAATGCGGCCATGATTGGATGTCGAGCTTACTATATGGCACAAGCTGGCAAATTCAGCAATTACACATTGAATGCAAAACCGTCCATTCCATTGGGCAGCGATTTGTGGAAAGGAAACCAATATGGCTAGTTGGAAAGACATCCTAGACAAAGAAACCGATTTATATCCTACACAACAGGCTTTACTATTGCAATTTTCTCAGCGATTAAACTTTGGTAAAGCCATCAGTGAACAAGGGGTGTCCCTCTTAGTGCAAGCTAAGGACGGACACCTTTTACTCAGCGGAGCGTTAGATAACGGTCATACGGGAATGGTACAGAAATACGAAGTGCCTATAGACCATCCTATGCAGCAGATATTAAGTAGTGGTAAACCTTACGCAGGTATCATGGATTGGGAAGAACCTACGGATACAGGGTCCACCATCGAGTCCTACTATGCCTATGCATATCCTATCGTAGATAATGGGGGGAAGTGTATTGGGGCCTGTGCATTCACGAATCCTGTGTCTGAAGTGTATTCCAACCGTTATGACGAGTTCATGTCCATTGTGTCACAGACGACATTTCAAGGTATGTTGGTGCCACAATTGCAGCAACCAGAGCTGTATGAAGGAATTTCCGTCTTAGATGGGATCCTTTTTTTTGAGCAAGATGGAACCATACTCTATGCGAACCGAGCGGCTAAAAAGCTAGGGGACATCTTTGGTATCGATCGACGATTACAGGGAACATCCATTTACAGTAGTACTTTGAAAGTAGGCCGTATCAAAAAGGCCTTAGAAGATAGGGTGGGCACCATTGATGAAGAATTGTATGGTGATATCGCTCTGCGACAAGTGATGATTCCCGTTGTTCTTGGGGTGAAATGGAAACGTGGCATTTTAGTCTTACAAGATAAAACAGAATTACGTAAGCGAGACCAAGAATTACTGGTGAAAAACTCTGTCATTAAAGAGGTGCACCATCGTGTGAAAAATAATTTGCAATCTGTGGCAGGTTTACTGCGCATGCAAAGCCGTCGCAGTGGGTCTGATGATGTGAAACAAGCCTTACAAGACAGTATTCATCGGATTGAAAGTATGGCTCTGGTCCATGAAATTGTATCGAATTTTGATGAAGATTATGTAGCGTTGCGCAGTATTATAGAAGAATTGTGGCGCTTATTGCGACAAGGTTTGGGTTCTTCTGAACAACGGATCGACATGGAATACACAGGAGATGATATCATCATGTCATCTCACAAGGCCAGCTATGTGTCCTTGGTACTGAACGAACTGTTCTCCAATCTTTTTAAACATGCTTTCAAAGATAGAATGGAAGGACAAGTGCAGGTAGAGGTGCGAGAGGTGATGGATCAAGAGAATCGTGATATGTTGAACATTATCATCACCGATACAGGTTGTGGTTTGCCAGAGAATTTTGAAGACACTAGACAACGACGATTAGGATTGCAGATTATTGATAATCTAGTGCGGAATGAACTGGATGGAACGATTTCGTGGACATCCAAGGGAATAGGGACTGTCGTAGATATTT
Source organism: Veillonella sp. 3310 (assembly GCF_003999875.1). GTDB lineage: Bacteria > Bacillota > Negativicutes > Veillonellales > Veillonellaceae > F0422. Next base: position 453,483 of record NZ_RQVJ01000001.1, on the reverse strand, counting down.
GGATTCATAAAGGAGAAGAGTATGCGCGTCTTACTAGTAGATGATGAGTCGCTGATTCGCATGGACTTGCGAGATATATTAGAAAGCCAAGGTCATACTGTTGTAGGGGAAGGTGCTAATGGAGTAGAAGCCATTCAACTATGCCAAGGCCTTGCGCCTGACATAGTGCTCATGGATGTGAAGATGCCTGAGTTAGACGGCATTGAGGCAGCGCGGCAAATCCGTCACAAGCGATTGGCGCCGGTGGTGCTATTAACGGCGTACAGCCAAGATGATTTAATTCAAAAAGCATCCCAATCTGGGGTATACGGCTATTTGATTAAACCTTTGCGGGAACCAGACTTAGGTCCAGCGCTGCAGATGGCTATGGGTCGCTTTCAAGAAGAACGGGATTTGCTAGAACAGGTAAAAGGTTTAACAAGTTCCTTAGAAGAACGAAAATATGTGTCGAAAGCGACAGGCATATTGATGGATCTGCACGGATTTTCTGAGGAAAAGGCGTACGAAAAAATACGAGCTTTCAGTATGGATAAACGTATTAGCCTAGTGGAAACGTGTAAAAAAATTATCGCAGCCCATGAGGCCAAATCATAAAATAATTATTGTGGCCCATGAAGCAAAGTTTTAACTATGAAAAAGTATTTGGTCAAAAAGTCAAAAAGGACTTGCAAAAATTTAAAAATGATTTATAATAATACTTGTGATTAGCACTCACTCTTATTGAGTGCTAACATCGATATTATAGTGTATAAGAGAAGAGGTATAACAATGAAACCATTAGGCGATCGTGTCATTATTCGTGTATTAGAAGTAGAAACAAAAACGGAAAGTGGTATCTTTTTAGCATCTTCCACAAAGGAACGTCCATCTGAAGGTACAGTTATCGCTGTGGGTCCTGGTAAATTATGTGATAATGGCGAACGTGTAAAACCAGAAGTAGAAGTGGGCAATACAGTTATGTTCTCCAAATATGCTGGTACTGAGTTCAAAATTGATGGTGTTGACCATTTAATCATCAGCGAAAAAGATATTTTAGCAGTATTATAATCTGACCAAAGAAGGGGACGACCCCATATAGGAGGCTATACAATGGCAAAAGAAATTTTATTTAACGAAGAAGCACGCCGTGCATTAGGCCGTGGCGTTGACCAATTAGCAAATGCTGTAAAAGTAACATTAGGACCTAAAGGTCGTAATGTAGTGTTAGAGAAAAAATTTGGCGCTCCAACAATCACTAACGATGGCGTGACTATCGCTCGTGATATTGAACTTCCAGATCCATTTGAAAATATGGGTGCACAATTAGTGAAAGAAGTAGCTACAAAAACTAACGATGTAGCTGGTGACGGTACTACAACAGCAACTGTATTAGCACAAGCTATGATCCAAGAAGGTATGCGCAATGTAGCTGCTGGTGCAAATCCAATGATCCTTAAAAAAGGTATCGAATTAGCTGTAAAAAAATTAGTAGCTGAAATTCAATCTAAAGCGATTGACGTAAACGGTAAACAAGACATTGCCCAAGTAGCATCTGTATCTGCAGCTGATGAAGAAATCGGCGCATTGATCGCAGAAGCAATGGACCGTGTAGGTAACGACGGTGTTATCACTGTGGAAGAATCTAAAACATTACAAACTGAATTGAACGTAGTAGAAGGTATGCAATTCGACCGTGGTTATTTATCTCCTTACATGGTAACTGACCCAGATAAAATGGAAGCTGTTGTAAACGAACCATTAATCTTAATCACTGACCGAAAAATCTCCGTAATCGCTGATTTATTACCAGCCCTTGAAAAAGTGGTAAAACTAGGTAAAGAACTTGTGATTATTGCTGAAGATGTAGATGGCGAAGCATTGGCTACATTAGTAGTGAACCGCCTTCGTGGAACATTAAAAGCAGTAGCTGTGAAAGCTCCTGGTTTCGGCGACCGTCGTAAAGCTATGTTAGAAGATATTGCTATCTTAACTGGTGGTGTTGTGATCAGTGAAGAAGTGGGCTTGAAATTAGAAAATGTAGATTTAGAACATTTGGGTACAGCTCGTCAAGTTCGCATCACAAAAGATGAAACGATCATCGTTGACGGCAATGGCAACAAAGACGTAATCGCTCGTCGTGTAGCACAAGTTCGTGCGCAAGCAGAAGAAGCGACTTCTGAATTCGACAAAGAAAAATTACAAGAACGTTTGGCTAAATTGTCTGGCGGTGTAGCTGTTATCGAAGTAGGTGCAGCAACAGAAGTAGAATTGAAAGATAAAAAACTTCGTATCGAAGATGCATTGAATGCTACTCGTGCAGCTGTGGAAGAAGGTATCGTTGCAGGTGGTGGTACTACATTGATCGACATCATCCCAGCATTAGACGGTATCGAAGCAACTGGCGACGTATTGACAGGTGTAAACCTTGTGCGCCGTGCAGTGGAAGAGCCTCTTCGCCAAATCGCTTATAATGCAGGTTTAGAAGGTTCCGTGGTAGTAGAACGTGTAAAATCTACTGAAAGCGGCATCGGTTTCAATGCATTAACAGAAGAATATGTAGACATGGTAAAAGCTGGTATCGTGGACCCTGCTAAAGTGACACGCTCTGCCTTGCAAAATGCAGCATCCATCGCAGCATTGGTATTAACTACTGAATCTATCGTAGCAGACAAAGTAGAAGAAAATGCGCCAATGATGCCTCCAATGCCTCCAATGGGTGGTATGGGCGGTATGATGTAATCTCAGATTGCATCCGTGGATCGCAGTATTGACTAAGTAAACATTATGGGGACTATGAAAGAATAGGTGACTATTCTTTCGTGGTCCCTTTTTGTTATTTCACAGATTGATAATGTTATAGTTTGTAACATCAAAAATAATATAAATTAATGGAAAATCATTATTGACAATGTATAGAAAAAGTTCTATAATGAGTTCATGAGTTAACGGATAATTATTATCCGTTGTAATAATTATAGGTTTTAATTTTATTATAAATGTATAAGTTTACAAAGGAGAAAGTTATGAAAGAAGAAAAATTGACAACAGCCTTTGGCGCCCCTGTGCCTGACAATAACAACAGTGCCACAGCTGGAAAACGTGGTCCTGTATTGATGCAAGACGTGTGGTTGATGGAAAAGTTAGGCCACTTCGCTCGTGAAGTGATTCCTGAACGCCGTATGCATGCGAAAGGATCTGGTGCGTTTGGTACTTTCACAGTAACAAATGACATTACAAAATATACGAAAGCAAAAGTGTTCTCTGAAGTGGGCAAACAAACTGATTTGTTCGTACGTTTTTCCACAGTAGCTGGCGAACGTGGTGCTGCTGATGCAGAACGAGATATCCGTGGTTTTGCTGTGAAAATGTACACAGAAGAAGGTAACTGGGATTTAGTAGGCAACAACACACCAGTATTCTTCATTCGCGATCCATTGCAATTCCCAGACTTGAATCGTGCAGTAAAACGTAATCCTGAAACTAACTTACGTGATGCCACTGCAAACTGGGATTTCTGGACTAGCTTGCCAGAAGCAATGCACCAAATTACTATCGTAATGAGTGATCGTGGTATTCCTGACGGATATCGTCATATGCATGGTTTCGGTTCCCACACATATAGCTTAATCAATGCAAATGACGAGCGCGTATGGGTTAAATTCCACTGGGTATGCCAACAACCAATTAAAAACTTAACTGAAGAAGAAGCATCTGCGATTATTGCAAATGATCGTGAAAGTGCACAACGTGACTTATTCGACGCTATCGCTAAAGGTGATTTCCCTCGTTGGAAATTGTACATCCAAGTGATGACAGAAGAACAAGCAGAAGCACTTCCATATAACCCATTCGACCTTACAAAAGTATGGTATAAAAAAGACTTCCCATTAATCGAAGTAGGGGTAATGGAATTGAATCGCAACCCTGAAAACTACTTCCAAGATGTAGAACAAGCAGCGTTTGCTCCATCCACAATCATTCCTGGTATTGGATTCAGTCCTGACCGCATGTTACAAGGTCGTTTGTTCTCCTATGCAGATGCGCAACGTTACCGCTTAGGTACAAACTATCCATCCATTCCTGTGAATGCGCCTAAATGCCCATTCAATTCTTACCATCGTGATGGACAAGGTCGTGTAGATGGCAACCATGGTGCGACTATTGGATATGCTCCAAATAGCTTTGGCCAATGGGCTAACCAACCACAATACAAAGATCCAGGATACGACGTATCTGGTAAAGCATACCAATACGACTTCCGTGAAGATGATTCCGATTACTACACACAACCTGGTAAATTGTTCCGTCTCATGACTCCAGAACAACAACAAGTATTGTTCAAAAATACAGCGAACAACATGGCAGGAGTTCCATTGTTCATCCAAGAACGCCATGCAAAACATTGCTATGCATGTGACCCTGCATATGGTGAAGGCGTAGCGAAAGCATTGGGAATTACAGTAGATTTCTCTACACCTGCTGACATCGGATAACACTTGAAGCGCTATTTGTCTATGGCGTTCCTTTGAAAATAGTATAATCGTAGGAGTGCGACACATTCCCTCACAAACGGTATTTCATAATGTTTGTTCGGGAACATGTCGCACTCCTTTTGCATTGTCATGACTTTGTCGGAAGGAACACCATAGGCTTCTACACGCAACTACGTTCAAAGGAAGGTTTGGGAACATGTCGCACTCCTTTTGTATTGTCATGACTTTGTTGGAAGGAACAGCATAGGCTTTTACACACAACTACGTTCAAAGAAAGGTTCGGGAACATGTTGCGGTCTTTTTGTGTTAGTATGATTTGGATGAAAGGAACGTCATAGACTGTTATGTGCAACTACGTTCAAAGGTTGGTTCTAGAGCATGTAGCAATTGTATTAATCTATTGTTACTATGATATAAGGTGTAGAATTATGAATAGATTTGTACTTAGGAGAGTGGTACGATGTTATGGTATACTTATGTATGTTAGTTCATTATTTGTAGGAAGATTTATTTAGGGAAGGGATATAATTATGGTTCATTTTTTGTTGCGTGGTAAACCTACGTATGTTAACTTTGGAATATTGGTGTTGAGATTAGCTTTAGGAATCTCTATGGCTTATCATGGATATTTGAAGTTTTTAGGCGGTGCATCTGGGTTATATAAGGTAGGTGCTATGTTGGCAGCCTTAGGAGTACCTGGATATTTCGAATTTTTTGGTGCGATGGCTGCAATTTGCGAGTTCTTAGGTGGTACTTTGGTTGCCTTTGGATTATTTACTCGATTAGGATCCTTATTGTTGGCTGGAGTTTTATTTACGGCTACGCTTCTTCATGTAGATGCAGGATTTTTTGCTTGGGATTATCCGTCACAAATGGGATTTTCTGCATTAGCTATATTCTTTATGGGTGGTGGGCGATATAGTGTGGATTGTTCCCTGTTCGGGAAGTAACATGTTGTGCTATGTAGCCTGTGGTATTCTAATCTGAATAGAAGTAAAGGGAAGAGCATGGTATACTTCTCACAAACGGCACTACGTAATGTTTGTTCGGAGCACACCGTGCTCTTCTTGAGGGTATCTAATGTATGCAGTAAGGAACGCCACAAGGCGATTACTTTCAACAGTTTTTAATTCTATAGAATCTTTACAATTCTATAGAATGTATGTTACAATACGTTACGGTATTCACAGATTACCATTGTTTGATGGCATAGTGTTATGTACATCTTTTAAGAGTAATCGTATATCTTGTTAAGGCTTAGGCAGGATGTGCCATCTCTTATCGAGATACTATTTGCAGAATGCCTATTGTTTTATAAATTGCTATGTTACAGAAAGAGGCTGTCACATGGTGTATTACAAATAGATTGAGGAGTTATGATGAACGCAAAAACAACACCATTTACAAAGGAACAATTAGAGGCGATTATTGCTCAATATCCAACGCCATTCCATATTTATGATGCAAAAGGGATTATGGATAATATGCGCGCATTTTTAGATGCTTTCAGTTGGGCACCTGGTTTTAAACAATATTTCGCTGTAAAAGCAACGCCGAATCCGCATATTATGAAAATGATGAAAGAAATTGGTATCGGCGCTGACTGTTCTTCTATGGCGGAATTAATCTTGAGTGAAAAGGTTGGTATCACAGGAGAGAATATTATGTTCTCTTCCAATGATACTCCTTACGAAGAATACAAAAAAGCTATGGATTTAGGAGCCATCATCAACTTGGATGATATTACGCATATTGCGTATTTAGAAGAGCATGGTACATTACCAGAACGTTTCTGTTTCCGTTACAACCCAGGTTCTTTAAAAGAAGGCGGTAATACAATTATCGGTCTTCCAGAAGAAGCAAAGTATGGTATGACTGAGGCGCAAATTATTGAGGCTATTACATACTTAAAAGGAAAAGGTATCACTAACTTCGGCTTGCATACAATGGTGGTGTCTAATGAATTAGACATCGATGGTTTAGTAGGTACAGCTGAATTAATGTTTAAATTAGCTTTACGAGTGAAAGAACAAACGGGTGTAGAAGTATCTTTCATTGACCTTGGTGGTGGTATTGGGGTAGCCTATAAACCTGAACAAACACCAGTGGATTACAAAGTATTAAGTGCAGGTGTGAAAGAGGCATATGATCGTTTAATTGTGGGTACTGGTCATAGCCCAATTCAATTGGCTTATGAATGTGGCCGTATGGTTACTGGACCGTATGGTTACCTGGTAGCTACTGCCATCCATAAAAAAGATATTTACAAACATTACATTGGTTTAGATGCATGTATGGCTAACTTGATGCGTCCAGCGTTGTATGGTTCTTACCATCATATTACGGTGATGGGGAAAGAGAATGAACCAGCCACTATGACGTATGATGTGACTGGCTCTTTATGTGAAAATAATGATAAGTTTGCTATCGATCGTCAATTACCAAAAATCGAGATGGGCGATCGTATTGTGATTCATGATGCGGGTGCTCATGGTCATGCTATGGGATTCAATTACAATGGTAAATTGCGTTCTGCTGAGTTGTTATTACACGAAGATGGTAGTGTCACACAAATTCGTCGTGCAGAAACATTAGACGATTATTTTGCTACATTAGATTTTTCTAATTTATAATTAGAAACATAGCGGACTATCTGTCGTGATAGGTATTTAGGGTTATATAGACATATACTTTATCTGCTTCTGAGAAACTGTTATATTTCTCAGAAAATGGAGTATATGTCTATTTGTATAGAGTATAGTATGTTATGACAATATCAAATGTTGTTCATAATCCCTAAAAAAATATGGGAATAGCATTTACAATATTGAGAAAATTCAGTATAATGAATATTGTTGAGTCTCTTGGTAGAGAATTAAAGTTTCAATATGCTATAGATGAATAGATGATATACAAAACTATCATCAAATTCATAGTAAAATAGTAGAAATTAGCTTGCGGTCCAAGTCTGTACACGGTATAATACATATAGTATATTTACTATTTTAGATTTGAGCCAAAGTGGCGTTCTCATGCTATGAATATGACAGCGGATTACACTTTGGTGGAATCCGTTTTTTTACGGTATTCGACACATTCTAAGACCTAACTAGTCTTCTTTTGTATATAGTAGCTTATTTGATAAGGAGTGACATACGTGGCAGAATTACTTCGCGTAGACAATGTGCGTGCCTCTATTGAAGAAAAAGAAATCTTAAAGGGCATCAATTTAACAATTAATAAAGGTGAAATCCATGTGGTAATGGGCACAAACGGTGCTGGTAAATCTACATTGGCAAATGTAATCATGGGCAATCCTGCTTATGAAGTAACAGAAGGTTCCATCGTATTCGATGGCGAAAACATCACAGAAGAAGCTGTAAACGATCGTGCGAAAAAAGGCATTTTCATGTCTTTCCAACATCCAATTTCCGTGCCTGGTATTACAGTAGAAAACTTCATCCGTACAGCTAAAAACACCATTACTGGTGAAAACGTGCGCGCTTTGGCTTTCAAAAAAGAATTGAAAGCAAAAATGGAAGAATTATCCTTCGATACATCTTATGCTAATCGTTATGTAAATGAAGGTTTCTCCGGTGGTGAAAGAAAGAAAAATGAAATTCTTCAAATGTCCATTTTAAATCCTAAATTGGCTATTCTTGATGAAACTGATTCTGGTCTTGACGTAGATGCGGTTCGTATTGTATCTGAAGGTGTAAACCGTTTCCACAATGAAGATAACGCAGTGTTAATCATCACTCACCACAATCAAATTCTTCAAAAATTACAACCAAACTTCGTACACATCTTAATCGATGGTCGTATTGTAAAAACTGGTGGCCCTGAACTTGTTCGTGAAATCGAAGAAAAAGGCTACGATGCATACAAAAATTTAGCATAGGAGGATCTCATGGAAGCGAGAAAGAAAACTCAAATTGAGGAGATGGATCGCGGCGTCTATGACATTCGTAATGAATTTGAATTCTCCTATAAATCAGAAGCTGGTTTAACAGAAGATATCATTCGTGAAATGTGGGCTAACAAAAATGAACCACAATGGATGTTAGATTTCCGTTTAAAATCCCTTGAAATTTACAATCAATTAGATGTTCCTAATTGGGTACCTGATATTAGCGCTTTAAATATGGCGGATATCGTGACCTATGTAAAACCAAAAGTTGATATGAAAGAAGACTGGAACGAAGTTCCAGACGATATTAAAGATACCTTTGACCGTCTTGGTATCCAAGAAGCTGAAAAAACTTCTTTGGCTGGTGTAGGCGCTCAATATGACTCTGAGGTTGTATATCACAGTATTCAAGAAGACTTGATTCGTCAAGGCGTTGTATATACAGATATGCAAACTGCATTACATGAACATGAAGATATTGTAAAACAATACTTTATGACATTGGTGCCACCTACAGATCATAAATTTGCAGCTTTACATGGTGCAGTATGGTCTGGCGGTTCCTTCGTATATGTGCCAAAAGGAGTGACTGTAGATATTCCATTACAGTCTTACTTCCGATTGAATGCGCCAGGAGCAGGTCAGTTTGAACATACGTTGATTATCGTAGAAGAAGGAGCGAAAGCACACTTCATTGAAGGTTGTTCCGCTCCAAAATACAATGTAGCTAACTTACATGCTGGTTGCGTTGAGTTGTTCGTAAAAGATAATGCGACTTTGCGTTATTCTACTATCGAAAACTGGTCCAAAAATATGTACAACTTGAATACAAAACGTAGTCGAGTAGGTAAAAATGGTACGATTGAGTGGGTATCCGGATCCTTTGGTTCCGCTGTATCTTGCTTGTATCCAATGAGTATTTTGGCTGGTGAAGGGGCACACTGTGAATTTACAGGTGTTACATTTGCTGGTGAAGGCCAATACTTAGACACAGGGGCAAAAGTAATTCATGCGGCACCACATACAACAAGTAATGTTAACTCCAAGTCCATTTCTAAGAGTGGTGGTACAGCAATTTATCGTGGTGTATTAAACATCGGTAAAAATGCAGACCATTCTAAAGCAACTGTATCTTGTGAGTCCTTGATGTTAGATCAAGAATCTCAATCCGATACAATTCCATCTATTACGATTGAAAATGACAATGTCGATTTAGGACACGAAGCAAAAATCGGTCGTATTTCTGATGAGGCTATTTTCTACTTAATGACTCGTGGTATTAGTGAAGAAGAAGCAAGAGCTATGCTTGTTCGTGGTTTCGTAGAACCAATTTCTAAAGAATTACCATTGGAATACGCTGTAGAAATGAATAATTTAATTACCTTAGAACTTGAAGGTTCTATCGGTTAGGAGGTTAGAATGAGCAACACATTACATTTTAATGAATTGCCTAGACCGACTTTCCGTTGGTTAAAGGTAAATCATACAGAAGGCAATGTATGGGCTGGTACAGAACCGGCAACGGTGACCGTAGAAGGCTCCAAGCACATTGTCACAGATATTACAAATAAAGAAGTATTAGAACCTTCGTATGAAGGGGTTCATGCTGGTGCGTTGCGCGATGCATCTCATCACTTTACACATGGCTATCACATTCAAGTGCCAGCAGGTGCTAAAGAAGCATTGACCATTGTTGTTGATGTGCAAGGTGCGGTCAGTGAAAGAACTCGTTTACAAATCGAGGCTGAAAAAGACTCTACTTTAGAGTTAACGCTTTGCTTGAAAGGTGAAGCTACTGATGGTCATGTAGGATTGCTTTCAGAAATCGTATCTCACACAGGGGCGTCTGTAGTATTCAAAAAAGTGCAGTTATTAACTGGTAAAGTGCAGCAATTTGAACATCGTTATACACGAGTAGAAGAGTCTGGTCATGTAGAGTTCATCAACATTGAGTTGGGTGGATCTGAAAACTTCTTGAATTATCAAGAAGACTTAGTAGGAGACTACGCAGAAGTGGAACATGATTTAGGCTACTGCGGTACTGGTACGCAAGTATTTGATATCGCCATGTTAATGAAACATATCGGTAGAAAAACAATCAGTAATATTAATAACTTAGGTGCATTGAATGGTTCTTCTAAAAAATCATTCCGTGGTACTTTAGATTTCTTGCGTGGTAGCTTGGCATCTGAAGGTGCAGAAGAGGATACATGTTTACTATTAACGCCACAAGTTAAATCCATCTCTTTACCATTGTTATTATGTAAAGAAGATAATGTATCGGGTAATCACGCATCCAGTGCTGGTCAATTAGATCAAGCTAAATTATTCTACCTTATGAGCCGTGGTTTTAACGAAGATGAAGCAAAACATATCATCGTAGAGTCCATGTTACGACCATTGATTGATCGTATTGGCCATGAAGAAGTGGAAGAAACTGCCTTAGCAGTACTACGACAAAAAATATAATTGAGAGGGATAGTATGAAACCAATAGCAGAGGCATATAAAGATTTTCCAATTTTAACAAGAACCAATCGTGGTAAACGCATTGCATATTTAGATAGTGGTGCCACCACACAAATTCCAGTACCTGTGATGAAAGCATTAGAAACGCATATGGCAAATCACAATGGGAACCCTCATCGTGGGGCCCATGTGCTTGCTATGGAAGCGTCCGAAGCATACGAAGGTACTCGTGACGTGGTGCAACGATTTATCAATGCTCGTAAACGTGAGGAAATTATTTTTACTCGCAATACAACAGAAAGCTTGAACTTAATTGCCCATTCCTATGGATTGAAGCATGTGAAAGCGGGAGATAAAATCGTTATCACTGTGGCGGAGCATCATGCAAATCTTGTGACTTGGCAATATGTATGCCGAATGACAGGGGCTACCTTGGAATATTTGTACCTAGATGAAACTGGTCATATTAAAGATGGTGAAATGGATAAAATTGACGCATCTACGAAAATTGTATCCTTTGCACATGTAAGTAATGTACTAGGTATGGAATTTCCTGTGAAAGAATTGGTAGAACGTGCTCATGCTGTTGGTGCTATCGCTATCCTAGACGGAGCGCAATCGGCTCCCCATCAAGTTATTGATGTGCAAGCTTTAGACTGTGATTTCTTCGTTTTCTCAGGACATAAAATGTGTGCCTCTCAAGGTATTGGTGTTGTATATGGTAAATATCACCTATTAGAAGACATGGATCCATTCCTTTTTGGTGGAGACATGATTGAATATGTGAAAGAACAAACTACAACATTCAATGAAGTGCCTTATAAATTTGAGGCAGGTACACCGAATGCACATGGTGCTATCACATTGAAAGCTGCCATTGAGTATTTGGAACAGTTTGGTATGGATGCCATTCATGAATATGAACAAGAATTAGTACGCTATGTATTACCTAAACTAGCGGCTATGCCACATATTCATTTACTAGGTAGCGCTAATCCAGAAGAAAAGCATGGTGTTATTACTTTCACTGTGGATGATGTACATCCACACGATGTGGCAACCATCATGGATAGCCATGGAGTGTGCTTACGTTCTGGCCATCATTGTGCGCAACCATTAGGTGCGTATTATGGGGTACCGGCATCCAACCGTATTAGTATGTACATTTATACTAAAAAAGAAGATTTAGATCAATTTTTGGAAGCCCTAAAAACAGTTCGACTAACCATGGGCTTGTCAGAATAAGGAGAATACCATGGAAATGGATCAAGTGTATACGGAACTGATTTTGGAGCATAATCAAGACAAGCGTAATAAGCGTTTGTTAGATGTGTTTACTGCTAGCGAGCATGGTCATAATCCAAGTTGTGGTGATGATTTAACATTGCAAGTGAATGTGGTAGACGGCATTGTAAAAGACGCTGCTTATACAGGTTCCGGCTGTGCTATCAGCCAAGCATCGGCTTCTATGATGATTGATGTCATTACTGGGAAGACCTTAGAAGAAGCGTTCCAATTAGTGGACCTTTTCTTAGGAATGATAAAAAAAGAAGTGACAGATGAAGAAGAATTGGAAGCCTTAGAAGATGCTATAGCTTTACAGAATATTTCTAACATGCCTGCTCGTGTGAAATGTGCAGTGCTGGCTTGGCATACATTGTGTGAAGCATTAAAGAAATAAATAGAAGGCTGCTACAGAATGGTGTACATTCTTGAGCAGCCTTTTTTGTGCCTTGAATTTATAATCTAAGTGTAACTAAAAAAGATAGGTCCCTGTAGGGCCTATCTTCAAGATCCGTATGTTTTGGTATATTGTAGAATTACCATTGTCCTTCTTGGTGTTCTTTTAACAGTTTCACCACTCGGGGGCCACAGCCTTTACCACCACATGCACCGGTACCAGCACTAGTGCGCTCTCTAACTTTAGGAAATGTATCGCAACCATCTAAGATGGCTTCCTTAATTGCTTTTCTTGTAATACTACGGCAGGTACAAACTTTTGTTAATTTATCTAAAATGGCCGTAGGAATTTGAGTATCTTCCATACTGTCCTCCTATATATAGAAACTTTTCTATATATAGTATACTCTGCAATTCTTGTATTGTAAAGGATGTTCATAAAGCTTTTATATTATACAAGGTGGATGGTTCTGTATTTTGTGGTTTGTATAGAATATTTTTGGAAGATGGATTAGAATTGGAAAGAGCGTATACGAGCTTAGATACTATCATAAGTAATGATATGGTTGAGTTGATAGCAAACTAAGCAATAGTGTGTATAGGCATATACAAAATGATATGTTAGATAATATAGGAGTTATTATGATTTGTGTTATTTTTGATTTAGATGGAACATTAACAGATTCTCATGAAGGGATTTTAAAATCTATACGTCATGCCTTAACGAGTATGAACTATCCCATTCCTGATGAGAAGACATTACAATTGTTTATTGGTCCACCCTTGGCAGATTCTTTTAAAGAACATTGCCATATGACAGATGAAGAGGTGGAGCAGGCCTATAACTTCTTCAAAGAACGGTATGATTCTGTGGGGAAATATGAAAATGCAGTGTATCCTCAAATTGAGGAAGCCTTAAAAGCACTCCGTAAGACGGGTGCTTATGTTGGGATTGCTACGGCAAAACCAGAAGAACAAGCGAAGGATATTATTAAGCATTTCAAATTGGATCAATACTTTGAAGTCATTCGCGGAGCCAATCGAGAAATTGGGTTAGTACATAAAAAAGATATCTTGCAAGAAGCCTTACAAGATATGAATAAGGTGACTGAACTAAAATATAAAATCTCTCGTTGGTATATGGTGGGAGATCGTAAATACGATATGGAAGCTGCTAAAGAATTAAACTGTGTGGCTATGGGGGTATCCTATGGCTATGGTTCAGTAGAAGAGCTAGAAACTGCTGGTGCTGATTACATCTGTGAAAGCCCATCAGATATAATAGTGAATATTGCGGTGGATACATTGTTATAAGCTCTACACATTAATTTACTATGAGATGCTCATAAGGACGTTAGTTGATACTAGATACGTACATATGAAACTTAGGCAAACAAAAAGAGGCGCATTGCTGTGATGCAATGTACCTCTTTTTTATATTACTATATATTAGTCCTTACAGACTCCAATAAGTGGGGAAGTTCTGATGGTTGCAAGGGAAACAGTATAGTATTATGTAAATAGAGTTTTCCTATACCTGCAATCTTCCTTCAATCATAATAGGAACTGTTTTCCCATCTTTTGTAGTGCCCATGATGTTCATGTTTTCGTGACCAATCATAAAGTCCGTATGAGCTAAGGATGTATTCAGTCCACGAGCATGGAGTTCTTCTTGAGATAATCCATCGCTATTTTCTAAACAAGTTGGATACGCAGCACCTAAGGCCAAGTGACAAGATGCATTTTCATCGTACAAGGTTTCAAAGAAAATCATATTGGATTGGCTAATAGGAGAGTAATGGTCTACGAGAGCTACCTCTCCTAGGTAGCAAGAGTTTTCATCTGTCTCAATGAGGTTTGTTAGATATTCGCGACCTTGTTTCGCATCATAGTCAACGACTTTTCCGTCTTTGAATGTGATGTAGAAGTCTTCGATACGGTTTCCATCATAGATTAATGGTTTTGTAGAGTACACTATACCGTTGGCGCGCGCATAGTGAGGTGCGGAAAATACTTCTTCTGTTGGGATATTGGCATCAAAGATGATGCCTTTCTTAGAGGCTTCTTTGCCACCTAACCATAAGTGACCTTTTGGCATTTGTAAGGTTAAATCTGTACCATTTGGACATGTGTAATGTAGGGACACGAGTTGTAAATCGTTTAGCGTTTTAGTACGTTTCGCTAAGCGATCTAAATGGTTAGCAAAAGATTCTTCTTCTGGTACATGTTTCATACGACATAAGGTGAAGATAGTATTCCATAAGCGATTGATTTTTTCTTCTTCTGTGCCTTCATAGCCCAGCAAATCAGCCCATGTAAGCGTTGCTACAGATGCCACACACCAAGTAAGGGTGGAATCCATAATGGCCTCGTGATAAAATTTAGTTAACTTACCCATACTACGAGAAGCGAGAGCAATTTTTTCAGATGGCACACCTTCATAAGCAAATGGATTAGCACTGATTAAGGATAAAATACAGGCATTGGAATCAAGGATATGATGATACATATCTTGGATCCAAGGAGCAGGGTTAGATAAGACTTCATCTTTTACATGGGATAGACGAGATTTAGCCGTAATAGTGCTACGCCAGTTAATATGTACATCTTTGGCGCCAAGTGCATAGGCTTCGTCCACAACGATATATACAAAATCTTTATTTTCAACATCTCCGTTGATGACCAATAGTTGGTCTTGTTGTAAATTGACACCTTCTTGTAGTAAAAGCCGGGCATATTGTTGTAAATCTTCTTTCATAATACCTCCGAATATATACTGGTAGTGAATTTTAAAGGATATAACTCATCTATGACGAACCTTTTGCTTGAAAGGATGTGATAGAATGAAAGTAACAAATCAAAAACGAATTGGCATCATCCTATGCCTATTCCTACTGTGTGTATGTGGATACTATCTTATTATAGCAGATACACCCATGAAAGGCGATGAATTACCATCCGATAGTCCAAAGATTGTCAAACAATCAGAAAAAGGGGACCGAGGTGGCCCAGTGGAGAAGGAAACGAAAGCAACTACAATTTTGGTGTATGTTACAGGAGCTGTAGAAGAGCCGGGGTTGTATGAGCTACAAAGTCCTGCGACAGTGAAAGCGGCTATTGAGGCGAGTAAAGGACTATTGCCTTACGCAGATGTCAATCATCTACAGCTACAGGATACCTTAGAAGAAAGTACACATATTCATGTAGACTTTAATTTTCACGGTAGCCCAGAAGAATTATTACGGAAACAAAACATATCCATTAATGATGGAACAGAAGCAGATTTACAAAAAGTATCTGGTATAGGTCCGAAGATGGCGAAGAAGATTGTGGACTATCGGCAGGAACATGGTCCGTTTAAAAGTTTAGAAGAATTACGACATGTGAAGGGCATAGGACCTGCATTGTATAAAAAAATTGTGGAGAAAGTGCGATTATGAAATGGTTACCAAAACCAATAGACTTAGGTATTACCAGCGTATTGGGAATACTGTTAGGCATCTGTATTGGATTATATCAAAATGAATTACATACCTACCTCATGCATTGGCTAGCTGTAATCACTACATTTGCTATCATTGGAGTGGTAGTTTTACGTGGGTATGAACAACGAAATAAACCTACCTATACATCGTTACGATATGTAGTAGCCATGGTAGGCGTTATGTGTACGTTTGCAAGCATAGGATATATCCATACAGATCGAGTTATCACACACTATTTTGAAGATAGACCTTTCTATTATGGTGCCGATGGTGCTTATTATGTACAGTTCACTAGCAATCCACAGTCTACAGTGACATTAGATGGGGTTATGACCATGGTAGATGCTACTGTGGAAGGAATGGATGTCGATAAAAATGGCACTACAGAGCATGTTCCAGCAAAGGGCAGTATCCGAGTGTATGTACCAGGAGAGCCAACAATTCATATGGGAGACCGCTACATCATTCGTGGTACCGTGAAAGGCTTTACGTATTATGAGCAAAGTGGTGCGTTGTCTATGAAAACGAGACACATCAATGATGGACTACAAGGTAATTTGTACCAAGGAACCATAGAAGGTACCTATACAGTAGAGAAAACCCTAAGTATACAGCTAGTTGGTGCTTGGTATACTATCGGTGCTTACCTAGATAAGGTCCACCATTGGGTGGCACAACAATTTGAAGAGAATCTAGATCCATCTATTGCTACCTTGGGTTCCTCTTTGGTACTAGGTGGTCAATACGCGATGTTGCCAGAAACGATGGTAAAGTTATTCAGTGAAACAGGGCTTATCCATATTTTGTCGGTGTCAGGATCTCATATTGCCTTGTTATTTCTTATCATTTCTACCTTGTTACAACGGTTGCAGTTACGTAAAGGCATAGAATTTTCCATCACCTGTACGTTGATTTTACTGTACTGTACGATTGTGGGCTGGAGCCCACCAGTATTACGGTCTGCCATGATGGGGCTATTAAGCGGATACGTGGTTATGCATGGTGGTACGTATCGGGCGTTACATGCGCTCTTATTAGCTGCCTTATGTTTGCTGTTGTGGAAACCATTGTTCGCGGTAGATATTAGTTTTGTCTTATCCTTTGGGTCTACCTTGGGCATCATTGGATTGTATCCCTATGTGTATCGACTGTTTCCGCCGAATCCTATCTCAAAAGGCATCGCCCTATGTATATCAGCACAAGTTCTCATCTTTCCTATAGAACTATATTATTTTCATATCCTCAGCCTTCTTAGTATCTTGTCTAATCTGATTGTAGGTCCCTTGTTAGATATAGCCATCATTGTAGGACTGTGCCTATCTTTGCTTAATGTAGTATTTACCTTTACATTAGGGTGGTCCCTCTTAGGTTTTATTTTGAAAGCCAGCATGTCTCTTTTATTTGCTATCCGTAATCTAGGATTATTGTGGTCACCGCCCATGCCGTTGTGGTTAGTGGTAGTATGGTATATGGGCGTAGGGTATGTATATTGGCTATTGGCACTGAAAGCGCCTATTCAAGTAGCATGGAATAGGATTGCTAGCATTGCACTATTAGTACTAGGTATGTTGCCCTTAGGACTATCCTATGTCAAACCAGTAGTGCAAGTGGTGCCTATCGCTATCTCTTCAGGACCAGCTTTCATGATCTGCAAAACAGGCTTTCATAGGGAGGCATACCTCTATATAGATGCTAAGAATGGCGATATTTCACCGCGAGCTATGAAACAATGTGTCGATGCCTTGCATCATCGTGGATTTAGTCAGTGGAATGGTGTTTTTATAGAGGGGTATCAGAAGGGATATACGCATGTTGATACCTTAGAACATCTATACAGTAAAGGACAAGCTGGTAAAGAGCTAACACTAGATTGGTTATCTGTACAACTTCATACCAAAGCAGGCTATGAAATTATCGTAACAGGACAGAGAAAGTTTCATTTTCACCCTAGAAAAGAAGGAGAAAAAGTTCAAGAAATAGTGTATAATACTAAGAGAGAAATGAATACAATATATGGCCTCACAGCTAGTAATCAATTGTTGCACTATCAAGAACAAGGGATAACGCAGTTTATCGTATGGAGTACCTTGCATAGTCAATTTGATGTGGAGGAAGGCGTGTATATTGTAGGCAGTGATGAAGACAATGTAGTAACATTATAAGAGGTGACAGATGGTTACATTACTCTATGGAGATGAACCACAATTATTAGAAGAAAAAAAACAGAATCTCTTACATCAATATACAGATCGGACCTTGCTTACCTTGCGTGAGGAGCAAGGTCCGGGTTCTATTTTAGGACAATTACAAGAAGTATCCCTCTTTGGTGAGCCACGAGTATTTTTGCTTATCCATTTGCCCATCTTTGATAAACCAAAGAAAAAGATGGATCCAGAGTGGCAAGGGTTGCGAGATTATTTACAAAGTTATAGTGGAGAAGACCCTATTATTCTAGTGTATGCCGAAACTATTGATGGACGGTTGCAAGGAAATAAATCATTTTTGGGAGCTGTAGAATCCTTTAAGTTTGAAAAAGTAGAGGGAGAAGCGCTCTTTCAGTGGATACAACAATATTGTAAGGCGCATAAGCAAAAGATAGATCCTGATGGCATGGCATATGTACGTGACTTGGTAGATTTGTGGAAAGATGTGCCCTTAGCATTTTTGCGTACAGAATTTGATCGATTGTTCCTCCTACTCAATAAAGGAGAATCCATAACAGCACCATTTTTAAAAGAGTATATGACGGACTTTGGAGAGAAAAATATTTTCCGTTTTAAAGATGCTTTATTAGCAAGAGATGCGAGGACATTGCTAGACCTGTTTCCTTCTATGTTAAAAAACAAAAGTGTAGATATGGCGATGGCTTATGTGCATAATCAAATGCATTTACAACTCATGGTCAGTGAATGTGCTTATTATGGGATGACATTACCGGAGATCCAATGTTTATTTAAGGAAAAGGGGATGAAAGCCAATCCCTATACAATCAAATTAGCCTTTGAAGCTCGCCGAAAAATTCAAATTCCAGCAGTGGCAAAGTTGATTAGCCAGTTGTATCATTTAATTTTGCAAAGTCGCCAAGGTATAGCAGATATGAATCAATTTCAAGATATATGTTTAGCCTATTGTGCAAACTAGGAGAAGTATGAAAGGAAAGTATATTGCCACTGTGGCAGCCTTAGTAGCTGTCGTGGGAGGAGCTGTAACAGGGCTTGCATGGCCTACAGGAAAGACTATTTATGGATTAACTATAGACGGTCATAGTCTATCCCATCAAAGCATGGATGAAGTAGATAGCTACTTACAAGAGCGGAATACACAATCACAATCGATTCGTATAGTGGGTCCCAAGGGAAAAGAAACAACTATTCATCTAGCGGATTTAGGAATTACCATAGATAGAATAGGAACTGTCACTGATGTAATGGATTATGGCTATGAAAGTGATGTCATGACTTATGTCATGCACCGAGTGGATGCGTTGCTCCATGGAAAGGAGATGAACATTCGCTATAAAGTTGATGGACCTATGGCTGAGTCGTATTTTTTGAATTATGCTAAGGCTATGGGACAAGTAGGAACTAATGCAACGATTACCCTTGAGGGTAATAAAGTTGTACATCAGCCTGCTAAGGTAGGTCGTAAGTTAGATGTGATAGCTACTATGAAGCGATTGCAAGAACAACTGCAAGAAGGTAAGGTAGAGACTTTAGAACTTGTTATTAATGAGTCTGCACAGCCTACGATTACAGATAAAGATTTAGTGTCTATCACGTCCATATTAGGGTCTTTTACGACGTATTTTGATGGATCTAATACAAGTCGAGCTCATAATATTCATTTAGCATCGCAAAAAATTCATCAAACCTTTATTCCTACAGGTGGTATTTTCTCCTTCAATCAAGTGGTAGGAGAACGTACTCCTGAAGCGGGCTATGATGATGCGCCTGTATTTATGGGCGGGCGATTAGTGCCAGGTATTGGTGGCGGTATCTGCCAAGTAAGTTCTACCTTGTTCAATACGGCATTATTATCTGGTATGGATATTGTAGAACGTGATACGCATTTTGCACCAGTGTCCTATATTCCAGTTGGGTTAGATGCTACTGTGGCGTGGGGCTATATAGACTTTCAGTTTAAAAATCCTTATTCCCATCCTATCTATGTGATTGCCGAAGAAGGTGCTGGTTACGTGACCATTACCATATTAGGAGCTAAGGAGGATGTACCACAGTCTGTAACGATTACGAAAGGTAGAGAACAGAAAATTCCTAATAAAAAGGTAGAAAAAATCGATGATACTGTGAAAGAAAAAACTATTGAAGAAGCTGGTCATGAGGGAATTTCCGTAGATACAACAAGAACCATTGTGTATGGTGATGGTCGATCTTCTACGTATACATTTAATTCTTATTATGAGCCAGTGGATCGTGTCGTTGTCACAGGACCTAATGTGGTGAAAAAAGCTAACGCTGAACCGGTGAAGTCAAATCCGTAAGGGAGACGTACTATGAAATGTTATCATATGGTACTAAAGGGAGAGTCTAAAGTAGACTTTCACTTTTATTTAAAAAACGGAAAATTGCATATATTTGGTTCTCAGTCGATAGGAGCCTTAGATAAGGCAGTACAAGCACGCATTGAAGAAATCTGTCACAGTATTGGTTGCACTTATGAACTTGTAGATACAGAGGATTTTAGGAACCAAATTGTTCTTACTCGTATACCTAATGGAACAGAAGGGACTCCTTTTGTGTCTAATATAGATGATAAAGGGCTAGAAGATACAGAGTATCTTTTTTTGCAACAAGCGAATGAAGTAGCAGATTACGATATCTATTGGGACATGGATGAAGAGAATCGATTCGATGAAATGGAGCTCTATGTAGGTAAGGATGGCACGATCAAAACATCATCGGATTATGATGTTTTGTATGATGCACCAGTGGTCATAGATCGTCCTAATACTGCGACTTCAACGGCGGCGGGTAATTCTGCCTATCCTATGCGGAGACGAAAGCTAACCACGGAAGATGGGATGTTGTTAGGACCAGCTTTTGATGAGGCAGACACGCATCGCACAGATGATTTCTTTGTGAGAACTGGAGAAAACGTTGTTATCTCTGGGTACTTTCACAGTTTGGATATACGAGAAATTCGCCCTAAGGAAGATAGCAAGGCTGTACAAAAAGCTCGTGAAAAAGGTGAGGAGCCCAAAAAACGGTATATTATTACAGGGCATCTAGTGGATGATCATAATAGTTTGGCTATTAAGCGATTCACCAGCCCTTCTGAAGATGGACCAAAGTTATTAAAAATTTTAAAATCTGTTGGGAAGGTGCAAATTAAAGGGGAAGTCATCTATGATGAGCAATTTGTACGAGACTATGTGTTAAATATGGATTCCATCCGTCCTGTGGAGGATACGGATAATGCAAAACGCACAGATACCCATGAGGAAACAAGGGTAGAACTTCACTTACATACGAAAATGTCAGAGAAAAATGCTTTGGTAGCAGTGAAAGACATTGTAAATCGTGTGAAAGATTGGGGACATCCAGCGGTAGCGATTACCGACCATGGGGTGGTACAAGCATTTCCAGAAGCTCAGGCCTATTCTTTGGAAAAAGGTGTGAAGATTCTCTATGGTGTAGAGGCCTATTTGATTGAAAAAGAGGACCAAGCCATACCACATCATATCATTATATTTGCAAAAAATATGGTAGGTTTGCGGAATCTGTATAAGATGATTTCCATAAGCCATTTAAACTATTTTGATGAGTACCCAAGATTGCCAAGAGCTGTCATTGAAGATCATCGTGAAGGGATTCTTATAGGAACATCTTGTAAATCTGGAGAATTAATTCAAGCTATAGCGCATGGTGCCACCGATGAAGACTTGCAAGAGATTGCTAAGTTTTATGATTACCTAGAAATTCAACCCCATGATAATTACAAGAGCTTTATTAAAGAAGGCTTGTTAAAACATGAGGAGGACTTAAAAGACATAAATCGTCGTATTGTTACTTTAGGGGAGACGTTGCAAATGCCTGTAGTAGCTACAGGGAATGTGCATTATATGGACCCTAAAGACAAGATGTATCGTGAAATCATGCTCACAGCGAGCGGTGTGAAAGATGCCAAAGACAAAGCGGATCAGCATATGCGTACTACCGATGAAATGTTGGAAGAGTTTGCCTACTTAGGAGAAGACATTGCTTACCAAGTGGTAGTCACCAATACCAGAGCATTGGAACAAAGTATAGATTATATCATACCTATTCCAAATGGTACGTATTCTCCGAAAATCGAAGGGGCCGACAAAGCCTTGGAAGATATGTGCTATGCTAAAGCGAAGTCTATCTATGGAGATCCTTTGCCAAAAACAGTGCAGGACCGCTTAGATTATGAGCTTAAAAGTATTATCGGCAATGGTTTCGGCGTGTTGTATTATATCGCTCATAAATTAGTAAAAAAATCTTTAGATGATGGGTATTTAGTAGGCTCCCGTGGTTCCGTAGGGTCTTCCTTCGTAGCCACCATGGCAGATATTACGGAAGTAAATCCACTGGAACCGCATTATGTGTGTCCAGAATGTAAGTGGAGTGAGTTTTATTTAAAAGGGGAATATGCAGGGGGCTTTGACTTACCGCGTCGTAATTGCCCTGAGTGCGGTACGCCACTTATCGCCAATGGACACGATATTCCCTTTGCCATCTTTATGGGATTCCACGGAGATAAAGTGCCAGATATTGACTTGAACTTCTCTGGTGATTACCAAGGTCGTGCCCATAAATATACGGAAGAATTGTTCGGACGAGACAATGTATTTAGAGCGGGAACAATAGGTACCATTGCAGATAAAACGGCTATTGGCTACGCCTACAAATATGCGGATGTCAATGACTTACAAAAACGGCGAGGCTTTATTGAAAAGTTATCCACAGGCTTTACGAAAGTAAAGAATACTACTGGTCAGCATCCGGGAGGCATTATGGTTTGCCCTCGAGATATGGATGTACATCATTTCACACCCGTTCAATATCCTGCGAATAAAAAAGAAAGTGGTATTATTACTACACACTTTGACTATCATTCTATTGAAGGTCGTATGACCAAACTAGATATACTGGGTCATGATGATCCTACGATTATCCGTATGTTGGAAGATATGACGGGTATTCCGTCTACGAGTATTCCTTTTGATGATCCTGCTACATTAAGCTTATTCTCATCAACGAAAGCATTAGGCCTGACACCAGCTCAATTGCAAGGGGATAAAGTGGCGACCTTGGCAGTACCTGAATCAGGTACTGGGTTCGTACGGGCCATGCTAGAAGATTCTAAGCCACAAACTTTTTCGGACTTAGTGCGGATTTCTGGTTTCTCCCATGGTACCAATGTATGGGTAGATAATGCACAAACTTTGATAAAAACGGGAACATGCAAATTGAATGAAGCTATCTCTACCCGTGATGACATTATGAACTTTTTGCGCAACCATGGGGTAGCAGATAATGTAGCCTTTTCCGTCATGGAAAATGTGCGTAAAGGGAAAGGTATCGAAAAGCGTAATAAAGAGGGGATTGCTCAAACAGATTATGAAGACCAAATGCGAGCAGCGCAAGTGCCGGAGTGGTTTATTGGATCTTGTAAAAAGATTTCCTATCTATTCCCTCGGGCCCATGCAGTGGCTTACGTTATGATGGCATTCCGCATTGCTTGGTATAAGATTAATTATCCATTGGCATTTTATGCATCATACTTTTCTATTCGGGCGAAAGCTTTTGATTTAAAAATTATGATGGGTTCCTTAGAAGAGCAACAACAAGAATTTAAACGGTTGAAAGCGTTAGCTGCTAAGTACGAAGCATCGCCAAAGGAAAAGGATTTGATGTCTGCTTTAGAGGTATCCTTGGAAATGAAACAGCGAGGCTACTCTTTCGCCAATGTAGAGTTATACAAATCACAAGCAAGGCGCTTTATGATTAAAGATGAAACATCTTTATTACCGCCATTTGTGGCTGTTACTAGTTTAGGCGAAAAGGTAGCGGATGCCATCGTAGAAGAACGAGAACAAGCGGAGTTTTTATCTATTAAAGATTTGCGAAGACGTACAAAAATGTCTCAAACCATTGCGAATCGCATGGTAGAATTAGATTGCTTAGGTGACTTACCAGAAGACGAACAAATGAGTTTATTTGGATGATAGGAGGTATATATGTCAGAAGTTAGAGAAGCAGTATGGATAGGCGTTGATGTGGGTACAACAGGCGTACGTGCTATGGCATATACAGCACAAGGTAAATCAGTAGCTGTACGAGATGCTTTTTATCCATTAGAAACACCACAATATGATCGAGCAGAACAGAATCCTCAACAGATTTATGATGCGGCAGAAGAAGTCATTGCTGGAGTGGTTAAAGAGTTACAATATAAACTTGTCACCATATCCGGAATTGCTTTGAGTTCAGTCATGCATAGTTTTATTCCTCAAGATGAACAGTTTGACTTATTAGGGAATATGATTACCTGGGCAGATAGCAGAAGTTCCAACATTGTACACCGCATGGAACAAAACGAAGCGTGCAAACAATTCTACTTTAGAACAGGCTGCCCTTTACATGCATCCTATCCATTGGCTAAAATCATATGGGTCAAAGAAAATCAACCTGAAATCTTTGATCGCATGGCTCATATTGGATCTATTAAAGATTACATGTTCCGGTTGATGACAGGAGAATGGGTCACAGATAAGTCTGTAGCCTCTAGTTCTGGTTTATTTAATGCCTTTACAGAAACTTGGGACCCTGAGATTTTAGACTATGTAGGGATTCAAGAAGAGCAACTGCCTAAGGTAGTATCCACTACATATAGTGGTAAGTTACTAGCTAACGTAGCAGAGCGTTTAGGGTTACCTGTGAATACACCTGTTGTCATCGGTGCTACGGATGGAGTACTGGTGAATGTAGGTATTGGCGCTGTGTCGAAAGGGCAGTTAAGTGCGACCATAGGTACATCTGGTGCGATACGCATGCTTACAGAAAAGCCGCAAATGGATCCTAAAGGTCGTACATGGTGCTATAATTTAACAGATACCATGTGGGTGGCTGGCGGAGCTATCAACAATGGCGGTATGATTTTGCGTTGGATGCGTGATCGGATTCTCCATTATCATGGCTCCCAAATGGAACAATTATCGGTGGACCCTTATGATTTAATGACCATGAAAGCAAGACATGTACCAGCTGGATCTGGTGGATTGCTATTAATGCCATATTTTACTGGCGAAAGAGCTCCGTACTGGAACTCAGATTTGCGTGGTGCATTCGTAGGCTTATCCTTAAATCATAGTCGATCTTACATGATTCGTGCCACAATGGAAGGCATTTGTTATAGCTTACGTTTTGTTCTTGATGCATTACGTGAGTTTGAAGATGTGAAAGATATCCGTATTAGTGGTTCTTTCACTAAATCTGAATTATGGGTACAAATTATGAGTGATATATTCGGTGAACATATCACCTTACCAAATAATAGTGAAGGCGCCTCCTTTGGTGCCGCTGTATTAGGGTTTATTTCTGATGGCACTTTATCAGATATTAAAGATACAGCTGAGTTAGTACAGCCCGAATGTATCTATCACCCTAAGGAGCAGAATCAAGCGGTATATGACGAACTTTTCTCTATTTATGAAAGTTTGTATATTCATATGAAAGACGATTTGGCACGTCTTGTTCAGTTCCAAAAGGAACATCCGTTTAGTCGTTTATAATTAGAAAGGAGACTTACATGCCATTAATTATTCTCGCATTAGGAATTATTTTACTATTTTTCCTAATTGTAAAAGTAAAGATGAATAGCTTTTTATCATTGCTATTAGTCTGTGTATTATTAGCCTTTGGAGAGGGATTGCCTATCGATAAGATTTTCCCAACTATTCAAAAAGGCTTAGGAGCTACCTTAGGGGGCTTAACCATCGTAGTAGGTTTTGGCGCTATTTTAGGTAAATTGATGGCCGATAGCGGTGGAGCACAACGTATAGCGACTACCTTGATTAATATGTTTGGTCGTAACAATGTAAGATGGGCTGTATGTTTAACTGGATTCATTGTAGGGATTGCTTTATTCTATGAAATTGGCTTCGTCTTATTGATTCCTTTAATCTTTACTATTGCTAAATCTGCAGATATTCCATTATTAGAAGTAGGTATGCCAATGGTAGCAGCCTTATCTGTAACACATGGTTTCTTACCGCCACATCCAGGTCCGACAGCAATTTCTGTATTATTTAATGCAGATATTGGATTAACGTTGGTATATGGTATCTTAATCGGTATTCCTACAGTTATTTTGGCAGGTCCATTATTGTACAATACGGTGAAAGATATTAAAACAGATATCCCAGAAGGTCTTCACAATGATAAAGAATTCACAGAAGAAGAAATGCCATCCTTTGGAGTATCCATCTTTACTGCCTTAGTACCAGTTATCTTGATGGCAGCGACAGCTATCGGTAAAATGATGAACTTGCCAAAAGCATCTCCGGTGATGGTCATACTTAATTTCATTGGCGATCCATCTGTGGCATTAACAATTTCCTTGATCATTGCCTTCTATACATTTGGCTTCGCTCGAGGC
Source organism: Veillonella sp. 3310 (assembly GCF_003999875.1). GTDB lineage: Bacteria > Bacillota > Negativicutes > Veillonellales > Veillonellaceae > F0422. Next base: position 426,824 of record NZ_RQVJ01000001.1, on the reverse strand, counting down.
AAATCTATGAAAGAGATTATGGCTACTTCTGAAAAAGCAATTTTAACAGTAGCTATGATTTTATTCGTTGTAGGTGCTGGTGGAGCCTTAAAACAAGTATTAATCGATAGCGGTGTGGGTACTTATATTGGTGAACTAGTGATGCAAGTGAATGTATCTCCACTAGTATTAGCTTGGTTAATTGCTGTGGTGATTCGTATTGCTGTTGGCTCTGCTACCGTGGCAGCCATGACAGCTGGTGGTATCGTAGCTCCATTGATTCCATTAACAGGTGTAAGTCCTGAATTGATGGTAATCGCAGTCGGTGCTGGTTCAGTATTCTTTAGCCCACCAAATGACCCAGGATTCTGGTTGTTCAAAGAATTCTTCGGATTGTCTGTAAAACAAACATTGCGCTCTTGGTGTATGGTGGAAACAGTGATTGCTGTATGTGGATTAATTGGTGTAGAAATCATTAATTTATTCTTATAATTATAATCATGAGATGATAAGTACATATGTGATAAAAAAGGGCTGTAATAAAATAGCCCACAAATGAAATAGAGGAAAGTTGATTAAAAAGTATCAACTTTCCTCTATTTTTATATATAGTCTACAGTAATTGTTATAGCATGGGGATATAATGAAAAATCTGATGTTTTACATATGTAGTGTGTTAGTCTCAATAGTATGCAGTACATAATAAGAATACCCCAACCTAACAAAGTAGGTTGAGGTATATGTATTAAATAATTTTAAATTTAGTGTGGGAAAATTTAATTTACCAGTAGAACTGCATAATCCAATGCAAGATAGGAATACCGAACACATTGATTAGTACAGTAGCTGTAATGGGAACAACTAGGAAAGCTTTCACAGATTTTCTGTAGCGACCACCGAGGGTAGCGATGGTTGCTACCGTGTTTGGTGTGATGCCTAAGCCGTGACCAAGGAGAGCGGCGCCGATGACAACACCGTCGTAATCTTTGCAGAGCACAGGAAATACGATGAATCGTGTGAATAGAATAATCGCAATCACTTGTACAACCAGAATCACAAGCATTGGTCCTGTCAAAGATCGTAATGCGATTACAGGGACGCTCATGAACACAGTAGTTAAGAAGATAGTAATGCTAATTTGGCTGAATAAGGCAATGGCTTTGGAATTGATGAAAGTTTGCCCCATTGCATCACCACCGTTGCGGATAGCAATGGCCAATAACATAGATACGATGAACGTAGGAATATGTAATCCGAAGGTATCTAATAAGTAATGGGAACCGCCGATACCGATGCTGACACAGATAAGAACTAACAATAAGTTAACAATAATGCCAACCGGTGTGGGTGCTGGGGAATCTGGTGGCGGTGGAGCTGTTTCATAGCGATTGAACTTTTCGATTAAATATTGTCCCATAGGACCGCCGATGAACACGCCGATAATAGTAGTGAAAGCAATGATCCCATGCGCTACCGTCTCACCATTTAATGCATTCCCTAAATCATGACCTAAGGCAGAGACAAAGTTGTAACTACTTTCAAGAGATAAAGAGCCCAATAAAATGGCATAGTGTTTGTCCAATCCGAATAGACTCGCTAGTCCTAAGCCAATGCTAATTTGCATAATCACAAGTAAAGTACTCATACCCCAGTAGCGAGGGATGGCTTTCAGAGAAGATGTACAAATTTGCACGGGCGCTACTAGCCCCATAGTGGCGAAGAATGCCACCATAGCGGGAACGAGAACAGCTTTGTCTAAAGTGATTAGGATAAGACCAGAAATTTGTAATAGAAATACAAGCACTGCTACGGTTAAACCGCCAATAGCAGGTACTGGGATAGCCCAACGATGCAAGATATTGATGTGCTTGTGCATAAAGGTACCCAGTAAAAAGGAAAACAGTGAGAGTATGACCGTTTCTACGGCGCCAAGGTGTAATTGTAGCATGTATGACGATGCCATGAAATGCCTCCTAACTTTAGATACATAGCCTATGCAAGGGCATAGGATTCACTTGAATCAAAATCATAGTGAGATAGTCTGAAATAATACCCTCCTATTATACAACTAAACATCTAATATGTAAAAGCTATCCATTAGAAATACATATCAATATTTCAACAGAAGAGGCTAGTGTACTAGATATATACGCATATACAGATACAGACAAACCTATGTATACAGATACACATATGTATAGAGATACAGATACAGACATACATAGGTATACAGATATGCCGATAGAAGCATAGAGAAAAGCGCACCGTCCACGAGGGATAGTGCGCTTTCATGAAAGATCAGGAAAGTATTGTTATGAGTTTAACTTTCAGGTGTTTTAAGAGGACACCATAAACCTCGGCGGTAGTCGCGTATTCCAGAAAGGACAACGCGGAGTGCACGCTGTGCGTCAGCTTTTGAGAGGGGCGGGATTCCATCTAAGCGATAGGAAATGCCAAGACTTTCATATTTATTAACCCCCATGACGTGGTAAGGTAAGCAATCTACGGCTTTCAAATGTTTGAAAGCACCTAGAAAGAAACCAAGCCGATACCAGCGATCGCGATTATCTGTGATGGTTGGGACTACCACGTGGCGTACCCAAAAATCGGTACCTTGCTCGTCTATAAACTTAGCGAACTCTAGGACCGCATCATTAGGTTTGCCGGTTAGTGTTTCGTGTATAGAGGAATCGATCTCTTTCACATCAAGAATGACTAAATCCGTTACGTCAAGAAGCAGTTTGTACTCTCTAGCCTGTTCTTGTGTGTAGCAAATCCCGCTTGTATCTAAACAAGTATGAATTCCCTTTCCATGAAAGAAAGTAAAGAGTTCGATAATAAAAGGGAGTTGCAACAATGCTTCGCCACCAGTGACAGTAATGCCACCAGTGATATAAAAGTCACGATTCCTTTCAAATTGTGTCCACACATCTGCCACAGTCATCTCTTGGGCATACGTAGAGGGATCCCAAGTATCTGGATTATGGCAATAGGCACATCGCAATGGGCAACCTTGGAGGAACAAGACAAATCGCATGCCTGGGCCATCGACAGTACCCATGGTCTCAATGGAATGAATGCGACCTACCATAGTGCATTACATGGATTGATGGAATGTACGGGAGATCACTTCGTCTTGTTGAGCTTTTGTCAACTTGTTGAAATGAACAGCGTAACCAGAAACACGGATAGTCAATTGTGGATACAATTCAGGATGTTTTTGAGCATCTAATAATGTTTCACGATTGAATACGTTTACGTTTAAATGGTGGCCGCCTTTTTTGCTGTACCCATCTAACAATTGTACTAAATTATCTACTTGTTGTTCGTTAGTCATATTTACTCCTTTTCTTCAGGGAAAGTAACATTTGGCTCACGGCAAGCTAGATTTTCACAACCATCGGCTAAGGCATGTTCAATGTTGCCTAGGTCTAAGTCTAAGTCGCCTAGTGTCACCATAGACTCTCCGGATTTACCTAGAGAATCTGGAATAATAGAGAATGTATTAGAAATACCATCGCAACAATCACGCCATGGCATTTTAGCAACAGATGCTAGGGAAGAGATAGCACCGTGTTCGTCACGACCATGCATAGGGTTTGCACCTGGAGCAAATGGAATACCTGCTTTACGTCCGTCAGGAGTAGCACCAGTAGCATTACCATATACCACATTAGATGTAATGGTTAATAGTGACATAGTTGGTACGGATTGACGATAGGTTGGATGTTTACGAATTTTATTCATAAAGCCAGATACTACCGTAGCCGCCAAATCATCTACACGATCATCATCATTACCATATTTAGGGAATTCGCCTTCAATTTCAAAGTCAATAGCAATACCATTTTCATCACGAATTGGTTTTACTTTCGCATATTTAATAGCAGATAGAGAATCGGCTACTACGGAAAGTCCAGCAATACCTGTGGCAAACCAACGTGTTACCTTACGGTCATGTAATGCCATTTCTAATTTTTCATAGGCGTATTTGTCATGCATGTAATGAATGATATTTAAGGCATTCACATACACACCTGCTAACCATTCCGTCATATCTTCAAAGCGTTCCATCACTTCATCGAAGTCAAGGTATTCTGAAGTAATAGGGCGGAATTTTGGACCTACTTGTTTTTTCAGCTTTTCATCTACGCCACCATTGATAGCATATAGTAAGGCTTTCGCCAAGTTACAGCGAGCGCCAAAGAATTGCATTTCTTTACCGATACGCATAGGGGATACGCAGCAAGCAATCGCGTAATCATCACCGGAGTTAGGGCGCATGATTTCATCGTTCTCATATTGAATGGAAGAGGTTGCAATAGAGAGTTTCGCACAGAACTTTTTGAAACCTTCAGGAAGAGAAGGAGACCAAAGTACTGTTAAGTTTGGTTCAGGAGCAGGACCAAGGTTTTGCAATGTATGTAGGACACGGAATGCCGTTTTAGACACTAATGTACGTCCGTCAGTGCCCATACCACCGATAGACTCTGTTGTCCATACAGGATCACCAGTAAATAAATTGTTGTATTCATGGATACGTGCGAAACGTACCATGCGCAATTTCATAATGAAGTGATCCACCATTTCTTGGATTTGTTCTTCTGTATATTTACCAGATTTCAAATCACGTTCTGCATAGATGTCTAAGAAAGTGGAGTTACGTCCGATGGACATAGCTGCCCCGTTTTGTTCTTTGATAGCACCTAAATAGCCAAAGTATAGCCATTGGATAGCTTCTTTTACATCGGTAGCAGGTTTAGAGATGTCAAATCCGTAGGACGCTGCCATTTCTTTTAATTCTTTTAAAGAACGGATTTGATCTCGAATTTCTTCGCGGTCACGAATGACATCTGGCATCATATCGCCCATGGTAATGTTGAATTGATCTTCTTTGTCCTTAATCAAATAATCGATACCATATAAGGCTACACGGCGATAATCACCGATAATTCGGCCGCGACTATACGCGTCAGGTAGGCCCGTAATAATGTGAGCGGAGCGAGCAGCTCTCATCTCAGGTGTATATACATCAAATACACCGTCATTGTGTGTCTTACGATGAGTTTTAAAGAAAGCCTCAAGAGTTGGATCCATTTTGTAACCATACTCTTCGATAGCACTTTTAGCAGTTCGTAAACCACCATAAGGGAACATGGCACGTTTTAAAGGATAATCAGTTTGAAGACCAACGATTTGTTCATCTTCTTTAATAATATATCCAGGGGCATGCGCCGTAATATGAGTTGCTACATCAGTATCTGCATCGATGACAGAACCTTTTTGTCGTTCTTCCTCATATAAATCTAATACCCGTTGCCAAAGTCTAGTAGTTCGTTCTGTTGGACCTACTAGAAAAGAATCATCGCCTACATAAGGCACATAGTTTCGTTGGATAAAATCGCGTACGTCCACGGATTTATCCCATACACCTGTATTGAAGTCTTTCCATGCTTGTTGCATAATATACCTCCAAATACACATTAAAACGTAACCCATAGGGTTAACTTTATTGTAATCTATAACGATTATCATTACAATATACTTTTTATTGGTGGTTATATTATTTTTGAAAGTAGTGTATGAGTAAATGGTCAAACATTAAATAACGCTATATACAGGATGTAAGATATCTAATAAGGTATATTACAACGTTGTATATAGCGTTACTATAGTATAGGGTTATATTATTTAACTAAGAAATATACTCACTATTTAGATAGGTGATGTAGAATTCTATCTTTCATGACATAGTAAGTACGTGAGAAATATGGTTTTAATTGACTTTCACTTAGGTCACTGCCAAAGGCACGTTCGCTGATGAGAAGCAGCGGTGGAGACTGGATGCGTTTTGCCACGGCTAATCCATTGAACGATTTCCACCACCGTTCAAGGTCATTGATAAACTGTTCTGTTGACGTGAAATAGTGAGAAACAGGGTTTGGCAATCCTAAGAGTGACTCCAAAGTATCGTTCTCGTAGGCCCGCAAGATATCCTCAGGAGTCAAACGCTGATGAGGCAGTGTATGTGGTGTACCCTCTACAAAGGCACGGAATAAAAGGTCATGATATTCGTACTGTAATGGGTCGCCTAGGCCTTGGGTTACATCCTGTGCGTCAGATAACTCGGCGCTCGGCACCACATCGATAGAACCTTGTGGAATGACCTCACGTTGAAAGATTGTTTCATTCATGTAACGAGCCAGAGCATAGACGTCCGTTTTCCACACATCTCCCGTCACAGCGAGAAAACCAGCTAAATCACCATACATCGTAGCATAGCCAACAGTGAACTCTGTTTTATTGCCATTGCAGGTGAAAGCCCCATTCACAGCGGATGCTATACCGGCTAAGATGCGAGACGAACGATCACGGGCTTGGATGTTTTCCTTGGCGAGAGTGGATAGCTGTAAGAGTGTGGTAGTTTCTAAGTTGGTATCTACATGAGTCTGCTCGGTACAGTATGTAGTAGTTTGCTGTGATTCATATATAGTATCTGTAGTAGAATTGGAGATAGTAGAATCATCTACTGGTGTATGCTTATGTATATGACCAGAGGTCTTTATAGGAAATTTTGTGAAAGGTTGACTTTCTAGCTGTACAACCGTGGTATTCACACCTTCCTCAATAGGGAATACACCATAATGGCAACCGATGTTCTGTGCTAATTGGTAGGCCAAATCTTTCGTCATATCTGAGTTATAACGGCTTGGCATATTGACTAAGTATAAATTCTCTGGCGGTAATACCGTGCTGTACAAAGCAGCATTAAGGGCAGAGTCGATACCACCAGACGCACCAATGACAATCTTTTTAATCCCAGTTTGTGCTAAAAATTGACGAATACCGTATTGAAGGGCTTTGAACAGAGTAGGGATGTAGGTAGGAGTTGCATCCTGTATATGATATGTATCATTTTTATCACATCTATTATGTTCTAGGGACAGTTGAAGTGCTGTACTATCTTCAGAAGTATCCCGTTGTTCAGAGTTAGCATTTGAAAGTGGTTGCCACAAGGTATCTTTTAATAATGTAGGGCGTACTGTATTTTCAAAAGCTGGTACTTCTTCCACAACAGAACCGTTCACATCATACAAAGTAGAACATCCATCATAAATGCAGATGTTTTTGCCATTGTTTTGAATGCCTACATGATTTGCATAGGCAATCGGTGTAGAGTATCGTTTCGATTGGCTCCTAAATAAGGCACGACGTTGTTCTTGTTTGTGTATGGTGTAAGGAGATGAAGAACAATTGACAACTAGGTCAATATGCAGACCTTTCATTTTAGCAGATTCCAACATAAGACTTGTGGGACAATGTGGGTAGTGCGTATGCCAGCTATCTTCACAGATAACAGGAGCAATAGTGAAAGAACCTTGACGAGTGGAAAGGGTGAGTGGCTGATTAATATCAGATAACGATAGATTGCGCTCTTTCGCCACTACATTGGCGCTAGTAAAATACCGTGGCTCGTTAAAGTATCGATAACATGGCAATAATGTTTTTATGGTAAACGGATACGGTTGTGACGGATTAGATACTAATTTACCTTTGGATGCTACATAAAGAGCATTATACTTGCGAAGACTGCCGTCTAGATTGCGGAGACTTTCATCAATGCCTATATTGCCAAAGATAATCGTAAGGTTGGTGTTTGCTGTGGCTTTCACCAGTTCCTCACCGTAATAGAGACAATCCTTCACAAAGGGCACTTGGTCCCACAAGTCGCCAACCATGTAACCGCTGAGGCACAATTCTGGAAAGATAAGGATATCCGTGCTTACCGCCTTGGCATAGTCGATGGCATGCATCATAGATTGAAAGTTTGTAGCAGGATCACCAGGGTGCACCTGAATTTGACCAAAAGCAATACGAATCATGGGAAACTCCTTTGTTGTATAGATTAACGTGTTGATAATTGTTGAGTATATTATAGCATTTTATGGGGGATTTGTAGTGGGAAGCGGAAATAAAGAAAAATTGAGGGATCTCATGTGTGAGGCGTTATTATTGAGGAGAAAGAGTATATAAGGTGTATTTGAATGAAAAATTGTAGATTGGCATGACGTGAAATTATGGGATGTATACTAGTTTTTAATTGAAAGATTAAGTATAATGAACTCATATAGTTTTGGTTTGAGAGAGGACGTATATATATGAATAAATTAATAAAAGCGACAATATGCGTAGGCTTAGGCGTAGCTTTTCTAGGGGGAGTTTCCTCTGAAGCCAAGTTTAATAATGTGGATTCAGCAACAATTGATTTTAAAAACTATGATAAAGATTATAAGATATGGTTTAATAACGATGCAGATGAAGTGTATATGTACCCAAATGATGGCAAGCTTGAATTGAGAGCCAAAGGAAAGAAAACACAGGTGCCGACTACTTTAGGAGAAGATACTTTTCGGATTAGATCCTATTATGATGTTAATCGTGATATTACTTTATATGTGATTACAGCAAGCCGATTTGACTATAAATATGATACCAAAAGTCGTACCTTTATTTATCGATATAATCGACAAACAAAAATGTGGGAAAAACTGGTAGATTCTGCTAATTATTATTCTCCATATAAAAAGCAAGATTCTTCAATTCAGTCTTCTCAAGACTTAAGCATATATCAAGCAGATTTTGCGTTAGAATTTCGTAATTGGGATGATCATAGAGAAGGATATGGATATCCACTAGTTTGGAATGATAATACACAAAATATGGAATATGGTGAACCATATCATATTATGATAGATACGAATTGATTTATAAAAAAGAAAAGGGCTTATAAAGAGAAATTCTTGACAATTTGTTTGGATAAGATTATTCTGTAGACGAGTCAAACTCCTCACATCCGCAAGGACAGATATGCTAATCTGACGTGAGGCTTTTTTATTGCTTGAAATTTGCAATTTATTCTATATATATGGTATTCTTGTGTTAGATACAAATCTCCACCGATGTGATAAGAATAGGCTTGAATGACAGTTTTTGAGAGTCTTCTTGAAGTTAAAAGTATCTTTATAAAGACTCCGCCGATAACCATAGTTTAAACGCACTAGTTATCATAACTATAGAGGGTAGGGATAAAAAAATAATCCCCAGTACGGGGACGGAAACAATCTAACTACACCTGTTGATACTTTTGCCATGGTTAAAATGATAAAAAAATAATCCCCAGTACGGGGACGGAAACAATTCAAAACCTTTTTTATAAACTGCAATAACACACATGATAGATAAAAAAATAATCCCCAGTACGGGGACGGAAACCACAAAATAATCTTCTGCTAAACCTTCTTGAATGTCTTGTTTGATAAAAAAATAATCCCCAGTACGGGGACGGAAACTAACTTATAACATGTCAAGCATACTTTTAATCGTTTCTTCAAGATAAAAAAATAATCCCCAGTACGGGGACGGAAACGACTTCGTCCATAAATTACTCCTTTCTTAACTTATAAGTAAAGGATAAAAAAATAATCCCCAGTACGGGGACGGAAACCTGCATCATGCGTTTGTTCTTTCATTAATCCTCTCCTATTGATAAAAAAATAATCCCCAGTACGGGGACGGAAACGTTTCAAAACGGAAACTATTAATGTATTGTTTTCCAAAGTCCGATAAAAAAATAATCCCCAGTACGGGGACGGAAACACGAAACTCTCATTAGACATTTCAGCGATTTGTTTGTCCAGATAAAAAAATAATCCCCAATACGGGGACGGAAACGCTGGTATGCTCTTGCAGTATGTCATTTCGCATTGTGATAAAAAAATAATCCCCAGTACGGGGACGGAAACTCATATTCCAAACCCAAATCATCGAGTACTAATAAATCAACATGATAAAAAATAATCCCCAATATGGGGGACGGAAACTCGTCGTCTAAGTCGTTACCTAAATCATCGTTGAAGTCATTCACGCGATAAAAACATAATCTCCAGTATGGGGGCGGAACTCGGTAAAAAACTTAAGATTGTAGTACCTAATCCTACGCGTAAACAATGCACCGCGTTCTTTACGTCCTATAATATGGGATCGGAGAGTATAATAATAGTTATGTATGATAAGGGAGGCATTTGTATGACGACTTTATATGTGACAGAATCAGGCTCGTTTATTAAACGAAAAGGTGGGCATGTTATTGTTGGTAGGAATCATGAAGTATTATTTGAAGTACCATTTGAGTCTATTGATGATGTAACAGTGTTTGACTCGGTTCATATTTCATCATCATTATTGACTGATTTTATATCTAATGGTATTCCAGTGACCTGGCTATCAGGATATGGGAAATATTTCGGTACTTTGATTAATACAAATACTGTAGATATTCATAAGCATCAGAGACAATTTACTATAAGGGGAGATAAAGAGTTCTGTTTAACACTTAGCAAAAAGCTAATCAATGCTAAAATAAATAATCAGCTAACTATATTGAGACGCTATGAAAGGAATCTTGTTGATGATAGTGTTATGATGTCCATTAATAACATTTGTCATATCCGTAAGAATATACATAAAGCCGTAAGTATTGAAGAATTGATGGGATATGAGGGAATTATTAGCCGTTTATATTTTGAAGGGCTAGGCAAGATTGTCCCTTCAGAATTTGCTTTTACAAAACGAAGCAAACAGCCTCCATTAGATCCATTTAATGCTATGTTAGGATTAGGGTATAGTATGCTCTTTAATGAAATTATGGCAGGAGTTATTAATGCTGGATTACATCCTTTTGTAGGGTGCATGCATTCTATTAAGGGTGGGCATCCAGCCTTAGTATCTGATTTAATTGAAGAATGGAGAGCCCCCGTAATTGATTCATTAGTACTTAATTTAGTTAAACGAAATATGATAGATGTAGATGAAGACTTTCAATATTCTGGTGAAGGGTGCTATTTAAATGGAGAAGGAAGAAAACTATTTTTGAGTGCCTATAATAAAAAGATAAAAAGCATGAATCAATATATGGATAGAGGACAAACATTTAGAGAATCTATTTTTAGTCAATGTAAAGCCTATGCATCAACAATTATGAATATAGATCTTGAGCGATATACACCACTAGAGATAAGATAGATATCCAGAAAATGATAATTCGATAGAGTGCCTAATTATGAAAAAGTTTATAGTTTTGATTATTTATGATATAGTAGATAATAAGATACGATTAAAAATGGTGAAGTGCTTGGAACGATATGGTGTTCGTGTTCAAAAGTCAGCGTTTGAGGCATTGTTAAATCGTAAACAGTACGATGCTATGATTCGCCAATGTAGTCGTTTAATTAATCCGAATATTGATTCTTTGCGAATATATATTCTTGATGATTTAGTTAAGATATATACTTGGGGAATTGGAGAAAGAAAAGAACAAGATTGTGTCATATTATAAAGGATTCATGAGGGAGAAAACCATGGGGTGTTTAGAAACATTGGTAAAAGGTGCCTTATTACATGATATTGGGAAAGTAGTCTATCGCGCTAACGAAGGATTAGGAGATCATTCGATTGCGGGGGCTACTTTTTTGCGTTCTTATACAGAGGATAAGGAGTTATTGAGATGTGTTCAATATCACCATGGAAAGCAATTGTCTAAGGCCATAATTCCAGACACTAGTTTAGCCTATTTGGTGTATGAAGCAGATAATCTTGCATCGGCCCTGGACCGTAGAGAGTTTGATGAAGGTACTATGGTGGAGGGACAAACCTTCGACAAGAATATACCGTTAATATCTGTATTTCATACATTTGGTGGAAATATTTCGAACACTGAGCAAAAATATCATCTTCGAGGTTTAAATGTAGCTAGCAATTATAATTATCCGAAAGATGGAAATATTTTAGCCACATCTGATACCTATAAAATACTCTATCACACAATGAAAGATAATTTTTCTGTGCAAAGTATAGATGCCATGACGGTTAATGAATTATTACGGATTTATGAGGATACTACTAGTTTTGTTCCTTCTAGTACATACAGAAAAGAAGTAGCAGATATATCTTTGTACATGCACTCTAAGTTGACAGCAGCCATTGCTACATCTATGAAATTATATTTTCAAGAAAATGGCATAGAGGATTATAAAAAGTATTGCTTTACAGATTCAAAAGTATTTCGTGAACAAGAAGCTTTTATGATGATTTCTGGAGATGTGTCTGGTATACAAGATTTCATTTATACAGTGCCATCAACAGGTGCATTAAAATCCTTGCGTGGTCGCTCAGTGTATTTAGAGATATTATTAGAATCTATAATTGATTCTTTGTTAGAAGACTTACAGCTGAGTCGATGTAATGTATTGTATTCTGGTGGAGGACATTTCTATATACTAGGGCCTGCCACGGAAACTGCCAAAGGGATTGTCAGGGCTCTTGAAGCCGCAGTGAATCAATGGTTACTTGAACATGTGGGTACAAAGTTATATATCTCACTAGGAATGGCTACATGCACTGGGAACGATTTAATTAATGGAGAAAAACAGCATAAACTATTTGGTGAAGCTAGCCGAGAGACCGCAAAAGGTAAAATATTTAGATATACTAAAAAAATTTTAGAAGACTTATTTAACCCTAATAGTAGTATTAATTCTGTACGAGAAGGGGATAAGGAATGTTCTATTTGTCATACATCTTCAGTAGAATTGAAAATCTATGGGTATACGGAATCATTGGCTTGTCATATGTGTGATTCTTTATATCATTTGGGAGAGGTATTAGTACAATCTGAAGAATCGGTATTAGGAATTGCAGAAGAGCAAGAAGTATTAGAAATGATCCCATCTATTCCAATTTACAGTAGTAATGCAACAAATTTATATGTTATATCAAAGCGCAAATTAGAAGAGTTAGGATATAGTGCTACATGGAAACATATATATGTGATTAATGAAGCCGAAACAGGAAGTAAAGTAGCAAGTCGATTATGGATTGCAGACTATGTTAGTCGTAAACCCAATGGAGAAGTATATACATTTGAGGACTTAGCTCAGATGAGTGGAACTGAAAAAGTAGGTATGCAGCGATTAGGGGTCTTAAGAGCCGATGTGGATAATCTAGGGGCGGCTTTTATTAGTGGCTTTATAAGTGACACCAAAGAAAATCCATATCACTTTAATACATTTTCAAGATATGCAGATTTATCAAGAGCTTTATCCATGTTTTTTAAAGTAGGTGTTAATAAAATTGTATCTGGCAATGTTAGTGGTGTTGAAGATGTAAAAGATACGTATCGACTTTGGAATAAGGATACTAGTGAAAAGGGTCATATTCATATTATCTACTCTGGTGGAGATGATGTTTTTTTAGTAGGCCCTTGGGATGAGCTGATTGAGGTGGCTATTGATATTCGCAACAGGCTTAAAGATTTGACAGGTGGAAAAATTACTATGTCTGCTGGTCTAGGAATGTTTACACATAACTTTCCTATCACTAAAATGGCGGAGATAACAGGTAGTTTAGAGTCAACTGCAAAGGATATGCCTGAAAAAGATAGTATTGCTTTATTTGGATTTGATACAGAGAATGAAGGTAATGCTCCACGGTGTCGTCATGTATATACATGGGATCGATTTATACAATCTGTACTAGGTGAAAAGTTTAATATGTTGCAGTCAATATTAGCAATATCTAAAGAAGGACCCATTTCAGATTTATCGAAGATGACCTTTACAAGAAGTGCCATGTATAGAATTATGGAATTATTAGAAGAAATTATAGGAGATGATTTAGAGACGATTCATAGAGCTAGACTGTTATATACTTTGTCTCGTATGGAACCTGAGCAAGCTAGTGAAGCACAATTAGAGGCATATAAGAAGTTTATTTCTATGATGTATGAGCACACTAAGGATAAAGAATCGACTAGAGAATTATTAACAGCCATTCATATAGTAATATATAGTCTACGGGAGAAAGGTAAAAGGGAGGAATATCATGGTTGATTATGTAGCAGAAGCAGAAGCAGTGATTAAGGATTTAAAAAGAACAGATAAAGGTGTTATTGCCTTAAATACTAGTCAACTTAGAAAAATTTTATCTGCTATTACTGATGTAAAAAATAAAGTAAATGTTGAAGTAGCTAAAAGTAAAGAAAAAGTGAAAACAATATCCCCAGAATTACAAATGGAAATTCGCTTTCTTAAAACACTTTTCTGTTATCAAGCTGGTCGTGAGATTGAAAAAAATAATGAAAAATCTAATACGATTAATGCAGTTGATGATTTTATTCAAAAGGCAGAGTTGATTCCCCGTTTAGATAATATTCAAGGCGATATTAATGAGTTTAATAAATATTGTAAATATATTGAGGCGTTAGTTGCATTTCATAAATATTACTCAGCAGTATCATCAAGAGATAAAAAGGACAACAATAAAGTTAATAGAGTGAATAGCACTGGAGGGGGACGATAATTATGAATGAAAGATCCAAAGATGTACTGCGAAAAAAAATTATCATTCGAGGTGAATTACTTATAAAAACAGGAATGCATATAGGAGGAGGCAGTGATTATGCTCCAATTGGGTCAGTAGATAGTCCATTTGTAAGAGATATACTAACACAAGAGCCAATTATTCCTGGTAGTTCTTTAAAAGGGAAACTTCGAATTTTATTGGCTCGTTTTAGAAGTGAAACGTATTTTGTAAAGGACATAAATGATGATGATAAAGTGATAAAACGATTATTTGGCTCTACAAGCCCTCAAACTATCTCTCGTTTACAGTTTCAGGACTTATTTGTAACTGATAATAGTAAACGTGTATTTGAATCAATTGAAACTGATACTTATATGGGGGAAGTAAAATTCGAAAACAGTATCAAACGTAATACTTGTAAAGCTACTCCTAGACAAATAGAGCGAGTGCCAGCAGGAACAAAATTTGGATTCCACTTAGTATATACTGTTATTGATGAAGCGGAGATTGAAGAAGACTTGCAAACGTTACGTTTTGGATTAAATTTATTGGAACTAGACTATCTTGGAGGGCATGGTACTCGAGGTTATGGACGTGTGTCTATTGAACATATTACAGTAAAAACTTTCCCGGATGATTCTGAATTAAGTGAACGTTGTGAAGCTTATTTACAAGGTTAAGGTGATGTAATGAGATATTATATCTTTCCATTTACATTCACCAGTTCAGTACATTTTGGGAATACGAGCGAAGGCGGTTCGCTAGACAAAGTGCAACTCACAATATCATCAGATACATTTGTGTCTGCTTGTGTGAATGAAATTGGCTATAATCGAGCAGAAGTAGAGTGGTTTCTGGAGTCCTTACGATTGGGGTATATAAAAATTTCAAGTCTTTTTCCATTTAAAAATCTAAGTCAAGAGTTAGAGTTATTTGTACCACGTCCAATTTATGTGGGACATAGAAAGTATGATACCATTACTAATATTTCAATATTACAAGAACAAGTAAAACAACAGAAAAAAATAAAGAAAATAGGTTATGTACGTGCATCTAATCTATATAATGAGTTTGGTCAGTACTCACTTTCTGGAGTAACTGATGAACCTATTTTTGGACAGTTCCTCACATCTCAAAGAGTAGCATTACGAGAAGATAGCAGTAAGCCTTATGTAGTAGGAACTTTTAAGTTCGTGCCTGATACAGGGCTATATTGTATTCTTGGGGTCAAAAATGAAGCGGATATAGAAAGAGTTAGAACAATTTTTGAATCCTTAAGTTATACAGGAATCGGTGGAAAACGGAGTTCTGGTTATGGACAATTTATATTAGAGGATGAGTTCGAGTTAGACGAATTACCTTTATGTGGTGAAGATGATGCGGCATTATATCATTTGTTACATCAAGAAGGGTCTACATATATGTCTCTTAGTGCAATTACACCTAAGTTGGATGAAATTGAAACACTGAGTCAAGGTTCGTATAAATTGATGAGGAGAAGTGGATTTGTATATAGTGAATCTATAGAAGCCCCGTATAAACGAAATTCTTTTTATGCCTTGCAAGAAGGAAGTTGTATGCCTATACAACTAGAGGGACAAGTGATAGAACTATGTCATGATCAAATCTCACATCCAATTTATAAATATATGAAAGGATTTTGGCTGGGGGTGAATATTGATGAGTAGTGAATCCATGCCGATTACAATCCCATTTACATTAGAAGTAATCACACCAGTTTCTATTGGAAATGGACAAGTAGCAAAAGTGCTTGACTATATTTTGGATGCTTCCAATCAAGAGGTATATATTTTAAATCAGAAAAAATGGTTTCAATATCTATATTCGTTACATAAACTTGCTGACTATGAAGCATATATTAAAAGTTATACATCAGGATATACAAAAGAAACTATCTATGAATGGATGGCACGGACTATCGGTATTCCCAATGATACCGTGTTATCTAGTGTTTCAAAACGCCAATTGCGTTGTGTTAAAAGTTCTATATTTAAGCGATCATTGAATAATGTAAACTTATGTATGACTGATCTTGATGGAATGCCGTATATTCCAGGTAGTTCCTTAAAGGGAGTTATTATTTCTGCTGTGATAGCTTATATAGTAGAAAATAATGAAGTATTTCGTCGCGAATGGCAGAAAAAACTTATAGATGCCTCAAATAATGATAGAGAACTTCGTAGATGTATAAGAGAGTATGGAAAAGCTTTGGATATCTTAATACTATCTTGTATAAAAGAATCTACAGGAAAATGGCATAACGATGGTGCAAAAAAGCTATTTCATAGTATTTCAGTATCAGATGTTATTTTATCATCAAAGGATAAAATGACTACGTATATTTTACCTAGATATGATTCTGTAGCAGGACAATATAAAAGAAATACGTTATCTTTATATAGAGAGTGTATTACGCCAAATACAAAGTTAGAAGGTATGTTGAGTGTTAATATTCAGGAATTACGAAAAGTAGGAATACACTCCGTAACTGAATTAGTGAAAATTGTTGAAATGCATACGCAACGATTATTAAGTCGATGGAAGCAAGTTTTTAGAGGAGATATTGAACAATCATGTATACACGATTTAGAAAGTGTTACTTGTCTAATAGGAAATAGTATTGGATTTTTACACAAAACATTACTCATACCTTTGTTTGATGATCATAGATATGAAGTTAATGTGGTAAAATCAATTTTAGGTAATGGACATCGTAGGGATCGAATCATTTCCCCTCGAACGTTAAAGCTAACGAAGTATAAAGGAAAAGATTATATATTTGGAGGCGTGAAGTTACATCTTGAAAACGGTTGAAATTAAAGGCATAGAATTTGATATTCACTTAGATAATGGGCAGAAAATTGCTCAATCATTAGGAAGTGTGTTACATGGTGTGATTATGTCATATATCTCTACAGAATATGCTACATTTTTACATACTACACAGATACCACCATATCACCAATATGTGTACTATGATAAAGAGCGTAATACTAGTGTATGGAGAATTACTGCTTTATCAGAAGAGAGTATACAGAAGTTGATTGCGCCATTATGGGATGTATCTTCTACTATAGAGCTCATACAAAAAAATGGGAGTTTAATCATAGATGATAGACGCGTTGTATTAGAAACAGATTATGCCAGTATAGCCCAATCATTTTTAGGTGACACTAAGCAATATAAAAAAGTAGATATTACATTTGTAACACCAACTTCATTTAAGGTAAATCAAGCTTATGAGATCTTTCCCAATATTGAAAGAATCATGAGAAGTTTTCTAAAAAAATGGAATGCGTTCAGTACTTCAGATGTATATGATGACGAAGAGTTATTTCAAGCTCTGTGTGATAACATATATGTAGCGGACTATCGTATGCGATTACAAAAGTTTTATTTGGAACAAACTAAAATTCCAGGCTTTCAAGGAAACTATATATTGATTTGTAAACGAAATATGATTTTGTCTAATTTAGCCGCGATGCTATGTTATTATGGCTCCTTATGTGGTTGTGGAATTAAGGTAGCTGTCGGTATGGGAGCGTTGGATATAGAGTTAGAAGAAGTGAAGCGTGTATTATGAAAATATTATATTCTGCAATAGGAACTACAGATCCTATTCGTGGCTGTTATGATGGAGCAATGTTACATATCATTCGTCATTATAAACCAGACATGGCCGTTTTATTTCTATCAAAAGAAATGGTGGATGAGGAAGAGCGTAATCAGCAATATACAAAAGCGATTTTGTATGTAAATCCACAGTGTGAGGTAAGGTTAATCAAAACAGAACTTCAAGAAGTTCACAAAATTGATACATTGTATAGTTTAGTAGAGGAATTCTATAAATTGAAAGATGAGTTTTCAGAGGCTGAGTTTTTAATCAACTTAACATCTGGAACACCACAAATGTGTCAGTTACTCACATACATTGCGATTGAAAATTTAGATACAATTGGGGTTCAGGTTGATACACCTACTGAGCGTTCCAATAGAACAGAACATGCCTTACAAGGTAATGAAGATATTGATTATGTGATAGAATGTAACTTTGATAATGAACTAGGGACAATTAATCGCTGTCATGAACCAGTTTTAAAAATCATCAAACGACGTTTTTTAAAAGAACGATGTATATCATTAGTAAAAGCTTATGAATATAAACAAGCGATCCAGGTATTCAAAGAATATAAGATACTAGCTGAGGAGCAGGATAAGGAATATCTCGATGTAATAGGTAAGCTATTACAACATAGTATGTATCGAAGTGCTTTCGAGTATGATAAATCTCTGACCTATATACCTAAAGAATTGAAACAAAGTATTACACACTTTATACCTTCTTCAAAAGTGGAGATTAGAAATTTAATTGAATATTTATATATTGCACAAATTCGTATTGAAAAAGGGATGTATCAAGATTTTATAGTGAAATTGACTCCTTACTTATTTCAATTTATGAAATGTATTCTTAAAGATATATATGGAGTTAATTTTAGAAACATTGAGGTTAGAGGTCGTAGAGGGATGGTAGATCATATCAAACTATCTAAAGTATATCCTGATCTATATAAGTCCTGGGAATGTTCTATGAATCAGTTAAATTATGAAACTAAAGATTTTGAACTATCCTTTTTTCATATGCTTAATATGATACAGTTTCATTCCTATACTAGATCTGATTTAGTGAATAGTCTAAAAATATTTACCCCGATTTTAAAGAATGTTAGAAATATAGTAGCGCACGAAATTGCTACTATTACACAAGAGGATATACGTGAAGCTAGTGAAGGTAAAGACTGCCAAGAAATCTTAGCTAATATGCGTTCTATGATGGAAAAATACATGAATATTCCAAAACAACAATTAAAACTGGTGTATACTTTGATAAATGACAAAATTATACAGTATTTTGGCATGATGAAGTAGTTTTTTATATGTATTTTTTATAGTCCATAAAAGTTTTTACATATAATTGATTATACCTAGATTAAAGGTCGTTTATGATATACTAGTTATGTAATATGAATTCTATCTTTCACAAGGAGGAACTATATGTCAGCCATTGCTATTATTGGTGGTACCGGTGTGTACGATCCAAATATGTTTGAAACTATGACGGAATCGTCTTTGATGACACCTTATGGTGAGATTCATTATGTATGTGGCACTTATGAAGGTAAGACGGTGTACTTCTTAGCCCGTCATGGCCGTGATCATTCGATTCCACCACACAAGATTAATTATCGTGCTAATATTTGGGGCTTGAAAAAGTTAGGTGTTAATTTTATCGTATCTACCACAGCGGTAGGTTCTTTGGATCAAAAATTTGGACCTGGTCATTTTGTGTTGACTGACCAATTTTTAGACTTTACGAAAAACCGTGTGAATACATTCTACGAAGGTGGAGATCGTCCGGTGGCACATGTGGATGTAACGGAACCATATAGTCCTGAGTTGCGTTCTATTGTTGAAAGTGCCGCAAAATCTCTAGGCTTAACGGTTCACAATGGCGGCACCTACGTATGTACAGAGGGGCCTCGTTTTGAGTCTCCTGCTGAAATTCGTATGTATGCTATGTTAGGTGGCCAAACAGTGGGCATGACAAATGTACCAGAGGTGACCTTAGCTAATGAAGCAGAAATGGCATATATGACAATTTCCATGATCACTAACTATGCAGCGGGCATTTCTGAATCTGCCTTGACTCATGGGGAAGTAGTAGATATGATGCAACAAATGGCAGAACAATTGCAATCGCTAGTGAAAGAAGTCATCAAAGGCATCGATGTGAATGCAGATTATCCAGCCCATCATCGTATGGCTGAGTATGGTGGCTTTCAATTATAATTTATCATGAAGAATCTAAAAGGAGAACGCCAATGCAATCTTTAATTCGAGATATTTCCTTAGCCGCAGAAGGTCGTAAAAAAATCGACTGGGTAGCTAATTTTATGCCTACTTTAAACACATTAGGAGACCGTTTTGAAAAAGAACAAACTTTCAAAGGTCAAACCATCGTTGTATCTGTTCATTTAGAGGCGAAAACTGCCTATTTATCTACCGTGTTAAAACGTGGTGGTGCTGATGTTATCGTTACAGGATCCAATCCATTATCTACCCAAGATGATGTGGCAGCAGGACTTGTGGACATGGGTCTAACTGTCTATGCTTGGTACAATTGTACAGACGAAGAGTATACGATGTTCTTGAACAAAGCGTTGGATCATAAACCGCATATCATCATCGATGACGGTGGCGATTTAGTAAGCTTACTTCACACGACTCGTCAAGATGCGAAAGAACGTTTATTGGGGGGTAGTGAAGAAACCACTACAGGTGTACATCGTTTGAAAGCCCTTGCTGAAGCGGAACAATTGACATTCCCTATGATTGCAGTTAACGATTCCAACTGTAAATATTTATTCGACAATCGCTATGGTACAGGCCAATCTGTTTGGGATGGTATTATGCGTACTACGAACTTGACGGTAACAGGTAAAAATGTAGTCGTTGCTGGTTATGGTTGGTGCGGTAAAGGTGTGGCACTTCGTGCCAAAGGCTTAGGCGCCCACGTGTATGTAACAGAAGTGGATCCAATTAAAGCTATCGAGGCTGTATTTGATGGTTTCAAAGTATTGCCAATGGTGGAAGCTGCTAAAATCGGTGACATTTTCTGTACTGTCACAGGTTGTAAGGATGTCATCACGGAAGAACATTATGCAGTGATGAAAGACCGCGCTGTTCTTTGTAATGCGGGACATTTCGATTGCGAAGTGAATGTGAAAGACTTAGCAGCCATGGCAGTATCTCATGAACGAGTACGCCAAAATATCGAAGCCTACCATATGCAAGATGGCCGTCAATTGTATGTACTAGCCGAAGGCCGCCTTGTAAACTTAGCAGCAGGTGATGGACATCCAGCAGAAATCATGGACTTGTCTTTTGCAATGCAAGCCTTAGCAGCAGAATATATCTTGCACCATGGAGCAGATATGGAACATGATGTACATGTATTGCCATATGAAGTAGATGCAGAAATTGCGAAATTAAAATTGCAATCTATGGGTTACGATTTAGATACATTGACACAAGAACAATATGATTATTTATATACTGTAAACTAAATAATGATGAAATTTTATTGATACATAGTAAATAAAATTGCAACTGTGTTAAACTGGCGATGAGAGTGATCACTTTCATCGCCAGTTTTAATATGCTTAAGTAGTAGATCGGGGTATACTTTAAAAAAGGACATACTTGGTAATGGAACGTATCTATTTTTATATTTGCTTTTCAAAAAAAGATATTTGTCCACTATGCAAATACAAAAATGAGAAAAATATACGTGACTAGTTTACTAAATAAACTCATATATAAATTCTTATAATTATATTTGACAAACTACTCATGTTACATTCATAATAGATAAGAATAGGGTTTCTATAGAATTGTCATTTGTGTTTTAATCTGATAAAGAGAAAAAGATTGAGGTGGCTTTCAGAAACAGAAAATCCGTAAGATAGAGTTTTAAGGAGGAAGGTTGTAACATGAAAAAATCCATGTTCAAACGTGCACTAGCATTGGGTGCTACGGCTATTTTAGCTGCGGCGATCGCTGGTTGCGGTGGCAATAGTTCATCAACAAACAATGCAAATGAAGCAAAAGTAGCTTTATTGACAACAACGTCTGGCGCAGCAGCTGCCTATGGCGAATCCATTAAAAATGGTGCAGAGTTAGCAGTAGCACAAATTAATGGCGATGCTAACAATGTAAAAATCAATTTGTTAGTGGAAGATACAAAAGGTGACAAAAACGAAGCAATCAATGCGATGAATAAAGTCATTGCAAAAGATAAAGTCGTAGCTGTGATTGGACCTATGTTATCAGGTGAAATGATGGCAGCAGGCCCAATTGCTAACAAAAATAAAGTGGTAGCATTGGGTACTTCTACAACTGCAGAAGGTATCACTGATATTGGAGATTACATTTTCCGTAATGCCGTACCAGAATCTTTAGCAGTAGACGCAGCGATTCGTCAATCTCACAAAGTATTAGGCTTTAAAACAGCAGCGATTATGTACTCCAACAACAATGACCAAATGGTATCTGTAAATAATACTGCTAAAAAAGCATTGGAATCTGAAGGGGTTCAAATTGTAGCGACAGAAACATTTGCTGATAAAGATACAGATTTCTCTGCACAGTTGACTAAAATCCAACAAGCAAAACCTGATATTATCATCGTTGCTTCTTTGTACCAAGAAGGTGCATTGATTATGAAAAAAATGCGTGAACTTGGCATGAACCAACCAGTAGTAGGTTCCAATGGTTTCAACAGCCCAGCGTTCATTAAAAATGCGGGTGCCGCTGCTGATGGTGCGATCGTAGGTACACCTTGGTTCCCTAACAAAGATGACCAAAAAGTTCGCGACTTCCGCAAAGCCTATGTAGAAAAATATGGTCATGAACCAGATCAATTCGCAGCACAAGCATATGATGCAGTGTTCTTGTATGAATCAGCTTTGAAAGCAGCAGGCTCTACTACAGATCGCGAAAAATTCCGTAACGCCTTAAAAGGTATTACAGACTTCGTAGGGGTAACTGGTAAATTCCAATTTAACGAAAAACGTGACCCATCTATGGAAGTTCAAGTTTTACAAATTAAAAACGGTCAGTTTGACGCATTACAAAAATAGGAGTAACACGATGTTTTTACAGCAATTAGTGAATGGCCTTACTTTAGGCAGTCTCTATGCGGTATTAGCCATCGGATTGACACTCGTGTTTGGTGTGTTGAACATCATCAACATGGCTCACGGAGGCATCTTTATGATAGGTGCCTTCGTGGGTTTATTTATGGTGACAGTCTTTGAAGTTAATATCTTTGTAGCCATCCTTGTGGCTATGGTCGTAGGGGCAATTCTTGGATATCTATTAGAATTTGTGGCACTTCGTCCACTTCGTAAGAAAAACGTATCCCATTTGGCGCCATTAATTTCTACAATTGGTGTCTCTATTTTTATTGAAAGTGTAGCCTTGCTTGTATGGGGCCCACAAACACGTTCATTCCCACCAGACTTTATCGGTGGACTTATCGATTTTGGTATGTTCAAAATCTCCATGGTTCAAATCATTGGCCTTGGTGTATCCATTGTGTTAATGTTGATTTTAAATGTACTCATTAAAAAGACTAAAATCGGTAAAGCTATTCGTGCTGTATCTTTGAGCACAGAAACAGCATCCTTGTTGGGGATTAATCCAACTTTAGTTATTTCCGTAACAGTCATGTTAGCATCCGCCTTAGGTTCTGCTGCTGGTGTATTAGTTGGCTTATCCTTCGATGCCGTAGAGCCTATGATGGGTGTTGTTATCGGATTTAAAGGGTTAGCGGTGTTAATCCTTGGCGGACTTGGTAATATTACCGGTGCTATGGTAGGTGGATTCATCTTAGGTGTATCTGAGGTATTCTCCGTAGCTTATGGGGCATCTTCGTACCGTGATGCTGTAGCCTTCGGTTTAATCATTCTCTTATTATTCTGGAGACCACAAGGGTTATTCGGATCCAAAGATAAGGGGGGACGACCATGAGTGAAATTTTAAATCCATATTATCTACAAATTGTGATGTTCTTCATCATCAATGCTATCATGGGTATTTCCATTTTCTTCACCCTTTCTACAGGACAGTTGACGTTGGGTGCGGCTGGCTTTATGAGCGTAGGTGCCTATGTGGGTGCTTTGCTTACTCTGAAAGCGGAGTTACCGATTCCAATTGCTATCTTCATTGGTGGCATCGTAGCGGCATTAGTCGCTGTTGTGATTGGTTTACCAACTACACGCTTGAAAGGTTTATACTTGGCTATTGCTACACTAGGTTTTGGTGAAGTAGTACGTGTTATCTTTTTGAACTTAGAAGTAACCAATGGAGCTTTGGGCCTTTCTGGGATTCCAGCGATTGCACAAGAATTAACAAACTACGTCTATGAATTCGATATGGACGGTTTGTTAGACATCGACGCATTAACATGGGGTAACTTGTTAACGATCATTATCTTATTAGTGATTCTAGCGCTAGTGATATTGTTCTGTTTACGTATCCACAATAGTCGTGTAGGGCGTGCGTTCCAAGCTATCAAAGCTGATGACCATGCAGCAGAATTGATGGGTATCAATGTGGTGTATTACAAAATGTTAGCCTTTGTAATCGGTGCTTTTATTGCTGGTATTGGTGGTGGTTTGTATGCACATATTACAAACTTCATTAACCCTACAGATTTTAGCTATCACAAAGTAGTACAAATCTTATTGTTCCCTGTATTTGGTGGTTCCAATGTAGTATGGGGGTCTGTACTAGGCTCTTTCATTTTGACATTGTTACCAGAAGTATTACGTTTCTTAGCAGATTATAGGGATATTATTTATGGCGCATTACTAGTCATCTTGATGGCTGTTCGCCCAGATGGTATTTTGACAGAAGATTTGATGGACAAAATTTACCGTAAATTAGGCGTGAAAAAGAAAGCATATATTCCAGAAACGCAAGTGTTAACAGAACGCTTTGAAGCTTATAAAGCGCAAAGTAAGTCTGGTCAAGAATAGGAGGTACCCATGCTATTACAATTAGATGATGTAAGTAAAAGCTTTGGCGGTGTGGCTGCCTTGACAGGGGTTACCTTCCAAGTGAACCAAGGGGAAGTCTTTGGTGTAATTGGACCGAATGGTGCCGGCAAAACGACGCTGTTTAATTTAATTACAGGCGTGTTCCCGGTGAGCACTGGCAATATTGTGTTCGATGGTATGAATGTGGTGGGTATTAAGCCGCATCGTACAGTGGAAATGGGGATTGCTAGAACATTCCAAAATATTCGTTTGTTCGGTAATATGACGGCGTTAGAAACTGTATTGACAGGTATGCATTGTCGCACGGGTTCTGGTGTGTTATCTAGTTTCTTCCGTACGAAACGTCAACGAGTTGAAGAAGAGCGTTGCCGTGGTATTGCCTATGAGTTTTTAAAACTCGTTGGATTAGAAGAAGATGCAGAAGAAGTAGCCACATCCTTACCATATGGTAAACAACGTCGTTTGGAAATTGCTCGTGCCTTAGCAACGCATCCACAATTGATTCTGTTAGATGAACCAGCAGCCGGTATGAACGATAGTGAAACAGAAGTGTTGCGCCAATTAATCGGTAAAATCCGTGATTTGGGCATTACCGTGGTAGTCATTGAACATGATATGGCGTTGATGATGAATATTTGTGACCGCTTGGCGGTGTTAAACTTCGGTAAAAAAATTGCAGAAGGAACGCCACAGGAAATTCAAAATCATCCAGACGTTATTGAAGCATACTTAGGAAAGGAGGAATAATATGTTAAAAATTGAAAATGTAGTGGCTGGCTATGGTCATATTACAGCATTAAAATCTATTAACTTAGAAGTTCCTCAAGGGTCCATTGTATCTTTGATCGGTGCCAATGGTGCCGGTAAATCCACAACTATGCGTTCCATCATGGGCTTGGTAAAACCAACAGAAGGCCGCATTACCTTTGAAGGTAAGGATATAACATCTATGAAAACTCATGATATTGTGAAAGCTGGTATTTCCCTCGTTCCAGAAGGGCGCCAAATTTTACAAGATATGAGTGTTTATGAAAATCTTGAAATGGGCGCTTATATTCGTAAGGATGCTGAAATCAACGATGATATTAAAAAAGTATTCAAGCGATTTCCTATTCTTGATGAACGTAGTTACCAATTAGGTGGTACTTTGTCTGGTGGACAACAACAAATGCTTGCTATCGGCCGTGCTTTAATGGCTCGTCCTAAATTGTTGTTACTGGATGAACCATCCATGGGTTTGGCACCATTGGTGGTGAATGAAATCTTCGAGGTTATCAAGGAAATCAGTGCTGAAGGAACGACAGTGTTGTTGGTAGAACAAAACGTGCGTCAAGCTTTGAAAATTGCTGACTATGCATATGTACTAGAAACGGGTAAAATCGTTCTTTCCGGACCAGCCGAAGAGATTCGTCACGATCCTAGAGTGATGGAAGCGTACTTAGGCGGAAAAGTGGAATAATTCCCTAATTTTTATCTTGAATATTTTAGAGAAATATATATAAAGATATATATAGGATTTAACACAGGTGTAATGACCTTGGCAGATAACTATATAAAGATAGCAGATATACAATCCATTGTGGTTGTGTATCTGCTTTTTGTTTTCTTTATTTTGAATGCATAGTTGTTACAAAGAGAAATCAGCGTATATGATATCATAAAAATATACAGAAAAAGTTATATAAACGCATATATACACCTTTATATACTAGATATGGGAACAGGAGATATTTATCAAAATATAAAAAAGTTGAATAGTAGAAAAAACTATTGTGTATACATAAGCTACATGTCTTGTAGGAGAACCATTTTTCTTGTAAACTAATAATATAAGTATAAATGTATAACTACTATAGGAAGGTGTTTACTATGAGTATGGCAGCAAAACAAGCGCGTGGGAAAAAAGCAAATGATGTGATCTTTGCAACAAACTCACAAGCCCAAGAGGCAGTAAGACAATATGGCAAAGAAAACGTGTTAAATGGAACTGTCGGATCTATCCTAGATGAAAATGGTGATATTGTTTTCTTAAAAGTGGTAGAAGATGAGTTTCGTAATTTGCCACGTAATGAATATGTTGCATATGCACCGATTGAGGGATTAAAAGAGTTTGTGGAAGCATGTAAACAAGAATGTTTCGGTCAATCTAGACCTGATGCCTATATTGAAGGAATAGCCACAGCTGGCGGTACAGGTGGGATTCATCATTTAGTTCACAATTATACAGAGTTGGGTGATACGGTAATCACTGCAGATTGGTATTGGGGTGCGTACAAACAAATATGCCATGACAATGGACGCGAATTACTTACCTACGCTCTATTCAATGAGAACTATGAGTTCAACTTTGAGGCGTTAGAATCCTTAGTATTAGATATAGCTAAGAAACAAGAGAATATTTTAGTTATTTTTAACACACCTGGTAATAATCCAACAGGTTTTTCTCTATGTGACAGCGATTGGGATAAAGTATTAGTGCTTGCGAATCGTTTAGTAAGTGCAGGAAGAAACAAAGTGATTATTGGAGTTGATGCTGCGTATATTGATTTCTCTGGTCCTAAAGAAGAGGTGCGCCGATTCTTTAAGAAATTTGAACATTTGTCAAAAGATATTTTAACAGTCGTATGCTACAGTATTTCCAAAGGATTTACTATGTACGGTCAACGTGTTGGCTGTATGTTGGGCATTACTTCTGATAAAGAAGTGGCACAGGAGTTTTTTGATATTAATCAAATGACATCCCGTGGTACATGGTCTAATATTAATCGACCAGCTATGCGTACAGTAGCCAATATTGTGCTTGAACCTAAGAAATTAAAATGCTATGAAGAAGAACGTAATTGTTACTCTCGTCTTGTAGAAGAACGGGCAGGTATTTTAGAGTGTGAAGGAAAAGCAATCGGCTTACCAATGTTGCCATATATGGGTGGTTTCTTTGCAACGATTCCAAGCGATAATCCGAAAGCGTTGGCAGATGAATTGAAAAAGGAAAATGTATTTTTAATTCCTGTATCTGGTGGTGTTCGTATTGCTGTATGCTCCATTCCAAAACGACAAATTACTGGATTGGCACAACGAATTTATGATGCAATGAAACGAGTGGGTCAATTATAAAAATAGAGAAAAGATAGAGACAATTGAATAGTTATTATAGCGATGAAAAAAGATAGCTGAATCTATGATTTGGCTATCTTTTTTATTTTCTACTTGGTATTTAAATATGTTTTAATGGTGCTCATAGTCTCATTTTTTTAGGATAGAGATGCCTCGTTATATTGTTGGTAGAGTTAAAAATGAAGAAAAATGGAAAAACTTTCCCACTTTTCCCCACCTTAATGGGTAGTCAAAAATGTTCGATTTTATACGAAATATACGAACATATACATAAATATTTAAATAAGTGTTCGCTATTAACAAATTGTAGGAAAAAAGTGTATAAATATCTATAAAAAGGGTGGTTATTTTGTTGTGAAAAGTGGGGAATTGTGGTAAAATTTACCATATAGTGGTAAATAGGGCAAATAGGTGAGAGAAAAGGAGGTGTCCTTGCTATGTTTAAAGGTGAATTTTCACATACAATCGATAGTAAAGGGCGCATGATCATTCCTGCCAAAATGCGTGAGCAACTGGGGGACACTTGTGTTGTAACACGATATTTTGACAATACCTTAGCCATTTATACACAAGAAAAGTTTGAAGAGCTAGCAAAAAAATTAAGTTCTAAAAGCTCCAATAAAGCGAACCAACGTAGTTTGGTACGGTTTTTTGTAGGTGGTGCAGCAGACCTTGAGTTTGATAAACAAGGCCGTGTGTTGATACCAAGTAATCTTCGAGCCCACGGTGAGTTGAAAAAAGACGTGGTTGTAGTTGGTAATGGTGAACGCATCGAGATTTGGAGTAAAACTCGTTGGGATGCTTATAACAACGAAATTTACGGCAATATTGAGGCTATGGCAGAAGAACTTGATTTGGATGATATTGGATTTTAAGTGAGGAATTATGAACTTTCATCATGTGAGTGTATTACTCAATGAAACGCTAGACGGATTGGCGATTAAACCAAATGGAACCTATGTGGACTGTACATTAGGTGGTGGGGGACATTCCCATGCTATCGGTGAACGATTATCTTCAGAAGGCATGATGATTGGTTTAGATCAAGATGTGGCGGCATTAGAGGCAGCATCTCAGCGATTAGCTGATTTGACTTGCCAGGTGAAAGTCATCAAAACTAATTTCTCTAACTTAAAAGAAGCGTTACACGAGGCAGGTATTTTTGAAGTCGATGGATTCGTTTTTGATTTAGGTGTATCTAGTCATCAATTAGATACGGCGGATCGAGGATTTTCCTATATGCAAGACGGTCCGTTGGACATGCGTATGAATCAAACGGGAGCTTTAACGGCAGAAACTATCGTGAATACCTATTCTAGTGAAGACTTATATCGTATTATTTGGGACTATGGTGAAGAACGATGGGCTAAACGAATTGTTCAATTCATCCTAGAAGCTAGAGAAAAAGCTCCTGTAGTGACAACCTTTCAGTTGGTGGATATCATTAAACGTGCCATACCTGCAAAGGCTAGGCAAGATGGACCACATCCAGCAAAACGAACATTCCAAGCGCTGCGCATAGAAGTGAATCAGGAACTGCAAATTTTGCATGATGCATTTGTAGATGCTGTATCCATGTTACAACCAGGTGGAAGAATTGCAGTGATTACTTTCCATTCCTTAGAGGATAGAATTACAAAGCAAACGTTTAAAGAGTTAGCGCAGGGATGTACATGTCCACCGAATTTACCGGTGTGTGTGTGTCATCATGTACCCGTTGTAAAAGCGAAAAATAAGGCTATAGAGCCAAGTCACAAAGAAGTAGAAGAGAATCCACGGTCCCGTAGTGCCAAGTTGAGGGTAGCCGTGAAATTATAGTTGGGAGGAATTATTATGTTAGTACGAAAGGCTGCGTATTGGGAGCAATCAGCGCCTTATGTAGAACCGGTCAGAAAGAAAAAAGTAAAAACACAAGCATTCATTTGGGATTTGACCCCAGATATGCGCCAGTGTTTGTTAACTGTACTAATGGCGATGGTCTTAGGGTTGGCTTGTTTGCTCTTAACAGGTGTAACAGAAAATGCACGTAAAGAAACAGTCAATTTACAAGAACAAATTGTGTTAGAGAATCGTACTAATTATGAATATAATTTAGGCTTAGCAGAATTAAGATCTCCTACGCGCATTCAAAAAATAGCGCAACAAAAACTTGGCATGGTATTACCAGATAATTTCGTTTACACTAGCAAAAACACAGTGGAAGAACGCAAAGTGACGATGAAAAAGGATATTAGAGAATGATGAAGGCAGTCCTTTTGGGCTGCTTTCTCTATGATTGGAGGAATCAATATGAAACGAGTGGAAGAAATTGTGAAAGTTGTATCTCCTACGAAGGTAGAAGGTCCTTTGACATCCGTTGTTAGCCATATTACAGCTGACTCTAGAACGGTACAAGAAGGTAGTTTGTTTATCTGTTTAGTTGGCGCCACAGTGGATGCGCATAACTTTGTTGAAAAAGCAGTGGAAGATGGTGCGGTAGCGATTATTGCATCGAAACCTGTGGCCGTGCCAGAACATGTAGCAGTTCTCTATGTGGATGATACAAGACAAGCCTTGCAAGATGCTGTACCATTTTTCTATGATTACCCAGCTTCTAAAATGCGTATGATTGGTGTAACAGGAACAAATGGTAAAACTACAACGACTCATATTATTGGTCATATGTTGCGCTCCCAAGGCTACACAGTGGGGATTATTGGGACCGTACATATTTTGATTGATGACCAATCGTACCCAATTCACAATACCACACCGGACGTAGCAGATTTGCAGCAAATTTTACAACAAATGGTGGATGCTGGTGTAACACATTGTATTATGGAAGTGTCATCTCATGCACTAGCATTGGGACGTACAGCGGGTGTAGAATATGATACAGCTGTATTTACTAATTTAACGCAAGATCATTTGGACTTTCATAAGACATTCGATAATTATTTAGAGGCAAAAGCTAAGCTATTTAAACAAGTTAGTGCCTCCTATCAGGTGAAAGAAGGTAAAGGCGCTGTTATTAATGTAGATGATGCCTATGGTCAAGCGATTGTAGATGTGACAACAGCACCTATGATTACATACAGTACAGAAGGCAAAGGTACAATGAATGCTTCTGATTTAGCGATTACTGCTAAATCTTCCCAATTCACTTTATCCTATGATGGAAAAATGTACCCAATTTCTACGAAAATTGCAGGTATGTTCAATGTGTATAATACCTTGGCTGCCGTAGGCGCTGCATTATATGAAGGGTTGACGATGGAACAGATTGTGAAAGCATTATCTACTTTTACAGCTGTGCCAGGTCGATTTGAATTAATCGAAGAAGGGCAAGATTTTGCAGTCGTTGTAGATTATGCTCATACACCAGATGGATTAGAAAATATACTACAAACAGCGAAGAAAATTGTAGAAAATCGCATCTTAGTGGTCTTTGGCTGTGGTGGAGATAGAGATGCTACGAAACGTCCAATCATGGGACGTATTGCAGCGCAACTTGGAGATCGCGTATTTGTGACATCCGATAATCCTCGTACAGAAGATCCTGTACAAATCGTAAAAGATGTAGAGGTGGGTGTGAAAGAAGGTTTACATGATGGTGTCACTTATGAAGTCATTGTAGACCGTCGTGAAGCAATTCATAAGGCAATCAAAGAGGCAACTACAGGAGATGTAGTTATCATTGCAGGTAAAGGTCATGAAGATTATCAAATTTTAAAAGATGAAACGATCCACTTCGATGATCGTGAAGTGTCAAGAGAAGCCTTGAAGGAGAGATAATATGGCACAATTTACAGTGCAAGAAGTATTAGAGGCAACACAAGGAACTTGTAGAGAAATAAGTGCTTGCACCTTTGCTGATGTATCGACAGATACAAGGACGATTGGAAAAAATGGTTTATTTGTGGCATTGGAAGGGATGACATTTGATGGTCACGACTTTTTAACAGTTGCTAAAGAACGCGGTGCTACAGGTGCTGTAGTGAAACGTGGTAAAACCATTGATGGCTTAGTTTGTATTGAAGTAGAAGATACGTTACGGGCCTATCAGCAGTTAGCAACCTATCATCGTAGACGCTTTCCTATCCCTATCATTGGGATTACTGGTTCTTCTGGAAAAACAACAACAAAAGAAATGATTAGCGCTGTGTTAGAAAAAGCTTTTACAGTGCTTAAAACGGAGAAGAATTATAATAACGAAATCGGTGTTCCGAAAATGTTATTACAATTAACAGAAGACCATGATGTATGCGTACTTGAAATGGGGATGCGTGGACTTGGTCAAATTGCAGAATTAGCGGAGATTGCGGAACCTACAATAGGTGTAATTACCAATGTAGGCACTAGCCATATTGAACTATTAGGGTCTCAAGAAAATATTGGAAAAGCGAAGCAAGAATTGATTGAAGCCTTACCAAGTACGGGAGCAGCTGTATTAAATCATGATGATCCTTTTGTATTGCCTATGCAAGAGGTAACGGATGCAAACGTTATGACTTATGGTATACAAGAAGGATCTCACGTACAAGGGACTCAATTAGAATATACATCGAAAGGGATTAATTTTACCGTTCATGATACATTGGGTGATTGGAATGTTTTTTTGCCAATGATTGGGATTCACAATGTATATGATGCATTATCTGCTATTGCAGTAGGTATCATTTTAGGTGTGCCAAAAGCAGAAATTGTGGAGGCTTTTAAGGAGTTTCCAGGGATTTCTATGCGACAAGAGATTGTAGCATTTCCAACTTTCACAGTTTTGAACGATGCCTATAATGCCAATCCCAATAGTATGGCAGAGTCCATTCGTGCTATGGGACAGTTGCAAGGGACTCGTAAAATTGCTATGCTAGGAGATATGTTAGAGTTAGGTGACCATTCTAAAGCAGCTCATGAGGAGATTGGCAGGATTCTCGGCGAAGAACAGTATGATATGGTATTTACCTTTGGTGATATGATGAAGATAACTGCTTCTGTGGCGAAACAAGCAGGTGTTCCTTATGTCTATATAGGAAAGAGTCATCTTGATATTGCCAATACCTACTATGATGTAAAACAAGACGGTGATGTGATTCTAGTGAAAGGGTCTCGTGGCCTTAAAATGGAACGTATTATAGAAGATTTTAAAGAACGACATGAATAAGTAAGGAGACATGTGACATGAATATGGACTATGCAGTAGCCTTTGGCTTAGCCCTGATAAGTACATTAGTATTCGGTAAAATAGGGATTCCTCTGTTGCAACGACTGAAAGCGCAACAGTCGATTCGTGAAGATGGACCGCAGGCGCATTTAGCTAAAGCTGGGACACCTACAATGGGCGGTTTATTTATGATGCTAGCCTTAGTTATAACTGTATGCATAGTGCCACCCTATTCTGTAACATTGTGGATGCTATTATTTTTAACATTAGGTCATGGTGCATTAGGGTTTAGTGATGATTTTATTAAAGCTGTGAAACGCCGTAATTTAGGGTTAACAGCAAAACAAAAATTACTAGGTCAAGCGGTGCTAGCTATCGTATTTTGTTATATCTCTATCGCTTATGCAGCGTTGCCAACTACTTTGTGGATTCCTTTAGTGGATATCACTGTAGATCTTGGTTACGCCTATTATGTATTAGCGTTTATCATTATTTTGGGGACAACGAATGCTGTTAACTTAACAGATGGCTTAGATGGATTGGCAACTGGTATTTCTGCTATTGCAGGAGCGGCTTTTGCAGTGGTAGGATTATTAGTAGGTTCCTTAAGTGTCACTTTCTTTGGTATCATTGTGAGTGCAGTTTGCTTGGGATTCTTATATTTCAATGCAAATCCGGCGAAAGTATTTATGGGTGATACAGGCTCCCTAGCATTAGGTGGTGCTTTTGCGGGGATGGCCATTGCTACAAAAACAGAACTTCTATTAATTGTGATAGGCTTTGTATTTGTAGTAGAAGCATTATCTGTTATTTTACAGGTAGCCTCTTTTAAAACTAGAAGGGTTCGTATTTTCCGTATGAGCCCAATTCACCATCACTTTGAATTAGGTGGCTGGAGTGAGCGAAAAGTGGTATATGTATTCTGGGCTGTTTCTTTGGTAACGGCTTTGTTAGGCATTGCACTGTTAAGTATGAAATAATATAGATTACGGCTCTACTAATAAGAGCCGTTATTCTTGCATATAGGGTTAGGTGGTTAGAATGGATTATTCAGGTTCGCATGTATTGGTATTGGGTGCCGGTCTTAGTGGTATTGGCGTGGCCCACACATTGGCTAAATTAGGCGCTACAGTGACGCTTAATGATTATAAAAAAATTGATTTTGATCCAGCTGAAAGCCAGCGTTTGGCAGAGAATCATATAGAAGTGATTACAGGGCAACAAGATTTTGTGTTACTTGATACGGCTACGAGAGTGGTTGTATCACCTGGTATTTCTTTAGAGATACCTATCATTCAAGAGGCGAAAAAAAGAAATATTCCTGTAGTAGGAGAAGTGGAGATTGCGTATGAAGTATCAAAAGCTCCTATTTTAGGTGTGACAGGTACGAATGGTAAAACTACAACGACTTCTTTACTAGCAGAAGTACTGAAAGAAGCTAAATGGGATGTCTATGTAGGTGGTAATATTGGCTATTCTCTTAGTGAGCAAGCCTTGGCAGTGCCTGAAACAGGTGTGTTAGTGGCTGAACTTTCATCGTATCAATTGGAGAGTATTGATAAGTTCCGTACGAAAGGGGCTATCTTGCTAAATGTGACTCCAGACCACTTGTTACGTCATAAAACAATGGAACGATACCAAGAAGCGAAAGAAAACATTTTCCGTAATCAAGAATTAGGAGATTGGACAGTATTAAACTTTGATTCTCCTATTGTAGCGGATATGGCAAAACGAGTAAAAGGGCATGTGTTAGGAATTAGTCAAGAACGACCTGTCACAGATGGAGCGTATTTTGAAAACAATACATGCTATGCAGTGATGCATGGTAACTCAGTGCCAGTGATTACGACAAAAGATATCCATATTCCAGGGGCTCACAATATTGAAAATATTTTGAGTGTTATTGCCCTAACCTACGCATTGGGTGTGCCTGTAAAAGATATATATCAAGCTATTGCAAAATTCCATGGTGTGGCACATCGCTTAGAACGGATTCGTACTCTAAATGGAGTTACGTACTATAACGATTCTAAAGCAACCAATACGGATTCTACTATTAAAGCCTTAGAATCTTTTACATCCCCTCTTGTGTTGATCGCAGGCGGTAAGGATAAAATGACCGACTTAGAAGATATGATGGAACTAGTAAAAACCAATGTAAAAGAACTAATTCTTATTGGTGAAGCAGCACAGCGCTTTGCTGAAGCTGCAGTAAAAGTGGGGATACCTCATATTCATCGTTGTGAATCTATGGAAGATGCAGTATCCTTAAGTGCTCGTATAGCGGAAGATGGGGATGTAGTATTATTATCTCCAGCCTGTGCAAGTTTTGACTGGTATGCACGATTTGAAGATAGAGGCGATCATTTCAGAAGATTAGTAGAACGATTGTAAGGGGTCATACATGAATATCATGATTTCAGGTGGAGGTACTGGAGGCCACATTTATCCAGCTCTCACGATTTATAAAACTTTAGAAGCAATGGTAGATGCTAACTTTCTTTATGTAGGGACTGAAAGAGGACTTGAGTCAAGGATTGTTCCTAAAGAAGGGATTCCATTTACTACATTACCTGTGCAAGGATTGCAACGTAAATTATCCTTAGATACATTGGTAACAGCAGGTAAAACACTGTCTTCCTTGTGGAAAGCAAATCAGTTAATTTCCGAGTTTAAACCAGATATTGTTATTGGTACGGGTGGTTATGTATGTGGTCCTTTACTATTAGCAGCTGCTTTACGTGGAATTCCTACATTGATTCAAGAACAAAATGTAGTGCCAGGAATAACAAATAAAATTTTAAGTCGATTTGTAGATGTGGTAGCTGTAGGATATGAAGAAGCAGCTCGACATTTTCCAAGTGCAAAGCAAGTTGTATATACGGGTAATCCGGTGCGCCCTAGTGTAGTGACAGCAAATCGAGAAGAGGCTAGAGCGTACTTTGGCTTACAAGATAATCAAACAGCTATCTTAGTGGCTGGTGGATCCCGTGGTGCACGGAGTATTAATACAGCGATGCAAGCCGTTCATGAACAATACAAAGGTAGAGAGGATATTAGAATTATCCATGCTACAGGTACTGATGAATACAGTCGGGTTTGTGAAAGATTAGGCATACATGAAGGAGAGGTTTACAGTCCAACATCACATATTGTTCCTTACTTAGACAATATGGATATGACTATGGCTGCATCAGATATGGCCATATTCCGATCTGGAGCTATAGGGCTAGCAGAATTAGCTGTACGTGGCATACCATCTATCCTAATTCCTTATCCCTATGCAGCTGCTGACCATCAAACATTTAATGCAAAAGTATTCGTAGAGGCAGGTGCGTCTACGATGATTGTAGATAAAGAATTAGATGGCACAAGATTACTACAAGCGGTAGATGCAATGTTAGCGGATCGGGGATGTCGCGAACGTATGGCACAAGCCACATTACAATTAGGAAAGCCTGAGGCAGCTATAGAAATTGCTAAGTTGGCTCTATCTATTAAGAAATCATAGAAGGGAGTATCTCTATGTTAGATACCTATCAACGTATACATTTAATCGGCATCGCCGGTTCTGGCATGCGTGCTATTGCGCATGTATTGATTGAAAAAGGATTTATTGTATCTGGTTCCGATATTCAAGAATCTGCGATTACAGAAAAGTTTAGAAATGCAGGGGCTACTATTTTTATGGGCCATGATGCGGCTCATGTAGAAGGAGTAGATGTGGTTATTCGCTCTACTGCCATCCATGATGATAATCCTGAAATTGTCGGAGCTAGAGAACGAAATATTCCAATTTTACACCGTTCGGACGTGGTGAAAGCAGTGTTAGATGAAACCTATGGTATTGCTGTTGCTGGTGCACATGGTAAGACTACCACTACGTCTATGATTGGACAAATTTTCATGGAAGCAAATCAAGATCCAACTATCATCATCGGTGGAGAAGTGGATTATTTAAATGGCAGTAGTCATGTAGGTAAAGGTAAATATAGTATTGCTGAAGCTGATGAAAGTGATGGTTCTTTCTTGCACTTAAATCCTAAGCGCATTGTAATCACGAATATTGAAAATGACCACATGGACCATTATCGGACGGTGGAAAACTTATTGAGAGCTTTCACAGAGTTTTCTATGAAATTACCAGAAGATGGTATTGCTGTGGTATGTGGTGATAATCCATCAATTCGACGGATTATGCCGGATATTAAACGTCAATGCATTACGTATGGTTTAGGGGCAGGCAACGATTATCGTATTGAGAACTTGCGCATTGAACAAGGGATTACTACCTTTGAAGTGGTTCATAAAGATAGTGTATTAGGTACATTACGTTTAGCTGTACCAGGTCAACATAATGCGTTGAATGCACTAGGAGCACTTGTAGTGGCCTTAGGAGAAGGAATTTCCTTTGAAGTTGTAGCAAAAGCGTTGCGAAAATTTATTGGTGCGAAACGTCGTTTTGAAACAAAAGGTCATGTAAAAGACATTTGGGTGGTAGATGATTATGCACATCACCCTACAGAAATTGCGGCTACAATTAAAGCGGCAAAATCTCTGGAAGATCACCGAGTGGTAATTCTATTCCAACCGCATAGATATAGTCGTACCAAATTGTTACTACGTGAATTTGGCACGGCTTTCAAAGAAGCTGATTTAGTTTTTAT
Source organism: Veillonella sp. 3310 (assembly GCF_003999875.1). GTDB lineage: Bacteria > Bacillota > Negativicutes > Veillonellales > Veillonellaceae > F0422. The sequence goes on along the minus strand of NZ_RQVJ01000001.1, from coordinate 388,860 downwards.
TACAGATATTTATAGTGCTGGTGAAAAACCTGAGGCTGGAATTGATGGTATGTCTATTCCATTGATGATTAAAGAATTGACAGGTAAAGAGGTTCATTATGTGGCAGATGTAAATACTTTGCCAGAAACTGTATTAGAATATATTCAACCTAATGATTTGGTCATCACTATGGGAGCAGGTAATATTAATCAATTTGGACCTAAACTATTAGCTTTATTGGAGGAAAAATAAAGTGAAGGATAAACGTATTATTGTCCTCATGGGAGGACCATCAAAAGAAGCCGATGTATCTAGAAGAACAGCGGCAGCTATTGCAGACGCATTACAAAGCAAAGGCTATGCAGCTACAACATTAGAATGTAACCCTAGTACAGTAGTGAAAGATTTACAAGATTTACAATGCGACGTCGTATTTAATGCCATCCATGGAAAATATGGCGAAGATGGATCCTTGCAAGGGGCTCTTGAAATGGCGGGTATTCCTTACACAGGATCTGGCGTTATGGCTCATGCGGTAGGTATGAATAAAAAAATGAGTAAACATGTCTTTTTGGGAGCTCAGATTCCTACAGCTAATTCCAAATCCTATGATAACAAATTACAATCTGTGGATGCGATCCTAGAGGATATTCATGCTAATTTCAAAGTGCCATTTGTTGTGAAAGCAGCTAGTCAAGGATCTAGTATTGGTGTCGCTATTATTAAAGATGAAGCAACTGTTGATGTAGAAGTCAAACAAGTATTAGACATAGACCATGTCATCGTAGTAGAAGAATTTGTAGATGGTAGAGAATTTACTGTATCTGTATTAGATGGTAAAGCTTTGCCAGTGATTGAAATTCGACCACATTCAGGGGAATATGATTATGCCTCTAAATACACAACAGGTGCTACTGATTATTTGGTGCCAGCACCGATTACAGAAGAACAAGCTGCTGCCATGCAACGTATTGGCGAATCTGTTTATCAACAAATGCAATGCGCAGGTGTAATCCGTGTGGATATCATGATGAACAGTACAGATGATATGTTTGTATTGGAATATAATACGGTACCTGGTATGACGGCTACCTCATTAGTGCCAAAAGCAGCAAGAGCAGTGGGTATTGAATTTCCTGAATTATGCGAACAAATTCTTCAGTCCGCTGGACTGCATAAATTTTAGGAGTGGTTATGAAGGTACATGGGTTTCAAAACCAGGAGAAGCAGAGCAGGTCTCCAATTGGAGAACAACCAATCAGTGAAAGAACAATTTCTGGCATAGAAGATGGATGGGAAATTGTTACCATAGATACCCCTGAAGGACCTAAACGTGTGCGTCGAAGACGAAAGATGAAGCGACGTAAAGAATCAAAATCCGCAGTTTGGAAGGTGGTCATTGGTGCGTGCATCGTGATTGGTCTTTTTACATTACCTCTGCCAATTGGTCAAATTCAAGTGACAGGGACTAGTCAATTAACCTCAGAAGATGTGGTGCATATAGGTGATTTAGGATATCCTGTTAATATCCTAAGAGTTAGAACAGGCGCTTTAGAAGAACGTTTACAAAAGGATATACGTGTTGATACGGCACATGTATCCTATGCATTACCACTTACTTTGCAGGTAGATGTGAAAGAACGAAAGGCGTTGGTTGTAGTTTCTTCTCAATTTGGATTTGTTTCTTTGGATCGAAACGGTATGGTTATTGCTAGTAGTGCTACTATTCCTGACACAACGGTGCCTATTATTTCTGGAGTGCGGTTAGGGAATGCATTATTAGGCGATACTATTGAAGCCGAGGGAATCCGCGGAGCTATTGCGTATATGGAATCTTTCACTGAAGAGGAACGAAAGAAAATTGGTGAAATTAATGTAGGTGATGCCGACAAAATGATTGCCTATACAGTAGAGGGCTTACCAATTCACATTGGAGACCGTAATAATTTAGAAGAAAAAGCAAAGATAACTACAGATATGCTTGTAGATATTGCACAACGGCATGTATCTGCTGAGTTTATCGACGTAAATATTAAATCCCCTTTTATTAAATCACAATAAAGGAGTACAAAGTTGAAACAAGGGCGTATCGCCATAGCCGTAGTAAGTATGATTGTAGGGGTCATGCTTGTTACGCAGTACAGAATGACACAAACTATTGCAGAGGGCAATATAAACTTACAAAGAAGTGGAGAATTGGCACTAAAGATTAATTCTCTTCAAGAAGAACGGGCGGGCCTTAAAAAACAAATTGCTACTATGAAAGAAGAAGGAAGTCTAGAAGGGATGAAAGAAGAAAATCGACTATTATCCCTTAAGGCTTCCTTAGTCGATGTAGAAGGTCCAGGCGTGGTCTTAACCATAACGGATAGCAAAACGCCAGTAAAAGATGGGGAAAATCCCAATTTATATTTAATTCACGATGAAGATATGCTTCGTATTGTCAATGAATTAAGAGCGGCTGGAGCGGAGGCTATCTCTATTAATGACCAACGTTTAATAGGAACTTCGGAAATTCGTTGCTCCGGCCCTACCGTTACAGTTAACGGAAAAATTTTTGCCCCACCATTTATTATCAAGGCCATTGGAGACACAAAAACATTGCATTCGGCTCTTACTATGAGAGGTGGAGTCGTGGAGTCTCTTAAATATTGGGGGATTGAAGTAAAAATTCAAGATGAAGATCATGTAATAGTCCCAGCTTATGATGGAACGATAAAACAAAATTACATCAAAGTGAAGGGAGGTTAATGATGGTATACGTATGGGTTATAGGCGGGTTAATACTAGGGGTTATCATTGGTATTATGACACCTTTTGATATACCAGTAGCCTATGCTAAATATACTTCAGTGGCACTCCTAGCTGCTTTGGATTCTGTCTTTGGTGGTACAAGAGCGGCCATAGAAAGAACATTTGGATTATCTATATTTATTACAGGGTTCTTTTCCAACTCCTTATTAGCAGCTTTATTGGTGTTTTTAGGGAATGAGGTTGGCATAGATTTATATTATGTGGCACTGATTTCATTTGGGTTGCGCTTGTTCCAAAATACAGCAGCTATTCGTAGATTATTATTAACTAAACGACTACACACATAGAAAAAATAAAGACAATGATTGACTTTCATTGAAAAAATATTAAATATATTGTAAAATAAAAGCAAATTATAAATGATAAGATAGACTAGTAGTATAATGTCATTGTAAAAGTATATGAAATATATCTCTAGTAAAGAGGAGGAGCATTCGATGTCAGAGTTTGCAAAAATTAAAGTTATTGGTGTTGGTGGCGGCGGCGGAAATGCCGTATCTCGTATGATTGGCAGCGACTTAGAAAATGTTGATTTCTTAGTGGCTAATACAGAAACACAAGCCTTAGATGGTACTAATGTACCTGTTCGTATCCAAATCGGTGAGAAAGCTACTAAAGGCTTAGGCGCTGGTGCTAATCCAGAAGTAGGCCGTGAAGCAGCTGAAGAAAGTCGCGAAGATATTTTAAAAGCTTTGCAAGGCGCTGATATGGTATTCGTAACTGCTGGTATGGGCGGTGGTACTGGTACTGGTGCAGCTCCTGTAGTAGCAGAATGTGCTCGTGAAGCTGGCGCATTAACAGTAGGTGTTGTAACAAAACCATTCGGCTTTGAAGGTAAAAAACGTAAAGAACAAGCTGAACGTGGTATTGAAGCATTAACTGGTAAAGTTGATACAATCATCACAATTCCAAATGACCGTTTGTTGGGTATTATTGACCGTAAAACATCTTTAAAAGATGCGTTCTTGACTGCTGATGAAGTATTACGTCAAGGCATCAAAGGTATTTCTGACTTAATTACAAAACCAGGTTTAATCAACCTAGACTTTGCTGACGTAAAAACTATCATGACGAACCAAGGTGAAGCCTTGATGGGTATCGGCGTAGGCGAAGGTGAAAATCGTGCTGTAGATGCTGCAAAACAAGCAATCAATAGCCCATTATTGGAAACTTCCATTGACGGCGCAAAAGGTATCTTGTTAAACATTACTGGTAGCGAAGAATTAAGCTTATTTGAAATCAATGAAGCAGCTGAAATCATTTCTGAAGCAGCGGATCCAGAAGCAAATATTATCTTCGGTTCTGTTATCGATGAAAATGTTGGTGACAAAGTATTCATTACTGTTGTTGCTACTGGTTTTGGTGACCAAGGTTCTTCTAATGGTTTTGCTCGTAAAAGCCCATTTGGTGTTACAGGAAACTCTCCAGACGTACCAGCTTTCATGAAACGATAAGATTCTCATACAAGGAGGATATTATGAAGAAAATCATAGTAGCCACAGCAGTGTTAGCTGCCTTTAGTGCTTCTGCATTTGCAGCTGCTGTTCCCGTGACAAATATTAATGCTGGTGAAACAAAAGTAGCCGCTGAATATTCTCTATCTAAAAAAACAGCACAAGACACAAAACGCAAAGATGGTTTTGGTGTATCTGCACAGCAAGGTATATCCGATAATTTAGCTGCACAATATTCTTTTAATAAAGTGCATCGTACTGGAACAGATATCAAAGATCATCAATTAGCCGGTGCCTATGCGGTACATCCTAATATCAATGTCTATGGCGCTGGTACCTATGTAGATATGGGACCAAAACAAAATGGGTTTGGTTATCAAGCAGGCGTGATTGGACATACTCAATTAGCTGATAAAATTGAAGGCTTTGCTAAAGTAGGTTTTGGTAATGATATTAAAGGAACTTACCAAGTAGGAGCTTCCTATGGATTGCGTCCCGATATTGATTTGAATGTATATTACCAATACGATCAATATAATATGAATCAAAATAAAACTGATGTAAAAGGATTACATGCAGGTGTAGGGTATACTTTCTAATTTGAAAGTACCCTATCAGTTGTACTAGTTTGCATCATGTGAGGACTGTAGTGTAAGAGTGTAAACTCTGCATTACAGTCCTTTTGATTTTATTATGTGATATATATGAGTAGGCAATCACTGTATGTAAACAATTAATTTGAAAAATAGGTTGACTATCTACAGTTTGATTAATTATAATAAAGGTGTAACAGAATGTAAGAATCATGTAAGCTTGTAAGATCCAGTATAACCCATGCTATGGGGGAGGAGGCACTATGCATACACTATGTAAGGGCTTGACAAGTGTAAGGGAAATTCCTAATACCGTGATTGTACGTAATGTACAATTTAAACGAACTACAAGATCACCACAGTTACAAATTAACTATACCCCAAGAAAGCAAGAACATATAGTGACTGTTTGTAATTCGAAAGGCACTTTGGTGTCCACGATGTTAGAACGGTTCGATTCCGAAGGGAATCACCATGATGAAGTTTCATTGGGAGAAATGCCAAAGGTTTGGCCAGGTGAATTGAAAGATAAAACAAGAACAAAGTTCGTGTTTACACCGGAATCCATTCTCGAATTTGCTGATGCTATTCAGGATGATAATCCTATCTATCGAGAAGAAATTCCCGTAGTACCAGAACTAATGGTTTTATCACATATGGCACATCATGTATTAGATGAAGCAATGTTACTTCAATTAGATATTACGTTTTCTGCACCGTTTTATGGTGGAGATGTTATTTCTGTAGAAAAACTTATGATCCATTCGGAAAAGCATACGCAAATTGGTGAGTGTGAATTAGTCGGCACTCATGGTGGGCGTGCCCGTTGTAAATGGATTTATGAAGAGGAGTTAGCGAATGTTACAGACTAGAGATTTGACAAAAATGGCGTTATTAGTGGCACTAGCCTGTGTAATGGCACAATTATCGATTCCAAACCCTATGGGTGTGGGAATGATTTCTTTAATTACCATTGCCTTGTGTTTGATTGGCTTATTGTTACCACCGAAACAAGCATTTTTGACATTATTAGTCTATGTACTGTTAGGAGCAGTTGGATTACCTGTATTTACTGGATTTACTGGTGGCATGGGAAAAATACTGGGTCCTACAGGCGGATTTATTTTGATTTGGCCTATCGCTTATACTGCGGTTAGTTGTTTAAAGGGAACAGAAAAAAGTTTCCTTAGATATGCTGTAGTAGCTACGGTAGTGAGTATTGTGATTACCTATGTAGCGGCGGTGCCGTACTTCATGTCTGTTGCAAGCATACCATTCACTGCTGATGGATTACAAAAAGCTTTGGGTATTTTGTTCTATCCATTTGTTATTGGTGATATTATAAAAGCAATTTTATCTGCATGGATTGCTATAAAAATTAAATTCTAAATATTTATGTAGAATGGCGATCAAATCCTTTTGGATTTGGTCGCTTTTATTATTTGGAAGATGTCAACCAATGTTCTATATCTATTTGTCATTATTTGAAAGTCTTTATCCCAGGCAAATTTTAAAGAATAATGGAATATAGTTCTCCATAAAAGTGTGATTCTACTAATTTTTACATCAATGCTATATCTAATTGGTATGTATTAATTAATGAGAAACCGCATAATATTGCGGTTCTTTTTTTATTCGTCAGATGAACGGCAAAAAATAATAAAATTAGTCGAAAATTCGTTGAATTTCTGCACGAGCATTCTCCCTCATTTCGTCCGAGTAATGAATGTAAGTGTTTATGACGGTAGCAACCGTATCACCTAATAGAGAGGCTACAGTTTTAATATCCACCCCATTAGAAAGTAGCTTAGTTGCATATGTATGCCTAAAATCGTGGGGGCTATGTTTGTTGATATTCGTGCTTATATACCCATACAGCATTGATGAATAATTGATAGGGATTATTCTAGCATGTGTAGATTGTTCTTTATATTCTTTTAATTTTGTTACTAACACCATAGGAATAGGCAATATACGTTTGCTATTCTTTGTTTTTAATTGACCAAATCCAAAATTATTTTCAGGTCCAATTCGCACCCATTGCTTATTAATAGAGATAGTCATATCATCTAAATTAATATCGTCCCATGTTAAGCCTAACAGTTCGCCAACACGAATGCCAGTATTATATAGTAGTGCAACAGCAATGTGATAGGGTGACAATGGATCTGAATTATTTAAATACAGTTCTATTTCTTCCGCATTTACTATCCGTTTTCTTGTCATTTTAGGCTTGTAGGGTATGGAATTTGTAACTGGGTTACGTGGTAATAAATCATAGTGCGATATGGCGTGCGATAAGATAGTTTTAAGGCACCGCAAGGGGTAATGTTTGGATGGTGCAGGTAGTGTCATTTCTTGCACCATAGAGTGAATTATAGAGGGGGTTATATCTGCTACCTTAACATTATGGATGGGGTGTAGGTGTTTGATAGCATTTTGATAGGTTATTAGTGAATTAGGTCGCAATTTATCTTTCATATCGTCAAAGTACAAACGAGTAAACTCAATGAATGTCATATTAGCCAATTCTTCATTATTGGTCAGCAGTAGATTCTCCTTGATGTCTTTCACAATTACATCGCCGTAATCTTTGGCTTGCCGTTTAGTAGCGAAACCCTGCTTGCTTTTTTGTCGCCATTTGCCATAGCGGTCTTTGTAGCTAACGATAACCTGCCAACCTTTATCCTTTTGACGTGTAGAAATAGAATAACTAGCCATGATTGCTCCTTTCAGTGGGTATTGCAGAAAATGCAAGTACCATGTATTGGAAATATTCCAATAGTTGAATTATATAAAACATATGTTCTTAGTAGTGGTAAAAAATAAAAGCCTACTGGCTGAAAGTCTTTAGATCCGTAAACTCTAACGGTATTCCATATTCAGTTGCAAGGTCGGTACTGGTGAGACAGTCGCAAAAGTTGATACACTCATCGGGTATGAGTAATTCCACGGCGAATGTATTGGCTTCCCTTTCAATTCTATCCACGTTGGTATGCGTGTAGTGGTGCAAGTATGGCACATTGCGGTTAGGGTGTAGGAATATATGCCCTAATTCGTGGGCTATTATAAACGGCACATGGTGGTCGGGAACAGAGGAATTGACGCATATACACCGTATGCGGTTACTGTAAAAGCAATAACCGCCTATGTTACCTAACTCACTATATATAATTTGAATATCTAATTCTCTAGCTAGTCGGATAGGGTCACGAGTACCGTATTTCTTGACTAGCTTTTTTATTGTATCTTTAATCAAATGACATCTTCCTTAGTGCATTATAGTATGGATTCTAAACCCGTCGAATTCGACTGGTTTAAAGGGGGTCGAAATCGACCCCTTTATAAAACAGACCATTTTGTTGAGGTCAACAAATTCGTAAGAATGGGCTATTTACGGTATATCTTTAGTTGTTATTGTGTACATCGATAAATAGCTGACAGCAACGATTGGCTATTCCAATTAATTATTTCATGGGCTACATTTTGCAAATTCGTAGGCATATTGGTATTTCCACGAGGTTTAATGGCAATAATTTTCTTGCCCATTCTTACAGCTTCATCAATTTCGTGTTGAATCCAATAACTATGATTAGTGTACATACCAGCAATGATAATTACTACACTTGCATGACGTATTTGTTCTGTAAGTTGTTCTTTCAATTTTTTTGTGTTGTTTGCGTCTAGTGGGTCATGTTCTGGTACACTATAATTGTGGTATACTAAATATGATGCATCTAACCAAATTTTAATAGTATAGTAATCTTTGCTATACTTCCATGCATGGCTAATAAAAATATTAATCATGTAAATTCCTTTCATCGGAGGTGAGTATATGAAAAAAAAGTTTGTTAAAAAGCCAGTAGTAATTGAGGCGTATCAAACAGATAAGGAAATGGTTATTCAAACATTAGAGGGACCAATGCAAGCCAGTGTTGGGGATTGGATTATTACAGGAATCCGAGGGGAAGAATACCCATGTAAGCCTGATGTGTTTGATAGAACTTATGAGGAAGTTCCACAAGATACAGAACTTACTGCTTACATTTAGAACCGCTATTGATGTTAGCCCAATTTATATTTTCATGGGAAATAATCGATTCGCAACGTTCAACTAACAGAATAAACCTATCTTCATCGGATAGATTTTTATATACACCTGCTTTGTATAAGTAGGTGTATTTTTCATTTTTAAGTAGTTCTGCTGTTTTTCTGTATTCGATCCAATTCTCATGAAAGTTATGTAATCCATGCAAAGCGACAATCACAACCAGTATGGATGATAGGACTATAGTAACAATACGGAGGCAGTTATATTCGTTACTGTAATAGGTGGCAATCGTGATACAACATCCAATGCTTAACTCTATCCATTTATACCTATTGAAATATTTCTTGTTTATAGAGCTTTTTTTGCTGTACCATGCAATTTGGTCGTTTAGTCGTTCGTTGATATATGTAGAAGTATCCATATTATCCCTTATACTTGTTAGGTGTAAATTTCTCTTTCGCTTTCAATTTAGTAATCCGCAGTGCAGATTCTAAAGAGGCACGGAGCAATTCCCTTGTTTCATCATCCATCTCACCGTCGCCGTTGTAGAATGCAAGCCCTGTTTCAGAATCCAAATCATTCATAAGCAGTTCGAGCCGTTTTTGGATGTCCTTTTCATCACGTTCGGAAAGAGTAGGCTTGAATGCAGGAGCACCTAATAAAAAATCTGTGGTTACATTAAATATATTGGCTATTTTTAATAGTGTAGAGTTATCTATTTCACGTTTGTTATGTTCCCACAGAGAAATAGCGGGAGCAGTAACACCGAGTTTATCTGCTAACTCTTGTGCGGTCATATTATATTTATTTCTTAGTGCACGGAGTTTGTCACCAGTAGAGTTCATTATGTTCACCTCATGTTAATATATCGTATTAAAATTATAACAATTTGTTATGTAAAAAAGTAATAACAATTTGTTATTTTTATGGTTGACTTAATAACAAAGTGTTAGTATAATGAAACCATAAGATAACAAAATGTTAAGGAGGTGATAGATTGAAAATGAAATTATCGGATTTGCGAACACGGTATAAATTAACCCAACAGGATATGGCAAAGGCTATAGGGTTATCACAACCACTATATGCAATGAAAGAGGGTGGCAAAAGAAAGTTTACACCAGATGAAATGACAAAAATATTTACTTTCTTCAAAAAAAGAAATGCAAAACTAAATATGCAGGATATATTTTTTTAAAGAAAATAATAACAAATTGTTAAGTACAAGGAGCAGAAACATGACAAACATGGAAACCAAAAAATTTATATTCACAAAAGAATTTCACGACACATTAAATCTGCTGATTAGAGCAGAAGATTTAGAAACATTCAATAACAAAAGCATTCACATCTTATCTGTTTTACAAGAATTGAAAACCATCTATAGCAAAGATGAGGTAGATAAATTCTACGATGAGGCAATAGATGGGATGGCACAAGCTGCAAGAAGATTGATTCATGGAGCGTAAAGATTAAGGAGTAGAAATATGAATGAATTAGAAAGAGTAAAACAAAAATACGAGGAATACATAGGTTATGCTGAAAAATGGTTACGAAAATATAAGGAAACTAAAGAGGAGATTTTTAAAATTGGATTTGAGCTAAATATGATGCAGGCAGGGGTATATATTGAATTTTGTGGAATTGAACCCTACTCAAGATATTTAGAAATGAAAGTGGAATTGGAAACATTGAAATAAGGAGTAGAAATATGAAACTAATCAATTTAACTGAAGAACAGAACGAACAATTAAAGAAAATGCACATGGATGCAATGAATGATTGCGATAAATTCTCGTTGATAGCAAATGAGTTAGGCGATGATGGTTTTAAGCGGTTAGGTTTAGTCGCGTATACAATTGCAAGAGTTTGTTTTGATTTAGGAGATTTCGAGAAACATCCAAACTTCTATGAGTCGTAATAAGGAGTAGAAATATGAACACGTTGAAAAAGTATAACGAAACAAAAACAGAACAAGGCTTCACATTCCACTATGGATGGTGGGGAGAGTTCTCCCCTACTGGTGAACTGGTAACAGCTTATGCGTATCCAAGAGTGGAAATCAATGAATATGATTGGTCGTACAATTGGAAACAGTGCAAAATCTTCTATCCGTTTGATGGTGGATTCGTTGGAGATTTGGAACTTAGGTATAAACTCCCTGCCGAGGTAATAGGCGATTTTGATGTAGTGGCAGAACAAGAGATGTTAAAACGCAAAGAATTGGTTGAGTATTGGAGAGGGGTGTATTAATGGACAGCCCAATTTGTAAGGCAGAGGAAGTAATGGAAATGCTAGGGTGTTCAAAAAGCACCCTACTCAATTACAAGAATAGAGGCATATTAGTTCCTATTGATGGGGTAAAGCCTATGGCGTATAGCCGTAGAAATGTAATGGCATTCATTGATGGAGGTCAAGAGTTTACACCTTGGGAATATGAACAGCTTAAAAGAGAAAATAAAAGACTTAAAGATGAGAACCGCCGACTAAAGGCGAAATTCTTTAAAGTGCAAAATGTTATCACGGTTGAGGCAGGTGATTTAATAGAACAACTTGCTTACTAACAACAGTATATAGAAATCAAGGGGTGAACGAAATGAACAGAAGTGCAAAGAAGCCTCGCAGTGAATTTGAAAACGCACTACGAGGCATAATCCTAACGCAAGACCAATTCGCCGAACGGCTATGTATAAGCAAACGAGCGTTTGTGAAGTATCTGTACAATGATCTGTATCCGCCTTGTGATGTAATCGCAAAGACCGTGGAAGAGTTCGATGTACATTCTATGGCGGTGTATCACCTAGTAAACCAATGCCCTATTGTTAGGGCGTATATGAAGAAGATAAAGGAGTTGATGAAATGAAACAGCATGAAAAAAGAACCTATATCGGAGGGCATAGGGTTGTATATAAAATAAAACCAAAAAAAAGAACCTATACCCGATGGGATAGGATTATAGCGGTCGCAATGATTCCGCTAGTGCTAGCAGGGCTATATGCTGCGGTAGTACAAGAACCAATTCAATATGAAGATAAAACAGTAATCGTACAAGAGGGCGACACCTTATGGGGAATCGCTAAAGATGCCGTAGGTGAGAAAGTGGATGTACGCCAATCCATTCGAGAAATTATTACCGAAAATAATTTAGATGGTGCAAACATTCACCCAGGCATGACGCTCAAGGTTAGAGCGATTAAGGAGGCAAAATGAAACCTTTCAACGTTCTAAGAGGATATATAGTGAGGGCTAATATTACTCAACTGGAATTATCCAAATTGGTGGGCATTTCACATGTTGCTTTATCCAAACGATTTATGGGCAAAGTTGAGTTTACTAGAAGAGATATGTTGGTAATCCAAAACGTATTAAACAGACGTTTAGGTAGGCAACTAACTATTGATGAATTGTTTTTTAGGGATGTATGAGTTTTAAAAGTAAATGAGGTGAAACATGAAAGGTAAATATAAGTATGTGGCGAATGTGATTGCCTTCGTTCCTTTGTTGGTCAAAGTGAGGGCAGACGATACGGAAGAGGCAATAGAAAAGATCCGAAAGAAAGTACATAAACAGATTGATATGGAAATAAACAATATAGCATTCAGAACGTTAGGCAAATTAGATTAGTCGTGAAAGGGGGTGAGTATATGAAACAATAGTACGCCGTAGAGGGGTATGTGAAAATTCCGTTTAATATCGCAGTACGAGGTCGAAACCTTGAAGAAATCCAAGAGAACGCAATCGAGGAATTGACACGAAAATATGATTGCGATGCTGAAAATTGCAGAATCGACTATGTAACAGAGGAATAAAAAAAGACCCTCAAAACTGAGGGTCACTGCTTCCAAATAAGGAGCAGAAATATGAATTATATTTATTATACCACAAGTTAAATTAAAACACTAGGAGGAACAGACATTGAAATTGTATGAATTAGCAGAGAATTACCAAGAAGTAGCCACAATGATGGAGCAGGTCGAGATGGGGTCGGAAGATTGGCAAATAATCCAAGATACATTGGAGGCTATCGATGGTGAGTTCGACATTAAGGTGCAGAATATCTGTGCATTAGTAAAAGAATACAAGTACAACGTTGAGATGGTCAAGGCGGAAAAGAAACGGCTTGATGAGGTAGCAAAAGGCTATGAGAACAAAGCGACATGGCTAGAATCCTACTTGCAAGAGCAGTTGCAAAAAACAGGCAATCTCAAAAGCACTATGTTGTATGGTCCACATAAATTGACATACCGTAAGGGTGTGTCTACCGAGGTAACAGACGTAAATGCTTTACCTATTGAGTTTTTGAAAACAAAGATAGAGGCGGATAAAACCGCAATTAAAAAAGCGTTACAAGATGGCGTTGAAATAACTGGTGCAAGACTGGTTGATACAACATCGCTCAAAGTAACAATCGGAAAGGATGAGAAATAATGACGACTACAAGCATTTATAGTGCACTGAACTATATTCAATCTAATCTAAAAGCCCCGAAAGGGCAATTCAATAGTTTTGGTAAATACCATTACCGTAGTTGTGAGGACATTTTGGAGGGGGTTAAACCTCATTTAAAAGAAACCAATACATGCCTTGTGATTAGTGATGAGATTGTAACAATCGGAGACCACAATTACATCAAGGCAACCGCCACGTTGTATGGTGCAGACGGTGGAGCGGTAGCCAATAGTGCATTTGCCAAAGAGCCGTTAGATAAAAAGGGAATGGATCCAAGCCAAATCACTGGTGCTACATCCTCTTATGCGAGGAAGTATGCGTTGAATGGGTTGTTCTGTATTGATGATACCAAGGACGCAGACACAGACGCATACACGGCTAATACAACGCAAACAAAAGCTAAAGCAAAAGCACCAGAGACAAATTCAATTAAAGAAAAAAGAATCAAGGAAGAATATTTTAATTCCATTAAACAGCAAATGGGAATAAAAGGAATTGACAACAAAACGATTGGCGAACAGATGATGAAGATGTTTGGAAAACAAAATTCCAAAGCATTAAGCGAAGAAGAATTAAAAGCACTACTTAATTGGGCGACTAACTATGAAGTGGCAAGTTGATTGCTTGCAGATTGTCAAAACTCCAGTGGGTGCCATGCTGATGGTACCTGCAGGAGTGGAGGTACTCAATCAGATCCAAGAAGATAAGCGGTATAACATTGAATTGAGGTTACACCGTGAAAGACGGTCACTAACGGCTAATAGTTATTGTTGGGTGTTATGCCAAAAGATTGCTGAGGAACTTTCAAAACATGGCACATATACGAGCCGTGAGGACGTATATAGGCAAGCAATCAAAGGTTGCCAAGCCTTTACACCTATGCCAATCAAGGCGGAGGCTGTAGAACGATTTACCGAAATATGGCAATCCAATGGGATAGGTTGGATTGTTGAAGATGTAGGAAATAGCAAATTAGATGGCTACAAAGTGATCCATGCTTATTATGGCAGTAGCACTTATGACACCAAGGAAATGGCAAGGCTCATTGATTCTCTAGTATCTGAGGCTACTCAATTAGGAATAGAGACAAAAACGCAAGAGGAAGTGAACAGCCTATTAGAAGATTGGGAGGGGATGGATGAACAAAAGCAAGGCGGATGACAATAAATTATATCAGCGAACAAGGAAATGGGCGATAGAACGTGATGAGGGCTTATGCGTACTATGTAAAGCACCTGCAACGGAAGTACATCATATTCTATTTAGATCTAGGGGCGGAGATAGTAGATTATCTAACTTAGCATGCCTATGCAGAGAATGCCACAATATGGCACATGGTAGTTACCATGAGGAAGTTTATAGATCGTTAAAGGAGCGAATCAAATGAAACGAGACCAATTAATTAAATTCATGATTGCACAAAGAATTAAGATGTATGAATCAATACAAGCATATGGATATGAATATAGAATCAAAGAATTACAAGCAGTGATTGAGATTATCGATGGGTTAGCACAATTAGAAGAAGATGATATGTGTTCGGTATCGATGGATGATTTCTTAAAATGGGTTACTAATAACGATAGTAACAACAACGAATAATATGGGATACATCGACGAATTAAACAGCTTTCAAAGATGGATACTGACGGAACCCACTATTACAACATCAGAAATTGCGTTGTGGTATGCATTAATGCACTATAACAATACTACTGGATGGAAAGAAGAGTTCAATGTGGCCATCAACGTACTAGAAGTATCTACGAAGATGACTTCCAAAACGATATTGAAAGCAAGGAATCGATTAAAGCAATTAGGGCGGATTGATTTCTATAGTCGAACTGGTAGACAGTCAGCGGTATATCGAATAATCCCATTTGTAGGGAATAATTCCCAACAAATGGTACAACAAACAGTACAACAAATAGAACCGTTACTGGTACAACAACCAGTTCAACAATCGGTATATATACCTAGAATAGAAGAGACTAGACTATTATCTACTAATACTCATGTATTAGTAGATGGTGAATCACCACCTGTGAAAGAAAAGAAGAAAGCAACGAGGAAAGTATTTGTCAAACCTACTCCATTGGAAATACAAACCTATGTTGATGAACACAATCTACATGTAGATGTGAATCGCTTCTTTGATTACTACGAGGGGAACGGATGGAAAGTCGGAAAGAATCCGATGAAAGATTGGAAAGCGACTGCGAGGAACTGGAGCAGGAACAGCTTTGACAAAGGAGGTGGATCTAATCAACGTGCAAGCTTTAATAGAACGGCTGAACCTAAGCAAGATGAATATGCCGACCTCTATCTATGATGAGTTAGAACTACGAGCCTATTTACAGGATGACAAGGTGGAATTAGTAGAGGGAGCGACTGACAGACCTCTATTCGATATAAGGGCGAGCCAGTACATCGAAAGCAAGCGAATGTGTAGTAAATGCACTGGTGGCGAGGGTTGCAGGACTAAAGGAATCATGACACGCATGCATGCAGATGGCGAGTTGTATGTCTTGAAATGTGGCTTATATGGGGTGTGGCGAAATCAAAAGGATCTAGAGAAAGTGACCTTGCGAGCAAATATTCCTACATCTTATACAGAAACCACCTTAGAAAACTACGAAAAACGCACCGTAGAGAGTGAGAAAGCACATGACTATATGATTACACTAGCCAATGATGAAAGCACGCAAGGAGCGTACATATTCGGTGCTAGTGGGTTAGGCAAAACACATCTTGCTATTGGATTACTTAGAAAGAAGATGGAGCAAGGCAAAACAGGTTTATTTGTGATAGTACCCGAACTCATGGAAAGCCTGCGGAGATGTCTGCGAGAGAATGGTGATGATTTTGAGATACTCCAAGCACTGTACAATGTCGATTGCTTAGTATTGGATGATCTAGGAGCTGAGAAAGCCACCGAATGGGTTGCAGAAAGATTATACCTTGTGATTAACCAACGATATTTAAATAATCGAATGACGGTCATAACTAGCAATTGCACTTTACAAGAAGTAAAGGAACGGCTAGGGGAACAGGGCAAACGAATTACATCAAGGGTGTTGGAGATGTGCAAAATCATCCAATTAAAAGGTGAAGATTATAGACGATTGAAAGCGAAAGGAGAACGGTAAGGTAATGAGTGATAACGTAAAGAATCCACAATATTACAACCGAGGAAAGATTGAAGTATGGGAATTTATCGAAGACCAAGGATTAGATTACCATACAGGGAATGCGGTCAAGTATATTGCGAGAGCAGGGTTCAAAGACCCATCAAAAGAGGTGGAGGATTTGCAAAAGGCAATCGCATTCTTAGAGCGGAAGATTAAAGTGTTAACAGAAAAACACGAAGAAGAATTAGATAAGAAATTTGATGAAATGCTGCCTAAACCTTGCCTAGATTATTTGGAATGGAGATATGAACGAATATTAGATTTTTTGCAAAAAAACTTAGCAGAAACAATGGAGAATTAACCGAATTTGGTAAAAGATTATTGTTGCGAGTTTATTATGTAGGAGAAGAATATAGACGATTATTGCCATCTAGCAAACAAAATGAAATGTTAGATCAAATAGATAGCATTATGGTGGGAAAGGGTTTATTGTAATTGAATTCAAAAGGAGCAGAAATATGAAGAAGAAAATATGTGTAGATTGTGGAAAAAAGTTTTTGCCTAAGTATGACCATATCGAGCGGTGCCATGAATGTGAAATGATCCACCGCAAGCAGAAATTGACCATTGGACAAGTATTGATTTTACAAGGAATGGAACAGAAAATAGAGGAACAGCGAGTGCGAGATGGCTATTATCCATTCACGCACAGATGCGTAGTGTGTGGTAAGAAATTCGGTAATAACAGAGGAAATTCAACAACATGTAGCGATAAGTGTAAAAGGAAGAACAAATATGCAAAAGCGGTGGCAAAGAAACAGGCACAGAGCATGCAGGCTCATGTATAAAAAGTTTGATAGCAGGTACTGGAGGCGAATCAGTGAGTAATCATAACAAGGCAATAAATAAGATGTTAGCAGTTAATGAGTGGCAAGAACCGTTGTTTTAAGGGGTAGAAATATGAGTGAAGAAGTTGGATTTTATACGCAAATAGAAGGTCGATTTACAATCAAAATGAAAGACTGGATAGATGAGGATTTTGAAGATGTAGAGCTAGTTTTACAAAAAGAAATTAATAAGGCGTTGAGGTTCATTAATGCAAATTTTGAATTTAATATAGCTATAGATGAAATAAATCATATTTTAAATTGTCCTTATAAAGCGGAGTAGGAAATAATGCGGAATGACATAGTAAAAGAACATGACCGAATCATTGGTGAATGTGTTACCGAGTTGAATGATATGCTGTACAACGTTGGGGCATACATCCCTAGGACGGTTAAAGATTTGGATGTTGAAGAGGCGAAAGAGTGGGCTAAAGAAAATGATGAGGAAGAAATTCCACCAGTAGTGTATTCCGATTTGATAATAGAATCTATAACGGCTAATTTAGAATTAGCAAGCCAAATTATCTTTTATATTCAAAGTACAAAATATGCATGGAATGATAAGAAAACAGTACCACGGCTTATGGTCGTTGCTAGCTTGTTAACCTGCTGTATCGTGCAATTAGAAAAGAATGTAGATGCTAAAGAGTATGCAGTGGTATTCCTTATGCAGTTGAAGTATGTGCGTGAGATGGTGAGACATCTGATTAATGTGTTGTGGGGGTGATAATGTGAAGATAACTATAACCACGTTTTTTGAATTGTCATCATTGCAAATGAACTTATTATTTGATTGTACAGGAAGAAGAGCAAGATATTTAAGAAGTAAAAGATCTAAGAAACGAATTGTTGGAACAGATAAAGCGGTTGATTTAGTAATTATGGGACTAATTAGGAAGAGCAGAGGAAAATGACAGGATGGAAAGAAGTCAGCTAGACGAGAAAATTAAATACGATAAGCGATTGATTGAACATGTATGCGATTCGTTATTGGATTATTGGGGTAATCTGAATATTAAAAAGAAACGAATTTGTGGATCGATAAAAGCCTATGTATTATTTATACGAGGGATGGAAAAAAGGAAACGTAATGCAAAGAAAATGTAGATCCTGTGGTGCAGTATTTACAGTAGGTGGTGAGTGCCAAGATAGATGTAAATCGTGCATTGATGGAGTACCTAAAGAGGGGAGGATGGTGTTGGGATATACACCGCCGCCTAAGGTGGAGGAAATCGAAGAAGAACCGATAGAGGTTGAAGAAGAATATACACCGCCAAAGTATTGGAACACATGCGTTGAGTGTGGGAAATTCTTTGGAACAGATAACAAAAGATGTGTGTTGTGTTCAGATGAATGCAAGAAAATCAGAAATAGAAGAAATTCAAAAAATAGATGGTTGCAATACAAGGATAGTCGAAAGCTGACAAAGAAATGCGAATATTGTGGTAAGCAGTTTAAAACAGCTAGAGTTAATCAGAGATATTGCACAAAAGAATGTAGCAAGAGCGGAGGCAAACTCACAGTAAAAAATTAGGAGGTAGCATGAAAGAACTATTGATTTTACAGCTGATTATGTTAGTTTTACAAAAATTTGAATACATTAGTGTGAATGCATTTTGGCTATTCTTGCCGTTATGGCTAATCATTGCATATACAGCTATTTTAGTGATTCTATTTATTATCGGATTAGTGGTTAAATTAAAATAATGGTGGAAAAGATGAAAGTAAAAATTAAGAAAACACATTCTAATGGTAAGATTCCAACATATGCAACAGATGGATCTGGTGCATTCGATTTCTACAGTGCGGAAGATGTGAAAGTTACAGAAACACATGTACATGCTATTAACTTAGGTGTGGCGATGGAGATACCACAAGGACATGTATTGCTGTTATTCCCACGTTCTAGCATTGGTAAGAATACTTGGTTACGGATGGCTAATAGTGTTGGAGTTATAGATAGTGATTACCGAGGTACAATTCATGCCTTATATGAAAATTCTTACTGTTATGATGAAAACATAAGAAAAGGTGACAGAATAGCACAAGGAATTATCGTGCCAATTCCGAAAGTGGAATTTGAAGAAGTAGAAGAGTTATCGACTACTGAACGTGGCGAGGGTGGATTTGGTAGTACTGGAGTATAACAATGAATGATGAATTATTAGAAGAATTAGATAATAGTGCAGGCTTAGTACTTGAAGGATTAAACAAATTAATAGAGACGAATGAAGAAATACAAGTAGAATTAAGGGCACATACTATAGCGTTAGCCACAGTCTTTATGAAAATAGAGTCTGATTTATGTGAGTACTTTAATGGTCATTATGAATATCAAGAGTTGCTTATAGACTTAGCAGGAGCATTTGTTTTATTACAACATATATGCAAAGACAAAAGAAAGTACTATGTAATTGTATTAAATTCTTGTAAAGATGATATTGATATATGGGAAGAGTTTGATAATACAAAAGAGTACTTGAAGCATTTGTTTTTATTAGATTACCTTAGCAGCGATGAGGATGGTGAATAGGTGAAACGTAGGTATTTAAATAGTAGGAACAAGCAAAATGTGCTGTTGCTGGCATGCATGAACCAAGAAGCAAAAAATATGGTCGAGTCATTCAACCTTGATGGTGAATGGAAACGCAAGGCAAATACGATTGCCACATTTGCGGAAAAATTGATGTACCACGTAATTGAACATCTTGACGAAGAGCAACGAAAGCAGTTAACAAGGTTAGTTAGTCATTATGAAGTTAAGACCGTACAGACATCTGCTTATACAAAGAAAGAGGAAGAGGAAAGCGATGACTATTTAAACACATTCGCAGAGTATGCCATAGGTGGAGCATGTACTAATTGTGAAAGGGAGGATTACAAAAAATGTGATCTAAGAACAGCACTAATACATGCAGGTATGCCAGTGTTTGATGAATGTGCCGAGTGTTGCCCATACAAGGTGCAAGCATGAAGAATACATTGCGAATAGATTGCGATTTCGTATATCTGAACGAATATATAGAGCGAGAACGCACTAATAGAATGATTGCCTCTAGCATTAAAAAGAAATTAACAAATACAGTTATGGTGCAGGCTTTATGTGCGAATTGTAATAAGCCAAAACGGCAGGTAGATATGATTTTTACATGGCACGTAAAGGGTAGACACGACAGCGACAATATTGCATTTGCCAAGAAATTCGTATTAGATGGAATGGTAAAAGCTGGAATATTACAGAACGATAACCCTAAATGGGTTAGGCATTTAAAAGATTACATCTATCATGATGTAAATAAAGGTTCATCAGATTATGTTGAAGTAGCATGGGAGGAAATAGACGATGAATAGTGTTCAATTAATGGGGCATTTAGCAAAAGATGTGGAGTTAAGATATACAAATAGTGGTAAGCCAGTAGCTACATTTACAGTAGCGGCTACAAATACATACAAGGATCCGAATGGAGATGCAAAAGAGTTCACCGCATTTGTAAACTGCGTAGTATGGGGACAACAGGCAGAATATTTTAGCCAATTCCAAAAGGGCGATAGGGTATTTGTGCAAGGCAGATTGCAAACACGGTCATATGAGGCGAATGATGGCACTAAACGATATGTGACTGAGGTAGTAGCAGATTTCTGTACAGGCTATGCAAAAACACCACAACCACAGGGACAAGGCAATTTTGATATGATGGCCAATACTGAACCACGAGAGGAATTGCCGTTTTAATAATTAGGGATGTAGCAAAACAAAACCACCCTATCAAATGATGGGGTGGTATTCGTGCGGTTAAGGCAAAGGAGCGGTACATGGAATTAAGCAAAAAAGAGCAGCGAGAATGGGCAAAAGCAGAATTGGGTAAATTGTGGGAGATACGAGAAGAAGGTAAATGGGCAAGCTATCAGATTAAGAAATTAGAACGAGAGATGGGACCGAGGGAGCTAAGTGGATCTAGCCTAAGCGGAGAGGGTGGCGGAGGATACCAAGCACCAACAATAGAACAGCTAAATAAATTACAGGAATTATATGACCAATTAGAAGAGTATAAACAACGGTCGATAGAATTAGAGTTACATACGTTACGAATTATTGATAAAATTGATGATGGAATATTGCGAGTGATATTGAAACGTGTATATATTAGCGGTCAACGATTGAGACATATGTATAAAAGCATAACGCCATCGTATCAGACGGTTAAAGGGTGGCATTCGCAAGCATTAGAAGAATTTTATAGAAAAGCGAATGAAATTTGAACCCTAAATATACCTAAATGTACCTAAATATACCTAAATATACCTATCAAGTGTGATATAATATAAAATGTAATAAGTGCGTAAAGCACGTTACAACAGAAATCCACATGAAGGCAAGAATAGCATTATCCATTAGTTGGGATAGTGCTATTTTTGTACCTTTTTTCTATTATTTATCTTTACGTTTTAATCATAAAGTGTTATAATATAAGTATAGAAAGGAGGTGAAGATGTGAAAGAGTTTTATGATTCATTGTTTGAAACAGTTTCATTCCTTGCTAATATGATTGCAGTAATAACTGGAGCATATCAAGGGTATAAGAAATTAAATCAAATTTTGAAAAATAAAAAACCCTCTAAAAGGAATAAACGCAAGCAACGCAAATAACCTATAGAGGGTATACAGAGGGGGAGCAATCCCCCAATGTATCTCAATTGTATCACGTCAAACAGTATGAAAACAAGAACGAAAAAATTATTATTGTTGGCATTGGCTATTGTTTCATTTGCATCTAATCTTTATTCGGGGATGAATTGGAGCTCATGGATTAATGGAGCATTCATTGGTTACCTTTATAAAATGTGGTTAGGTGATAGAAATGCCTAGAGGTGGAGCACGAGAAGGTGCAGGTCGCAAGGTCGGGTGGCGTAAAGGATATAGCGAGGCTAGACAAGGTCACCAATTGCGATTACATGAAGATGAATGGCAAGTAGTGAAAGCCTTTTCTACATTAGTAAAGAAAGATATAGACAAGGCAAGGCAAAAGCTAGAAGAGTTACAAGAAGAAATGAAATAATGTACAAGGACGCTTAGAAATGGGCGTCCTTTTGTATTGCATGAAAGGTGGTGAGAGTGTGACACGGATAGCATGTACTAAAAAACAATGTTTAAACAACAAGCACGGCGTATGTACTGCTAGTGACATCGTATATGATGGGCGTTGTCAGACTTTCACAACGCCTAATGATAGCATGCGTGCAGATGTGCATATGGTATATCGTGTGCATGGAAAGATTAAATCGAAGAAATGGCAGATATTGCGATGAATATTGTAGAATTAAGCATTCATGATCTAGTGCCGTATGAGAACAATCCACGAAATAATATAGAGGCCGTGGAATATGTGGCCAACAGCATTGAAAAGTTCGGATTTAAAGTACCGATTGTGGTAGATAAGGATAATGTTATCGTAGCAGGTCACACACGATATATGGCAAGCAAAAAGCTAGGACTGGAGACAGTGCCATGTATTGTGGCTGATGATTTGACCGAGGAACAGATTAAGGCATTCCGATTGGCTGATAACAAAGTATCAGAGATTGCGACATGGGACGATGAGTTGTTGGCGATTGAGTTAAGCGATATTGTCGATATAGATATGTCGGATTTTGGATTTGTTGACCTATCGGACGTGGTTGCGGAAAGTGATGATACATATACTACTGATATAAACATTCCACAATATGAACCTACTGGGGAGAACGTAGCATTAGGTGCTTGCCTTGACGATAGTAAAACAGAATCGCTACTCATGGAGATAGAGAACAGCAACTTGTCTGCCGAGGAAAAAGAATTTTTGCGAAAGGCTGCACAACGTCATAACATATTCAATTACAAAAATATTGCCAATTACTATGTGAATGCAAGCGAAGAAATGCAGGAACTTATGGAGCGGTCAGCTTTGGTCATTATTGATTACGAGGACGCAATTCGTGATGGATATGTGCAATTATCGAGTAGCTTAGAGGCGATATTAGGTGAGGACAATGAATGATAAATTTGCAGTATTCATATTAAGCCATGGA
Organism: Veillonella sp. 3310; assembly: GCF_003999875.1. Lineage (GTDB taxonomy): Bacteria > Bacillota > Negativicutes > Veillonellales > Veillonellaceae > F0422. The sequence goes on along the minus strand of NZ_RQVJ01000001.1, from coordinate 365,435 downwards.
CGACCAAACAATGTAATCACACTTAATACACTCAAAAAATGTGGATACACTGGAGACTGGTACATCGTGATAGATAATGAGGACGATACAGCTGAGGAATATTACAAGAATTTTGGGCGAGAACGAGTGATTATGTTTGACAAGCTAGCGATAGCAGAAACATTTGATACGGCTGATACGTTTGAAGATAGACGAACGATAGTATATGCAAGAAACGCATGTTTTGATATTGCCAAAAAGTTAGGCATAAAATATTTCTTAGAGTTAGACGATGACTATACAGGATTTATGCACCGATATATTGATGGTGACAAATTAAGAAGTGTAACGACTAAAAACCTTGATAAGGTATTCGACATGATGATTAAATTCATGAATGATACTGGAGCAATCACAGTGGCATTTGCACAAGGTGGTGACTTAATAGGCGGAGCGACTAACAAGAACTTTCATAAGAAAGTACTAAGAAAAGCGATGAACAGTTTTTTCTGCGATGTAGACAAGCCGTTTCAATTCTTAGGCAGAGTGAATGAGGATGTAAACACATACACCCTATTAGGACAACAAGGCAAACTCATTATGAGTATTAGCGAGTTTATGTTAAATCAAAAGCAAACGCAATCTAATGCAGGAGGGATGACTTCCACATATTTAGATAATGGGACGTATGTAAAGTCATTTTATACGGTAATGTACTCACCGTCATGTGTAAAAGTAGCGATGATGGGGGAGAAACATAAGCGGATGCACCATAATGTGAACTGGGATACTTGTACACCCAAGATATTAAACGAGAAATATAAGAAAGGGGGGCGAACATAATGGCAAAGATGGGACGACCACCAAAAAAGATAGACCAACAACAATTCGAAGGAATGTGCCAAATACAAGCTACGCAAGAAGAAATATGCCTTGTATTAGGGATTACAGATAAGACGTTAAATACATGGTGTCGTAAAACATATGGCACAACATTTTCCGAAATTTTCAAACAAAAGCGAGAACTTGGAAAGATTAGCTTGCGAAGAAAACAATGGAAACTAGCAGAAAAGAACGCAACGATGGCGATATTCTTGGGCAAACAGTATTTAGGCCAACGAGATTATAGCGAAGTTGAGGTAAAAGCTGACATCAACAACCCATTTAACGGGGTGAGTACCGAGGACATTAAGAAGTTGATAGGCGATGAATAAAGCGAATATATTACATCAAGCACGTTTAGAATTGGCTAGACGTGATTTCTTTTATTTCTGTAATTTGATGGCAGGTGATTTTTACAAAAAAGATAGGCAGTATCTTGTGGATCTATGTAAAGAGTTACAACAGTTCTATGAGGATAAGACCGCCAAAGTATTAATCATGAACATGCCTCCCCGTCATGGCAAAAGTCGGAGTGCTCAGATGTTGGTTAAGTGGATATTAGGCACACACCCGCACGAGAAAATCATGACAGGGAGTTACAATACTACACTATCGACAACCTTTGCGAAGAATGTTAGAAATGATATTCAGATGGTAAAGGCTGACAAGGATATTGTGGTATATAGCGATATATTTCCAAATACACGCATTAAACGTGGCGATGGTAGTATGGACATGTGGTCTTTAGAGGGTGGTTATAACAGCTATCTTGCCACGTCTCCGAGTGGTACTGCTACAGGCTTTGGTGCTAGCCTACTGATATTAGACGATATTATAAAGAACGCCGAAGAAGCGTACAACGAGAACGTAAAGGCTAAGCATTGGGATTGGTTCACCAACACGATGTTATCGAGGTTAGAAGAGGGCGGTAAGATAATAATCATCATGACACGATGGGCTAGCGATGACTTAGCAGGGCGAGCGATGGAACACTTTGGAGAACGTGCCAAGGTGATTACGATGAAAGCCTTGCAGGACGATGGCACGATGTTATGCGATGAAGTATTAAGCCGTGATTCATATCGAGATAAGGTATCAGCTATGGGGGAAGACATAGCGAGTGCGAACTATCAGCAAATACCTATCGACCTCAAAGGGTGCTTGTATAGTGGGTTTAAAACGTACGATACATTACCACCGTTTGAGATGATTAAAAACTATACAGACACCGCAGATGAAGGGGCAGATTACCTATGCAGTATTATATACGGAGTATACAAGAACGAGGCTTATCTGCTTGATGTGATATACACAAAAGAATCGATGGAGATTACCGAGCCACAAGTGGCCAAGGCAATCTATGATTACAATGTGGCCATTGCTGACATTGAAAGTAATAATGGCGGTCGTGGATTTGTTCGGAGTGTAAGGCGGATATTGGAGGAAGTTTACAACAGTAATCGTACAAAGATAGTCGCTTTTCATCAATCGAAGAACAAGGAAAGCCGTATATTGTCACAGGCAACATGGGTGATGGATCACATCTATATGCCTATGGATTGGCAGGAACGATGGAAAGACTTTGCCAAGGCAATACTACGCTTTCAACGAGAGGGCAAGAACGAGCATGATGACGCACCAGACGCATTGACAGGGGTGGCAGAGAAAATCAACGCACCTATATTGCGTAGTGGTCGAGTTAACTTATATTAAGGGGGATAGAATGGCGGATAGAGTATTTGACAAAACAATCAAAATAGACAATTATAAAATGCTACACGATGCCTATAACGGTAGCGGAATATTTAGCTATGGCCAAGGGATCCAACAGCATGCTAGAGAAAGCATTGAGAATTATATTAGGCGTAAATCATTGGCGTACTATTGGAACTACACAAGGCCAGTAGTGGATGCAACAGTAGACCCTATATTCAAAGACGAAATCAAAAGGGATTACAAAGATAGCGTGTTATTCCAACTATTCCTAAATAACGCAGACCATGCAGGAACGACCCTACAAGAATACCTAAGACGTGTTGCGGTAATGGCTAAGCTGTATGGTGTTGTGTATGTATTGGTAAACAATACCGAGAACGTGGCAGAAACGAGAGATGAGGATATAGCGAATGGTAATTATCCATTCGTTACGGAAATAATGCCCGATGATGTGATGTCGTGGAAGTTAGACGAGAACGGAGCAATTACTGAATTTGTATTCCGTCAAGTCGGAGAGTATACAGAGGCAGGCAAACAATACATCTACCATAGATGGGATAGGGAAACATGGTCAGTACATAAGACACTAACTATGACTAGTGAGGACATGACACATCAAGGTGTGCATGGGTTAGGTGTAGTACCTATCGTACAGTGGTTTGGACGTGCTACTCCACCTAGCACCATCAAGCCGTCTAGTGAGTTCATAAGCATTGCACAGACGAATTACTCACTCTATCAGTTATGCTCATGGCACACGCAGTTATTGGCAGACCAAGCATTCAATATCTTAACGTATCCTGATGATGGGAATTTGGCAGATAATTTAACAATAGGAACGGATAACTTATTGGCATATCCTGCTGAGAGTTCAAAAGCACCTGCTTTTATTTCTCCTGATGCCTCACCTGCTAATATGCTAACTGACCAAATGGACAGACACATTCAAGAAATCTATCGAATGAGTGGCATGGATAGTGTGGTGGGTGTTCAATCTGCAAAGAGTGGCGTTGCTAAACAGTGGGATTTTCAACGGATTAACCAACGATTAGCAGACTTTGCCGTACAATGTGAGAGTGCTGAACGTAAGATAGTTCAATTGTTTGAATTATGGACGGGAGAAACGACCGATTTTACTTGCGAATATCCACGAGATTTTAGCATTAATGATGTAACGGAATCACTAGGGCAAGCACAATCTGCTATTGATTTGAACCTTGGATCTAATGCGTTTACGGTAGAGGTGGCCAAAAAAGTGCTAGAGGCTTATATGCCTAACATCGAACCCGACATATATGACAACATTGTGAAAGAGGTTGAGGAAAGCACAGCACAATCCAAGCAAGATAGAGAATATAGTAATCTATTGAATCATGCTAGTATGTTGCAAGCATTAGGCGGAGATGACGAGGACGATGGACAAGACGAGCCAAAAGATAGACACCTTAATTAGTGGGTTCAAGAGTGTAGTCGCATATCTGCTGACACAAGGATTTGATGTAAATAGTGCGATAGACGAGGCATACAAGCTATATCCAGTCATGGACGGAATGAAAGAATCGATAGTCGATGATATGGTGAAAGCCTTTACAAGTGGATACATAAAAGCAGGCGTTGCTGTAGGGGTCGATACTGGAGATATACCATTCTCTAGTGAATCCATATCTACTGCAATGCAAAAAGCGTGGGCGAAAGACAATTTGAACCTATCTCATCGGCTACACTCAAGAGGTAGTGCGGTTAGAAAAGAGGTAGGGGATATACTCAAGTCCACTATAGGTAAGGGCAATACCAATAAAAAGATAGCCACAGAGCTATTCAACCGAGGTGTGATTGATACGGCAGAATTGCCACAATTTATGGATCAAGTAGCAAAACTCCCTATCGATACTAGTGCAGAAGAAAAGCGAAAATTGCTAAGGAAAGTACAAAGACAAGTAAGCAAGCGAACCACCGCAGGACTTAGGGCAGGTTACAGTGAAGTAATTAAAGCCGTAGAGAGTGACAATGAACGAAAGCTAGAAAAAGCGATTGAGATTGCCACGGAAGAAAAGACACGGTATAACGCAGAACGTATCGCAAGGACTGAGACCGCAAGGGCATATGCTGATGGCCAAGTATCACGATATAAGGATGATGAGGATGTAGTCGCCTTTCAATGGAAGTTAGGCAGTAGGCATCCAGTATTTGATATTTGCGATTTTTACGCAAACGCAGACCTCTATGGCATGGGTAAGGGTGTTTACCCTAAAGACAAAGTACCAACGTTGCCAGCACATCCGCATTGTATGTGTAGGCTAAAACCTATCGTTGATGGTATGATTGATAACCCTACACCTAAGGAGAACATCGAGCAGGGTGGTATGGATCTATTGAAATCCTTATCAGTGAAAGAACAAGAACGATTGTTGGGCGTGCATGGTCGAGTAGCAGTACTTGAGGGCAAGGCACGATGGCAAGACCACTTAAGAGGATGGGATAATGGTAAGTTCGAGGTAAGGACACCGAAAAGAGACTACAAACGCTTGAAAGAGGGCGTGAAAGGTGTTAGGATTAAGAAAGAAGAACCAATCCAAGCTAAAGAATATTCGTTCAAAGATAGAAATGAGATGAATGATTATCTAATAGAACGGTTCGGTGTTGGATTTAGTGACAAAGATTTGAAGAAATTAAATCCAAAAACCATAATGGCTAACATCGCTCATTTAATGAAATTAGAAGATGAATTCGGAGCTATAAGCGAATTCATTAAAAGCGGTGGCGAGTGGGAATATTCTGCAAATGGGAAGATAGCTAGAAATGCAAATGCTTGTGTAGTTGGGCAGTTTTATCAAACAAACTATCAATTCATAAACATGAAGTTGAATTTGACACCAAAGTATTACAATCAGACTATTCAAGAAATGAGAGATGGAAAGATAAGTTCTCAAGAGCGAAATTGGTCCATGAGAACTGATAAAGATAAGGCTCATTTACAAACAATTACTCATGAATATGGTCATATCATACATAATCAGTGGATGAACAAAGTAGGTCGCAATATAGACCGTGAAGTACATAAACTTGTTAAGGAGCAGGCGACTATAGATGGGATTGAGTACACAGAGGCGTTAGAGAAATATGTTAGCAGGTATGGGCAAACAAATGAACGGGAGACATTTGCAGAGTTGTTTGCACATGCTATGTTATATAGCGAGCCTAACCCCTTAGCATTAAGATTATTGGATTGGATCAATAAGGAGATGAAATAACATGATGGACATGCCGTATTTTTTGGAAAATGAAGAATGGTATAAGGAATACAGAGATGAAAGAGGGCGATTGAAGTTTAAACTAACAGACAAAGCACCTCAAAAGGCTGTTGATTCGTATAATGAGTATTACGAAGATTTGAAATACGCAGAAGAAAACAATATCAATTTATAACCACTTGCATTAGTAAGTGGTTTTTTCATGAAAAAATTAAGGAGGCACAATGATTGGATACATTGCATTTATGCTTTATGCCACATGGATTATGGCATTCATCGTGTTGTTGATGTTGCTATATGCTTGCGTTGTCGAATGGAAAGAAGATAGAGATGAGCGAAAGCGACAAGAATGGTTAAACAAATATACTAGGTAATTAGCACTCTAGGCACTAGCCTATGGGTGCTTTTATATTGCCGTTTTAGTATTGTTAGGCGAAAAACAACAAGACAGTAGGCGTGAGGTGTGGCTCACGAAAAACAAGCGAATCGTGAATTTAGAAAAGGAGTTAAGCGATGACAAAAGAAGAATTAAAAGCACTAGGATTAACGGACGAACAAGCAGAGGAAGTGGTTGCAGATTATGGCAAGAATTACGTAAGTAAAACACAATTCAACAACCAATTGCAGGATTTGAAAGACGCAAAGAAAACGGTGCAAGAGTTAACGGATATGCAAGCTGATTTAAAAAATAAGTTAGAGGGCTTTACATCTGCTGGTGCGAATAGTGGTGCTGACATTGCCAAATTGCAAAACGATTTGAAGAAACTACAGCAACAGTATGAGGACGCAGAGAAAGCAAGACAAGAAGAACAGGACAAGCGGGTGCAGTCTGAGATTACAACACAAGTTGTCGATGCGTTGAGCAAACATAACGCAGTGGATCCGAACACCCTAGCACAGTTATTAATTCCAAAAGTAACCGTAGGGGAAGATGGTGCATATTCTTATACAGATGATAAGGGCAATGCACATTCTATCGCTGACGGTACGAAAGCATGGCTTGACGGCAATGCGTGGGCTGTTAAAAGCACGCAAAAAGCAGGTAGTGGTCACAATCGAGGTAATAATGACGGTGGCCAACCAGTGGGGTTAAGAGCGTCAATTGCGAATGCGATTGGGGTTCAAGAGTAATTAATGTAAAGGAGAACAAACATGGCGGTAACATTATTGGAAGCAAAAAAGAACGTGCAAGATGATTTGCAGATTGGGATTATTGATGAATTTAGAAAATCCAATTTCTTGTGGGATACATTAACATTCGATGATGTGGTATCTCCTACAGGTGGTGGGGCTACGTTGACGTATGCATACACACGTTTATTGACACAACCTACAGCGTCCTTCCGTGAAATCAATCACGAGTACACACCACAAGAAGTGACACGCCAAAAATTCACTGCTGATTTGGCAGTATTTGGTGGAGCGTTTGAAATCGACCGTATCATTGCTAATATGGGTGGTATTGTTGATGAGGTGCAATTGCAGTTACAACAAAAAATTAAGGCAGCGTCCGCATTATTTAACGATACCGTTATCAATGGTGATTCTGCATTAGGTACACATGCTTTTGATGGTTTAGAAAAAGCATTAAAAGGATCTTCTACAGAGATTAATGCAACAGGTCAAGCGATTGACTTATCTACGTCTGATAAAGTGACAGAGAATGCCGTTAAATTCTTAGACCAATTAGACGAATTTTTATCTGCTTTAGATGGTCGCCCAGGTGCATTAATGGGCAACTCCAAATTAATCAACAAAATTAAAGCAGTCGCCCGCCGTACATCTATGTATACGCAAACTGCTGACGCATTTGGTCGCCAAGTATCTACTTATGACGGCATTCCATTGATTGACTTAGGAGCAAAAGCAGGCACTAATGATGATGTAGTAGCAACCAAAGCAGGAGATGGCACAACATCTTTATATGCGGTACGTTTTGGCTTAGACGGATTCCATGCTATTTCCATGGCAGGACAAGCACCAGTACGAACATATTTGCCAGACTTCAAAACAGCTGGAGCTGTAAAACGTGGCGAGGTAGAGATGACAGCAGGCGTTGTATTGAAAGCAACAAAATCCGCAGGCGTATTACGAAACATCAAAGTTAAGTAGGAGGTACATCATGGCTAAAGTATATGCACCATTACAAGATTACAATGGCATTTCTGCGTCTGTAGAGTTCGTGAATGGAGTAGGCGAAACAGACAATGAAAACTTGCTAGAGTGGTTTGAGGAAAAAGGCTACACAGTAGAGCGTGACGAAAAGCCGAAACGTGCAAAAAAAGCTAAAGAAGTAACCGAGGAAACATCCGAGGAAACATCCGAAGGAGCAACTGAGGAAGTAACCGAGGAAGTAGCCGAAGAAGTAGCTGAGGGCAATGAGTAACGGCAATGCCATTTTCAATAAACGCTTACGTCAAGCGATAAAGGCCAGTACCATCGAGGTGCAAGATGAAGCACAGACTAATCATAGGTTTATAAGCCGAACAGGGCAGTTAGAGCGTTCTATTGATGTAAAGTTCAATGAAAATAGCGGGATCGTTTACATTGATTCGCAATCAGCACCGCATGGGCCATTTGTTCATCAAGGAACGGTGGCTCATGACATCTTCCCAAAGAATAAGAAAGCTTTGCGATGGGTGCCACAAGGTGGCAGTGCTTTTAGATTTGCTAAAGCGGTACACCATCCAGGCACTGGAGCAGATCCATTCTTATTTGACGCATTGAAAGCAAAGCACGATGATATACGCAATATCTTTGCGAAGTACACGAAAACGGCATTGAAAGAGGTGATTAGCAGTGAACTCAGAGACGAATACAGCTATTCAGTCAACATTAAATAATGACATATACGAAAGCATACGACTAGGCGATGAACTGGTAGGGCGTGAAGTCTCCGAGGATATTATGACTAAAGCCTATGAGTGGTTATTTTATTTTGCAAACAAATTAGGAGTAGAGCGAGAGGACATCGCCTACTCCTTTATTGTGCGTGAATTATTGGCCATGTATGCGTATCGTGAGGTTTGTATCAAAAAGGGGTATGGAGCGATTGGCACACCGTACCGAGGACAGAATGGGGATGACCATTACACGAATAAATCCAAAACATATGACGCACGCATTAAGCAGTTAGAGTCAAAACTCACTGCCGAAGATTTAACAGGCGACAATACAAGCGGAAAACGGTCGAATTACCGCACGATTCGCATATTTAGGGGGTAACATGTGGTACGAAACACTGAAAGCTCTTAAAGGGGCAATAAATGAGGTTAATTCCAACGTTGAAGTAAGTCTTGGGGCAATTCCACCACAACACTTAGATGTGGGAATTGGTGGCCATGTTGTCCTTATGCGTGGCGATGAGGCGTTGGGCAATGCTAAGGATACACGGACACTTGATGTGACAGTGTATTTAGAGGCATGGGTTCGTGAAGATAGTCCGAAGTTAGAATATGGCTATGCAAGTCTATCTGAGTTAGAAAAAACGGTAGACAAGGCACTCACTCATTTACGAGAGAGAGTAACAAAGCTAGATACAAAGTATTGTGTGTTAGATGAGCAATATCAACTGATGGATCTAGTCGTAGAAAGAAGAATTGGCGATGCTGACAGTATACGACCACATGTAGGCAGTCAATACACGATACGGTGCAAGCTATATTCATTAATGGATAACTTGGACATATGGTAAGAAAAGGAGAACAATATGGGAACTGAGGCAGTAACAGTAACACCAAAGAAAAAAGCATTAGCACCTACTAAGGCACAAGTCATGCCTACTGTAGGTAAAAATTATTTTATTTACGTTAATACAGGAACAGATGAAACGACTGGAGCAGAATGGTTGCTAATCGGTGGCCAACGAGGTGGCACATTATCACGTAAGGCGGATTCTATTGACGCCTCTCATAAGGGCAGTGGTGGATGGAAATCTACATTGCAAGGCTTGAAAGAATGGTCAATCGATTTGGATACATTGGTAATGCCAAATGACGAGGGTTTGCAAGTAATCAATCAAGCTTATCTTGATTCCCAAACAATCCATTTGAAATTTGAGTATCCCGATAAGTCCTACATGGTTGGATGGGCATCTATTACAGAAATGTCTTTAGAGGCTCCGCATGACGATGTGGCAACATATAAAGGCTCATTGAATGGTGTGGGTCCATTATCTGATTTGAAACAAGCATAGGAGAGAATGAATGAAAGTATTATCTTGTAACTATTTTGGTGCAAACGAAACAATCTATTTCAACGTTAAGCGATTGGCAGAGTTAGAAACGGCGATTGGTAAGCCTATCATGAGTATGATGTCAACAGGCAATCTATCTCTATTCGATATGATCCATGTGTATATCATTGGTATGCAACACATCGATAATGGTAGACGTACACAAGACTTTTACGAAGAAAAGATTCAAGAGTTGATTGATTCAGAAGAATATGAGTTAACCGACTTTATTCAAACGGCTGTAAAAGTATTGCTTGCGAGTGGCGTGTTTGGGAAAAAGGCCTACTACAGTGCATTCCCCAATGAGGTAACGCCTACGGTAGAAAAGAAAATCGCTGAGGAAGAGGCAGAAGCCGAATCAAAAAACTAGAGGGGAGAGATGTTGCTCCCCTATCTATATTTGAATGGATAGAACGAGTCAAGCCAATTTGTTACGGATATTTACGAATGACACCGAGGGAACTAGACGAACTAGTTCCCTTTGATTTCGTGGATCTGGTCGAGGCACATAAGATGGCGACTAAGACGCAAGATGTAAAAGACGCCTACTATGCGTGCATGATTACTAACGTGCAGATTGCAAAAGGTAAGCACATCAAGGTTCAAGATGTGGTGGAAACGTTCCATCCAGTAACTAGAATAGACAGGAAACGAGAAGAACAGCGATTCATTGAAGAATGGACAACCGCAGGAGGTGAGATTTAATGCGTGAGGAAATAAAAGTCATAATTGGTGGCAATAGTGATGGTGCACAACAAGCTATTCAAGAAGTAGGCAATAAAGCTGAAAGCGTACTAGGAAAACGCATGGGGTCGATAGTCTCAAAAGCCTTTAGTGCGTTGCCAATGGCAGGCATGGTCGCAGGTGTTGCACTGGTTGGCCAAGAGGTGCTAGAGGTAGGAGCAAAAGCCACTGCTGTTAGTGATAAGTTCGCAGCCATCAAGGCACGTATTAATTTAATCAATGACGGCTCACAGTCTACGGCTAGCATTATGGACAAAGTATATCAAGCCTCCGAAAGAACAAGAGGTTCATACACTGACATGCTTGATAGCGTGGCCAAGTTGAATATGTTAGCGAAAGATAGTTTTACATCGAATGATGAGGCGATTCGGTTTGTTGAACAGTTGAATATGCAGTTCAAATTATCGGGTGCGAATGTTAATGAAGTAAGTTCAGCAATGACACAGCTAACGCAAGCAATGGCAGCAGGTCGATTACAAGGCGATGAGTTTAATTCCATTATGGAAAACGCACCAATGTTGGCTCAAGCTATCTCACAAGAAATGGGTGTGCCTATCGGACAGTTGAAGGAGTTAGGTTCAGAGGGTGCAATTACTGCTGAGGTCATTAAGAATGCATTATTTAATAGTGCAGATGAAACACAAGCCAAGTTCAATGAAATGCCAATGACATTCCAAGAAGTGGGGCAACAACTATCCAATGCGATGTTCCAAGCTTTTCAACCTGTCATGGAAGAGTTATCGTCAATGACGGCTAGTGAAGATTTTAAAACAGCTATAGATGGTATAGGTGTTGCAATACAAGGAATGGCAGTTGTTGCAACAGGAGCGATTGCATTAGTCAAAGTAGCATTTGCAGGCATTAAGGCGGTAATTAGTGGCACAGTGGCTCATATTAAAATGGTTGGCACTGTTTTAAATGGCATATTTGTAGCTCCATCAGTAGCAATTAGGACGTTTGGCGTATTGTTGATTGGATTAGCAGGGTATTTTGTTGGGGTACGAATAGCCTCAATGGCATTTGCTAGTGGATTGACGGTGCAAAAGGTAGCAATGATGGCTATGACTGCTGTAACGAAAACCTGCCAATTAGCTACAATGGCATACAATGGCACGATTATGGCTTTGAAAGTCATCATGTTTGCGACAGGTTTTGCCATTATGGCGGTAGTAAAGCCTATGCAGTTCATGAAAGGCTTAATGGTAGCGGTTAGAAGCTCTACATTAGCAACGGCAGGGGCACAAGGTATTCTTAATGCAGTAATGCGTATGAATCCTATCCCAATCCTTGTAGCTTTATTGGCAGCATTAGCGGCTGCTTTTATTGGTCCAAAGATAGCGACTGAGGGATTAGGGGCAACCATGAGTAGCATATGGAATAGCATTGTGCATACGGTCACATGGGCGATTAATCAGATTATTCGCTTTATCAACAAGCTAACTAGTGCATTCAATAGTGTTAGTGGAGTCATTAGCAAAGTACTCAATGTAGATATTGGAAAATTTGGAGAGATTAGCGAAATATCTGCTGACGATGCCGAGGGATTTGCGAATAAGACGAAAGAAGTATTTGGTAATATGGCTAGTGCATTCACTGGTGGTGGCACTACTGATACAGATACTAATACAGAAACTGATACTGATACAAAAAAACAAAAGAAAGGTCATGGTGGTGGCCATGGCAAAGGTAAGGATGAGAGTAAAGAGCTAGAAAGAGCTCTTGAAGAAGCCAAACGAGCTCATGAACAGATGGAGGACGCATACCGCCAAATGTTTGGCACTAAAGTTGATGAAGTTGAGGCGTGGCGTATAAAAGAGTTAGAAGAGCTCGATAAATCTAAAGAAAATAATGTGCATTACAACGAAGATTTGAACATGCTCAATCAGATGTATGCGAAAAAGCGGGAGCAAGCAGTATATGAAGAGGCTAAGCGTATTAGAGAAATTCAAAAAGAAGTTCGAGATATGGATGTAGCTTTCAATATTAAGGTTGCTAACACTGATTCTACTGGATCCGTTTCACCGTTTGAGAAATTGAACCAAGAACACGCAGAGGCAATGCGTGAGATTGCCAATAGACACCAAAAAATGAGTGATGATTTTGCTGAAAAGACGGATAGAGACAAGAAAGTATGGCTTGATTCGTTGAAAGAACAAAATATCGCTTATGAATTGTCCGAAGATGGACGAATTACGTATTCTGAACGCAAACGTCAAGAAGAGTTGGCACAGCTGGAGTTATTTAACAAAAAACGTGCTGAAATTGCAAGGACTGGTGCAGAAACAGAGTTTGCGATTCAAGAGGCTTTGCGTACGCAAAACTTTGAGGCATTACAAACCGCACTCACTGATGAATATGTGGCACAACAAAATGCATATGAGATGAAGAAAGAACTGATGAACCAATATATTGAGGCGGTGAAAGAATCATATTTCTCCCTTGATGAATTGGTGAATAATTCACTCATGGCAGGTGTTGGCACATTGAAAGATAGCATTAGCGGATTATTGCAAGGCACGATGACGTTAACTCAAGCCTTGCAAAATTTGGGAAAAGAGTTGCTTAAATCAATTATGGATTACGTAGCACAATGGGCGACTGCACAAGTTAAACAAATGGTATTAGGTAGATCGTTACAAGCACAGCAGGCAACCGCAAGTATTGCATCCGCTCAATCTCAAATACCAGTATGGTCGCAGTTAGCACAACAAATGTCGATGGCCACATTCGGTGCTAGTGCAACCGCAGGGATGACAGCTTACACAACGGCATCGGCAGGAATGGCGAGCATGAGTTCATTCGGTGGTGGCAGTATCTTTAGTGGTCGATTAGATGTTAGCGGTGGAATGGTGCAACCTAAAATGAAGATGGCCACAGGTGGGCTTGCATATGGTCGTACATTTGCAGAGATTGGCGAAGGTAATTATCCCGAGGCTGTATTGCCATTATCTGATACGGTATTTAGTCGATTAGGCGAGGGCATTCGTGAGAATGGTGGAGGTAGCAACATTACATTGAATGTGAGTGCTATTGACGCTCACTCATTCGGTAGTTGGTTAGAACATACAGGCGGTAAGGTATTACGTCAATTCACGGCGAATACTGAACGTGAATTCGGTACAGAAGTAGGGGTATGGTGATGGAGAAGTTGAAGATATTCCCACAAATTACATCATTGGCTTGGAAGTCAACGAAAATGCAAAAATGGAATACGGTTACAAAAACAGCAGGTAGTGGTAAGGCAAGAACTATGACCACATGGCAGTTACCGCAATGGACAATCAACACATCCTTTGCTCACTTAACGGATGAACAGTATAAGCAGGTGATGGGATTCTTTGCCACCGTCAAAGGTGGGTTCGAGCCATTCTTATGGTTGGATCCTGAGGATAACCACGAAAAGGGTATCAAGTTAGGAACTGGAGCGACTAGAGAATGGCAAGCACTACGCCGATGGGGGGATTATTTAGAACCAATTAACCACATTACCGATGTAAAGTTATACGTCAATGGCCAAGAAAGACCGTGCGAAGTCGATAATGGCAAAATTCGTTTGCGTGTAGGCGATGAGATACCGCAGGATGCAACGATAACGGCGGACTATACGTATTATTGGAAAGTTCGGTTATCAGGAGATTCTTTTACCGCTGAACTGGTGTATAAGAATATTATGAAGTCAAAAGAAATGAAATTGGTGACGGTACGATGAAAGATGTAAGTAATGTATTAGAAACGCATTTGAACAATACAAAGCAATTCATGTCATGTGATCTGTATGATATTCGCTTGAAGAGTGGCGTATCTTACTACTATGCAGACACTGATAAAGACGTTGCCTACGGTGGTAAGGTGTACCGAGTTGATGGGCCAATCATTACAAGAACTCAAATCAAGACGAGTTCCAAAGTGAGTGTAGACAAATTGACATTGACTATCCACTCAGCACCTAATGACACGATTGGCGGAGTACCTATCATGACAGTAGCACACAATGGTGGTTTTGATGGTGCTACAGTTCGCTTGATTCGTGTATTCTTTGGAGATGGTGGCACGGTCATTGGTGGCTTGAATTTATTCCAAGGGCAAGCCGAGGTAAAGAGTGGCGGAGGATTAACCCTACAACTAGAGGTCAAATCTGTAGTGCAAAAGCTCAACACAGAGTGGCCAAACCGCAGGTATTATCCTCAATGCCCATACACGTTGTATGACAAAGAATGTGGCGTAAATATTCGTGATTTCAGAAAACGAGTAGTAGTAACACAAGTGCCAGACCATAACACGGTTGTTATTAATATTAACCATGACAATGGATTCTATACAGCTGGTGGAATCGAATGGGTAAGCGGTGCATTGGTAGGTCAAACAACGCAAGTGATGAAAGACGATGGATCGAGAATTTATTTTATAACTCCATCAGAGGCTCAACCAAGTGTAGGGGACGAGGCGTACATCTACCCTGGTTGCGATAAAACACCTGCCACGTGCAAAGCCAAGTTTAATAATTTCAGTAGAAATAGGGCAACGCCTTATGTTCCGTTAAAGGAGACAGTACGATGACAAATGGTGAGTTAATAGCAAAAGAGGCTTTGACGTGGTTGGGTACCCCACACGTAGACAATTGTATGGCCAAGAAATACGGAGTGGATTGTGCTCATCTGATGTTAGGCGTACTGATTGATGCAAACCTAATAGGCGAGGGAGATATGCGAATAGAGCATTATTCTAACGAATGGCATTTACACCGTTCGGAAGATAAGTTCTTGAAGTACATGGAACTAGTCGCCTACGAGGTCGATATTGACGATTTACAAGTAGGCGATTTCATCCTTTACCAATATGGGCGTTGCATTAGTCATGGTGCCATCTATATTGGCGATAACCAAGTAATACACGCATATGTGGATATGGGTGTGATTATATCTAATTGCGATGACGTTATATTCTACGATAGCAAAGGCAATAGCCGTATACGCAAGGTTTATAGATTTAAGGAGCAGGAATAATGGGCGGTTTATTTGGTCGTGGTGGTGGAATTACCACAAGAGCGGATAGAATTTCAGACTTTCAAATTAATAGTGCGAGTTATGGCGAAGTCGTTCCAGTGGTATTAGGAACTACACGACTAAGTGGCAATATTATCCAATGGGAAGATTTTACGGCTCATGAACACCGAACATCACAACGTGTGGGTAAAGGTGGTAAGAAACGAGCGACAAGCATTTCTTATACCTATACCGTGGCAGTAGCAATTGGATTGTGTGAGGGTCCGATAAAACGGATTGGCAAGGTATGGATTGATAAGGAAACATACCAGTATCCGAACGATAAAATAGGCTTAACAGCTTATTTGGGCGAAGTAGGGCAAGCACCATGGCCGTATGCAGTGAGTAAACACCCCGATAGGGCATTGCCGTATAGTGGCTTATGTTACATGGCGGGAGTGGTTGACATGGGTGAACGAGCTAGCTTGCCTACATTCAATTTTGAGATACAAGGACAGCTATTAGAAACAGGTGATGGGGTCGATGTCAATCCTGCTGATTATATCGTTCATGTGCTTAAATCTGTAGGGATTGAAGAAACGGCGATAGATGGGATTGACAATTTTAGAAACTATTGTAGTCAAGCGGACATTCTGATTAGTTCACCGCCCGAAACTAAGACGCAGAAAGCACAGCAAATCGTATCGGATATTGCCGACATCTGTAATTGCTACCTATTTTGGTCCAATGACAGGCTCAAGATTGTACCGTTGGCAGACAAACCGATAAAGTCGTGGAATCCATATTCACAAATTCAATATGATCTAACCGAAGATGACTTCCTAAGCGGTAGTGATGGGCGACTAGTTGAGTACAAACGCAAATCGAATAGTGAAAGCTATAACACGGCAACAGTTGAGTTCATTAACCGTGCTAATTCTTATGAGAAAGAGGCGGTCACATTCGAGGTGTTGGCAGACGTGCAACGAAACGGAATGAAACCTGCTCCGAGTTATTCCGCTCATTACATCTATACCAAAGCAAGAGCAATGTATTTAGCGGAACAGTTAGCCATGAAACGACTATATGAACGCAATCAGTATTCTTTCAAATTGGATTGGGCATTTTGCAGACTGGAACCAGGCGACTTAGTGACATTGACGGAAAGCACATGCGGATTGCATAAGCAAATCGTGGTAATTACTGATGTACAAGAGGCACAAGACGGCGAATTACAAATCACGGCGATTGGTAAGCCACCAGGCATGTATGCACCTACTAAGTATGATGTGCATGAGAATGAAAGACCATTCGTAGATTACAATAAGCCTGCTCAGTCAATATTGGACGCCACATTCATTCAACCACCTGCTGACGTTGTAGGACAGGGGCAAGAATTATGGGTAGGAGTATCTACGCCACAAGAATGGGGTGGGTGTGAAGTGTGGATGAGCGATGATCCGACAGCGAACTTCCAATCTATGGGAATGCTAAACACAACGGCACGTATAGGTAAGTTAGTAAGTCCATTAGCAAGTGATGGTAATTCGTGTATTATCCGTATGGTCAATGGTACGCTCAAAAGTGGTACACATATTGACGCAGAGAGAGGTAACACGGTTTGCTATATCAATGGTGAGTGCTTATCCTATGAAACGGCTACACTCAATACAGATGGTACTGTAACGCTGAATAACCTTGTTAGAGGGCAGTTCAATACGCCTATAGGCAGTCATAGTGCAGGGGATAAGCTAAGCCGTCTTGACGAGGCTTTTATGCGTATTACATACCGTAAGCAAGATGTAGGTAAGAAAATTTATGCAAAGTTTACATCACTCAATAATCTAGGTGGCCAACAAGAGGACATCTCAAGAGTTAAACAATACGAATACACCATTCAAGAGTATTTTATTCCTGAGGTTAGCGAGTTTACTTTGTCGAATAAATACCGCCAATTAGGTGGGAAAGCGATTGCGTATGATTTGGTGGCCAAGTTTACACCGCCTAACCTCAAAACCTTATCCACGGTGGTGGCATGGTATCGTGAACAGGGTATTAGCGAATGGATTTATGGCGGAGATGGTAGTGGTCAAATCGTGATAAGCCAATGTGAAGTAGGCAAAACATATGATGTGAAATTACAGGTTAAGGATATCAATGGGAACTATTCCGAGGGTATCGTCAAGTCGTTACAGATTGCATTGAAAAGCGATAAGCCGAATACACCCGAGGGGTTCACTATTCGATTTGCTGAACAAGCGATTTATAATTGGCGAGAAGTAACCAATGCAGATGTTGATTTCTACGAAGTTAGATTGAATACCGCAGTAGGTAATGACGATGGATTATTAGCAAAGAGTAGCAATACAACTGCCTCTAGCTTGTTACAGAATAGACAAGGTACGGTATATTTGTATGCTCATAATCCAGTAAAAGGCTACTCCGCTCCAGCTATGTTGGAATATAACGTTCCTAAACCAATAACACCTACAGATGTAACAATTAAAACTACGATGAATGGGTTAGTCGTTACATACTCTCCTATTCCGAGTGGGTCACATCATGCCAATATTTATGTAAACGCTCAGAGGTATCAATCAACATCGAACACTATATTCATTCCAATAGATGCAGGTGTGCATAAGGTAAAAGTCGCTTATGTAGACATCTTTGGCGAGGGTGATACAAGTGGCGAACAATTGGCCACAGTCAAGGCTGAAATACCGCCCGAATTGTTAAAAGGGCAAAACGATGCCATTAAAGCTGTAGAGGCTAAGGCTAGAGAAATTGACGCAGTGCGAAGTCGTATTGATGGGTTTGATGGTAAATTTACTGAACAGGGTAAGAAAATCAGTTCATTAGAGGCGAATTACAACACTACATCAAGGTGGGCGACACAAACGCACCAACGAGTGAACCAAGCGATTGCAGATTTGTCTAAAATCGACAATAAGATAACGACTGCTATCACTAGCAAAACAGGTGAAATCTCAAGTAAGGTCGTTCAGTTAGAAAGTTTGATTAATCAAAAGGTAGAAGATGTACGAAGTGGCGTATCGACACAAATTAGCCAATTAAGCGATACCGTCAACACATCGGTAACGAATAAGATTAAAGGTATTGAAACCCATTTAACACAAACAGATGGGGCAATCACTAAAGCTATTGCAGATAGTAAGGCGTATACGAATACTCAAGTCACTCAATTATCAAATTCTATTGACAGTAAAGTGAATAATGCAACGAGTGGATTATCTACGAGAATTACACAGCTAGATAGTGCAATCGATAGTCGAGTAAGTAATGCGAACAAGAACATATCTACAAGGATTACACAGCTTGAGGGCAGTATTGATTCTAAGGTGGCTAATGGGTTGCAAGGTGTGAATTCACAAATTACGCAAGTTGCCAATTCTATTGATTTAAAGGTTGCCAATGCGAACAAAGCATTAACTGGTCAAGAGATTGTATCTCGTATCAACTTATCACCCGAAGGCACACGAATCGATGGCAAATTGCTTCATGTAACAGGTAAAGCGAAGTTTGATGATGACATCATTACAAGCAAGATGTTACAGGCCAGTGCGGTAACCGCAGATAAAATCAAGGTAGATTCGCTGAGTTCTATCACTGCCAATGTAGGCACATTGACAGGTGGCACAATTACAGGTAGCACGATCATTGGTACAACGATACAAAACTCCAGTGGCACATTTAGTGTATCAAGCGAGGGTGTAATCAAAGGGGCAACGATAGACGCTCAATCGTTTAGGAAATCAGGATTTGAAATTACGGCTTTAAAGGTTGAAACATATAATTTGCGAAATAAAGCTCCATTACCAGTACCAGAAGGCTTTAGTTTTGAAGAATGTAGATATATTGTGTTAAATATAGATAAATGGGAAGTAGTTATAGAGAGTGATAGACCTTATTGGGAAAGCGGAAGACATGTAAACGACCCGGAGGCGCCAAAACAAGATGAAATATGGATGGTTGGTTCACAGCACGATACAAAAAGAATTGGATGGCAAAAACACCATGATAGTAAAACAGATATAACAGTAATTAAATGTGGCATAACTAAAAGTAGGAAAATTTTTGCCTTTGAGGTTTATGAAAAATATAGTTGGGGGCAGTTTAGGGAAGGGTTTTTAAATGTTATGTGTATTGCGACAAAAGGATGGTAAACCATGCATTATATATTCGACAGCACAGGCACTTGCGTTATCACAGCCCAATCTCCAATAGAACCAATCGATGGTTATACATCATTTGAAAGCACGGAAGTATACAACCCATGGGAAATACGGCTAGTAGATGGTGCAATCGTCAAGCAAGAGCCAAAAGAAAAACCTACAGAAGAGCATCCGCAGGAAGAACAAGGAGATACTCCCCTGCCACCGTCTGTAGAGGATTTAGCGGAAAGTGTGGCAGGATTATATGAGCTGTTAGCAAGCGTAGTTCCTCCGAGCGAGGAAGAAAGCGAGGGCAAACATGAATAATGGTAGAGCGATTTATGATTATGTGAAAGGAAAGATTACAATGAAAGTACAAGAATTTATGATTCCAGTTTATGGTTATTTGGTATCCGCAGGAAAATACGCATTAACAAAGAAAGACCGCAAAGAGGGTCAAAAAGTAATTCCAGTGGCTTATGTAGAGGCAGTAGCTGAATGGATTGCCAAACAAGTCGAAGAAGAACAATAAGAATTGATGATAGAGGTCGGCTCAAGTAGTCGACCTTTTATCTTGCAAAGAAAGAGGTAATGGATGTACGGCGGATTAGTAAGAGCGAACATAGAACTCTATACAGGCATTGATAATGTCGTTGAATTAACATTAGATGATGGCACAAGCACGGTCAAGTTAGAGGGTGGTACATTCACGGCAGTATTTAAGCGACATGTTGACGATAGAACACCAGTATTGACAGCTACGTTATCTATTACTGGAGATATGGCAGTGTTGACGTTAACCGCAGAGCAAATGAAAGCAGTAGGGCGTATACCATCACATGGTGCAGTACTGTATTACGACATCGTGCAAGAGGTCGACGGCCAAACTAATGGCATTGCTTTTGGTCGTGCCTACGTCATAGGGGGCATGCTGCGATGAACAAGGTAACGATACGATACAACAAGCCTTATAGGGTGGTAGTCAATCCACGTGATGATGAGTTGGAATTGATTAACGAGAACGATGGGGAAACTGGATCTATGTGCAAACCTGCATTAGAGGATAGAGATTTCTTAATGATTTATATTCTAGAACGAGGTAATTAAGATGAATATAGTAGAACGCATTACATTGGTAGTGAAAGAGATTGGTAAGGACATTAAGGCTTTGAAAGGCCGTGTATCAACGTTGGAAACAAGTGGCACAGGCGGTACGGTTGATGAATCCGTGATTACAAATAAAGTAAGTGAAGAAATCGCCAAAGTAGTGGGCGGTGCTCCTGCTACATTCGACACATTGAAAGAGATTGCTGACTACATCGAAACAGACAAAACGGGTGCGTCTGCAATGGCAACATCCATCAATAACAGATTACGTTTTGATGAGCAACAAAGCTTGTCTGAACAACAGCAAGGCAACGTATTAGGAGCGTTAGGATTGGGCGATGTGGATTTAGTCGCTGAATATACTACAGCGGTAAACGGTTAGGAGACTAATATGAGTTTAGTCGGCAAAATTAAGGAATTAGCCAAAGCAGTAGGGGCAGATATTAAGTCACTAAAATCTAGGGTCTTAACCCTTGAAACAAAGCAGAATGAAACGCAAGTACAAACAATTGAAAAGAAGTATGTATATAAAACGCCAAAAGGAGCGTCATGGCTCAATGGTAACAGCTACTTTCAATTAACACGAATAGGTAATTTAGTGGTTGCTGGTGCAGATGGTGACAGTTGGGCGACGATCTCAATTACACCACCTACAGACGCTAACTTCAATAAACTACCAAAACGTGAATCTACCGTTGATGGGAAAGGTGGAACGTGGTTGCAAATACAAAAGCCAAATGGTAACGGTGGCTATCAATCAAACTATATAATTCCAGAGGGGTTTACGCCTGTTAAATCTACGTATGGAATGCTTGTAAACGATAATGGTATACCAATTGCAACCGTCATGTTCGGTGATAAAGACAATCAACGCTTGATGCGTATACATTTCGATGGGATGGGTAGCGAGGCAAGAGGAAAGTTTCCTACTAGATTATTACGACTAGGTACTTGCTCATGGATAACGGATGACAATCCGCCTAAAGCTGAATTTAATAACAATGATGGGATATTACAAATTCAAACCGTCAAGAAAGGATAAGGCATGAATTATAGCATATTGGAGATTGTGACACTTATCAGTGGCATATTCGCCATTGCTAAGATGGTCGTGTGGTTGTATGACAGCAAAGTATCGACCGAACGTGAGATGGAGTTACAAAAGGTCAAAAATGATTTCTTGCTCAAGCAAGATGAGTTGCAATCACGGCTTGAGGTGCAAACTCACAACGCAGAGCATACTGTTAAGATGAACACATTGGCTATGCAACATCTGACTGAATCAATCGGAGAATTGAAAGAAACGTTGAAAGAGACGCAGGAACGATTGCTTGACTTGTCAAAGGAGCAGGCAAGTATTAAAGAATCGGTAAAATCTGCACACAAACGGATTACCGAAATCAACGATAGGGGGTGCAGATGTAGTGAGTAGAAATACTGACATGGTAGTAGCGACAGGGCTAACTGTTGCATTATTTATGGCAATTTATTTCCGCATGAACGAATTGGCCACTAATATTGCTAGCGGATTGATTGGCTATATCGGTGGTGCAGTAGCAAAAGGAGGGTTTTACAAATGAAAGTAGGCAAGTATTTTGATGATTACGAGTTCGCTTGTAATTGTGATAGGCATAACGTGGTGGATGGCCACAACGTATTAGATCATGTTATCGACAAGCGATTGGTTGATGTATTAGACAATATCCGAGAAACAGTAGGACAACCAGTACATATCACTAGTGGCTATCGTTGCCCTGAACATAATGCAGATGTAGGGGGAGTGCCAAACTCTCAGCATACGTTGGGAACTGCTAGCGATATTTATGTGGACGGCATGGGCGTAGATGAATTGGCAGATATTGCCATTGAATGTGGTGCAATGGGTGTAGGTCGATACTATGACCAAGGATTTGTCCATGTTGATGTTAGAGATTACAGAGCAGACTGGGATGACCAATAGGAGGTACACATATGAGAATCGATAAAACAATCTTTGATAAAGGCGTAGAATTAGCAAAAGCACATGCGGAATTGGCATTGAAAGGTATGGATACAAAGGCCATTGAGGAATGGGTGGCTCATGAATTGGAGCGAGTAACACAGCCATTAGAGGACGAAATCAAAACTACCAAATCATGGTGGGTGAAGTTACGAAACCGAGTGTACATTAATGTGATCCAACAGAGTGCAGGGGCAATCGTTGCGAATATTCAAGAAGAAATCAAAAAATTATAACCACAATTGAATAACAAAAAGAGGACATCCAAAGTGTTATCAGCACTTACTAGATGTCCTCTTTTTGAAAGGGGGTGAAACCTTGATAAAATTCCTCAAACTATTAAAGGTAGTAGACCTTGTGTTACAGCACATGGAATCTATCATTAATACAATAAAATCAATTATTCACCTATTTTGTTAATAGCTATTACAATGCTATTATACAACATTCGTGAATCAGATACAATATAGAGCCTATCAGCATAAGGTTGATAGGCTTTTTGTGCTATAATATAAGCAAGAAAACAGTTGTTGTTGGATCTAGTGACGGCAGAAAAACGGCAAAAAGCAGTTGTGCGTTGTTGGGTGTTGTTGATTAAAAATCAAAAGTGTAAAGAATGGCCAATGCGTTATATTGGTGGATTTTAACACTTTATTGCAAAGGTGATGTAATATGTCCTATACCTAATTGATATACATGATATAGTGGTTTTTATTGAAATGAACTACAATATATAGTAAACTGAACATAATGAATCCCATAAGGGTAACCGATAGTGGTAATCTTACGTTATAAATGTAGATTTAAGACACTTTACATAGGTGCTCCGAAGAATCAAGATATTTTTTGGAACTTATAAAATGCCTAGGCACTACAGGTTAAGTAAGAATTATCTACATGTGTAGACAGAAGTTGGATAGGAGCATAGAGTGCTCTTTTTATATGTCCAAATATTGATCAACATCTACATAGTATGTATATCTTTGTTTATACATTGTATGTATGATTCATACTAAATCGATACTGCTCCGTTGTGATTATTTGAACGGTACAGCGAGTAAATAGGAGGCTATATTATGATACACGTGATAAAAAGAGATGGTACGATTGCTGATTTCGATAAAGAAAAAATTATTGTGGCTATCGAAAAGGCTATGCATAGTAGTACAGGAGTATATACACCTGGATTGGCTTTAAAAATTTCTGATGAAATTGAATCCTATGCAGAAAAAATGGGGCGCAATATTACTATCTATGCTATCGAAGATCAAGTGTACTATAAACTCCTAGAGAATAATAATCCTGCAACAGCACGGGCCTATGAAAATTATAAAGCAGTACAAGCTTTCAAACGTGTAGAAAATACAACGGATAAAGATGTATTTGGTTTATTGAATAAATCAAATGTGGCAGTTCTTGATGAAAATTCCAATAAAGATGCTTCTATTGTATCTACACAACGTGATTTAATCGCTGGAGAAGTAAGTAAAGATATTGCTCGCAGAAAGTTAATTCCTACAGATATTGTACAAGCGCATGATAGCGGGGCCATTCATTTTCATGATATGGATTATATCATCCAGCCTATGTTCAATTGCTGTTTAGTGAATTTAGAAGATATGCTAACCAATGGAACAGTTATTAATGGTAAACGCATTGATACACCGAAGTCATTCCAAGTAGCATGTACGGTGACGACACAAATTATTGCGCAGGTTGCTTCTGGTCAATATGGTGGTCAAAGTATTAATGGGATCGACCGCATTTTGGCGCCTTATGTACGAAAATCTTATGATAAATATTTAGAGTTGACCTTGCAAGAGCAGGTCGAAGTGTATGGTATGTCTCCTGATGTAGCAAAAGCAGAAGAAATTGCTTGGCAACGGACGAAAAAAGAAGTGAAAGATGGGATTCAAACTATCCAATATCAAATTAATACATTGATGACGACTAATGGACAAGCTCCTTTTGTGACATTGTTCATGCATTTTGATCCATCTAGTGAGTTAGCAAAAGAGGCAGCGTTAATTGATGAAGAAATTTTAAAGCAACGCATACAAGGTATTAAAAATGAGGCAGATGTATATATTACACCGGCCTTCCCTAAGCTGATTTATGTATTGGATGAGCATAATGTTCATCCTCATAGTGAATACTATTATTTAACTGAGTTAGCTGCGCAATGTACAGCTAAACGGATGTATCCGGACTATATTTCTGCGAAAAAAATGAAAGAAATTTACGAAGGCAATGTATTTGCCCCTATGGGATGCCGTTCCTTCTTATCCCCTTGGAAAAATGACAGAGGAGAATATGTATTCAATGGTCGTTTTAATATAGGCGTGGTGAGCCTCAACTTGCCTCAAATTGGTATTTTGGCGCAAGGTAAGGAAGATACTTTCTTTGATATATTAGAAAAGCGCTTGGGCTTAGCTGAAAAAGCATTGTTGTTCCGTTATGAACTATTGAAAGATGTAACCAGTGATGTATCTCCTATCCACTGGCAATATGGTGCCATTGCGCGTCTTCCTAAAGGAGCTCCTATTCGACCTTTATTAGAAGGTGGATATGCGACGATTTCTTTGGGGTATATTGGCTTATATGAAGCGACAAAGCTCATTGTAGGTACATCAAATACGTCGGATGAGGGTCATCGTTTTGCTAGAAAAGTGATGGAACGTTTGCACAATGCTACGGAAACATGGCGCAGCAAACACAACATCGGATTTGCTTTATATGGCACGCCAGCTGAAAGTTTAACTAATCGCTTCTCTTCCATTGATAGAGCTCGCTTTGGTGAGATTCCGGATATTACTGATAAAGGATATTACACGAATAGTTATCATGTGAATGTACGTGAAGAAATCAATGTATTTGATAAATTTGCTTTTGAATCAGAGTTCCAACGTCTCTCCACAGGTGGTTGCATTTCCTATGCGGAAATCCCTAATATGAACAAGAATATTCCTGCCCTATTGACGATGATGCAGTATATTTATAATACGATTTCCTATGCAGAGTTTAATACAAAATCTGACTATTGCCATGAATGTGGCTTTGACGGTGAGATTATTGTGAATGATGACGTGCAATGGGAATGCCCACGATGCCACAATACGAATCGTGATACTTTGACGGTGATTCGTAGAACCTGCGGTTACTTAGGGGAAAACTTCTGGAACGAAGGTCGTACAAAAGAAATTAAAGATCGTGTGATGCACATTTAATGCTATTATGAAAGAAGGATGTACTATGCGATATGGACAGCTTAGACAATATGATATTGCTAATGGTGAGGGCATTCGTACATCCTTATTTGTTACTGGTTGCACTCATGGTTGCTATAATTGCTTTAATGAAGAATATCAAGACTTTTCTGCTGGCAAAGAGTGGACAGAATCGGATACTGAAAAATTACTTTCCTATGTAAGTGCTCCTGCTTGCAGTGGATTAACCTTATTAGGAGGAGAGCCTTTTCAAAATGTAGATGGATTA
This sequence comes from Veillonella sp. 3310, assembly GCF_003999875.1. Classification (GTDB taxonomy): domain Bacteria; phylum Bacillota; class Negativicutes; order Veillonellales; family Veillonellaceae; genus F0422. The sequence goes on along the minus strand of NZ_RQVJ01000001.1, from coordinate 338,871 downwards.
CTACCTCTTGTTGATAGAGTGCTAACAGTAGCACCGCAGAAACCAATTTGGGTCTACTCGGGTTATACTTATGAAGAACTCATAGCGTGTCCTAATAAACGAGCCTTATTAGAAAGATGCCATATTTTAGTAGATGGGAAATTTGTGGATGCTCTAAGAGATCCAGGCTTAGCTTTTAGAGGAAGTAGTAACCAGCGGATTATTGATATACAACAATCTCTACAACGTGGAGAAGTGGTTTTGTATATGGAATAAAGTGTAAATTAAAAAAGAGCTGTATAGCAATTGCTATACAGCTCTTTTTTGAATTTAATTATATATTTACACAATGGTTTGACTAGGATCCCATACTTCGCCGTCAGCATTTGGCAAGAATCCATATTCTTTTGTCCATAATGTTTTGTATTTCACAGCTTGGTTATGGATTTTTTCGATCATTTTTTCGTCTGTACGGATGACTTTGGCAGGGCTACCTACGACTAAGGAGTAGGGTGGAATTTCTGTACCTTCTAACACAAGAGCGCCTGCACCGATGATGGAACCACGACCGATGTGACAACGGCTAAGAACGATAGCTCCCATGCCGACTAATACGTGGTCTTCCAAAGTGGATGCGTGGATGATGGCACTGTGACCGATGGTTACAAAGTCGCCAAGGATACAAGCGTGGTCATCGTCTACATGTAGTACGGAATTGTCTTGCACATTGGAGTAACGACCGACAACAATTTTATTGACATCTCCGCGAGCGGATACATTTTGCCATACAGAGGCATATTCTTTTAACTCTACGTCACCTGCTAGTTCAGCGCCTGGCATAGCGTGACTTTTTGGATCTAATTTTGGATATTTTCCTTTAAATGGTAACATACTATCCTCCTATATAACGCTGTGTATAGTTAGTTTTTGTTTGAGAATCCTCTTAGCTATGATAATAAGCTAAGAGGATGTAATGCATGTATTAATGAATAGTTGTGAAAGTCTAGATAAAGCGTTGGGCCTGCTTGATAGCCTCTTTAGCCTCTGCTATAACGGATTCTACAATAGTTTTCGCAGGTTCTACTTGAGTTAAGCGGTTTAAACCTTGACCAACTTGGACAACACCGTTTACAGTGTCTCCATCAACGGCAGCTTTTTTATTCGTACCAATGGCCATAGCAGTTAACTCACTTTTAGGAGCGCAACTGTATTCAGCTTCTAAATACCGAGCTGTGAATTCACTTTTAAGGCCACGTACACCGTGATTGAAAGTAAGACCTGTCACTGTGGAGTCTGTATCAGTAGCATTGATAATAGCCTCTTTACAGTTTTGATGCATTTTACATTCTTCTGCTAAGATAAAGCGAGATCCCATTTGAACGCCAGCAGCGCCCATAGTAAGACCAGCAGCAAGTCCACGGCCATCAACGATACCGCCAGCGATGACCACAGGGATAGTTACTTCTGGTACAACGTTTTCTAGCAATGCCATCGTTGTTTGTGTACCAATGTGGCCACCAGCTTCTTGACCCTCGATGATGATAGCATCAGCTCCAGCAGCTGCTACGCGTTTAGCTAATTTTACATTTGGCACCACAGGGATGACTTTGATACCTGCTGCATGTAATGGTTCGATGAAAGGAACTGGATTACCTGCACCTAATGTAACGAAAGCCGGTTTCTCTTCTACGATAACAGCTAGGATATCATCTAAGTTAGGCGCCATTAACATTAGGTTGACACCGAATGGTTTATCAGTTAAAGATTTGCATTGACGGATTTCTTGCCGTACCCATTCCGTGTCACGACCGCCAGTGGCAATGATTCCTGTAGCACCTGCATTAGCCACAGCTGCTGCTAAGGTATGTTCTGATGTCCAAGCCATAGCACCTTGGATAATAGGGTATTGGATACCTAATAATTCTGTTAAGCTAGTTTTCATAATACCTCCTATATAGAGTAGCGATTCATCATCAGAATCACTGGGACTTTCAACATGCTTTCATTATAGCTCAATAGAATGAAAAAATATAGTTGCTATAAAAGAAGATAAAAAGGATGTATAATGTAGGTAAGCCCATCGTGGCTATGAGGTATATGCAATACAAGAAAATGTATAAAGGAGGACTTATGAAGAAGTCATGGTTAATTGCTTTAGGTATTTTAGGAGTTATTTTAATATGGATATTTAGCTCTTACAATGGATTAGTACAAACAGAAGAACAAGTGAATGGACAATGGGCACAAGTACAAACACAATTGCAACGTCGTTCTGATTTAATTCCGAATTTGGTGAATACTGTGAAGGGTTATGCTACGCATGAAAAAGAAACAATTCAGGCGGTAGCGGATGCTAGGGCAAAACTAGGTGGTGCCAAAACAGTAGAGGAAATAGCGAAAGCCAATCAAGAGTTGAGCAGTGCTTTAAGTCGTTTGTTGGTGGTAGTGGAAAATTACCCAAACTTAAAAGCAGATGCTAATTTCAGAGCTTTACAAGATGAATTAGCAGGCACAGAAAATCGTATTGCCGTGGCACGTAAGGATTATAATGGAAGTGTACAAGCCTATAATATGAAAATTCGGACCTTACCAACTTCTTTAATTGCTAGTCCAATGGGATTCCAAGTAAAACCATATTTTGAAGCAGATCAAGGGGCGCAAAGTGCACCTAAAGTACAGTTTTAGTTAAGGGCTCAGTGTGGAATCACTTGGAAATCATAGGTAGTATGAAGAGATTACTTGTGTTGAGGAGGTCGGATGAGGAGAAAATTTACATGGTCTACGATTCTTAGCGCTATACTTGTAACGACGCTGTTGTTTTTTTGTAGCCTATCTGTGCTTGCCCTAGATGTACCCAATCCACCTAAGAATGGATATGTATTAGATCAAACACAAACTCTGACAAAAGAAGAAATAAATACCATGAACCGTATGGGCTTAGAACTTCAAAAGAAAACGAAAGCGCAAATTGCAGTCCTATTGATTCCAACCTTAGAGGGTGAGGATGTTTCAGATTACGCGAATCGTGTCTTTCGCGCTTGGGGAATTGGTGACAAAGAAAAAAATAATGGAGTACTTTTTTTAATTGCCCTAAAGGACAAGCAAATGCGCATTGAAGTAGGCTATGGATTAGAAGGTGCTATCAATGATGGGAAAGCTGGAGAAATCCTAGATCAATATACTATACCGTACTTTCAAAAAGGAAAGTTTGGACCTGGCGTCATGGAAACGTATAAAGTCCTAGTAGGTGAGGTCAGCAAAGAGTATGGAGTGAGTATTGATGGCAGTCGTACCTATGCAAAGCAAGATTCTATTGAGTTAAGTCCTTTCCAATTATTGTTGATTGGTGTAGGGATCTTGGCATTAATCATAGTGGATATGACATTTTTTGGCGGTGCTATTACCCAATCTATCCTTTTGATATTGGCCTCTGGTCGAGGAGGTGGATCTGGCCGTTCCGGTGGCGGCGGATTCGGTGGATTTGGCGGCGGCTCCTCTGGCGGCGGTGGAGCCAGTCGTAGATGGTGATAACTATGCATTCGTTGATGATATTCCGTGTGTTGTACTATTGATTTGCTATGCATAGTTTGCAAATATGTATCTAAAAATAACATAGAAAATGATTGAGAATATATTGAAAGTTTTCGATTGTAGTGGTATACTGTTTGTAGATGAAGTATCTGAGACAAATCTTTTAGTACGAAAGGTGGTGCACATAATGGATAAAAAATACGTTTGCGTAGTATGCGGTTGGGTTTACGATGAAGCTGTTGAAGGCGTTAAATTCGAAGATCAACCAGCTGATTACCTTTGCCCAGTTTGTGGGGTTGGTAAAGACCAATTCGAAGAAATGTAATTAATTTTTCGATAAATTAATCCACATACATAAGGGCTCTCCAATAGGGGAGCTCTTTTTAACATGATAAGTTAGTGCTGTGTCTTGTATGGGTTTTATGAAAACTTAACAACATATAGTGGCTAGCATTTGACAAAGATAGTATAGGTAGCTATAATAGTATAGTCGAGGTAAAATTATGAAACTGCAAGTAGAGCAAGCAAAAGAACAGATTGGACGAGTAGTCCCTTTTCTATGTACGACATCAGGTGATGATCTTGGTGACGTATCTGCTTTTCCTTGGAGCCGTCATGATATAACCATTAGTGGTGAGCTTCGTTATGATGGTCAACATTATGTGGTGAATGGTACCATAACAACAAATGGACAATATGAGTGCTCAAGATGCTTAACCGATACTAATTATACCCATACTGTTCCATTTGAAGAGACTTTTGGTGTTACACATTCCAACTATGGAGACGATGAAATAATTTCTTTCGATGGAGAAGAAATTGATCTAACGGAGACCATTCGGGAAACATTAATCATCAATGAGCCCTCTCAAGTGTTATGTCAGGATGATTGCAAAGGATTGTGTGTTCAGTGTGGAGCTAATCAAAATGTTTCACCATGCTCTTGTGAATCCTTTGTGGTAGATCCTCGATTAGCAGTGCTAAGAACATTGCTGAAGGAAGAAAATGATGATTAATACCTAGTGATTATGTTAAGGAGGTGCAGATAATGGCAGTACCAAAGCGTAGACTTTCCAAATGCCGTCGCGATCGTCGTCGTGCTAACTGGAAATTAGAAGTACCTGGTTATGTAGCTTGTCCACAATGTCACGAACCAATGATGCCGCATCGCGTTTGCCCAACATGTGGTTCTTACAAAGGAGAACAAGTAGTTTCTAAAAATGCGTAATAGGAACGAATGAGAAGGCCTTGTAAACTATTGTTTACGAGGTCTTTTTTGTATGCATTTTACAGCTACTTATGATATAATAAAGAAACATTAATATATAACTCAAGTGATGATTATACGAGGTGACATTATGTTAAGAGATACAATTTTAGTAACAGGACATAAGAGTCCAGATACTGATTCAATTTGTTCTGCCATTTCCTATGCAAACTTAAAAAATCAAATGGGATTCGGAGCACAACCAATTTGTGCAGGTCAAGCAAACAAAGAAACAACTTTCGCATTAAACTATTTCGGATTTGAACATCCAGAAATCGTAACGTCTTTTGCAGTTACAGTGGAAGATGTAGTAGAATCTATTCCAGCAGTGGATAGTAAAGCATCTTTGCAAGATGTATTAGCATGGCGCAAACAATATGAAATGAATCGTATTCCAGTTGTGGAGAATGGTAATTCCTATGTAGGTACGATTACAGCACAACGTTTGATTGATACGTTAGAAGCTGCTATGAACGGTAACTCTGGTGTAACAGCTGGTGAAATTTGCACAAAAACTTCTTGCCAAGTGATTAGCAAAGAAACTAAATTACGTGATTTCAAAGCTAACTCTCACATCGGTGGATATCCAGTAGTAGATAATGGTACATACTTGGGTATCATTCGTTCCAATGTGGAAGCACCAAAGCAAAAAACAAAAGTAGTTTTGGTAGACCACAATGAAAAAGTTCAAATTATTGATGATATTGAGGAAGCAGAATTAATCGAAAATATCGATCACCATCGTATTGGTGGATTGGTAACAGACAATCCGATTTTCATTCATTATGAAACTGTAGGATGTACTTGTACAATTCTTGCTAACTTATACTGGCAATATGGTCAAGAAATTCCTAAAAATATTGCAGGCTTAATGTTATCTGCCATCATTTCTGATACAGTATTATTCCGTTCTCCTACTTGCACTGAAAAAGATAAAGAGACAGCAAGAAAATTAGCAACTATTGCTGGTGTGAACTTAGAAGAATATGGTATGGAATTGTTGAAAGCTGGATCTGATGTGTCCGACTATTCTGATGAAAAAATTGTTCGTACAGATTTAAAAGAATTTGAAGCGAATGGTAAAATCATTAGTATTGGTCAAATTCAAGTTATGGATACAACAGATATTTTAGGTCGCAAAGGTTGTTTGTTAAAAGCTATGGAAGAGTTGCGCAATGCTAACAACTATAGTGCATCTTACTTAATGATTACGAATATTTTAACAGAAGCAACAAACTTAATCTTTGTTGGCGATGCGAACAATGTGGTAGCAGCTGCATTCAATGCACAACCTGTGGACAATGAAGTATACTTAGAACATACATTATCCCGTAAAAAACAAGTAGTACCACCAATTGTGGGTGCTATGAAAGGCTAATTATCATAGGGGTGCGTTGGAGTACGATAACTCGACGCACCCTTGTTATATACAAGAGAGGTATTATGATATTTGACGGTTTAAATAAAGAGCAACAAGAGGCTGTATACGCTACAGAAGGGCCTCTACTTATATTAGCTGGCGCTGGGTCAGGAAAAACAAGAGTGTTAACATATCGTATCGCCTATTTGTTGACACAAGGGGTAAGCCCCTATGAAATATTAGCTATTACTTTTACCAATAAAGCAGCCAAAGAAATGAAAGAGCGTGTGGAAACTTTAGTGGGAGATACAGCACACCGCATTTGGCTTAGCACATTTCATTCTTTTTGTGCAAAGTTTTTGCGCTTTGAGCTAGATTCTTTTATGGGATATAGTAAAAACTTTTCTATTTATGATTCCAGTGATTCTCAGGCTGTTATCAAGCAGGCTATAAAAGCCTTAAATTTGGATGATAAATATTATCCTGTAGGAGCCATGCAGGCGCAGATTAGTGATGCTAAGAACAGAATGAAATTAGCGAAAGATTTTCGTAGTGAAGCCCGTGATTTTTATACACAACAAGTGTCTAAGGTATATGATTATTATGAAGCAGAATTATGTAAAAATAATGCCTTAGACTTTGATGATTTACTACTAGTAGCGGTTAAACTATTACAAGAAAATCCAGCTGTATTAGAAAAGTATAGTCATCGATTCCGATACATTATGATTGATGAATATCAAGATACAAACCATGCACAATATACGTTGGCATCTTTATTAGCGTCTAAATGGAATAATCTATGCGTTGTAGGGGATGTGGATCAAAGTATTTATGCTTGGCGTGGTGCTGATATCCAAAATATTTTGGACTTTGAAAAAGACTATCCTAAGGCAAAGCTTATTAAATTAGAGCAAAACTATCGGTCTACGAAAACGATTTTAGAGGCTGCTAATGCTGTCATTGATTACAATGAGGGACGCCCTGAGAAAGTATTGTGGACGGATAAAGAAGAAGGTGTCAAAATTCGTCATTTTGAAGCTCAATCAGAACAAGAAGAGGGAGCTTTCATTGGTGATACCATCAAAAAACAAAAAGAAATTCACAATCGTAGCTATGGGGATATGGCTGTTTTATACCGAACAAATGCCCAATCTCGTGTGCTCGAAGAATCCATGATCAAACGAGGTATTCCTTACACTATGGTGGGGGGAACAAAGTTCTATGATCGTAAAGAAATCAAAGATGTGTTGGCCTATTTACGGATATTAATCAATCCATTTGATGATATCTGCTTACAACGTATTATCAATGTGCCAAAACGTAGTATCGGATTAACTACAGTGGGTAAATTACAAGACTTTGCTAGAGAATTAAATATTTCTTTGTTTTTAGCATTAAGTCAAGTGGAACAAATTCCTACGATTAAAGGAAAAACAAGAGATAAATTAGTTGATTTTACTGGATTAATTTTTACTTTGGTTAATGAGGCTACAGAACTTTCAGTACAAGGTATCATTGAGGCCGTATTAGATCGGACTGGATATGTAGTGGAATTAGAGAATAGTACAGATCCACAAGACCAGGCGCGGTTGGAAAATATTGGTGAGTTAGTATCAGTAGCAAAAGAGTTTATGGATACAAATCCAGAAGGTACATTGCAAGATTTCCTTGAGCAAGTAGCGTTGGTGAATGATGTAGATTCCTTTGAACAAGAAGAATCAAAAGTGACATTAATGACTTTACATGCTGCAAAGGGTCTAGAGTTCCCAGTAGTATTCTTAGCTGGTTTAGAAGAAGGTTTATTCCCACATAGTCGTACGTTGATGAACCCAGAAGAAGTAGAAGAAGAGCGTCGTATTGCCTATGTAGGGATTACTCGAGCTGAAGAAGAGTTATACGTATCGAACGCCACAACACGGACTGTGTTTGGTAAAACTACAGGGTATTTACCATCTCGCTTCTTGAAAGAAATTCCCAGCGAGCTCGTGGAAGAAGTGCGTCCTAAACGAACCGTGAAGGAAGAATTACAACGAAATGTGCCGTTCCATCAATCCGTAGCGAATCGACCTGTTACAAAACCTATGATTCGCAATCCACAAGTAGTAGATTGGACTGTAGGAGATACTGCGATCCATGCTAAATGGGGAGAAGGAACTGTAGTAGATGTAGTCGGTGAAGGGGCCAATGTAAAATTAAAAATTGAGTTCCCTACACAGGGATTGCGACAAATTATGGCTAAATTTGCGCCTATACGAAAAAAATAAGGAAATCATATAATGAGTATTCAAGAAGAAATTCAACAATTACAAAAAGAATTGGCCCATCATGCCTATTTATATTATGTAAAAGATGCCCCTATCATTTCTGACTATGATTATGATGTGTTGTATAGAAAATTAGTAGAACTAGAAACTGCTCATCCAGAATACATTGTGCCTACCTCGCCTACACAACGTGTAGGGGCAAAAGTGGAAGGCAGCTTTGAAAAAGTAGTACATGGACAACGTATGCTCAGCCTAGGCAATGTCTTTAATGATGCCGAAGTGGAACAATTTGGCGCACGCTGTGAAAAAGAACTGGGTCACAAGCCACACTATGTGGTGGAGTTAAAGATTGATGGGTTGGCAGTGAACCTGCATTATGAAAAAGGTCTTTTTGTACGAGCTGTCACACGTGGTGATGGTCGTGTAGGGGAAGATGTAACAGCCAATGTAAAGACCATACAGTCTATTCCATTGGTTATTGACAATGCACCACCATTCATTGAAATCCGTGGTGAAGCCTATATGCCACATAAGGAATTTACACGCATTAATGCAGAACGAGAAGAGGCTGGCTTACAAACTTTTGTAAATCCACGTAATGCGGCAGCTGGTTCCTTGCGCCAACAAGATCCAGCCATTACGGCGAGTCGTAACTTAGACTTTTTCGCCTATGCGATTGGTTCATCAGAAGGGTCTAACATACATACACAACAGGAATTATTAGAGCAACTAGAAGCGTTCAAATTTCATGTCAATCCACACTATAAAGTATGTGAATCCATAGCCGAAGTTGTGGAGCATATTCACTATTGGGATACAGAACGTCACAACTTGCCGTATGATACAGATGGTATGGTCATAAAAGTAAATGATTTTGAAGACCAAGAGACATTGGGGACCACAGCGAAGGATCCGAAATGGGCGACGGCTTTCAAATATCCACCAGAAGAAGTGGAAACAATTGTGAAGGACATTACTATTAATGTAGGTCGTACAGGGGTATTGACACCAACTGCAGAATTAGAATCTGTTTTTGTGTCTGGTACGAACGTATCACGTGCCACCTTGCACAATGAAGACTTTATTAAAGAAAAGGATATTCGCATTGGTGATACGGTGCGTATTCATAAGGCCGCAGAAATTATTCCAGAGGTTATTTCTGTAGTAATGGACAAGCGACAAGCTGATGCTGCACCTTATGAAATGCCTACTGCCTGTCCAGTTTGTGAATCTCCTACGTTACGTCGTGAAGGAGAAGTGGCCATCTATTGTAGTAATGAACATTGTCCAGCGGTGGAAAAGGAAGGAATCATTCACTTTGCCTCCCGTGATGCGATGAATATTGATGGATTAGGTCCAAGTATCGTAGAGGCATTGGTCACTAATCATCGTATTGAAACAGTAGTGGACCTATATCATTTGCAAGAGGAAGATATTACTTCTTTGGAACGAATGGGAAAAAAATCTGCCCAAAATCTGTTACAAGCTATCGAAGATTCGAAAGAACGAGGCTTAGGCCGTGTGTTATTTGGCCTAGGGATTCGTCTTATCGGAGCAAAAGCGGGTCAAACTATTGCGAAATACTTTACTTCCATCGATAGTTTGATGCAGGCCACTATGGATGAATTGACGAGTATAGATGAAATTGGACCTACTATGGCGAAAAGCTTGGTGGAATATTTCGGTGATGAACGAAACCGACAAATAGTAGAAGGATTGCGTAGTGCTGGTGTACGATTAGAAGAGGAAGCACAGGAAGCTGCAGGCAATGAACTAGAAGGTCAGATTATCGTATTGACTGGTAAGCTTTCTGCGATGGGGCGTACAGAGGCAGGTGCCATCCTAGAAGCACATGGAGCCAAGGTAACAGGATCTGTGAGCAAAAAAACGACATTAGTTATCGCCGGCGAAGATGCTGGTAGCAAATTGACGAAGGCGGAGCAATTAGGTATCCCTGTTATAGATGAGCAAGGTTTATTGGATTTAATCAAGGATTTCTAGGCCTATCTATTGATAATGAGGTGGTATTTCCTCTATAATAAAAGGATAAGCTTAGAAAGGTTGCAAATATGGAATATAAGACATTATTGGAATACTTCCAAGACCATACAAGTGCTCATCCCTTTGAGGTATTGCATCATGTGACACTTCGCAATGTGTCCCCTGGTCATGTGGAATTAGACTTTTACAGTGAAAAACAGTTACATAGCAATCCACGAGGCGATGTGTATGGCGGGGTGCATCTGAGTTTGTCAGATTATCTCATGGGATTGGCTTGTATTACATTAGGAAAACAAGTGACAACGGCGCAAATCAATGGCAATTTTGTGAAAGCATTGCCAAAGAATGCAAGGATTCGAGGCGTGTCCAATGTGGAACACAACGGACAGACGACGATGGTTACATCCTGTCGCCTATATAATGATATGGGAGAGCTTGTGTTTATGGGAAGTGGAACCTTCATGGTATTGGGTGACATGGAATTGCCAGCATTACCATGGTCGTTGTTAGATGAAGAATAGTTGGAGGATAGGAATCAATGAAAGAACAATTGCAAGCATTGCAAGAAAAGGCAATTGCCCAAATTCAAGGGGCCGCAAACTTGCAGGAATTACAAGATATTCGTGTTACCTATTTAGGTAAAAAAGGGGAAGTCACATCGTTATTAAAAGGATTGGGCAAACTGTCTCCTGAAGAACGTCCTGCTATGGGTGCTTTGGTAAATACAGTTCGTGTAGCTTTGGAAGAAGCTTTAGACGGAGTGCAACGACAAATGGAAGCTGCTGTATTGGCGGCTAAATTAGAACAAGAGACGATCGACATCACATTGCCAGGTCGTCCTGTTCGCAAAGGCCATTTACATCCATTGACACAAATCAATGAAGAAATTGAACAATTCTTTGTATCCATGGGTTATGCAGTAGAAGAAGGCCCTGAAATTGAATCGGACTATTTTAACTTTGAATGCTTGAATTTAGCGGCGGACCATCCAGCTCGCGATATGCAGGACTCTTTCTATATCACTGATTCCGTATTACTTCGGACGCATACGTCTCCTGTACAAGCTAGAACATTGCAAGGTAGTGAAAAAAATGCGCCTATCCGCATGATTGCGCCAGGTAAAGTATATCGTTGGGACTATGATGCTACGCATTCCCCAGTATTCCATCAAGTAGAAGGTCTTGTGATCGACAAACATATTACCTTCTCTGATTTGAAAGGTACATTGGAATTGTTCTTGAAAAAAATGTTTGGTGAAGATACTGCGGTTCGTTTCCGTACAAGTTTCTTCCCTTTCACAGAACCAAGTGCAGAAGTAGATATTTCTTGCTGCATGTGCCATGGTGAAGGATGCCGTGTATGTTCTCACACAGGTTGGTTAGAAATTCTTGGTTGTGGTATGGTACATCCAAATGTGTTAAAGTTGAATGGTTACGATCCAAATGAAGTGCAAGGGTTTGCTTTTGGTATGGGCGTAGAACGTATTGCAATGTTGAAATATGGTATTAATGATTTACGTTTATTCTATGAAAATGATAAACGTTTCTTAACGCAATTCTAGGAGGTTATCGTGAAAGCTAGTTTACAATGGATGAAAGACTATGTATCTGTGAATATTGGCGAGAACCCACAAGAATTTGCAGATGCTTTGACACAAGCAGGGATTCCAGTAGAAGAAGTAATCCACTGCGATACAGGCATTAAAAAAATCTATACAGGAAAAATCGTAGAGATTACAAGACATCCTGATGCTGATAAATTACAAGTGTGCCAAGTAGAATGCTTAACAGAAGAAGGGGAACCAGTTACGAAACAAATCGTAACAGCCGCAACGAATGTGGCAGTGGGACAAATTGTTCCAGTGGCGTACCATAAATCTCGCTTAGCAGATGGCACTGAAATTAAAAAAGGCAAACTTCGTGGCGAAGTGTCGGAAGGCATGTTCTGCTCTGTGGCTGAGTTCGGCTTATCCACAGACGTAGTATTGCCAGAAGAAGCGACAGGGATCTACATTTTCCCTGAAGGCACAGCTATCGGACGAGATGTAAAAGAAGTGCTAGGTCTTACTGATGTAGTGTACGAATTTGAGCTAACACCAAATCGTGCAGATTGTTTCTCTATGGTAGGTCTAAGCCGAGAATTTGCTGTATTAGGTAAATCAGAAGCTACATTCCCAGAGGTTACAGTACCAGAAGAGGGACCATCTATTGAAGGTCGTTTGAGTATCTCCATTGAAGATACCGAGTTGTGCTCTCGTTTCATGGGACGTTTGATTGAAAATGTAACAGTTCAAAAATCTCCATTATGGTTACAAAATCGTTTGCGCAATTGCGGTATCCGTCCTATCAACAATGTGGTGGACGTAACAAACTATGTGATGTTGGAGTTAGGTCAACCAATGCATGCGTACGACTATGATCATCTTCATGGACATAGTTTAGTGGCTCGCAAAGCAACAGCAGGCGAAGTGATTCAAACCTTAGATAGCAATGATCGCACATTAGCAGATACTATGCTTGTTATTGCTGATGCTGATCGTCCTGTAGGGGTCGCTGGTGTCATGGGTGGTGCTGATAGTGAAGTATCTACTGAAACAACAACGGTTGTATTGGAAGCTGCTGTATTTAATGGAGCATCTATTCGCCGTACCTCTCGTGCATTAGGCTTACGTTCTGAAGCATCTGGTCGCTTTGAACGTGGTGTAAATAGTGAAATGACACCATTAGCATTAGACCGAGCAGCACAATTGTTATTAGACATTACACCAGGTGCTACGGTTGCCAAAGGTGTGATTGATGTATATGCAGCACCAAAAGAAGTACGTACTGTGTCTTTCACAAGTGCAGCTGTTAATGCTTATTTAGGAACTGCAATTGATGAAGCAGAAATGGTGAATATCTTAGCAACATTGTCCTTTACAGTGCAACAAGAGGGTGACGTGTTAGTTGCTACAATCCCATCTTGGCGTGATGATGTAACCGGTATGCCAGATATTGCGGAAGAAGTAGCACGTATTCATAATTATGATGAGATTCAACCAACTACACCATTGGCACGGATCCAAACTGGTACCGTATCTCCTATGCATACTTTGGTGCACGATGTAAAACATAGTTTGGCAGGAGCTGGATTAGATGAAATTATTACTTTCAGTTTCATGCATAAAGATAGTTTACAAGATTTGTTGATTCCAGACACAGATAGCAGACATCAAGCGATTCCTATTTTGAATCCAATTTCAGAGGAATTCCCAGTGATGCGTACTACATTGGTACCTAGCGTATTAGAAACAGCAAAACGCAATGTAGCGCAAAAGAATTTGGATTTGGCATTGTTTGAGGTTGCCGCAGTATATGAACCAAAAGCATTACCTCTTACAGAATTGCCTAAAGAACGCATGATGGCAACAGGTGTGATCCTAGGTAAATGGGATCGTCAAGAATGGAATGTGCCGGCTAGAAATGTAGATTTCTACGATGTAAAAGGTATCATTGAATCTGTACTTGCTGGTTTGGGTATTGATGAGTATGGTATTGCTCGTAGTAAAGAACATTACTTACACCCAGGTGTAAGTGCAAGCATTACTGTAGATGGTGTTGAAATCGTTCGCTTTGGCGAGTTACACCCACAAGTGGCAAGCCACTATGATGTGAATGGAAAAGCCTACTTGTTTGAAATGGATTTAGAAGCTATGTTGCAAGTGAACAGAAAAGGAATTTCTTTCACAGGTATTTCTAAATTCCCAGGCACAAGCCGTGACTTAGCGATTGTGGCACCAAACACGGTACAAGCGGGTGACATCTTAGCAGTGATGCAAGAAGAAGGCGGCGAATATTTAGAATCTGTTCGTATTTTCGATGTGTATGAAGGGGAACATATTCAAGATGGATATCGTAGCTTAGCCTATACATTATCTTTCCGTTCTCATGAAGGAACATTAGTAGATGCTGATATTGAAGATAAAATCCAAGGGATTTTAGCAAAATTAGCTGATAAAGGTTGTACATTACGATAATACGTAAATCCTACGGGATGTTAGAATCGGTCATTTCTCTCAGGAGGTGACCGATTTTATATAAGGAGTTATGATGGAATTATTAGCCCCAGCAGGGACAATGGAAAATTTCATGGCCGCCCTTGAAGCAGGGGCTGATGCCATTTATTTAGGCGGTAAGGTCTTTAATGCTCGCTCCCATGCGGGCAACTTTGACTATGAAGAGTTGCGAGAAGCATTACGCCTAGCACATATATTACAGGTGGGTATTTATGTAACTGTAAATATTCTAGTAGGTGACCGTGAAAGTAAAGCTTTAGCAGAGCACTTATGTGAGTTAGAACACATTGGTGTAGATGGTATTATTGTGCAAGACCTTGGCGTTGCAAGAATAGCGCGACAAGTGGCACCTACCTTAGAGTTACATGGTAGTACACAAATGACAGCTACTAATTTGGAGACTGTACAATTTTTAGAACGATTGGGATTTACTAGAGTTGTTTTATCTAGGGAATTAAGCTTAGATGAAATTCGTCATATTTGTAAACATGCAAAAGCGGAAATTGAAGTCTTTATTCATGGAGCTCTTTGTATTTCCTATTCTGGACAATGTTTGATGAGTAGTTTTATCGGTGGACGCAGTGGGAATAGGGGTTCTTGTGCACAGCCGTGTCGATTGCCGTATCAACTGGTTACAGTAGATGGTGAGCAGATCACCCATGATAAAGAAACCTATATTATGAGCCCTAAGGATTTGAACTATAGTGCGTATATGAAAGAACTCATAGAAGCTGGTGTGGCCTCTTTCAAAGTAGAAGGTCGCATGAAAAAGGTATCCTACGTGCATGAAGTCATCGGCACTTATCGGACTATCATCGATCGTGCGGGACAGGCTACTGCAGAAGATTTTGCTCGCTTGGAAGAGGGATTTAACCGTGGCTTTTCGACTGCCTATTTGGAAAATAATGGTTCCAAGTCCATGATGACCATCAGTGCTCCTAATCATTTAGGGAAATACCTTGGAGAAGGGCATGTCAAAGGACGCACCTTAACGGTAGAAACTACAGAAACAATTGCTGTAGGAGATTTGCTGAAGGTCATTGCCCATACAGGTGATGTGCACTACATTACAGTTATGGAAGATATGACGTGTCATCATTCGGTATATAAGATTCCACTCAGTGAAAGCATGGGTTCTGGTAAAGTATACCGTGCCAGTCAAGGGGGGTATACAAAACAACGGGGATTAAAAGATTTTACTCGTAAATACAAATCCTATATGTTCTTACATGGCGAAGAAGGTAGCACTGTTTCGTTGACTATGATGTTAGAGTCTGGTCAAACGGTAACGGTTACTGATGAGTATATACTACAAATAGCTCATAACAAACCGACGTCAACGGAGAAGATTACGGAACAATTAGGCCGTTTAGGGAATACCCTATTTGACTTAGATCATGTAACAGTTCCAGAAGGTCCTTTCATGTGGCCTAGCAGTGTCTTAAATAGTCTTCGTAGAAATGCTGTAGAGTCTATGGAAGAATTGCTAATAGAAGAATATGTGACATCATGGGAAGCTCGGAAAGCGAGTTTGCCAACAGGGATGGAATTATTAGGGGATATGACTCAATCTGTAGGACAGGTATTAGGGTTTACGCAGGTTCATCCCCTAGAATCTGATACAAAACAATTAGAAATCCTAGTGGATTCTGTAGAAGGCGTTCAGCAAGCAGTCATGACACCAGTAGACCGTATTGTGTTTGGTGATCCATTACATCGAATCCCAGTACCACAGACGGCCTATGAGGAGATTGTACATCTTTGCCGTGAGGCGAATAAAACAATTATCTTTAGTACTCCAAGGGTAATTAAGGATAATGAAAGTACAGCCTTTAAGGAAATGGTAGTTCACATGGTACAAGCCAAGCCAGATGGAATTCGAGTACATTTCTTAGGGGCTTTGGAAGTGTTACATCAATTGGGATATACCGGAGTTGTGGAAGGTGATACGGGATTGCAAACGTTTAACTCTCACACCTTAGGTATATTAAATGACTTAGGATTTAGTACAGTTAATGTGTCCTTAGAGGCTACCTTGCATCAAATGAATATGATGGCAAATAAAGGGATTATGCCTATTGGTGCTATTGTACAGGGCCGTGTAGAATTGATGATTTCAGAGTATTGTCCAATCAGTAGCTTTGCAGGTACTGGGTATAAACGGGGTTGTCCATTAGTGTGTACGAAAAAAGACTATGCTTTACAGGATAGAAAAGGTGAGTTATTTCCTATCTTTACAGATCCATTCTGCCGTACCCATATTATGAATAGTCGAGAATTAGATATGAAAAGCTATATTGATGACTTACGACGTTCTGGATTGCAGCGCTTAGTGATTGATGGAAGACAACGAAGTCCTAAATGGATTGCTAAAGAGATGAGTATGTATCACCAATTACTGGAGGGGACTGTGAAAGCGCCGAGTAAAGAAGGAGTTACACATATTACGCGGGGACACTTTTTTAAAGGAATTTTAGGGGAATCATAATGAATAGTGAACAAGTCTTAGACTTTCAACATATACGGCAAAAGTTAGCGGATGTGTGTTCCTCTGCTATAGCTAAAGAATATGCACTTAATCTGCAACCTATGCACAACCGTCAAAAAATTGAAGATGCTCTAGATGAAACAGTGGAAGCTATGCGTTCCTTAGAGCAAGAAGTGGAGCAACCCATCAGTGGCACGAAGGATATTCGCACCACTTGCTCCAAGAGTCGTAAAGAAATTATTTTGACTCGTGAAGAGCTTTGGGATTTGCATACTACGATTTTGGCATATAATCGGATGTATCGTTTTTTCAAAGAAAAGTATTTGCTGTATCCTTTGCTATCCTTATGGGTGCAGGATTTACCAAGTCATGATAAGCTGACAAAACGCTTTGAAAGAACTTTTGATGCGTACGGTGTATTATTGGATAGTGCTACACCAAAATTACAACAGTTACGTATGACTATGAGTCGTACAAAGAATGCTATTAAAAATGATCTACAAAGAATTTTGCAAGATAAGGACAATCAAAAATATTTTCAAGAAGCCATCGTTACCATGCGTAATAATCGATACGTTATTCCTGTAAAACAAGAATATCGAGGAGCATTTCCTGGCCTTATCCATGATAGATCTGCTACAGGTGCGACCTTATATATCGAGCCTATGCGATTAGTGGATTTAAATAATGAATTACAAGAGGCGACATTAGCTGAGGAACAGGAAGTACTTCGTATTTATAAAGAATTAACAGAGCTAGTACGAGCTCATGCGGATACACTGCTAGATGCCTGTAAGCGAGTGTCACATGTTGAATTTGTCTATGGCAAGGCAGAACTCGCCATACAGATGAAAGCTGTACGAGCTACCATCAGTCAAGGCCGAGAAGTGAACTTATTACAAGCTCGTCATCCTATGTTGGCACCTAATGTAGTCGTACCTACTACCATTACGTTAGGAACGAAGTATCGTATTTTACTTATCACAGGTTCCAATACAGGCGGTAAAACAGTGTCGTTGAAAACATTGGGATTGTTGGCATTGATGAACCAAAGTGGGTTATGTATTCCTGCGGACAGTGGGTCTACCTTACCCATCTTTCACCATATCTATGCTGATATTGGAGATGAACAAAGTATTGAAGCAAGCTTGAGTACCTTCTCTGCTCACATGACGCAGGTGATTCGGATTCTTAAAAAAGTGGGACCTAATGATTTGGTGCTCCTCGATGAGTTGGGGTCTGGTACAGATCCAGAGGAAGGTAGTGCGTTAGGGATCGCCATCATTGAATACTTCCGGAAAAAGGGAGCACTCATGATGGTCAGCACCCACTATAATGAACTAAAAACATATGCGTACCAAACAGAAGGCGTAGAAAACGGTCATGTAGAGTTTGATGAAAGGACTTTACGCCCTACATACCGCTTACATATTGGCGTAGCAGGTAGTTCGCATGCACTTAGCATTGCGGCTCGCTTAGGATTACCTCAAGAGGTAGTCGATTTAGCTCGTAAACAATGGGAACTAAATGGACGAAGTGCTATTGAAGATATGCTCCGTGAATTAAATCAAGAGTTACGTAAAACGCAAGAGCGTGAACGAGCTTTGAAAAAAGAGCAAGAAGAAGTTCGTCGCATGCGTACGCAAGTGATGAGAGATAAAAAAGCATTACAAGATAAGAAAAAAGTAATCTTAGAAAAAGCTCGTGAAGAAGCGCAAAATATGAAGCGCTCCGTTCGTATTGAAAGTGAACAAATCATTAAAGAGTTAAAAGGTTCTTTCAATGAAACAGATAAACAAAAGCGACAAGATGCGATTTCTAAAGCTAGAAAAGGTGTTTCCAATGTGTCTGTTCCTACAGGTGTTATAGAAAAACGAGAACGTTTAGATGTGACGAAAATAAAAGCAGGGGATGTAGTGTTCTTAGATAACTTACAGTCTTTAGGTACTATATTGGCTATCCAAGGAAAACGCATTCAAGTGGATATGAATGGATTGACGGTCACTGTTAAAGAGAAAGATTTACTGGCAGCCACTCGAGAGGAAGCTAGTGCCTTATTGCGCAAAGAAAATCCTGTGCCGATGTCCAATCGTCAGCGGAAACGATCTGGTATGGCGGTGATTCGACAACAGCAAGCCTCCACAGAACTTAATATTATTGGAAGGACTGTGGATGAAGCTGTTGTAGAAGTAGGTAGATTTATTGATCAAGCTATCCTAGCTGGTTTAAATTCGGTGCGTATTGTTCATGGTAAAGGAACTGGTGCGTTGCGTGCGGGAGTACATGACTATTTAAGAACCTTACCAGGTATTAAAAGTTATGACCTAGCTAGTTTAGATGAAGGTGGTGCAGGTGCGACCACAGTCATCCTATAGATGGTATCCTAGGACAATTCGATTTGTACAAAAATTAGCAAATAGAGTATAATTAAGGAAGTTCTATAGGAAATAATGAGCTTTAGAGAGGTGACATATGAATCCTAGTTCATCAAGACCCATTCCTCCTCGGAGACGAGTTGTGAAAAAGAGACCAGTGAAGAAAAAATCATCATGGAAACGTTCCTTTTGGATTTTCTTCATCTTATTTATATTAATTGTAGCAGGAGCAGGCTGTGGCTTTTTAGGTGCCACCATGTCTTCCTTGCCGGATGTAGGCAACGTAAAACCAGCAGCATCATCTCAAATTTATGATGCTAATGGTGATTTGATTACTACTGTTCATTCAGAGGAAAACCGCTTACCAGTAAAATTGGCGGATATTCCACAAAAGTTTCAAGATGCTTTTATTGCGACAGAAGATAATCGGTTCTACAGTCATCATGGGATTGACCCTATCGGTATTTTACGTGCTGTATGGGTAAATATTGCTCATGATGGTGTAGCAGAGGGTGGATCTACCATTACTCAACAGCTAGCTCGTAATGCTTTCTTGACACAAGATCGTACCTTTAAACGTAAGATTATGGAAGCTTTATTGGCATTGCGTATTGAGCAACATTATACGAAAAAAGAAATCCTAGAAATGTATATGAACCAAATTTATTTTGGTCAAGGTGCTTATGGTGTGCAAACGGCAGCGCATGTGTATTTTGGCAAAGATGTACAAGATTTATCCTTAGCTCAAATGGCGATTTTAGCAGGATTACCTCAAAGTCCTAACTATTACTCTCCATTTAACAATTTAAAAGCAGCAAAGGCACGGCAAGCTGTTGTGTTAGGGCAGATGGTAAAATATGAATACTTGTCTCAAGCTGATGCAGAAGAAGCGAAACAAGCGGATATTCACTTGCTAGATAAACCACAATCATCCAATGGTTATGGTAGCATGGGGTATTTCATTAACTATGTTATCAATGAAGTGTCGGAGCGCTATGGAGATAATGCAGTTTACAAAGAAGGTATGAAAATCTATACTACTATCGATATGAAAGCCCAACGCGCTGCGGAAAAAGCAATGGAAAACTTGCCAGATTATTATACTGATGAAAATGGATTGCGCCAACCACAAGGGGCTCTGATTTCCCTAAACCCTCATAATGGACATATTGTAGCTATGGTTGGTGGTAGAGGAACAGATTCTTTTAACCGTGCTACTATGGCGGTTCGTCAACCAGGATCCTCCTTTAAACCATTTGTTTACTTGGCGGCCTTAAAACATGGCGATAATCCAGGTACTGTATATGTGGATAAACCATCGGAGTTCCATGGTTGGAAACCGCAGAACTATTCTCGTAAACATTCTGGTGCTATGACATTGCGTAATGCGTTAGCACATTCTAATAACGTAGTAGCTGTATTGGTAGCTGATAAAGTAGGAATGTCCAATGTATTGGATTTAGCAGAAAAAATGGGTATTTCCACATTGGATAAAAAAGGTGATGATAATTTAGCTGTAGCCTTAGGTGGTTTAACAAAAGGTGTAACCCCAATGGATATGGCAGTAGCCTATGGCGTGCTTGCTAATAATGGTGTGAAAGTAAAACCTGTATCTATTACAAAAATTGTAGATCGTAATGGCAATATCGTTGAAGAATCATCTGTTGATGAAACCCGTGTTGTAGAACCAAAATATGCGTATATGATGACGAATATGTTGGAATCTGTTATTAAATATGGTACAGGTGGAAACGCATACTTCGGTCGTCCAGCAGCAGGTAAAACAGGAACTACAGACGAAGAAAAAGATGCTTGGTTTGCTGGATATACGCCTGATTTGGTAACCGTTGTTTGGATGGGTGATGACAGTGGTTCTGAAACATTGCACGGCACTACAGGTGGTCAAACACCAGCTATTATTTGGAGACAATATATGCAAGCAGCATTGGCTGATACACCTGGTTCAAACTTTACTGTGCCAGATGGGGTAGGACCAGAGGCTTATGCAGGTAATGAAAATCCAGCTACAGATAAGAAAAAAGACGATAAAGATAAAAAAGATAAAAAAGATGGAGATTTAGATAGTGATGATGGTACAACATCAAATGATGAAAGCCCCTCTAAATCAAAAAGTAATAAGGGGAAAGATCCCGTTATTGCTCCTAAATTCTCTAAAAGTTCACAGTAATATAGGAGATAATCATGATTAGTGCAGCAGAACAGTTTCGCCTCATTTCCCATGGGGTAGCTGATCTTTTACCAGAAGATGAATTTAAGAAGAAATTAGAGAAATCCGTAGCAACCAATACACCATTGATTGTTAAATTAGGCTTGGATCCAACAGCTCCAGATATTCATTTAGGTCATACTGTAGTCTTGCGTAAGTTAAAATTATTCCAAGACTTTGGACATAAAGTTATCATTTTAATCGGCGATTTTACAGCTCGCATTGGTGACCCAACCGGTAAAAGTGTAACTCGTCCACCATTGACAGAAGAACAAGTCATTACGAATGCGAAAACATACCAAGAGCAAATTTTCAAAGTTTTAGATCCAGAAAAAACAGAAGTTCGTTTCAATAGCGAATGGTTGAGTAAATTAGACTTTGCTGATGTGTTGAAACTAGCATCTAAGTATACCGTAGCTCGTATGCTAGAACGAGATGACTTTCATAAACGATATACAGAAGGTCGACCAATTAGCATTCATGAGTTTATGTATCCATTGATGCAAGGTTACGATTCTATCGCTTTGAAAGCGGATGTAGAATTTGGTGGTACTGACCAAACTTTTAACTTGTTGATGGGGCGTCATCTACAAGGTGAAGAGGGCATGCCTGAGCAAACAATCATCACAATGCCGATCTTAGAAGGCCTTGATGGTGTCCAAAAAATGAGTAAATCACTTGGTAACTACATTGGTATTAGCGAGGCTCCATCTGAAATGTATGGTAAAGCCATGTCTATTCCAGATGAATTGATGATGCGTTACTTTATGTTGGTAACGGATATGAGTATTGAAGAACAAGAACAACTTGGCAAGGATTTAGAATCTGGTGCAGCACATCCAAGAGATGTGAAGATGAAACTCGCTCACACCATTGTTCGCTTATACCATGGTGAAGAAGCAGCTAATTTTGGGCAAGAAGAGTTTGTTCGTGTGTTCCAAAAACATGCGATGCCAACAGATATTCCTGAATACAAAGTGGCTTTTACAGAAGAACCTGTTTTCGTACCACAATTACTATCTGACGCAGGCTTAACAGCAAGTAATGGAGAAGCTAGACGCTCCATTAAAGCTGGTGCTTTTAAAATCGATGGTGAAAAATGCAATGAAGAACATATCGTATTAAAAGATGGTATGGTATTGCAAGTTGGGAAACGGAAATTCATCAAAATCGTCTCTTGCTAGTCTATGTAGCCTGTGGCGTTCGTAACTGAATATTGCAAAGGGAAGAGCACGACATATTCCTCCGCAAACTGATACAGTGGTTAGGTTTGCTCCGGAACATGTCGTGCTCTTCTGCTTTTGTGTGATTTAGGTAGTAAGGGAACGCCACAAGGCTACTACACCTAACTGCGTTCCTCTGGTGTTCTTATTGTATTTTTTGTATGGATCATTAATCATTTTGCTCTTTGCTTTCATTACTGTTTATCAAAGTATTTAGTTTTAATAAACAGTACGAATAGATTAGTACATCTCATTGATTTATTTAAATAATTAATGAAAAGCCTAACGTATAAGATAAGTACCGCTAATACTTATACACGTTAGGCTATCCATTTTGAAAGTTTTAAGATGAGCCTAACGCCAGCTACACGTTGATGGCTCTTCTTTTGTTATCTTAATTATAGCACAGTTAGTAGGTGTATTACCAATATCACTTGCTTCCCTATGTAGCCTGTGGTGTTCTTAACTGAATAGGGCAAATGGAAGAGCATCCTATAAGGATACTTTTTTATTTAAAATTACATTATTATGATGTATCTTTTATTAATAATGGGGTTTAATTTGCAACTTACTTTTGATTCCAATCCTAATAGTGCTTGACTATTTATTATATATGTTGTACTATATAATTAAATTATGAATACTATTTGTGATGGAGGGATAATCATGAGTCGTGATACTGCATATGTTCTTTGGTTTGATGAATTGCATCGTGAGGATGTGGATATTGTTGGTGGTAAGTCTTCTTCTTTAGGAGAAATGACTTCTTCTACGAATGTACCTGTTCCTTATGGATATGCTACAACAGCCCATGGCTATCGTTATTTCATGGAAGAAACTGGTTTAGTAGATCGAATTAAAGCTAAACTAGAAGAGTTACATGATGTGGAAAATTCTGCTTTGTTACGTAAGGTGACTGCAGAAGTACGTCAAATGATTATGGATGAGGAAATGCCAGCTCCATTAGCTGAGGCTATTCGTGAAGGCTATGAAGAGTTAGCACGTAAAGTAGGGGAAGAAAATCCATTTGTAGCGGTAAGATCTAGTGCCACTGCAGAGGACTTGCCAGATGCTAGTTTTGCAGGTCAACAAGATACATACTTAAATGTTCGTGGCGCTGATATGATCATTGCTAAAGTAAAAGAATGCTATGCATCTACTTTTACTGACCGTGCTACCTACTATCGTGTAAAACAAGGTTTCGATCATATGACAGTAGCCTTGTCAGCAGCCATCCAAATGATGGTATACTCCAAAGCTGCAGGCGTTATGTTCTCTGTGAATATTATGAATGGTGATGACAAATCCATTATTATCGAAGGATCTTGGGGTCTTGGTGAGTATGTAGTGCAAGGTACAGTAACACCAGATAATTTCACTGTAGATAAAGGGACGATGCAAATTACAGATCGTATGATTAACGATAAAAATCTTGCATTAGTACGTAAACCAGAAGGGGATTGCGTTGAAATTCAAATTCCTGAAGACCAAGCTCGTCAACAAGTTATTACAGACGAACAAGTTATCGAATTAGCAACTTATGCAAAAGCAATTGAAAAACATTATGGTTGCTATATGGATATGGAATGGGGCATCGATGAGCGCGATGGAAAAGTATGGATTTTACAAGCCCGTCCAGAAACTGTATTCTCTCAAAAGAAAGAAAAAGAAGAAACTGTAGTGGAAGCGACTACAACAGAACGTAAGATTGTGGTAAAAGGTCTTCCTGCGAGCCCTGGTAAAGCAGCAGGTCGAGCTCATGTGATTGAAAATCCAGAAGATATCGATGATTTCAAAGAAGGAGAAATCCTTGTTACTACTATGACTGCTCCTGACTGGGTACCGGCGATGAAAAAAGCAAAAGCTATTGTCACAGATGCAGGTGGTATGACTTGTCATGCGTCTATTGTAAGTCGTGAGTTGGGGATTCCTTGTATTGTAGGTACAAAATCTCGCAGTGAAGAGGCGACGAAAACGATTTCTGACGGTCAAATGATTACTGTAGATGCTACCAATGGTATTGTGTATGATGGAATTTTAGAAGAGGCTACCAAAAAAGTAGAACCGGCAGCAGAAGCTCGCTATGTAGAGCCAACACCGATTACAGCTACTAAAATCTACATGAACTTAGGCGATCCAGACTTGGCTGAAAAATATGGCGTATTACCTTGTGATGGTATTGGTTTAATGCGTGAGGAATTCATTTGGACTACTTTTATTCATGAACACCCAATGCATTTAATCGAAACAGGTCGTCGTGATTTTGCCATCGATACCTTAGCCGAAGGTATGCGTAAAGTATGTGCAGCCTTAGCCCCTCGACAAGTTGTATTGCGTTTGAGTGACTTCAAATCTAGCGAATACCGTGATTTAAATGGTGGTGATAAATACGAGCCAGAAGAATCTAGCGCATTACTTGGATTCCGTGGTGCTTCTCGCTACTATGATGAACGCTATGCACCAGCGTTCTTGTTAGAAATAGAAGCCATTAAGAAAGTACGCAATGAATTCGGTTTTAAAAATTTGCAAGTTATGATTCCATTCTGTCGTACTGTGAAGGAAGCAGCAGAAGTAACTCGTATTATGGCAGAACACGGCTTACAACGTAATGCGGACTTCAAAGTATGGTTGATGGCTGAAATCCCTGCGAACATTATCTTGGCGGATCAATTCAATCAATATGTAGATGGTTACTCTATCGGTTCCAATGACTTAACGATGCTTGTATTAGGCTGTGATCGAGATAATGAAACTGTACAACATATTTATGATGAAAGAAACTTGGCTGTAAAACGTGCTATTAAACATTTAATTGAAACAGCACACAAAGATGGCAAAACAGTATCCATCTGTGGACAAGCGCCAAGTGTATATCCAGAGTTCTGTGAGTTCTTAGTAAAACATGGTATTGACTCTATTTCTGTAAATCCAGATGCTGTGGTGTCTACGAAAAAAATGGTGGCACAATTAGAACAACGCATTATGTTAGATGCTTTGACAGGCAAAGGTCGTCAAAATACAGAAGCTTTAGATTGGTAATAGATGAGGAGGCTCTGGAAGGAGCCTCCTTTTTCATAGAAAGGTAACAATATGAATCTTTCAAAACGACAAGAATCGATTGTACAAATTGTACAACAAGAAGGGCCTATCACGGGTAAAGCGATCGCTACAAAATTGGACTTAACGAGGTCAGCGTTGCGATCAGATTTAACGGTACTGACAATGATGGGTATTTTAGATGCACGGCCAAAGGTAGGGTATTACTATGTTGGTAAAGTGGCAAATAATCCCTTAGCGGCTGAGATTAATAGTTTCACAGTGGCACAAGTTATGTCCAGTGTGGTAGCAGTCAGTTCCACAGCATCTGTGTATGACACAATTGTTACCATGTTCACAGAAGATGTAGGAACTATCTTAATCTGTGATGATGGTATATTAAAAGGCGTGGTTTCTCGTAAAGATTTATTGCGTGCCTCTCTTGGTGGGTCTGATTTAAATACTATGCCTATTTCCATGATCATGACACCTACTAGTAAAGTCGTAGTGGCATATCCCGATATGCCTGTTGTGGAAGCAGTAGAACGGATGATTGATTTTGAAATCGATTGCGTACCGGTAGTAGATAAGGTATTATTAGAGACAAGTAAAGAATATCGTGTAGTAGGTCGTATTTCTAAAACCACAGTGACCCGTTTATTTTGGGACTGTGGAAAACGATAGGAGTAATTATGGCTAAAATTATTTATGCAATTTCTGACTCCCTAGGAGAAACAGCTGAATCAGTGGCACGTGCTACGGCAAGTCAATATGATAAGGAAACGATTGATATCGTTCGTGTGCCCTATATTAATGATGAATTACAAATAAATGAAGTGGTAAAAGAAGCTGCTACCGGCGGACATGTGATCTGTCATACCATTGTATCACCAGCATTGCGGTCTTATTTAGATACAGCTTGTAAAGCACAGGGTGTGCAAGCCGTAGATATTATGGGCCCTGTTATGGATGCAGTAGGAACTATGACAGATACAGAGCCTAGATTGGCACCTGGTATGATTCATAAACTAGACCAAGAATATTTCAAAAAGGTAGAGGCTATTGAATTTGCCGTGAAATACGACGATGGTAAAAATCCAAAAGGCTTTGAAAAAGCAGATATTGTCATTATTGGTATTTCTCGTACTAGTAAGACACCATTATCTATGTTCTTAGCCTATAAAAAAATAAAAGCAGCCAATTTACCATTGGTACCAGAAGTACCGTTACCAGAAGAATTGTTCCAAATTCCAGGGCGCAAGATTGTGGGGTTAATTATTGATCCTTTCAAATTGAATAATATTCGTGAAGAACGTCTTCGTACCATGGGATTACATGCGGACGCTAATTATGCGAATGTAAGCCGTATTGAAGAAGAGTTAAATTATGCAAAAACTGTGATGAGACGGTTACATTGTCCAGTACTTGATGTAACTAATAAATCTATCGAAGAAACAGCTGGTATGGTGATGCAAATCATTCAAAAAAATCGTGTCATGGATACACGCTAAGCTAGGAGGTGTCATATGAGTATTCGTGAAATGCTAGAAGAACGAGAATATACTATGTTAAGTCCTTATGCGGCTAAAAGTAGAGAATCTGTAAGAGATCGTAAGGAAGAGCCTGATCCATATCGGACGGATTTTCAACGAGATCGAGATCGTATTTTACATAGCAAATGTTTCCGTCGATTAAAACATAAAACACAAGTATATATTGCTCCAGGGGACCATTATCGGACTCGTATGACACATACCTTAGAAGTGGGACAGATTGGACGTACCATTGCACGGGCGTTGCGGTTGAATGAAGATTTGACAGAGGCTATCGCTATGGGGCATGATGTGGGACATACACCATTTGGACATGTGGGGGAATACGCCCTTCGTGATATGGTAGGTCATTTCAATCATAATGAGCAAAGCTTGCGCATGGTGGAAAGTATAGAAAAGGATGGACAAGGTCTTAACCTAACAACTGCTGTTCGTGATGGTATTTTAGGGCATACAGGTTCTCATATGCCTCTTACCTTGGAAGGGCAGATTATACGCACTGCTGATCGTATCGCCTATTTGTGTCATGATTTTGATGATGCGTTGCGAGCACATATGCTCAGGGTGAATGATTTACCGAAAGAAGTGGTACAGGTCTTTGGAGATACCCATTCCAAAATGATTACTGCCATGGTCACAGACATGGTGACATCCTCTATGGATCAACCGGTGATTTCTATGTCAGAACGTGGTGTGGAAACTATGAATATTTTCCGTCGTTTTATGTTTGAACGTGTCTATCGGGCACCGTCGTTAATTCCAGATCGGAATAAAGGTGACTATGTGGTAAAACACTTATTTATGTACTATAAAGAACATCCCGAGGCGATTCGCCATGAAATCCATCATGACAATCCCATTACAGACCAAGATATTGTGGACTATGTGGCGGGTCTGACAGATAACTATGCGATAAAACTATTTACTGAGTATTATATTCCTAAAGTATGGGATAATTAATCTGCTTTCAAAGAAATGCTGCGCTAAGGCGTGGCATTTTTTGCTTGCAAATTTAGGTTATTCATACCCTAAACTCTTTAAAAATAAAAGTTTGGGTTATTCATACCCTAAACTTTCTAAAAATGAAAGTTTGGGGTATATAGACATCATCGAATTGATGAGTTTCTTAGTTTGACATTTGTTCCTATTTTAAGTAAACTAAAGAGTAGTACTGAGTAGTATACTTTGAGTTTTAATAGATATAAAAGAGAGTATGAAAGGAGGGCTATATTGGTTACGGTTAAAGAGAAAATTTTAGCAGCGGCGGCCATAATGATTGAAGAGCAAGGCATATCATTCCGCATGGATGATTTAGCAAAAGCACTGACTATCAGTAAACGTACGTTGTATGAACAATTTCGTTCTAAACATGAAATTGTAGAAACCATTTTAGTCCATGGGGCAGAAGATTTTTACAGACAGCATGAGAATATTGTGAACAATAAAAGTCTTACTGTAGAAGAAGTATTAGATAGGTATTTTAAAGTACGATCAAATTTGTATGCGGCTTTCAGTGGATAATCTTTCATGGAAATCTTCTTATCTATACCGCAACTACAAGAAACGTTGAAAACTTTGTTCAAGAAAGATTGGGACTTACTTAAACACTATTTACTACACCAACAAGAGCAAGGAACTATTGCTCGCTATGTGGATGTTGATATTATCATTATGATGTTGCAAGGTGCTGTACGACGCATTGTGTTTGAAAGCTCCAATCATCATGAGGATATTTATAAATATATGCCAAAGGTTATTTCAGTTATATTACAGGGTATTACAAATAAGGGTGAAATGAATGAAAAAACAAGCGTATAATGGTTTAGTGGCAGCTAGCTTGGCAGCCCTTGTACTTGTATCTGGTTGTGGTGGACAAGCTCCGGGGCAAGGTCCAACGGAGGTTAACTCCTATAAAATCACAGCTACTGATACAAATGTACAAGAATCTTTCAATGGTACTGTATTGGCGCAAAACTCTATTGTGATTCGCGCGAATGTATCCGGTCGAGTTGTTGAAAAATATGTAAAAGGGGGCGACACGGTAAAAGCCGGTCAAGCATTGTATCGTCTCGATGGACGTCAATATGAAGCGAACCTAGCTAGTGCACAAGCCAATGCAGCACGATCTAGCGCAGCGTACCAAAACTCTCAAGTCGATTTACAGCGCTATCAAACATTGGCCAATGAAGATGCTATTGCCCGCCAAACATTAGATACACAAGCTAGTGTGGCAGCCCAAAATCGCGCAGCCTTAGAAGCTATGGAAGCACAAATCCGCTTAGCGGAAAATAATTTACAAGATACGGTTGTATATGCGCCATTTGATGGTACATTGGAAATGGATGATGTAGATTTAGGTACATTCGTTACAGCTGGACAAACAGCACTTGTCACATTGAACTCTACAGATCCAGTATATGTACAATTTAGCATGAGTGAAGCAGAGTACTTAGAATATAAAAAAGCACATCGTTCTGTTGATGGGGAAGTAGAATTGAAATTGTCCAATGGTGAGATTTATGGTACCTATGATGACAATCATAAAATTGTAAGTACTATTAAAGGTCATATTGTAGAAGCTGCGAAAAACTTGGATAATGGTACAGGTCAGTTGATTTTGAAAGCGGCCTTCCCGAACCCAAATCATATGTTGTTGCCAAATATGTATGCATCCGTTATTACTAGCGGTGAAACTATTCAAGGGGCGATCTTAGTGCCATCTCGTGCTTTATTACAAGTACTAGATAAAACATTTGTGATGGTCATCCGAGATGGTAAAGTAGAACAAGTACCTGTCACAACAAGTGGTACTAGTGGTAAATACACAATTATTCGTCCTTCCAAAGATGGAAAAGGTTTAACTGTAGGCGATGAAATCGTTGTTGACGGCTTAACAAAAGCGAAAAATGGAGCAGAAGTTAAGGCAACTTTATTAAGCAAGGAAGATATTGAGAAAGGTAATTAGGGTGATATTGTGTCAAAATTCTTTATTAATCGCCCTATCTTTGCCATCGTAATCTCTATTATTATTACATTGCTAGGGTTGATTTCCTTATCAAAACTGCCGATCGACAGATATCCACAGATTTCTCCACCGCAAGTACAGGTACGTACTGCCTACATGGGGGCCAATGCTGAGGTTGTAAGCGAATCGGTAGCGGCAGTCATCGAAAAACAAATCGTTGGCGTCCAAAATATGGATTATATGCAATCCACGAGTACAGGGGATGGTTCCTATAACTTGACAGTTCAATTTGAGCAAGGAACTGATGCCGATATGGATACGGTAAACGTACAAAACCGTGTAGCCCGTGCCTTGGCATCTTTGCCATCCGAAGTACAAACGGTAGGTGTGACAACTACGAAATCTTCTGGGGATATGGCCATGGTATTCTCCTTGGTATCTCCAAACGGTAGTTATGATAGAACTTTCTTAAAAAACTATGCCACTAACTATATGATGGATGCCATCAAATCTGTGAATGGTGTGGGTACAGTGCAAGAGTTCGGTGCTGATTATGCCATGCGTATTTGGCTTGACCCAACAAAAATGTCTAAATTTGGGGTTACTATTACAGATGTAAGTAATGCAATTCGTAGCCAAAACAAACAGGCTGCAGCGGGTGCATTAGGTTCTGACCCAATCGATAAAGATCAGGCGTTCAACACATCTGTAAAAGTGCAAGGTCGTTTGGCTGAAATTTCTGAATTTGAAAATATTGTTATTAAAAAGGATAAAAAGAATAATTTATTGCATTTAAAAGATGTAGCTCGTGTTGAATTAGGGGCACAAAGTTATTCTGTAGAGCCTACAAGTTTCTCAAAAGAAACGGGCAATGATAAACCAGTAGCTGTATTTGCTGTTTCTTTAACGAATGATGCGAATGCATTAGAAACAATCAATGCTGTAAAAGAGGTTATTCACCAACAAGAAGAAGCATTCCCACCGGATATGCAAGCGAAGATTATTGTAGATAATACAAAATTTGTAAAAGCTTCTATGAAAGAAGTAGTAAAAACCTTTGAAGAAGCCTTGATTCTCGTAGCGATTATTGTGTACTTGTTCTTGCAAACATGGCAGTCTACAGTGATTCCAATGATTGCAGTGCCAGTATCTTTGATTGGTACTTTTGCGGCGTTCCAAGTAATGGGCTTTACTGTTAATACATTGACTTTGCTAGCCATGGTGTTAGCGATCGGTCTCGTCGTGGATGATGCGATCGTCGTAATCGAAGCTGTAGAATATGAAATGCGCTACAATGGGTTGAAACCAAAGGCGGCTACCGTAGCAGCCATGGAAAAAGTACAAGGCCCTGTTGTTGGTATTGCTTTCGTATTGATTTCCGTATTCGTTCCAGTGGCCTTCATGGGTGGTTTAACGGGGGTATTGTATAAACAATTCGCTTTAACAGTAGCTATTTCTGTTATTATTTCTGCCTTTGTAGCATTGACATTGACGCCTGCATTGTGTGGTATTATGTTAAAACCACATAAGCCAAAAGAGACTACTAATATAGTGGGTCGTTTCTTGGAGTGGTTTAATGGATTCTTGGATCGAAGAATCGATCAGTATGGTATTCTTTTAGCTCGTTGGTCCAATCGTCTATGGGCCACATGGTTGGCATTGGCTATCTTCTTAGGTGCAGCTTTTGGTATGATGCGTATGGTGCCAAGTGGATTCGTACCAGCTGAAGATAGTGGCTATTTCATGGTTGCTGTATCCTTACCTCCAGGGGCGACTTCTAGTCGTACAAAAGATGTATTAACTGATTTAGGTCATTTCTTGAACGAAGATAAAGATTCTGATGGGACCATCACAGTACCTGGCTTTGATATCTTAGCTGGGGCAGCACAAACGAGTGGTGGTGTAATCTTTACATCCTTAACAGATTGGGGTGAAAGAACGCAACCAGATCAACAGCTTGGCTTAAAGATTCGAAATACTTTCATGCATGGTTCTAAAGATCCACGAGGAACAATTATTCCATTGAATCCGCCATCCCTCCCAGGTCTTGGTAATACAGGTGGTTTCTCCATGTACCTCATCAATAAAGCGGGTCATAGTACAGAACAAATGAATGCGGTAGTGCAACAGTTCTTAGGAGAAGCTCAAAAACGTCCTGAGTTCCGCAGTATTTATACGACTTTCAATGCGGCCACACCATCCTATAATTTTGATGTGAATCGTGATAGAGCGGCTCGTGATGGCGTAGCGGTGACAGATATTTATACAGCCTTACAAGGATATTATGGTGGTATGCAGTTAAATGACTTTACTAAGTTTGGTAAAAACTACAAAGTTATGTTACAAGCGGACAATCAGTTCCGTACCGATCCTAGTATGAATCATCTATTGACTGTTCGTAATGCAGCAGGTCAAATGGTGCCAGTTGATACGTATATTACACCGCAAAAAACGACATCTGCCTTTGTGGTAACACGATATAACAACTTCCCAGCAGTGAGCATTGGTGGTAATACTAAGCAAGGTGTTAGCTCTGGTGATGCTATCAAAGCCTTAGAAGAAGTGGCGAAAAATACATTGCCACAAGGATATACCTATGATTGGGGTGGACAAACTCGTGAGGAAATCAAAGCGGGATCCCAAGTGTTGATTATCTTTGGATTCGGTATTGTCTTTGTATTCCTTGTGTTGGCTGCCTTGTATGAATCTTGGAAAGTGCCATTTGCAGTATTATTATCTGTTCCAACAGGTATCTTTGGTGCTGTTCTTGGTCCATGGTTATTCAATATGATTGGTGCCATGATGAAATCTACACATTTCTTTGCCTTGGATATTTACTTCCAAATCGGCTTACTTACATTAGTGGGCTTGGCAGCGAAGAATGCGATCTTAATCATTGAATATGCTAAGATTCGTGTTGATGAAAGAGGTATGAACTATGTAGACGCAGCTATTGAAGCAGCGAAGATTCGTTTACGTCCTATCTTGATGACGTCCTTTGCATTCATCATTGGATGCTCGCCATTGATGTTGGCAAGTGGCGCTGGTGCTGGTGCCCGTGCATCCTTGGGTGTGACCGTAGTATTTGGTATGATTACAGCCACATTCTTTGGAGTGGCAATCATCCCTATGCTGTTCATCATTATAGAAAAACTAGGCTTTAAACGTCACTAATTAGGCTATGCAGCCTTGTGGCGGTCTTAATTAGATAAAGGGAAGAGCACGACATATTCCTACGCAAACTGATACAGTGGTTAGGTTTGCTTCGGAACATGTCGTGCTCTTCTTGTGTTTGTGTTATTTAGTCAGTAAGGGGCGCCACGAAGGCTGCTACACTTAATGACGTTCCTCATATTAAAAATATAAACGATTTGTCGAAAATTATGATATAATGAAAATGTAGAAGAGTCATTGGCGTGTTGTTAGGCTCATCTCTTCCTTTTATGGGGGGAGGTGATTTCTATGAAGTTTTTGAAAAGATTATCTTTATTGGTAAAATTTTTGAAATTAATTATAGATATTTATCGTTTCTTTAACTAGAAATGACAAAGCCTAACGTAAATGATAAGTGTTAGCACCACTTATACACGTTAGGCTTGTCATCTTTTTACTGTTTTTTAGATGAGCCTAACGCCTGCACACGTTGATGGCTCTTCTTTTTACATGTCAAGTATACCATACTTTGAGGTAAAATACTACTTGTTCTTTATGGACTGTGTGCTGTATGTAACTAAATAAGATAAAGGGAAGAGCACGACATATTCCTTCACAAACTGATCCTATGGTAGGTTTGCTCCGGAACATGTCGCGCTCTTCTTGTATTTGTTTGATTTAGTCAATAAAGACCCGCCACAAAGGCTGCTACGTCTAACTGCGTTCCTCATGGGAAATTAATTATAGATATTTATCGTTTCTTTAACTAGAAATGACAAAGCCTAACGTAAATGATAAGTGTTAGGACCACTTATACACGTTAGGCGAGTCAAATTTTCCAACATTTGAGATGAGCCTAACGCCTGCACACGTTGATGGCTCTTCTTTTTACATGTCAAGTATACCATACATTGCAAAAAAATACTATTTCTTCCTAGGTTTATCTGCGTTTTCTAGGATTTTATTATGTGGGAGAGGTTTGTATTATATGGTATAATAGAGCAATAGCCGATGAACTAGGTTCATTCGATGAGTGAGGTACAAATGAAAGTTATTATTTCAACGTTGAATTCAAAATATATACACTCTTCTTTGGCATTGCGTTATTTGCAGGCTTATGGAAGAACGAAGGACGAGGCATATGAGATAGTGGAGTACACTATTAATATGCCTATTTTAGATATCTTAAATCATGTGACTACGTTAGATGCAGATGTATTAGGCTTTGCTTGTTATATTTGGAATATTGATATGACATTGCATCTTTGTTCTATGATTAAAGCGGTTCGTCCTAATATAAAAATTATCTTAGGTGGTCCTGAGGTAAGTTATACGGCGCGGGAACTATTAGAAAAACACCCGTATATTGACTATGTTGTACAAGGGGAAGCTGAGGAGGCTTTCACTGCTTTTGTGAAAGCTATTCGTACAGGTCAATCTCCGGTGAGTCCTGTCATACCTGGTATTTTAGGCCGGGAACAGGATCACATTCAAGGATCTGAAGAAGCCGTAGAGGTAACGGACTTAAGTACGATACCATTCCCGTACACGGAAGAAGATATGCTCACCTTAGGAAATAAAATTGTTTATTATGAATCTTCTCGAGGTTGTCCGTTTAGTTGCCAGTATTGTTTATCTGGTAATCGTAACACCGTACGATTTTTTCCACGAGAGCGGGTATTACAGGAGTTAGCATGGTTTGTGGATCACAATGTAAAACAAGTGAAGTTTGTGGATCGTACGTTCAACTGTGCGCCTCATCATCATATTCCATTAATGGAGTGGATGCGCGACCACGGAGGAAATACGAACTTTCACTTGGAAATGGAATCCATTTTAATGACAGAAAAAGAAGTGGAGATTTTAAGTTCTACTCGTCATGGTCAAATACAAATTGAGGTAGGCGTTCAAAGTACGCATGAGAAGACATTGGAGGCCATTCATCGTCGTAATGATTGGGGCCGTATTGAGTCTGTGATTCCTCCTATTATCAAATCAGGGCGTACACATGTGCATATGGATTTAATTGTGGGTTTGCCCTATGAAAGTAAAGCTATTTTTGAAACATCTTTCAATGATTTGTTCAGTTTACAACCCCATGCGTTGCAGATTGGATTTTTAAAGCTATTAAAAGGTTCTGGCGTGCGTTCTATGGCAGAATACGAGTACATTGCGAATCCGAAAGCACCTTACGAAGTGTTACAAACTCATGTCTTGCCGTATAATGATGTGCGTATGCTGAAACATTTTGAGGATGTATTCGAACGTTTTTATAATAGTGAACGGTATCGGACTGTCTTTGGTTACATTAGTGAAAGCTTAATCCGAGAGGGCTCTGCCTTTGCCTACTTTGAAGAGATGACTAAGCTATGGTTAGACAAAGGAAATCAAGATAGAAAGTTAAATGATGCTGATCAAATTGCTTTTCTATATGAGTTTTTCACCTTGAAAGAGGACCGAGTGGCCTGCGATTTACTGCGCTATGATGTGTTAACTTCTTTCAAGGGTAAAATACGGGATGAACGATTTGCTTTATCTAAAGATAGAAAACAAGAGATGCAAGAGGCTGAGGTATTCTGGCGTGAGGAAAGTTTGGTACAACAATATATTCCTAACTATTCGTTCGTAGAATGGCGAAGAATTCGACAAGATTATCATACTATTGAGGTCTGTGGAGAATCATTGCCATACATAGGGATTCCACGAAGTTCCTTCGGTACTGCGGAGGTTGAACGATCCAAAGATACTTATACTATCATTATTGATGTAAAAGGTGAGACAAAACCTTTTATACGTCCCCCACAATGTGGAAATGACCATATACATCATCACGAAGATACTACTAGTTCAACAATTAGGGAGGAGG
Organism: Veillonella sp. 3310; assembly: GCF_003999875.1. Taxonomy (GTDB): domain Bacteria; phylum Bacillota; class Negativicutes; order Veillonellales; family Veillonellaceae; genus F0422. The sequence continues at coordinate 302,526 of NZ_RQVJ01000001.1, read as the reverse complement.
TGTGACATGAGTGATACATCAAAACCAAAGCGGTATCGTATGATATCTTCGTTTTATAAAGAACGATATGGAGAAAAGGCCTATAAAATTCCAGTAGCACTACCGTTGACTTGCCCTAATCGTGATGGATCCGCTGGTGTAGGTGGATGTACCTTTTGTGGTGAAATTGGAGCAGGCTATGAAAATCGACCAGCCTCTATGACGGTGAAACAGCAAATTGATGAAACAGTGGTGCATATTGCGAAAAAGTATAAGGCTTATAAATATATACCGTACTTTCAGAATTTTAGTAATACCTATTTACCACCAGAGAAGTTTCGCCAGTATGTGGAGGAAGCTTGTTTAGAACATGTGGTAGGTATTGCCATTGCCACACGCCCTGACTGTGTACATGATGCGTATTTAGATATTTTAAAAGAAATACAGCATAAATACGGTGTTGATATCTATGTAGAACTTGGCTTGCAATCGGTGAACTATCACACATTACAAAAGGTGAATCGAGGACATACGATGGCGGAGTTTATCGACGCTGTGCTGCGCATCAAGCGCTATGGATTTGAAGTGTGTACGCATATGATACTGAACCTTCCGTGGGACACCATGGATGATGTCATTGAAGGGGCGAAAACTTTATCAGCCTTACAAGTAGACCAAGTGAAGCTCCATGCATTATACTTAGTAAAGAATACGATAATGGCGCGAGATTACGAGGCTGGTGAATTTACTTTAATCAGTGCGGAAGAGTATGCACGACGAGTGGTGGAATTTTTGCGCTACTTAGATCCTAAGATTGTTTTACAAAGATTGGTAGGTCGTGCGCCAGAGGATAATACAATTTTTACGAATTGGTCTATGGGATGGTGGCGCGTACAAGATTTAATTGATCAAATTATGGAAGACGAAGATATTTCTCAAGGCAGTGCTTATAACTACTTACATGGTGCTGCGGTACAAAAGTTTCTGTGAAAGGGAGCATATGGCTAATCAGAGATTTACCATACCTACTTATGACATGGTAGGACCTATAGTGGGACCACAGGGTTCCCATATCAAAGTATTAGAAGAATTAGTAACAGTAGATATCTTACATCGAGATACGACCGTAGATGTGACAGGTTCTGACACATCGGTACAGGTGGCAATAGAGGTGCTGGATGTATTGCTATATTTATTTAAAAATCATATTAAGATTACGGACCATCATGTGCGAACCACTGCGAATATGATTTTGAAAGGCGAAAAAGAGGCCCTCTTTCAGCTTTATGAAGATACCATCAATGTGACTGTAAAGGGAAATCCTATTATTCCTAAAACAGTGGGTCAAAAACAGTATGTAGATAGTATCCGTCGCAATACGATTACCTTTGGTATTGGTCCTGCAGGTACGGGCAAGACTTATTTAGCAGTGGCATTAGGTGCATTTTACCTGAAAAATCGTGAAGTAGACCGAATAATTTTGACGAGACCTGCAGTAGAGGCAGGGGAAAAGCTAGGGTATTTGCCGGGTGATTTACAAGAAAAAGTGGATCCTTATTTACGTCCTCTTTATGATGCCTTACATGATATGTTTGGTGTAGAACGAGTGCAGAAGATGCTCTTACAAGGGACCATCGAAGTAGCTCCTTTAGCATATATGCGGGGACGTACCCTAGAACGGTCCTTTGTCATCCTTGACGAAGGGCAAAATACGACACCAGAACAGATGAAAATGTTTTTGACGCGCTTGGGATATCAATCGAAAATGGTGGTCAATGGGGATCCTACGCAAATCGACTTACCGCCGAAAATGACATCTGGTTTGATAGAGGCAGAACAAGTGTTACAACGCATCAAAGGGATTCGATCTATTTATTTCTCTGACCAGGATGTGGTGCGTCATGATTTGGTAGGTCGTATTGTGAAAGCTTATGAAGAGTATCAACTTTCAGAGAAAGGGAAAGAATCATGATTGTAAGTATTTCCTATGATGAGGGGATAGAACAGAATAGCACCTATGAAGAGGTCATTCAACGGTGCTGTAATGAGGTAGCTCGTGTCTATGGGTTACATGAAGAAGATGAGTACAGTGTACTCCTTTGCAATAATGGAAAAATTCAAGAGTTAAACCGTGAATATCGTGGTAAGGATTTGCCTACGGATGTATTATCTTTTGCTCTTAATGAGGGAGATACGACTTATACGGAAGAAGAGGGGCAATTACTAGGGGATATTGTAATATCCTTAGAGAGAGCAGCCGAGCAAGCGAAAGAGTATAATCACGATTTTATTCGTGAACTTGCCTATTTAACTGTCCATAGCTGTTTACATATTTTAGGTTATGACCATATGACAGAGGACGATAAGAAAGAAATGCGCACAGAAGAAGAATTTGTGCTTGGTAATTTAGGTTATGTACGAGAGGATATGCCATATAATGAATAGTGGAAAAGGATTTAAATCAGGTTTTGTAGCAGTCGTAGGGCGCCCTAATGTAGGGAAGTCTACCTTAATTAATGCCTTAATTGATGATAAAATTGTCATTGTTTCAGATAAAGCGCAAACGACACGAAACCGTATTGTTTGTGTCTATACAGATGAAAAGAAACAAATCGTCTTCATGGATACACCGGGGATTCATAAGCCAAAACATAAATTAGGTGAATTTATGGTGGACCAAGCGGTAGATTCTTTGCGTGAAGTAGAGGCTGTTTTATTTGTGGTGGCAGCTAATGAAAAACGTGGTCCTGGCGACAATTTTGTCATTGAACAGTTAAAAAAGGTTAATGTACCAGTATTCCTCATTGTGAATAAAATTGATACTATGGAAAAACAAGACTTGTTAGAAGCTATTGTATCCTATGAAAATAGCTATCCTTTTGAGGCTGTGATACCGATTTCTGCGAAGGAAAAAGATAATATTGAAGAAGTAGTCAATTTGTTGGAAAAACATTTGCCAGAAGGTCCAAAATACTTCCCAGATGATATGATTACCGACCAACCAGAGCGGTTGATTATCTCTGATATTGTACGTGAAAAAATTCTATTACAAACTCATGATGAAATTCCTCATGCCATCGCTGTAGATGTAGATGAAATGAAAACGAGAGACGATGGCACCACCTATGTACGCGCTACTATCTATGTAGAACGAGATTCTCAAAAAGGGATTATCATCGGCAAACAAGGTGCTATGTTGAAAACCATTGGTAGACAAGCTCGTGGTGATGTAGAACATTTATTGGCTACAAAAGTATTTTTAGATTTATGGGTGAAAGTGAAAAAAGACTGGCGCAATAAATCTGGTATGTTGTCTGAATTGGGATACCGGAATTAGCACTTAGGAAGATATCTTTTATATAAGGTGTTAATTTGTTTCAGTGTTTACCGTATAAGAATTAAGGCATAAAAAAAATATATGCTCTAAGATGTCGCATTTTGTTTATGTATCACATAAGGAAAGGAATGATTGTTATCGATACCCCCGTCACGGGTGGCATGATTCTATTTGCCATCTTTTGTATTTTAATTATTAGTGTATTTGTGATTAGTAAATTCTCTTTTGCTCGTTTACGAGAAGAACATCTAGAAGATATGGACACATTGAGCGATGGAAAAAAAGAGGATTTACGTGAATTATACAAACGGCCTGAGCGGTTCATGAATACGTCCACCTTCTTTATTCTTTTCTTCATTGTCGTTTTGGCAGTCTATGTAGGACGCTATTTAGAAGATGGGACTGATTTGGTATTACATCATTTAGGCGTTTATGATGCCACATATGCCATTGTAGTGGAATGGATTATACTAGCATTATTTGCAGTAGTGGTACTCATATTTGGGGAAATTATTCCCAAAGGACTGGCATTATCTTTTCCTGAACGATATGTGGGGACTACAGTGACCATCGTCCGGTTAGCTGGAAACATTGCAATTCCTTTTGTATATCTTGCAGAACGAATTGGCAATACGGTACTGAAAGCTTTCAAAGCTCCATATCGTACAGAAATTGATTTAGTGCACACAGAAGAAGAAATTCGTGCCTTGGTCAGTCGTAGTCATCAACAAGGTGAAATTGACCATGTTGAAGGTGAGCTCATCGACAATGTATTCGATTTCGTAGACCGTATTGCGAAAGAAGTTATGATTCCTCGGCAAGATGTAGTGTGCGTCTATACCCAAGATAGCTTTGAGGAGACTATGCATATCGTATCTTCTACAAGCCACACGAGATATCCTTTATGTTTAGAGGATAAGGATCATATCATTGGTCTTGTTCATATTAAGGACCTCATGGAGCGCCGTGAAGAAGCGAGTAAAGATTTACGTTCCATACGTCGTAATATTCTTGTCATTCCAGAAGTGATGAAATTATCTGTTCTATTACAGCACATGCGGACTCGTCGTATTTACCAAGCTGTTGTGGTGGATGAATACGGTGGTATGGTCGGCTTAGTAGGTTTGGAGGATATTTTAGAAGAATTGGTTGGGGATATTCAAGACGAACACGAACGTGATTTACCGGCTATTGTAGAAAATCCAAATGGTACCTACAATTTTGCTGGAAAAGTCTTAGTGGATGAAGTGGAAGATCTATTAGATATTTCCTTCGGTGATGTGGATGAAGATACTATCGGTGGTGTTATCTTTGGTATCTTAGAAAGAACTCCAGCCGTTGGTGATGTCATTACCGTAGATGGATATACTTTTACGGTGACAGAAATGCAGGGTTATCGCATTGAACGTGTCTATGCCGTGCCAGTACCGACTGATATTGAAGACGCTGAGGAAACAAAATAAGTATACCTGTATGGAGAGGACATATAGATGAGAGGACATATAGATGAAAGCAAATACGTTTACCAGTGAAGCCATCGTGCTGTGGCGTAAAAAACGAAAATACTATAGTATCTATGCGTTCCTCACAAAATTAGAAGGCATTATACTTTGTTCTGTACCCCATAAACGAAAAGCTAACTATAAAGAAGGTGCTTATTTGCAACCTTTAAGCCGTTTATATTTGACAGTAGCTCCTAATGGAGACATGTACGATATTATCCAGATGGATGGGATTTCTACACGTGATTATGAAAGCTTAGAAGATATTTTCTATGCTACCTTTAGCGGTGAACTGGTGAGTGCTTTATTTGAAAAAGGTAAATTAGACCGCGGTGTGTATACGAATATGAGTCGATTTTTACAAGCTATACAAGATAAACCAGTTCGATTAGGATCTATTGTATTAGGTTGGCATATGTTAAGTATTGCTGGATTTGTTCCACAAGGACAACATTGTGAAGATCCGGAGGCAATGGGAAGCCTTTGTGATGAAATCTATGAAACCTGTCAATATGTAGTGAATCGAGAGCTACAACAAGGGATAACAATGCTTTTGAACTATGATTGGATTCCTACGAAGCCCTTACGTCTAAATGCGAATCAATGGGATCAATTAGAAATTCTTTTACGAAAGATTTTGACTTATCAGCTAGGATATACATTGCATAGTATAGAGTTTTTAGAGACAATAGTATAAAAATTTTGTAGTATAAATTTACATAGTATTGTAGTATTTAACTTTTAATTTGATATTTTTATAGATAGGAATCATATATGTGGAAAGTAAGTAAATTAACTGATTTGTCACCATTAGAACTTTTTGAAATATTTAGACTTAGAATAGATACATTTGTTGTTGAACAAAATCGTATATATCATGAATGTGATAATATAGATCTTAAAGCAGTACATCTATTTCATTGGAATGAAAAAACAAGTCGAGTAGATGCCTATGCACGTATATTCGAAGACAATGGAATCATTGTATTTGGACGAGTTGTGACTCATAACTCAACACGTGGTTTAGGAATGGGGCGTCAGTTAGTACAGAATATAATGAATTATATACAAAAATACTGGAATGGAAAATCTGTGAATATTGAAGCGCAAGAACAAGTAGTTGGATTATATGAAAAATTTGGTTTTAAAATTAAGGGAGAATCATTTATTCATGAAGGATCCCCACATGTAAAGATGGTCTATATACCTAAGTAAATATGAAATAATAAAAACGCGGTCATGTAACCGCGTTTTGTTGTTAAATAAGATATTAATATAAATGATATTTGATACAGCATTAGATATTTAATAAATCTATATGGGAACCTGAATCTTAACTTTTACTTAATTTGCTAATAATATACGCCGTAGCAATGGTTGCCAAGGATGTTCCTACGATGGTAGACAAGCTAGCTCCTAAGAATGGGTTACTATCTAGGAAACGATGGTACATAACGGTGCCGGATGCCCAGCAAATGATGTATAGTGTTGGACCATGGTCAAGGCATGGACAATGACGTAAGAAGAAATAATGGGTCAATAAAATAGCAATCATAGGAGCAAATACAGATCCGATGGTATATAAGAATGGGATAATATTATCCATTGGATAGATGGATGCACCGATGGTGCCAATGATGGTAACGATGATACCGATGGTACGACCAGAATATTTAGATTGCAAACTTTCAGAGGAAATACCAGCAGATAGGGCGTCCATAAAAGTTGTGGTCACAGTAGAGAATACAATGATGATTAACCCACCAAATCCTAAACCAGCATGAAGGAGCACCTTCGCAATGTTGCTTTCATTTGTATATAGAGCAGCAGCAAGGCCTAACACATACATGACAGAACTAGTCACACCATACACAATGGCACTAGCCGCAGTGCCTGCCACAGGATTTTTAGATAAACGAGTGTAATCGCTGATTAGCGGTAGCCAAGATAATGGCATAGCAATGGATAATTCTAAGGCAGCTGTGAAAGTCAGTTCATCAGTGATGATACCTTGGCTATGAATAGAACTTTCTTGTAACAAGCTAATCAATAAATAGATGCAGAGGATACCTAGACCGTAGCCCATAATACTGTTGATATAGCCCATGTTGCGAATGCCGATGAAGAGCCATACAATGATTAAAGCGCCGATGATGACAGTCCACGCAGTGAATGGTAGATTCCACAATTCTACGGCGCCAAGTGCACCGTCATAAATCATAATGCCGGTCCAGCCGATGAGTTGTAATACGTTTAAAATGGAAAATAATTTCATGCCCCCATTGCCAAAGACAGTGGATACAGTTTGCATGGAGCTCATGTGTTCACGAGCACCGATGAGTCCAGCACCAAACAATAACAAACAGCCGATGACGTGCCCAATGATGATAGCTAATAGGCCGTCGGAAAATCCTAGGGGCGCAAAATAGGTGCCCGTCATAATTTCCGCAATGGAAAGAGCGGCGCCGAACCAAATGAGGGACAACCGCGATGATGAAAGTTTTGAATCAGTCATGAATACTCCTATCCATGCCAGTGGGAAGAAAAAAGACTAATCTGAATCGATTAGCCTGTAGATGATATATATTCTCTGATAGTAAGTACACCATAAGTGAGAGTTCACTATGTTTTGTATAGGCACTACAAAAGAATATATACGTATATCCCTACGTTGGCATTATCCAAATCAGGTTATGGGTTAGTCACACATAGCGACTTCTCAGCCCACTTCAGTGAGCACCCCTTATAGGTGTATTATACGAATTGAATGATACTACGTCAATAGGAATGTATAGGTGAATCTAATGTAGTATATGAAATACATAGGCTATATGAATATCTATATTGAGAAAAAATATCTTAATAGTGAAAATGATTCAGATGGTATTTATTGTATTGCATTGAGTACTATTTCATGTTATAACTAAATTAATACAAGAACCACTAGGGGTGCTTATGCTGAGATTGATGAGTATCAAAACCCTAGACCTGAACCAGATAATGCTGGCGTAGGAAAGTGGATGGCATCGAATACTAGGAATTGTACAAGAACCGTCCCAAGGATTGGTTCTTTTTTGTTACTAGTAAAGGAGATACCTATGAAATTACATAGAGCGTTAACGATTGCAGGAACAGATCCAACAGGTGGTGCAGGGGTGATGGCGGACTTGAAAAGCTTTCAAAGTCGTCATGTCTATGGTATGGCTGTCATTACATCCGTAGTGGCGCAAAATACGAAAGGTGTTACGCATATTACTCATATGGATCTATCTATGATTGAAGCGCAGTTGCAATCGGTGTATACAGATATCGTACCAGAAGCAGTGAAAACTGGCATGTTAGCCACAGCAGAGATGATGGAACTCATCGGTACTTATATTGATTCTAAGGTACCTTATGTATTAGACCCAGTGATGATTGCTACCAGTGGAGACCGTCTTATCTCCGATGAGGCTGTGAAAGCTTTGCAAAGTATATTAATTCCTAAGGCTACCTTGATTACGCCCAACCGCAGTGAAGCGGAAGTGTTGACAGATATGAAAATCGATACGGTAGAAGCTTTGCATACAGCAGGGATTCGTATATTACAAGAATTGGGCCCTCAAGCGGTCATCATCAAAGGCGGTCATATCGGAGATGAAGCGACAGATTACTTGTTTACAAAAGATACTATGTCCATGCGCCGGTCTTGGACCAGTCCTAAATACGACACAGTACATACTCACGGTACAGGCTGCACATTCTCGGCGGTGATCACAGCAGAATTAGCAAAAGGTAAATCCTTAGAAGAAGCCATCACCATTGGTAAAGAATATATCCGTTTAGCTATCTTACATAATCCAGGGTTGGGTACAGGCAATGGACCAGTGAACCATATGGCTTATGGGGATGAGTATTCAGAATAATCTGTCCAGTTATATAGGTATGATGCAAGTCATATCGAATAGTTTTGATGTCGTGGTATACTATAGGTAATCTTTTATCGTTGTTATATAAGAAATGAGGATTATTTTGAAACGCTATGATATAGAAACGGTACAGTCTATGATGGGCTTGTATTTCATTTGTGGAACACCTAATACTAAGGATATACATACAAAGTTGACAGAAGCTTGTAAAGGCGGTATTACGTGCTTTCAATTTCGTGAAAAAGGGGAAGGTGCTCTAGTAGGAGAACAAAAAGAACAAATGGCACGAGAGTTACAGCACATTTGTAAAGAATATGGTGTGCCTTTCATCGTTAATGATGATGTGGAACTAGCAGAACGTATTGGTGCTGATGGTGTTCATGTAGGACAAGATGATATGGACCTTGAAGAAGTGCGCAAACGTTTACCATATACTCTTGTAGGTACGTCTATTAATTCTGTGGAAGAGTTAGAACATACGAAGCTAGACTATGTGGATTACATCGGTGTAGGCCCTATGTATGCGACAAGCACAAAAAAAGATGCCAAAACTGTACGAGGACCAGAATTAATTTTAGCTTTACGTGCTCATAATCCAACTATTCCCATGGTGGCTATTGGTGGCATTAATCGAGATAACTTTGATGATGTCTTAGCGGAACCAGTAGACGGTATTGCGGTCATCTCTGCTATTACGGAAATGGAAGATATCGAGTATGAAACGGCCATGTGGATAGAGAACATGGAATGGTGTAAGATGTTCTTGGAAAAATAATATATTGAACATTTTACAGCACTATTTAGAATAGGGGTACAGTAAAAGCAATTAAGAATTTATCTCGTCGATTAGATGGATACACCTTGACACTAACCACTTTTATCCATACAATAGTATATATACGTAGGCGATGAAGCAGAGGAGTATACTCCCTTTAGCGAGTGAGGATGGTGAAAGCTCACAATGGAGTAGAAGGCGCTGTGGAGCATGAGCAGGAACGTTGTACAATACTAGGTATGGACAATTAGTAAAGGCTATTTTTTAAAAGAGGGCATTAGCCAATTAGGGTGGAACCGCGGGTATATCTCGTCCCTGTAGCGATTTTCGTTGCAGGGACTTTTTTTATTCCCTGTAAAACATAAGGAGGAATGGAAATGACATTTCAAGAGATGATTTTTACACTCCAAAATTTCTGGGGTGAACAAGGTTGCATTTTGCAACAACCATATGACATTGAAAAAGGGGCGGGTACTATGAACCCAGCTACCTTCTTACATGCTTTAGGGCCTGAACCTTGGTCTGTATGCTATGTAGAGCCATCCCGTCGTCCAGCAGACGGTCGCTATGGTGACAATCCAAACCGTTTGTTCCAACATCATCAATTCCAAGTTATCATCAAACCATCTCCAGACAATATTCAAGAATTATACCTACAAAGTTTGGCAGCTCTTGGTATTCATGCAGAAGATCACGATATCCGTTTTGTAGAAGATAACTGGGAATCTCCAACATTAGGCGCTTGGGGTCTTGGTTGGGAAGTTTGGTTAGACGGCATGGAAGTAACGCAATTTACCTATTTCCAACAAGTGGGCTCCATCGATGTAAAACCAGTATCTGTTGAAATTACATACGGTTTAGAGCGGTTAGCTATGTACATTCAAGGCGTAGAAAATGTGTATGACTTACAATGGAACGAACAGTATACCTATGGTGATGTATGGCATGCGAACGAAGTAGAACAATCTACATACAGCTTTGAATTAGCCGATACAGATATGTTGTTCAAATTGTTCGACATGTACGAAGCAGAGGCTACACGAGTATGTCAATTAGGCTTTGTGTTGCCGGCTTACGATTATGTGTTGAAATGTTCTCACACATTTAACTTGTTAGATGCGCGTGGTGCGATTTCTATTTCTGAAAGAACAGCTTTCATCGGTCGTGTTCGTAACATGGCTCGTATTTGTGCGCAAAACTATTTGGCGAAACGAGAAGAACTTGGTTTCCCATTGTTGAAAGGAGATAAATAAGATGGCTAAGGATTTACTCTTTGAAATTGGGGCAGAAGAAATTCCTGCAGGATTTTTGCCAAATATTATCAAACAATTAGGTGAATTGGCGACAGCTGCTTTGGCAGAGCGTCATATTCCACATGGCGCTGTAAAAGTATACGCCACACCTCGTCGTGTAGCTTTGTTGATCAATGATGTAGCAGAACGTGGTGAAGATGTTCATGAAACTCACAAAGGTCCATCTGTATCTATCGCCTATGATGGAGACGGTAACCCTACAAAAGCAGCCATCGGTTTTGCTCGAGGTAAAGGATTAGATGTATCTGAATTGAAAGTAGTAGATGGTTACATCTTTGCTGATACAACGACAGCTGGTTTAGATACAAAAGAAGTTTTATCTGAGGTATTACCATCTTTAATTACAGGATTAAGTTTCCCTAAATCTATGCATTGGGGCGATTTAGAAGAACGTTTTGTACGTCCCGTACGTTGGTTGGTGGCGTTGTTCGGTCAAGACGTGGTACCAGTGACATTTGCCAATGTAACAAGCACGAACGTGAGCCGTGGACATCGTTTCCTTGGCGAATCTGAATTGACCATAGCTGAACCAAAAGATTATGTAGATACATTAACTAAGAACTTCATTATGATCGACCAAGACGTACGTCGTGAAACAATCCGTAAACAATTAACAGAACTAGCAGCTACGAAAGGTGCTACTGTGGTGTGGGACGAAGGTTTGTTGGACGAAGTTACGTTCTTAGTAGAATATCCAACGGCTCTTTGTGGTACCTTTGATGAAAGCTATTTAGCGTTGCCATCTGATTGCATCATCACACCAATGAAAGACCATCAACGTTACTTCCCAATGGTGGATGGCAAAGGAAAATTGCTTCCTATGTTCTTGACAGTTCGCAATGGGGATAGCAAATCCTTAGAAGTTGTGGCAGCTGGTAATGAACGTGTGCTTCGTGCTCGTTTAGATGATGCGAAATTCTTCTTTAATGAAGACCGTAAAACCCCATTAGCAGGTCGTTATGAAGCATTGACAAAAATTGTCTTCCAAGAAGGGTTGGGCAATTTGAAAGATAAAACAGAACGTCTATTAACATTAGGTGCTGCCTTAGCAAAAGAAGTAGGCTTTGCAGATACAGCTACCTTAGAACGTGCTACACATCTTGCTAAAACAGACTTAACTACAGGCATGGTCAGCGAATTTACTGAATTACAAGGTATTATGGGTAAAGAATATGCTTTACTAGATGGCGAAACACCAGCCGTAGGACAAGCAATTTTTGAACAATACTTACCTCGTTTTGCAGGGGATATTTTACCAGCTACCGATGCAGGCCGTATTTTGAGTATCGTTGACAAGGTAGATACGATTGTAGCTACTTTCAGCCGTGGTTTAATTCCAACAGGTTCTCAAGATCCATATGCATTGCGCCGTCAAACCATTGGTATTATCAACATCTTGATGGATAGCAAATGGTCCTTATCCATGCGTCCAATTTGGGTAAAAGCGATGGAATTATTGGGTGTGTCTAGTGAAAAACAAGAAGAATTACTAGGTCAATTAGAAAACTTCTTTATTCTTCGCTTGAAAAATATCTTGTTAGAACAAGGTATGCCATACCAAGTGGTAGATATCGTATTGAGCCAAGAGACTGTGACTGTAGCACTGGCAGAAGGGTTGGGACAAGCCTTAACAGCTAACCGTTTGGATGAAAACGAACTATTAATGCAAGCCTACACACGTATTTTCAATATGGTAAAAGACGTGACTTTCACAGGCGTTGACGAATCCTTATTGAAAGAAGATTCTGAACAAGCCTTGTACAAAGCGGCATTACCTGTGTATACAACGAATCGCAATGCCCTAGAAGCTGGAGACTATGTGAAAGCTGTAAGCTTGGCAGAATCTTTGGTCCCTTATATTGAAACATTCTTTGAGCATGTTATGGTTATGGATAAAGATGAAGCTGTAAAACAAAATCGTCTTCAATTATTGCGTATGACTTATGAAGTAAGTAACTTGGGTAAATTGAAGTAGGGTCATATGATTGTTACAGTACTAACATTTTTTGCCAATCTATTCATCATTGGCAGTATTGTGTATATGTACCAGGTTATCTTTGGGCCTATTGATCATCCGTTTTTGATGAAAGCGATGGACCTCTTTCATGTGCGTATTAATCTGGAAAATATTAGCTATGCCGTAGCAGGTACCTCTGTGTTACTTGTGGCGGCACTAGCGCAAATTCCTTGGTTTCATCGCATTACCATGTGGCTCTATGGGGGGCGTCGACCAATAGGGCAAGAGGTAGAGATTCTACAGATGATTCAGAAGGATATACAAAACCATACGGGCATCGATATGTCGCAATTCGATTGGTTTATCAAAAATGATGATTCCATCAACGCCTTTGCAATGGGACATAATCGAATTTGTCTCAATACGGGAGCTATTATACAGCTGCCATATGACGAATTACTAGGTATAGTGGCTCACGAAATGGGGCATATTCATCATAAAGATGGAGCCTATGGATTCTCTTGCTTCTATATGAACTATTTGGGACAAATGTGCATTCGTGTATATGAACTCTTTGCGCGCGTTATATTATGGATTCAATATTTACGACTACCAGTGATTACGTTCATTGTACAGATTTTTTATCTTCTCGTAGTTTTACAAATTCTATTTATGCAGTGGGTCATTAAGGCGCCTTTGGTTATTATTGACTTATTCACAGGTAGACGTGCGGAGTACCGAGCTGATAAATATGCTTATGAAATCGGCTTAGGTGCTGAACTCCATAATGCATTGATTACCTTACGCAACTATACAGTTGAAACTGGTGAAAGTGGGCTCATGAGCAAACTCTATAGCACACATCCAGCTACAGAAAAACGTATCGAACGATTACGTCAATATGTGGAGGGAAAATAGGATAAATTTTAATTTTTATGCTTGCATAAAAACTTTCTTTTGTGATAGAATAATACTGTTAATTTGAGATGGTCCTCTGCTTATAAGGTGTAAGTAACGAACGTCTGCAAAATAGGAGGAAAAAATCGTGAATATTATTGATGTATTAGAAAAAGAACAGCTTCGCTCTGACATTCCTGAGTTCCGCGCTGGTGATACTGTAAAAGTACACGTAAAAGTTGTGGAAGGTAGCCGTGAACGTATTCAGGTTTTCGAAGGTTTGGTAATCAACCGTCAAGGTGGTTCCGTTCGTGAAACTTTCACAGTTCGTCGTATCGCTTCTGGCGTTGGTGTTGAACGTGTATTCCCACTTCACAGCCCACGTCTAGCAAAAATCGAAGTAACTCGTCGCGGTATCGTTCGTCGTGCTAAATTGTACTACTTACGTAGCCTTACTGGTAAAGCTGCTCGTATTCGCGAAAAACGCTAATTTAAAAGGGTTAGCCATGAGACGTAAGTCTATGGCTAGCCTTTTTTTATTTCCATAAGTATATGATATAGATAATAGACGTATAGGTGAAATATGAGTCAAGAAATTTTTCCAGTCGTACAGTGGTTTCCAGGCCATATGGCGAAAGCCACTCGCATGATTACGGAACATAAAAAGAAAGTAGATGTGGTTATCGAATTACTAGATGCACGTATTCCTCGGAGTAGTGCTAACCCAGTGATTCGTGAATTGATCGGCGATAAGCCACATGTAGTGATTTTAAATAAATGTGATTTGGCGAATCCAAAAGCTACAAAAGAATGGATTGAATTTTTCAAAAACGAAGGTATTCATGCCATAGCTATTGATTCCAAAAATGGGAAAGGTAATAAACAGTTGGTGAAAACTGTAGAATCCTTAGCACAGCCCATCATCGATCGTTGGCTAAAAAAAGGTATCAAAGGTCGCACCGTGCGCACTATGATTTTAGGTATTCCCAATGTAGGCAAATCCACATTAATCAATAAATTAGCTGGATCTGCAGCGACACGAACTGCCAATAAACCGGGTCATACACGGGGTCAACAATGGGTTAAGGTAGGTAAGAATTTAGAACTGTTAGATACGCCAGGTGTGTTGTGGCCTAAGTTTGAAGACCAGCGAGCGGCCGCACGGTTAGCGATGACCGGGGCGATTTCTGATGATGTGTATGATTTAGATTCTGTTATTAAGCAGCTCTTGGCATATTTAGAAGAGCATGAACCGACGTTACTGCATGAACGCTATAAATTGACGGAAGAAGAACGCACATCTGTAGATACTATGTTAGAGGCTATCGGTCGTCGCCGTGGTTGTTTAGTAAGCGGTGGCATCGTAGATTATGATAAGGTACGTCGTGTGATTTTAACTGATTACCGCAATAATAAATTGGGATACATTACTTTTGATGGCGTCGATGAGGAGCCGTACTATGTTGACGAAGAATGACTTTCACCAGCTGAAAGTAAAAGAAATTAAGGAACTGTTGCAAGGGGAATGTCCTTTTGACTATGTGCAATGGGCATTAGAAGATCCTCGTGAATCCGTTAAGAACGCAGCGGGTGTGTATTTACGAAAGCAGAAAAAGGTCTTAGAAGAGCAACAACGGTTAGAAGCCATGTATGCCTATGAAGATAGCTTCTATGAAGAAGGAAAATTCTTAGTAGCTGGCGTTGATGAAGTGGGCAGAGGCCCGATTGCAGGCCCAGTCACGGTAGCAGCTGTTATTTTACCACCTCATTGCAAGTTAGTAGGTTTGAATGATTCTAAAAAACTAACACCAGAAAAGCGGGATGCCTTATTTGATCAAATCATGGAAGTGGCAGTAGCTGTACACTGTGTGTCTTATGAGGCGGAAGTCATTGATACACTCAATATTTATGAAGCTACGCGACAAGCTATGTATGAAGCCATACGCCATTTGCCAGTACAGGCAGAAGCTGTCTTGTCGGATGCCATGAAATTACCAGATTTAAAGGTACCAGTAGAATCTTTGATAAAAGGGGATTCGAAAAGTGCGTCTATTGCCGCCGCCTCCATTATAGCGAAGGTAACGCGGGACCGCTTCATGGAATCTATGGAAGAAGAGTATCCAGGTTTTGGTTTTGCTATTCATAAAGGATATTATACAGATGTACACAAGCAGGCTATCAAAGACTTAGGCATTACTCCATTGCATCGGCATAGTTTTGAACCTATAAAATCCATTGTAGCAGGTAAGCCTGTGGAAGAAATATAAACTGTAGAGTATTAGCCTAGTATAGGCTTACAGGTAATATCTTATCTGTCATCTCTATTGGTGATAAATAATAGTATATTGTTTTATAAAAGCGTTCTTATAGATGATTCTATGAGAATGCTTTTTGTATATCGATAATTGTATATGGATTATAACACTCTTAGAGGAGTACACTCCTAACAGTGTGGGGTGCCCCGTTTACATTCTTTCATAATGAAAGTAATCTAGAACTAAGGAGGTGCCTATGAACCACATTGAATTAGGAAGATACGGAGAAGACCTAGCTACAAATTATTTGAAAGATCAAGGCTATGATGTATTGGAACGAAATGTACGCTATCGATTTGGTGAAGTAGATATTATCGCTAAAAAAGAAAATATACTTATTGTAGTAGAAGTGAAAACGAGACGTACCCAAACCTATGGAATGCCCTGCGAGGCGGTGCATTGGAAAAAGAAACAACACATACGTCATGTTATATCAATGTTTTTGGCAACTCGTGATATAGAGTATGAATCTATACGATTTGATGTGATAGAAGTATATGTGCCTCAAGCAGGAGATCATGAATTACGGCATATGAAAGCATGTCATTTATAAGATAGGAGGAGAACCATGTATGCAAAAACCTATGGAGTATGTGTAAGTGGTATTGATGGCTATGTGGTGACCGTAGAAGTAGATATTAGCCCAGGCTTACCAAGTTTTGATATTGTTGGCTTACCAGCTACCTCTGTGAAAGAGGCAAAAGAGCGAGTCCGATCGGCTATCAAAAATGGGGGCTTTGAGTTTCCTATGAAACGAATCGTGGTCAATTTGGCGCCTGCACATATTCGGAAAGATGGATCATCCTTAGATTTAGCCATTGCCATGGGTATTTTAGCAGCCCTACAGGAAGGTAAACATAAGAAAAAACAGTCTATACAATGGAATCACCATGTATTTATAGGAGAATTATCATTGGATGGTTCTTTGCAACCTGTAATGGGTATGTTATCTATGGTGATGGGGGTGACAAATCAGGAGTTAGAAAATGAACATAGTTATACTTCTATGGTAGAAGATATTATTGTGCCACTGGGAAATCAAGAAGAGGCTACTAGTGGTTCTTCCATACCTGTGTATGGATTGTCTAGCCTATCTGAAGTTGTTGAACTAGTAGAGCATCCTGAAAAGAAAAAGCACCTAAGTATACAAACATCGATAGAGATATCAAAACATAGGATGGAAATGCTAGACTTACAAGATGTAAAAGGACAAGTGATGGCTAAGCGAGCCTTAGAAATAGCAGCGGCGGGTGGTCATCATTTGTTGATGACAGGACCTCCGGGGTCGGGCAAGACTATGTTAGCAAAGCGATTGCCCTTTTTATTGCCACCTCTTTCAAGGGAGGAACAACTAGAGGTAAGCCGTATTTATAGTGTGATGGGTTTATTAAAAAGTGGTCGATTAATGGAAGAACGACCATTCCGGAGTCCTCATCATACGAGTACCTTAGTGGCCATGGCAGGAGGGGGACAACCACCGAAACCAGGGGAAATTACGTTGGCTCATAAAGGTGTGTTATTTTTGGATGAAGCACCAGAGTTTCGTAGACCTGTTATAGAGGTATTGCGACAACCCTTAGAAGAACGGCAAATACATATTGCACGGATTGGAATGGCAACGACCTATCCCAGTGATTGTATTGTTGTCATGGCTATGAACCCATGTCCATGTGGATGGTTTGGAACGGAAGAAGATTATCGATGCACATGTACAGCTACGCAAATTCAACGGTATCAACGGGTTTTATCGGGTCCTATTTTGGATAGAATGGATTTAGTAGTTCCCGTAGAACGGCCTACGTTAACAGAGATATATGCACCAAGGGATGAAGTTAGTACGAAGCAAGTACGGAACCGTGTAATTCGTGCGAGAGCTATGCAAATGGAAAGGTACAAGGGTACGAATATCAGCGTGAACTCACATTTAAGTCATAGTGATATTGAAATCTATGCGAAACTTTCTGAAGAAGCTAAAAATTTACTAGATTCAGCTTTTACCACGTTGCATTTGAGTTTACGTAGTTATGACCGCATCATCAAGGTAGCAAGAACGATTGCTGATTTGGCAGAATCTGAAGAGATTTTGGCAGAGCATGTGGCAGAGGCCTTAAGTTATCGGCAAGTACAGGAGGGATTGTAAATGAAAGAGGAAATCTATGCGAGTGCTCTCCAACATGTGGTAGGGTTAGGTAATGCTAGTTTAGGTAATTTATTTACTTATTACGAAAGTGCAAAGGAAGCTTGGCATCATGTGTTACATCATAATGTAGAACCATCGTTAGGTTGTAAATATGAATTGTTTGATGAAATTCGTCGACCTATCAATGAAAGCTTTCTATTACAATTAGAAGAAGATTTAGAGCGCTTTCATATGCATGTGATTACTTGGGAATCTCCTTACTATCCTAAATCGTTACTAGAGATTTATAATAGTCCCCGAGTGTTGTATGGGCGTGGAAATATAGAAGTGTTGCAGCATATGGATCGTTCATTAGCAATGGTAGGCGCTAGAAAGTGCTCTTCTTATGGTGTACAAGTAGCTAGATACTTTGGTCGTGCTTTATCTAATTTAGGTATTATCGTTGTTAGTGGCGGCGCTATGGGCATCGATCGTGCTAGCCATGAAGGAGCTTTGCAAGGACAAGCTCCAACGATTGCCGTCATGGGCTGTGGTTTAAATGTAACCTATCCAAGAACAAATCGGAATTTATTTTTAGAAATTTTAGAAAAAGATGGATTATTACTATCTGAATATGGACCGCATATGCAAGCTAAGAGCCATCACTTTCCTTCTCGAAATCGAATTATTAGTGGTATGACGAGAGGCACCATTGTTGTGGAGGCAAAAGCTAGCAGTGGTTCTTTGATTACTGCTGATATGGCGATAAATGAAGGAAGAGATGTGTTTACTATACCAGGGAATGTATTGACACATACTTGTGATGGAAATCATTGGCTTATTCAGCAAGGGGCTACTGTCTTAACAGATCCTGAACAAGTATTGCATGAATATGGTTGGCAAAAAGTCGCAAAGTATAGTAACATGAATAGTGAACAAGTAAACACAGTGAATGAAGAGGAACAACGTGTGCTAGAGGCTATGAATCCTGGTGGAAATACAACGATTGAAGAATTAGTACATACGACTCAATTGCCTTTAACAAATCTTCATACATTGCTGTTACAATTAGAACTAAAACAAATGATTACACATACCTCTCAGGGGTACGTACTACATACTTAGAGGAGGAAGATTTTTGGCCATTACTAGATCCTTCGTTACAGGGGAGAAGAAAAAAGACAAAGAAGCAAAAGAAGCTGTCAAATCAAGCGCCAAAGCACCAGAGCCTAGACCTTTGGTTATGCGTCCAGAACCGATTGAAATAGAGCATAAACGGACTTTCAAAAAAGATGGAAAAACTTTAATCATCGTGGAATCTCCAGCAAAGTCAAAGACCATTGAAAAATTTTTAGGTGATGACTATGTGGTAAAAGCTAGCATGGGACATTTAAGAGATTTACCTAAAATGCAAATGGGTGTATCTATTACTAATGGATTTTTACCTAGATATTTGAATGTACCAGGTAGAAAGGCTGTTATCGAAGAGTTACGTAAAGAAGCAGATAAGGCAAAAGCTGTATATTTGGCAACTGACCCTGACCGTGAGGGAGAGGCCATCTCTTGGCATTTAGCTCATATTTTAAATATAGATGGAACTACGCCATGTCGGGTGACTTTCAATGAGATTACTAAGCATGCTATTCAAGAAGCGATAGCAGCACCTAGACCGATTGATATGCATATGGTAGATGCTCAACAGGCTCGTCGTGTATTGGACCGTATTGTAGGTTATAAATTAAGCCCTTTACTGTGGAAAAAAATTTGTAAAGGTCTAAGTGCCGGACGTGTTCAATCTGTAGCCGTACGCATTATCTGTGATCGGGAGCGAGAGATCCAAGCCTTTGTTCCAGAAGAATATTGGACTATTGAAGGTGTGTATCAAACTGCTAAGAATGAACAATTTGATGTGGTAGTGACTCACAAAGGCAATGAAAAGTTAACGATTTCTAATAAAATAGAAAGTAATGCCGTATTAAGCGTTATTCGTGGTCGTGAAAGTGTAGTTAGTTCTGTAGAATCACGGCAACGTAGTCGTAAAGCACCTGCTCCATTTACGACGTCTACGATGCAACAAGAAGGTGTACGAAAACTGAATATGAATGCAAAACGCATTATGTCTGCTGCACAACATTTATATGAAGGTAAAGAAATTGGTGGCTATGGTCATGTAGGTTTGATTACGTATATGCGTACAGATTCCAATCGGATATCGAAGGAAATGCAAGAAGCAGCTAAAGCCTATATTCTTAAGACTTTTGGGAAGGAGTTTTATCCAAGTAAACCAAATGTATTTGGAGCGAAGGCGAATGCACAAGATGCGCATGAAGCAATTCGCCCTACCATGTTGGAATTGCCACCTAAAGCGGTAGCGTCCTATTTAACTAGTGATGAGCTAAAATTATATACCTTGATTTGGAATCGATTTTTAGCTAGTCAAATGGCTCCACAGAAAAGTGAAACAGTAACCATGCACTTTCATGTAGATGAGTATACGTTGAAGGCGTCAGGGAATCGTGTGCTATTCAAAGGTTTTACAGAAGTCTATGAGGAAGCTAAAAAAGAGGATGACCATATATTGCCAGCTCTAGAGAAAGGGCAAACTATTATGCCTATTTCTATAGATGGTATACAGCATTTTACGCAACCTCCAAGTCGTTATTCTGAGGCAGGTCTTATCAAAGTATTAGAAGAACAAGGAATTGGTCGTCCAAGTACCTATGCAGCAACCATTGATACCATTTTAAAACGGAATTATGTGGAACGGAAGGACAAACAGTTTATTCCTACTGACTTAGGATTTGCTGTGGTGGAGTTTTTAACAACTCACTTTGAAAAGTTCATTAATATGAAATTTACAGCCTCTATGGAAGAAGATTTAGACCATATTGCACAAGGGACTAACTTCTACGAAGCCGTGATTCATTCATTCTATGAAAGTTTCGAGAAGGAGTTATACACAGCTGAATCGGCTGAAAGGATAGAGATAGAAGCAGAGAAGAGTGGTATTCTTTGTGAAAAATGTGGACATGATATGGTCTACAAATTAGGGCCTTATGGTAAATATTTAGCATGCTCTAATTTTCCAGAGTGTCGAAATATTAAGTCCATTACAGTTAGCACAGGGGTTATATGTCCTAAATGTAAATCTCATGAAATTTTAGAACGTAAATCTAAGAGAGGTCGTATCTTTTATGGTTGCGAAGGGTATCCATCTTGTGATTTTACTATGTGGGATAAACCTATTGATAAAACCTGTCCAGTTTGTGGCAGCTTAATGGCTGAAAAAGTATATAAAAACGGCAATAAGAAAGAGTTTTGTTCTAATCCTGATTGTGAAACAAGACCAAAACGTAAACCTAGAACAAAGAAAGAAGATAAAGAATGAAAGATTTTGTAACTATTATTGGAGCTGGTCTTGCTGGCTCTGAGGCAGCCTACCAATTGGCTAAACGTGGTATTCCTGTACACCTATATGAAATGCGTCCAAAAGTGTCTTCACCGGCTCATCATACAGATCAATTTGCAGAGTTAGTATGTTCTAACTCTTTGCGTGCAAATACCATAGAAAATGCAGTGGGTCTTTTGAAAGAAGAAATGCGTCGCTTAGATTCCTTAATTATGGAATCTGCCGATGCTACGCAAGTTCCAGCAGGTGGTGCCTTGGCTGTAGATCGTCATGCTTTTAGCAAAAGGGTCACAGAACGTATTAAAGAACACCCCTTAATTACGGTGATTCATGAAGAAGTGACTGAGATTCCGGCAAAAGGTATTGTTATTTTTGCAAGTGGCCCACTTACATCAGAAACTTTAGGGGCTAAAATTAAGGAGTTAACTGGTTCTAAAGATTTTTATTTTTATGATGCAGCAGCGCCTATCGTAACAGCAGAGTCTTTGAATTACGATAAAGTATTTGCAGCCTCACGGTATGATAAAGGGGATGCAGACTATTTAAACTGCCCTATGACGAAAGAAGAATATGATGCTTTCTATGAAGCTCTGACTACAGCTGATGTGGTACAACCCAAAGATTTTGAAAAAGAAATTTATTTTGAAGGTTGTATGCCTGTAGAAATTATGGCATCCCGTGGGGTAGATACATTGCGTTATGGACCTTTAAAACCAGTTGGTCTCGTAGATCCTCGGAACAATATTGAGTGGCATGCGGTAGTGCAGTTACGCAAGGAAAACAAAGAAGCTACTATGTACAATTTGGTGGGCTTTCAAACACATTTAAAATGGGGCGAACAAAAACGAGTATTCCAAATGATTCCAGGTTTAGAGAATGCAGAATTTATTCGCTATGGCGTGATGCATCGTAACACGTATATTAACTCTCCAGAACTGTTAAACCAAGCATTCCAATTACAGTCTAATCCACGATTATTCTTTGCTGGTCAAATGACAGGTGTGGAAGGCTATTTAGAATCAGCAGCTGCAGGTATGATGGCAGCTATCCAAGTGGCACGTATGTTACAGGATAAAGAATTTGTTACATTCCCAAAAACAACGGCTCTTGGTGGGTTAAGTCATTATATCAGTGCCTATGAAGGTTCTAATTTCCAGCCAATGAATGTAAATTTCGGCATCATGGAACCTTGGGGAGCTAAAGTACGTAAGAAAAAAGAAAAAAATGCATTAATTGCGCAACGTGCTTTAGAAGAATTAGATGCATTAATTGCGCATGAAGAGTTACTATCTTAATTCATGAATTGGTACCCAATAGGTATAGTACTTTAGATGTACAAAGATAATAGGACCTTGTAATAATTGAAGTATTATAGATAAAAAAGAGGAAAGAAGCCGTCATGGCATTCTTTCCTCTTTGTATTTCTTATAGATATGTGATTATATTGATGTTACGTCTATCACGACGTGTTGGAAGATAATAGAATCTATTATTTTACTTTTTTGCTTTTTCCTGTAGGGAATACATGTGTGTCCGTTGTTCCTTTATAATGAAGGTATAGCCAGATACCAAAGGACACAGCCATTACAATTAAGCTTGTAACCTGGGCTGACTTAAAGCCTAATGTTAGATTTACATAATCTCCACGTAGGAATTCTAAGAAGAATCGTAAGCCAGAATACAAGAAGGCATATAAGCAGAAGATTTGTCCTTTTTTATGAGGGAATACATTAGCCAATAGTAGGATAACAAACAAAATAATATCTACTTGACCTTCCCAAATTTCAGCAGGCCATAATGGTTGATTACCATAGGTACGGTATGCCAAGGTAGTTTCTGGGTAGAGAATACCAAAGTTTCCCCCGGTAGGGTGACCAAAGGCATCACCATTCATTACATTCGCCATACGTCCTACAGATTGACCTACCATTAGGGCTGGTGCAAATAAATCAGCAAATGCCCAAGGATCTACTTGTTGTTTCTTTAAATAATAAATCCCTGCAATGGCACCTAATAAGACGCCACCTTGGATAGCCATACCACCTTGCCACACATAAGGGATTTCCAATAAGTGATTGTGATAGTATCCCCAGTCGAAGAAGAATACATCCCATAGTCGAGCACCGATGATACCAGCTATAGCGACAGTAATGGTGAAATCCACCATATGCTTTTCCCAACCACGGCCATCTTTTTTCATAATAAAGTAGCCCACAATAGCAGCACTAATAATACCTAAAGCAAGTAGTAATCCGTAGGCTCTGACAGGAAAGCCTCCGATGAAAAATAAATATTGATACATAGTACCTCCTGATATTTTACTAAATATATTTTTAATATTCCTACCTTTGTAGTGTACCATAAATTTTAGAGAAATAGTATAGTGTTCCCAATATATGGACCGAATGTGATATAATAGAAAGGTTAAAAGGAGCGCTTATGAAACACTTACAATTTATGAAACATATGGTGCTAGGAATATCAACCTTGAGTTTATTTGCTTCCTATCAAGTGGCAGAGGCAACAATCCATATTCCTTTTCCAGCACTTTCCAATACAACAACAGCAGTAGCACCTACACAATACGTAGGTCCTATGTTACATGTACCAGAGAAACAAGAAGTTACATTGCCGATTACTATGGTATTTGATCCCATAGTATCAGAAACGGCCTATGATACAAAGTATGTACAGAATGGCACGTCGATCATGTCTCCAAGTTGGTTTGAATTGACTACGTCCGGTCTAAAAGCTAGTCCTAAGCTATCTCATGACTACGTGAATAGTTATAAAGAAAAAGGATATCGTGTATGGCCTTTGATTACAAACCAATTCGATCCAGACATGACTAGTAAAATCCTTGCGAATGAATCGATGTGGGAACGATATAAACAAGGGCTTATTAATTATGCTACAGAGTATGGTTATGATGGATATAATTTTGATTTTGAAAATGTCCACTATAAAGATAAAGCACAGCTAACTAAGTTTGTAGATTTTCTTGCTAAGGGATTGAGAGATTATAACTTACATAGTTCTATTGATGTAACGGGGTATTCTAATAGTGAAAACTGGTCTTTAGTGTATGACCGTAAGGCCTATGCTGATGCAGTAGATTATGTGGTGCTTATGGCTTATGATGAAACGTGGGCATCCAGTGATACAGCGGGACCAGTTGCTTCCTATCCATGGGTGAGAAAGCATACAGAGAAAATGCTTTCAGAAGTGCCTGCATCAAAACTCGTATTGGGTATTCCATTTTATATGCGTGAATGGTCTGTACCAGTGAAAGGTTCTTGGGAAGGAAAAGCAAAAAGTAAAACCTTAGCAATGACCAAAGCGTTGGATTTAGAACGTGAATACAGAGATGTGATGCGTTGGGATGATCGTTTAAAAGGTAATTATTTAACATTAACGAATAAAAATGGCGTCTATGGTATCTATGATGAAAAGAAACCATATGAAGGGACACTCACAAAAATTTGGTTTGAAGATCCACAGTCTTTAAGCTATAAAGTGGGCCTTGTAAAAGAATTCCAACTTGCAGGAGTAGCGGCTTGGCGTAAAGGTTTTGAAGCTTCCGATGTATGGCCAGTATTGAGTTTTGCTCTAGATAGTGCTACTACAAATAGCACTGAAAAAGGGAAAGCGGATTCAGATAAAAAAGATCATAAAAAAGAAGTAAAAAAACAAGAAAAAAAGAAAGATAAGAAGAAAAAGTCTAAACATATAGATACTTCAGAAGTGACAAAAATTTCTAAAGATGGTAAAGAAGTGGTGTTAAAATTTAAGAAACCACATAAACAGTCTGATGAAACAGGCATCGTAAAGGTTACGAAAGAAAAAAAGTCTTTGCCTAAAGACTAAAGTTTGGAGTATACTTAAATGTATTAACACATACAAATGAGGAGGCATAGCATGTACGAAAAATACGTGGCGCAAGATATTGAAAAGAAATGGCAAACATATTGGGAAGAGTCTGGAGTATTTAAAACAGAATATGACCCAAGTAAAGAAAAATATTATGTATTAGAAATGTTCCCATACCCATCTGGTAACTTACATATGGGGCATGTGCGTAACTATTCTATCGGTGATGTAGTAGCGCGTTTCAAAAAAATGCGTGGATTTAACGTATTACATCCAATGGGATGGGATGCCTTCGGTATGCCTGCGGAAAATGCAGCCATTAAACATGGTGTGTCTCCAAAAGATTGGACATTGGATAATATTGCCAATATGACACGTCAACAAAAAGAGTTGGGCTTATCCTATGATTGGGGCCGTGAAGTTGCGACTTGTAAAGAAGATTACTATCGCTGGACACAATGGTTATTCCAACAATTTTATAAGCAAGGCTTAGCATACAAAAAAGAAGCGAAAGTAAACTGGTGTGAACACGACCATACTGTATTGGCGAATGAACAAGTTATTGATGGGAAATGTTGGCGCTGTGACAATGATGTGGTGAAAAAAGACTTGAAACAATGGTTCTTAAAAATCACTGACTATGCCGATCGTTTGTTAGAAGATTTAGATACATTAGATCAATGGCCAGATCGTGTAAAAGCAATGCAACGCAACTGGATTGGTCGTAGTGAAGGTACACAATTTGCATTCCATGTGCCTAAAATTGATAAAACCTTTGAAGTGTATACAACACGTGTGGATACTTTATTTGGTGTGTCCTATGTGGTATTAGCTCCTGAGCATCCATATGTAAAAGAATTGATTCAAGATGCTGCTAATAAAGCGGAATTAGAAGCTTTCATTGAAACATTGCGCAACCAAAGTGATATTGAACGTACTTCTACAGAAGCAGAAAAAGTAGGTATGTTCACAGGTTCTTATGCAACACATCCTATTACGGGCAAAGAAGTACCAATTTGGATTGCTAACTATGTATTAGCTGACTATGGTACTGGTGCTGTTATGGGTGTTCCGGCTCACGATGAAAGAGACTATGCATTTGCGAAAAAATATGATTTACCTGTGAATTGGGTAATTCAAAATAATGCCCAAGATTTAGATTTCCAAGCATTAGACGAAGCCTTTACAGAAGATGGTGTATTGGTGAACTCTGGTGATTTCAGCGGTAAAACATCAGAAGGAGCACGCCAAGCATTGGGTGATTATTTCACTGAACAAGGTACAGGTCGTAAGACTGTAAACTTCCGTCTACGTGACTGGTTGATTTCCCGTCAACGTTACTGGGGATGTCCAATCCCAGTTGTGTATTGTGAAAAATGTGGAGAACAACTAGTACCAGAAGATCAATTGCCTGTAAAACTTCCAGAAGATGTATCCTTTGATGGTGGTGCTATTTCTCCATTGGCAACGTCGGAAACTTTCTTGAACACTACCTGCCCATGCTGTGGTGGTCCTGCTCGCCGTGAAATCGATACGATGGATACATTTATTGATTCTTCTTGGTATTTCTTACGCTACACTGACGCTCGCAATGATAAGGAAGTGTTCAACAAGGAAATCGCGAAATACTGGATGAATGTAGACCAATATATTGGTGGTATTGAACATGCGATTTTGCATTTATTATATGCCCGTTTCTTTGTCAAAGTATTGCATGATATTGGTTTAGTAGAAGTAAATGAACCTTTCAAAGCTTTGTTAACACAAGGTATGGTGTTAAAAGAAGGCTCTAAAATGTCTAAATCCAAAGGCAATGTAGTATCTCCAGAAGAAATTATTGCCAAATACGGTGCAGATACAGCTCGTTTATTTATTTTATTTGCAGCACCAGTAGATCGTGATTTGGATTGGAGCGATCAAGGGGTAGAAGGTTCCTATCGTTTCTTAGGTCGTGTATGGCGTATTATCGATACATACCAACAATTAGGTGCCTCTGGACATCATGATAGCTTATCTAAAGATGAAACTGCATTACGCCGTGAATTGCACCGTGCCATCAAAAAAGTAACAGAAGACTTAGATGGTAAATTCAATTTTAACACTGCCATCAGTACTGTTATGGAATTGGTAAATGCAATGTACCAATTTAAAGATAGTCATGATACAGTACAAAGTGAGTTAGCGAAAGAACTAGTTGAAAAGTTAACATTATTGCTTGCTCCATTTGTACCACATATTACAGAAGAAATCTGGCATGAATGTGGATTTGAAGGTTCTGTACATGCTGCATCTTGGCCGACGTATGAAGAATCTGCTTTAGTAGTAGATGAGGTAGAAGTGGCAGTGCAAGTAAATGGTAAAGTACGTGATAAATTGACAGTATCTGTTTCTTTATCTAAAGAAGAACTAGAAGCCGCTGCAAAAGCATTACCACGTGTACAAGAGTTTACAGAAGGTAAAACGGTTGTGAAAGTAATTGTAGTACCTAAAAAATTAATTAATATTGTAGTCAAATAAAACGAGGTTCCTATGGAAAAACGTAAGGACTATATTAGCTGGGATGAATACTTTATGGGTGTTGCCATGTTAGCAGGGCAACGCTCTAAAGATCCTAATACCCAAGTAGGAGCTTGCATTGTAAGTGATGATAATAAAATTTTATCTATCGGATACAATGGTATGCCCTTAGGTTGTGATGATGATGATTTCTCTTGGAATCGTAATCGAGAAGAAGACAATAAATACTTTTATATCGTTCATAGTGAATTGAATGCCATATTAAATTATCGTGGTGGTTCTTTAGAGGGCAGTAAAATCTATGTTACTTTATTCCCTTGTAATGAATGTGCCAAAGCTATCATTCAAAGTGGGATTAAAGAAGTCATTTATTGGCGTGATGATTATAAAGATACACGAGAAGTGCAAGCATCAAAGCGATTGTTTCAAACT
Source organism: Veillonella sp. 3310 (assembly GCF_003999875.1). Lineage (GTDB taxonomy): Bacteria > Bacillota > Negativicutes > Veillonellales > Veillonellaceae > F0422. The sequence continues at coordinate 274,196 of NZ_RQVJ01000001.1, read as the reverse complement.
GCGGGAGTAACGATTACGGCTTATGAACCAAGCGGTAGACAATTATCGTTACAACTGTAATTAATTTGACTACATATGTATATAATAAGGCTGAACTTGTGGAATTGATTCCTAGGTTCAGCTTTTTATATGTGTTTAGTATAATATCGAACAAAAGAACGGCTAGCTCCTATTAGGGACTAGCCGTTTATATGTTCGATATTTAATTGTTATTACCCATTACTTTTTTGATGGCTTTTACGCCCTTGGAAGTAATGTTTTTACCAGTTTTTGTCAATCGTGTACGAGTACGTGTGACTCTACCCATAGCAGTTAGAGAAGACTGTTTACGAGGCTTCATATCTCTTTCATTACCGAAGTCACCACGACGAATACTTGTGGCTTTTACCTTTTCAGAACCCACAGATCGTTGCAATTCTTTCATAATTACTTTTGGTTCTACAGATTTTTCAAATGTATATACATCTGCTGCTACATAGCCTAATTGAGGATACGCATGAAGAATTACATGGCAATGATGAGATACAGCTACCAAGAAGATTTCATCTTCTAAAATTTGGCAATCAATTTCTTCAACACATTGATTGGTAATTGCTAAGGCATTTACAATAGCATCTTGTAAGACAGCAGGAGATTCTATTTTTTCATCAATACAAGAATATAAATCAATTAAGACGTGCTCACCTAAAACGTGCATGTTTTCACCTACTTTCATTCATAGTCTATTATATAAGATAATTTTAATTTTGTAAATTTGTTATACTTTTTTGTAATAGTACTAATTATAAAAATTAATTATAGAATTTACTAAACTCTACTACTATGGTAAGCTATAGATAAGACATAGAGAGCTATGCCCTTTTGAACGAGTTGTTCAAATTTGTGAATGATACTACATAAGGTAATGCTAGGAGGTCCTATTATGAAAGCACCGTTACGTTACGATTTTGCTTCTTTTTCTACGGAAGCGCAGGCTGTATGCCCTGAACGAGTATTTACAGATTTTTTACACCGCTATGCCTATGGTGTAGATGCTTCTTGTTATTCCTATGTACCACAAGTGGTGGTGAAAGTTAATAATGAATCAGAAGTGATTCGTATTTTAGCTTTAGCAAATCAATATGGTACACCAGTGACTTTTAGAGCAGCAGGTACATCTTTATCTGGACAATGTTCTAGTGAACATGTATTAGTGGTTGCTAATGATGGCTTTAAACGAATGGAAGTATTAGACGGAGGTAAAGCATTACGTTGCGATTGTGGCGTTATTGGGGCCGACGCGAACGAAAAGTTAGCTCCTTATGGCCGCAAAATTGGCCCAGATCCAGCTACTATTGCGAGTGCTTTAGTAGGGGGGATTTTCAATAATAACTCTTCAGGCATGTGTTGTGGTACTGTAGAAAACTCCTATCAAACAGTAAAATCTGTACGTGTTGTATTAGTGGATGGTACGATTTTAGATACTAGTGATCCAGCTAGTGTACAAGCTTTCATGAACTCTCGCGCTGACCTTGTAAAAGGATTACTAGATTTACGTAAATGGATTTTTGATGATCCAGAATTAGTAGAATTAATTCAACGTAAATTTAAAATTAAAAATACAACAGGATACTCCATTAATACCTTAGTTGACTTTGAAGATATTGTGGATATTTTAAATCATATCTTTATCGGTTCTGAAGGCACATTAGGCTTTGTATCTGAAGTGGTGTACAACACAGTAGAAGATAAAAAATTCAAAGCCTGTGGTCTTGTATTCTACAAAGAGTTATCCGATGCATCTCGGGCTGTTGTAACATTAGCGAATATGGGACGTAAATATGTAGTATCCGCTGAAATGATGGACTATCTCAGCTTAAAAAGTGTACAAAAATTAGAGCAAGTACCTGATTTTGTGCGCGGTGTACTAGAGGGTACTAGCTGTATTCTATTCCAATCTGAAAGCAATAACGAACAAGAATTGGCGGAACAAGTGGAATATATTAAAGACCAATTAAAAGATATTCCTACGATTATTCCAAGCTTATATTCTACAGATCCAGCAGAATATAATTCATGGTGGTATATCCGCAAAGGCTTATTACCAATTGCTGCAGGACAACGTAAATCTGGTTCTACTGTAATCACAGAGGACGTATGCTTTAAAATTGAAGATTTCGTTAAAGGTATTGGAATTATTACAGAATTATTTCGTACCTATGACTTTATGGATAACGGCATTATCTTTGGACATGCTTTAAGTGGTAATGTTCACTTTATTATCACCCCAGATTTGAATGACCCTAGAGAACGTGATAATTTCAGTGGTCTTGTGAAAGAAATGGCAGAGCGTGTAGCAGCTGTAGAAGGTAGTATTAAAGCTGAACATGGTACAGGTCGTATGGTAGCGCCATTTGTAGAACTAGAGTGGGGTGTTAAAGCTTACCAAGTTAACCGCCGCATCAAAGAATTATTTGACCCTACGTATTTGATTAATCCGGATGTTATTATTACTGATGATCCAGATGTATATAAAAAGAATTTAAAAGCCATGGCAGCTATCGATCCATTGTTCAATATGTGTATTGAATGTGGTTTCTGTGAAAAGAACTGTCCATCTAAAAACTTAACATTGACACCTCGTCAACGTATTTCTTTAGTGCGTGAAGAGACTCGTCTTCGTCAAGAAGGTAAACATGCTGAAGCTGATGCATTAGCTGAGGGATACCAGTATTATGGTGTGGATACATGTGCAGCATGTTCCATGTGTTCCATGTTATGTCCGTTAGGTATTGATACTGCACAAATTGCTTTATCTGTTCGTAAAGTAACGGCAAAAGGTCATGGCATTGCAGAAGCGATTTATGACAATTTCCCAGCTACTTTAGCAGCAGCTCGCATGGGTGTGACATTAGGTGGTGCAGCAGGCAAAGTAATTACGAATAAGCTGATTTCTAAAATTACAAAAGGTGCTCATGAATTAACGGGAATTACACCATATGCACCAACAACATTGCCAAAAGCAAACCGTCATACATTGAAGAACCAACGAAATACAGTAGGCAATGATAATGTTGTATATTTTAGTACCTGTGCAAACCGTGCATTTAAACCAAATCAAGGACAAAAAGATACTCGTAGCTTACAACAAGTAATGGAAAACTTATGTAAAAAAGCAGGGTATAACGTGATCTATCCACGCCATATTGAAAATCTATGCTGTGGTTTGAGCTTTGAAAACTATGAAGATATTGATAAACGTGCTTTGCGCGATTTAGAAAATGCTTTATTAGAAGCAAGCTGTGGTGGAGTGTATCCAGTTGTCATTGATCATTCTGCATGTTTCTCTCATGCGTTTAAACACATTAAATCAGTTACAATCCTTGATATATCTGAGTTCTTGTACACACATATTGTTCCTAAATTAGAGATTATGAAATGTAAAGAACGTGTTATCGTACATAAACAATGTAAAATCAAAAAAGCTGGTAAGGAACAATATATTGAACTTATTGCACGAGCATGTACTGATGAAGTATTCAATATTAAATCCTTTGCATGCTGTGGTTTTGCAGGGCAAAAAGGTTTCTTCACACCTGAATTGAACCATTCCGCTACACGGGATTTGGGAGATGAAGTGAAAGAGTACGGAGCAACATTAGGAGTAAGCTCTAGCTCTACCTGTGAAATTGGTTTAGGAGAACGTGCAGGCATTCCATTTATTGGTATTGCATACCTATTAGATGCATGTTCTAAATAACTATCTATTACAACCGTATACAATGAAAAGAAAAGCAGTCCTTTTGGGGGTTGCTTTTCTTCTTTCATTGCTATATTAAGTAATCTATGATACAATAAACTCATCTTATAAAGATAAGAACTACAATCAAATACATAAGTCTTTGAGGCAAGGTGCGAGGGAAACCTCAATTCCTGACCGGCGGTATAATAGTCCGCAAGCTCTTGAGAGCAGATCCGGTAATATTCCGGAACCGACAGTAAAGTCTGGATGGGAAAAGACAGTATATTGATAGCTATTGTGTAAGCTATCAAATATTTGGAATGCTAAAGGGACTATGTATATAGTCCCTTTTTTGTGTAGAGGTGAGCCATGACACATATGACAACTGATGAAAAATATATGGCAAAAGCGATTGAATTAGCAGAAAAAGCAAGAGGATGTACATCTCCGAATCCGATGGTAGGGGCTATCATTGTAAAAGATGGTCGCATCATTGGTGAAGGGTATCATCAAAAAGCAGGGGAACCTCATGCAGAGGTATATGCTTTGCATCAAGCTGGTATGGATGCCAGAGGAGCTACCTTGTATGTAACGCTTGAACCATGTTCACATTATGGAAAAACACCGCCCTGTGCGAAGAGGGTTATTGCCGCTGGTATTACTCGTGTTGTCATTGGTATGATTGATCCAAATCCATTAGTAGCGGGTAAAGGATTAGAGATGCTACGAGAAGCTGGTATAGAAGTGGAGATTGGCGTCTTAGAACGGCAATGTGTGGAAATGAATGAAGCATTTATTACATACATTAAAACAGGTAAGCCCTTCGTGATTTTAAAATCTGCCATGTCTATGGATGGAAAGATTGCTACCGCTAGTGGCGAATCAAAATGGATTACCAACGAAGAAGCAAGAATTGATGGACATCGTATTCGTAAAGAGGTAGATGCTATGTTAGTGGGCGTAGGCACAATTATAGCGGATGATCCATTGCTAAGTTGTCGTCTTCCACAAGAAACAATAGAAAAACAACCACATCTATTTATTCTAGACTCCCAAGGTCGAACGCCATTAGATGCGACTATTTGGACAGTACCTAATCGCAATATAACAATATTTGTTGGCGAAGAGTGTGGGCTAGAACAAATGGGTGCTTTCAGTGATAAAGGCGCAGAAGTTATTGTGACACCATCAAATGAAAGAGGCTTAGATATTTCTTTTATTTTAGAAGAGCTAGGCGCTCGCCAATGCATGAGTTTGCTCATTGAGGGCGGTAGCCAAGTGGTGGCTAGTTTTGTAGAGACAAAATCTTTTGATAAACTGGTAACCTATATTGGAAATCGTATTATTGGCGGTATTGGCGCAACACCAGCTGTAGGTGGTTTAGGATTTTCTAGCTTGGACGAAGCAGTGCAACTAGACATTGATGAAGTGATGGCTGTTGGTGATAATATGAAGATAATTAGTTATCGAAAAGGAAGAGAAGGCGTTTATGTTTACGGGGATCATTGAAGAAATAGGTACCATACAGAGTGTAAAACGTTCCCAAAGCTCACTTACCCTTGAAATTGCAGGAACTGTCATTTTCGATGACTTAAGAATTGGTGATTCTGTAGCAGTAAATGGCGTGTGTTTAACCGCAACTACCATTGGAACCCAGAGATTTACAGCAGATGTGATGCCAGAGTCTGTGAACATGACAACATTGCTCAATCTTTCCACAGGAAGTAAAGTCAACTTAGAACGAGCTATGGCTGCCAATGGTCGTTTCGGTGGCCATGTTGTGGCAGGCCATGTAGACGGTCAAGGTAAGATCATCGGTAAAGAACATGTGGGTAATTCCATTGTGTTTCGTATTGCTACCGATGATGCTATTCTACACTATGTCATATACAAAGGATCTATCACTGTGGATGGAGCTAGTTTGACCGTTTCCAAGGTGGGAACTGGATGGTTTGAAATTTCAATTATTCCTCATACAATTGGAAACACTATTTTGCAATATGCTACGATTGGCACTACAGTGAACTTAGAAACAGATATTTTTGGCCGTTATATCGAGCACTTTATGAAAGGAACTCATCAGGAATCTAGTAATACTAGTACAGTAACGATGGATACTTTGGTGCGTAACGGCTTTTTATAGAAAGGATGATACTCATGTCCTATACATTAAACTCTATTGAAGAAGTAATTGAAGACTTAAAAGCAGGTAAGCCTGTGATTATTGTAGATGATGAAAGTCGCGAAAACGAAGGTGATTTAGTATTGGCGGCTGAATTTGCTACTCGTGAAAGCATTAATTTTATTATCAAAGAGGCTCGAGGTTTACTGTGTACACCGATGTTGGAGCGTGATTTGCTACGACTTGGTATTCCTCAAATGGTAGAAAGGAATACGGATAATCATGAAACAGCATTCACTGTGTCAGTAGACCATGTGGACACTACCACAGGTATTTCTCCAGAAGAGCGTGCTGTAACGATGCAAAAGCTCATTGATCCAAATGCAAAACCAGAGGATTTTAGACGTCCTGGACACGTATTTCCATTGCGTTATAAAGAAGGTGGAGTACTAGTGCGCCAAGGTCATACAGAAGCGTCTATTGACCTTTGTAAACTAGCTGGATTATATCCTGCGGCAGCAATTTGTGAAATTACCAATGATGAAGGCTATATGTCCCGTATGGATGATTTATTGGCTTTTAGTAAAAAACATAATTTAAAGATTGCCTCTGTGGAAGCCTTGATAGAATACAGAAAACGTCACGATAAATTGGTGAGTATTGCAGCAGAAACGAAATTACCTACGAAATACGGTGATTTCCGCATCATTATATTTAAAAATGAAGTGGACCATAAAGAACATCTTATGATTGTAAAAGGTGATGTGCGTGGTAAATCTGACGTGTTAATGCGCATTCATTCCGAATGTTTGACCGGCGATGTGTTCGGTTCTCATCGTTGTGACTGTGGGGAACAATTGGAAAATGCGTTGCGATGCATTGAAGAGCAAGGAGAAGGCATCGTTATCTACATGCGTCAAGAAGGACGTGGCATTGGGTTAACGAATAAAATTAAAGCCTATACATTACAGGATCAAGGTTACGATACAGTAGAAGCTAATGTGAAGTTAGGATTCCCTCCTGATATGCGTGAATACTCTTTGGCAGCACAAATGTTGCGCGAATTAGATGTGAAAAGTGTTAAGCTATTAACAAACAATCCTGAAAAGAAAGAGGATTTAGAACGTTGGGGTATTACTGTATCCAAGCGTGTTCCTATCGTTATTAAAGCAAATAGTATTAATGCAAAATATTTAAATACAAAAAAAGAAAAAATGCGTCATATGCTGTAATACAATGTATGAAAGTAATACCTAGCGTATGGAGCGCTCAGGTCTAAATATGTCTACTATAAATAGAGGAGAATGACAATGATTCAAGAAGGTAAATTAATAGGTACAGGTAAGAAATTTGCTATTATCGGTTCTCGTTTTAATGAGTTCATCACATCTAAATTAATTAGGGGTGCAAAAGATGCATTACTACGTCATGATGTACAAGATAGCGACATTACTACTATTTGGGTACCAGGTGCGTTTGAAATTCCTTTGATTGCTCAAAAAGCGGCAAAAAGTGGTAAATATGATGCTGTTATTTGTTTAGGCGCTGTTATTCGTGGTGCCACAACTCATTATGATTATGTGTGTAATGAAGTAGCAAAAGGTATTGCCCATGTGTCTTTAGATTCTGGCGTACCTGTTATGTTCGGTGTAGTAACAACAGAAAACATTGAACAAGCTATCGAACGTGCTGGTACAAAAGCTGGTAATAAAGGTTTTGATTGCGCTATGGGTGCTATCGAAATGATTAATCTATTGGAATCTATGTAGAAAGAAGGATATCCGTGGATTTTATTAAACGTTATACAACAGCAGAAGGGTTGCGTCTATCTATTGCCGTAACCACTGATACCGTAGAAGAGGCGAGAGTTCGCCATGATTTGTGGCCTGTGGCAACTGCTGCTCTTGGTCGTACAATGACTGGGGCTATGCTAATGGCTAGTGATTTTAAAAATGATGAAAATGTAAGTATCCGATTGCGTGGCGATGGACCGTTAGGCATAGTTCATGTGGATGCATTTAGTAATAATACTGTACGAGGATATGTGGACCATCCGCATGTAGATGTACCTTTATTGCGAGAAGGGAAACTCGATGTAGGGGCCGCTGTAGGTCGTAATGGAGAAGTTCAAGTGACTCGGTTTACTAAACTACGTCAGAACTATACCTCCCAAAGCCCTATCCAAACAGGCGAAGTGGCGGAAGATTTAGCTTATTATCTAGCTATGTCTGAGCAAGTAGGTTCTGTTCTTAGTTTGGGTGTACTAGTGGATCCAGATTACCATACAATTGTAGCAGGTGGTTTTTTAGTACAAGCTTTACCAGATGTAACGAATGATGCGTTTGACAAAATTGAAGCAAATCTGAAAACCATTGGACCTGTGACTAATTATTTGAAAGCAAATCCTAATGCGGAACACTTGATGGAACGTATTTTGGATGGATTTACTGTACAAGAGGTCTATAGTGAGCGTATTCATTTTGCATGTCCTTGTAGTCGAGAGCGATTTTTTGATCGCTTAGCAAGCTTACCAATGCATGATAAACAAGAACTAGCCCAAGATGAAGTGACAGAATTAACCTGTCATTATTGCAATGAGAAATATCATTTTTCTAAGGAAGATATGCAAACTTTATTAATCGAAGAAACACATTAATACTACTTGTTTCTATGGAGGGAGCGGTATGAAAAGTATTGAATGGAATGGATCAGAAGTTATTATCTTAGATCAAACGAAATTACCTACATCTGTGGAATATGTACGTTGTACTGATTGGCGTCAAGTGGCTGAAGCTATTAAAATGCTTCGTGTTCGTGGGGCCCCTGCGATCGGTGTATCCGCTGCCTATGGATTAATTCTTGCCTTCCGTGAAAGCTATCATCGTGGTGGTGCTAGGGCAGAGATTCTATCTGAATTTAGAGCTTTTGCGGAAACGTTACGTCAAACTAGACCGACAGCTGTTAATTTAATGTGGGCTATCGATCGCGTTTTACGTGTGGTAGATACTTTTAAAGGAGATATTAGCGAATTAGATGCGGTGCTTGTAAAGGAAGCTATCGCCATCGATACAGAAGATGTAGCCTTAAATGAAAGTATGGCAAAACATGGGGCTACCTTATTCCAAGATAAAGAATCCTATCGTATTTTGACACATTGTAATGCAGGAGCTTTGGCTACAGCAGGAATAGGTACTGCCTTAGGCGTGATCCGTGAAGTTCACGCACAAGGTAAGCTAGATCGTGTCTATGCAGATGAAACAAGACCATTATTGCAAGGCTCTCGGTTAACGGCCTTTGAACTACATGAAGACGGTATTCCTGTGACATTGCAAACTGACAATATGGCTGGTTACGCTATGCAACAAGGTCTTATTGATGCAATTATTGTAGGAGCTGACCGTATTACTCTAGAAGGTGATGTGGCAAATAAAATTGGCACCTATAGTGTAGCCGTATTGGCCAAACATCATAATATTCCTTTTTATGTAGCAGCGCCGTATAGTACTTTTGATTTTTCCATGGAACAAGGAGCACATATTCCTATTGAAATGCGTAATCCTCAAGAAGTATTACAATTCCAAGGCGTGCCTTCTGCACCACAAGGTATTGAAGTATTGAATCCGGCTTTCGATGTTACACCTCATGATTTAGTGACAGCTATTATTACTGAAGAAGGGGTATTACGTCCTCCATTTAAAGAAAGTATTCGTCATTTAGAAGAAAAGAAAATGAAATAGGAGTTAACTATGGTTGATGTTGTTATCACACATGTAGATGTGTTACAAGGAAATACAATTCTAAAAGATACTGCTATTGTTGTTGAAAATGGATATATTAAAGAGTTTGTTACCAATGATACAGTTCCTCAAGCTAAGGAAGTAATCGATGGAAAAGGCATGCTTGCTGCTCCAGGTCTAATCAATACGCACACGCATATTGCTATGGGATTATTGCGTAATTACGCAGATGATCTAGAGTTAATGGATTGGTTACAAACTGCCATTTGGCCAGCGGAAGCCAAATTGAATAATCACTTAGTCTATTGGGGTACACAATTAGGTATTGCAGAAATGTTCCGTTCAGGTACCACTTGTTTTAGCGATATGTATTTCTTTATGGATCAAACGGCTGAAGCTATTAAAGAAACAGGTATTCGTGCTGTTTTATCTCGTGGTATGGCTGGCGTTGCGCCTACGGCAGAACAAGCTTTAGTAGAAAGTAAAGAATTGTTTGAAACATATCACGGTTATAACCAAGATCAAATCAAGGTGATGCTAGGACCTCATGCACCTTATACCTGTCCTGATGCGTATTTGGAACGAGTAATTCAATTAGGTCATGATTTAGGGGCGCAAGTTCATATGCATTTAAGCGAAACTAAAGGAGAAGTGGACAATGTTATAAAAGCTACTGGTAAAACTCCTATTGCGCATATGAATGACTTAGGCTTATTTGATTTAGGTTGTTTGGCGGCTCACTGTGTACACGTAACAGATGAAGATATGGATATCATGAAGGAAAAATCCGTTCGCGTGGCACATAATCCACAATCTAACTTAAAATTAGCCAGTGGCATTGCACCAGTGCCAGAAATGCTTGCTAAAGGAATTGTGGTAGGTTTAGGTACAGATGGTTCTGCTAGCAACAATAATGCAGATATGTTAGAAGAAGTGCGTTTGGCGGCCATGTTACATAAAGCTCGTCTATATGATCCATTGGCTATACCTGCTCAAACAGCTTGGGAACTTGGTACCGTTATGGGTGCTAAAGCATTAGATTATGATGATTTGGGTGTATTAGATGTAGGATATCGTGCAGATATTGTGCTCTATGATACATCAGGATTACATTGGCAACCGCGGTATAATGATGTAGCATCCTTAGTGTATGCGGCCAATTCATCAGATGCTACTACCGTGATTGTAGGTGGTAAAGTGGTGATGAAAGATAAAGAGTTATTGACCATTGATGAAGAAAAGTTGCGTTACGAAATACAACAAGCTCAGGCGATCTTTCAAGGGTAATGCTAGCCATCAGTGTATCCCGGCATAGTAGTTATATATAATTCCTATGCTGTGATCATGGGTCATAGTAGCGTACTAACAATATGAAAGTTTAATAGGTATAACCTATATAAGCGAGGTCTTTATGACCTCGCTTTTGATTGACAAAAATTATCAACTATTATATTATAACAGTAATTGATTTAACAATTTGTAAATTTAAGTAACAAGTGAGCAAGTGCTCAATATATAGTATTCGGATAAGTTCCATTTTCCACAGGGAAAATGGATTTTTTTTATTAGGAGAATAGAAATGCAACTCAGGAAATCACTGGCATGTGCAACAATCCTTTGCGGCATGATGATCATTTCAGGGTGTTCTTGGACAGGGCTTCAACAAAGTGTAATTACTCAGGAAGCCTCTACAAGAACGGAAATCGATAAGACGGGTACGTCCGTTGTTATGCCAGCTCATCCTAAGCGCGTAGTCATATTGAATACAGCTAATATTGATATGTACTTAGCGGTACAAGGAAGTATAGTGGGCCGTATGGATGCGGCTTCCTTATCAGGAGAGTTAAAAGATAAAGTGAAGGATATCCCGTCTGTAGGAAATACATATAATCCTGATGTAGAAAAAATTATTAGCCTCAATCCAGATTTGGTGATTGGTATGAATATAGCAAATCATATCAAACTAAGAGAGGCTTTACAGGCTGCCAATATTCCTTTATACATTAATGATTTGGACTCCTTTGAAGATGTGAATAGATCCTTGCAACTATTCGGTGAACTTACGAATCATTCAGACATAAGCAAGATGCAAATAGAGAAAATCAATACTGTATTTGCAGACTATCAAGGGAAAATAAAGGATAAGCCACATCCTAAAACATTGTTGTTACTGGGTACACCAGGTAATCTAAACGTCAGTACAAATCATTCTTTCAGCGGTAAATTATTAGATACATTAGGTGCCGATAACATTGGTAAATATATGAAGAGTGAAGCGCCTTATGTGCCACTGAGTTTAGAATTTATACAGGAACAAAATCCTGAGCGAATTATTTTTGTAGTTATGTATCCAGATCCATCAATTAAGGAATCCTTTTTGAAAGAAATGCAATCGAATCCAGCTTGGCAACATATCAAAGCCGTAGAAACGGGGCAGATTCACTATGTACCGGGTGGTTTGTTTGCCTTGAACCCTGGCACAAGAATAACAAAAACATTGGAATTAATGTATAACGCATTATATGAATAATTTTTAGGAGGTTGTATCATGAATAAACTAGTAAAAGTATCCTTGTATGGAGCTATTTTCAGTACTTTATTAGCACCTACATATGTAACACATGCAATGGATGCCAGTGATAATAATGTAGTAGTTGTTACGGCATCAAAACGCGCAGAAACTATTAAAAATAGTCCTGCTGCGGTGCAAGTCATTACGCAAGCAGATATGAAACGGTTAGGAGCAGATACAGTAGAAAGTGCATTACAATTAGCTGATAATATTAATTTATCAGAAGCAGGGATGACTGGTAATCAGGTGATGATTCGTGGTATGGAATCACGCCATTCCCTTGTGCTAGTTAACGGCCGTCGTTTAGCTGGTGAAGATGCATCCAATACGACAAATGTGTACACTTTGCGTAGAATTAATTTAGATCAAGTAGATCGTATTGAAATTGTCAGAGGATCATCCTCTGCTTTATATGGATCAGATGCTATGGGTGGTATCATTAATATTATTACGAAACAGCCTACTCATATGTCTCAATCCTTTGGTGTATCTAGCGGTACTAAACATGAACAAGCACATTATACATTTAACAGTGGCAATCAAGATCGTTGGAATGCAAGTTTCAATGTAAACGTCACAAAAGAAAGACCTATTAATCGACATATGGCAGATCAGACTTTCAATGAAAGAACAAAACAATTAACAGGCTATACAGAAGGATATCGTCGTATCATGTATGGACATAAGCAATCCTATAATAGTAGTGTTATTTATGATTTAAAAAATGCTAACCAAAATAAAATTAAAGTAGATTTCAGTTATTTTAAAGAAAAATTACAAACTGATAATGCTGATAAATATGCTAATGTATTCCATAAAAGTGGAATGGTATTTATGGCGGGTGCCAAAATGGTTCCTGTGAATTTAAATAAGCAAGAACAGTTTGATAATAAGAGTATTCAAACTGGTATTACCTACACAGGTAAAACAGCAAGAAATGCCTATGAAATTTCTACTTATTATAGTCAATTAGACAAATCTTACCGTATGACAGATAGTCGGACCTTACCTGAAGGTGTTATCAATGTGATGATGCCAAGTAAACCACCAACACCACCAACATCATTGAAGTTTGATTATCAATCTTTATATCCTGCTAGTGATTATGATGCGGCTAAGTACAAAAATATTGTCCTCGAAGGGAAAGACACTATGTATGTAGGGGATCATCATAATGTAACTTTCGGTGGTGAGTACCGACGTGTTATCTATGAAGGAACTCGTCTAGGTGGGTTGGATGCACATAAAATGAAACAAACTAAAAAGTTTCATTATGATTCTTGGGCAACATACTTAGAAGATTTGTGGCAAGTCAATGCAAAACTTTCTTTTACACCAGCTATTCGTTATGAACACAATAGTCAATTTGGACATAATGTAACACCAAAAGTGGGTGTAGTTTATGGAATCGATACACATACACGGATGAAATTCAACTTTGGTAAAGGATACAAAGCCCCAAGTATTTCAGAATTATACTTAAATATGTTCCATACAACACCAATCGGAGTATTGAATATTATTGGAAATCCAAATTTGAAACCTGAAACTTCTACCTCTTTTGATATTGCATTGGAAGCAGAACGGGGTAAAACATTTGGTAAAGCATCCTATTACCATACACGTGTAAGTAATCTAATTGATAGTCATCGGATACAATCTGATGTGCCAGGTGTATCACAACGTCATCAATATTACAATGTAGGTAAAGCTAAAATTCAAGGGGTAGAGTTGAGTCTAGGTCACAAAGTAACTGACCGTCTTACCCTAAAAGGAACCTTCAACTATATCGATGCCAAAGATATGAGTACTCATGAACGCTTAAGTAATCGTCCGCGTTCTATTAGCACGTTACAGCTAATTTATGATGACCATAAATCCAATGGATATAGTGCTGTATTATGGAATAGTTTTACACATAAATATGGTTTTGAAGAAGCGCGAAATCGCGGTGCTAGTAGTTATAATGAATACTCTTTTAATACATTGAATTTCAGTGTCAATAAAAAATGGAATAATGGATTATCTGCCTATGTAGGAATTGATAATCTATTAAACCGTGAAGTACATGATTTATATATTGATGGTCGTATGTATCGAATTGGCATGGAAATGAAATTATAAGATAAAATCCTAGAAACTATAGGGGACTAGGCTTGACAAATATATGTCAACTGCTTATAATATCTGTATGTGCGTATATAAATTACCTGCACTTCCATTATACGTTTTGGAGGGGGGGATATAGATGTCAGAAATTAAAGTCGGTAAAAATGAATCGCTTGAAAGTGCACTTCGTCGTTTTAAACGCTCCTGCCAAAAAGCAGGTGTTTTATCTGAAGTACGCAAACGCGAACATTACGAAAAACCAAGCGTAAAAAGAAAGAAAAAATCTGAAGCAGCAAGAAAACGCAAATTCAAAGCGTAAGTCAATCTTGGAGGTACAACATGTCCTTAAAAGATCAGCTCAAAACAGATATGAAAGAAGCTATGAAAGCTCGCGAAGCGGGTAAAGTTGCTCTTTCAGTCATTCGCATGGTAAATAGCGCCATAAAAAATACAGAAATCGACAAGAAAATTGAATTAGAAGATTCAGATGTTATCGCTATTTTAGCGAAAGAGATGAAAATTCGTCAAGATTCGTTAGCTGAATTTGAGAAAGGTCATCGTGATGACCTAATTGCTCAGGTAAAAGCTGAGATGGAAGTATTAGCAAAATATTTGCCTGCCCAATTAAGTGAAGATGAGATTCGTCACATTGTGGTAGAAGCGATTTCCACCCTAACTGCACCAATTAAGATGGGTGACCTTATGCCATTGGTTATGCCAAAGACTAAGGGTTGTGCAGATGGCAAGTTAGTCAATGCGATTGTCAAAGAAGAACTTGCAAAAGTCAACTAATGTGTTGACAGACTTAATTGATTATGTTACTATAATCGCATAATATAATACTAAGTCAATGAGGACTCTAAGAAACATAGTTTCTTGGAGTCTTTTTGTTTATTATGAGGAGGTTTATCATGAGCAAAGAATTATTATATTACATTCCAGCAGGCCAATATGGTAAAGAAGGTGTTCTTGCCTTACTAGAACAACATCCAGAAATTCGTTTTGTATCTTTAGTCGGTGTTGATTTAGCGGGTAATGATACTGACGAAAAAATTCCAATGGAGCAATTCTTTGATGATTATGAATCTTTCTTTGAAGGTCGTGCAGTACAAACAGATGGTTCTTCTGTTGTATTGACAAATATTGCAACATTGAACAATGCACGTGTAGATATGTGGGGTGACCCAAGTGTAAACTGGTTTGTGGACTACAACTATGAACACATTGATGAAGCTACAGGCAAACCAACAGGTACACTTCGTATTCCAGCATTCTTAAAGCACTGCGATCGCTACGTAGATTCTCGCTCTATTTTAAAACGTAGTTGCGAGTATGTAAAAGAAGAATTGATGAAATTATTACAAGCGAACCAAGTAAAAGGCATGGAATTCATCGATGCTAATGAAATTGCAGATGTTATTTTTACATCCGCTACAGAATTAGAATTCTGGGTTAAAACTCCATCTAAAAATGTAGATGCGAAAGCATTATCCGTATCTCAAAAATTACAAGAGCAATACTGGCAACGTACACATGGTTCTGTTCGGACAGCCTTAGAAAAAGCTGTATCCTTACTAGATAAATATGGTTTACATGCAGAAATGGGCCATAAAGAAGTAGGTGGCGTAAAAGCAAAACTTGATGACGAAGGTAATGTGGACTGGGTATTAGAACAATTAGAAATTGACTGGAAATACACGAATAATCCATTACAAACTGCAGATAACGAATTACAAGCTCGTATCATCGTTCGTGAAGTATTCCGTGAAAATGGTTTAGATGTTACTTTCAATGCGAAACCAATCATCGGCGTAGCAGGTTCTGGAGAGCATACACATTTTGGTGTGATGGTAAAAATGAAAAACGGCAAAGTGTACAACTTGTTCTCCCCAGCAGATTTGCGCAAAGAACATGCCAGCCCATTGGCATATGGAGCAATCATGGGTCTATTAAAACACTATGAAGCAATCAACCCATTCATTTCTTCCACAACAGATTCCTTGAACCGCTTAAAACCAGGATTTGAAGCACCTGTATGTATCGTTACATCCTTGGGTACAGATCCTGCTTTGCCAAGCCGTAACCGTACAATTCTTTGTGGCTTGATTCGTGATGTGGATACACCGATGGCAACTCGTTTTGAATTGCGTTCTCCAAACCCATATACTAATACATACACAGCATTGGCATTGATCTACTTATCTGCTTTTGATGGAATGAAATATGTTATCACATCTGGTAAAGCACCAGAAGTAATTTTGGCAGAATTATCCAAAAAAGAAGGAGAAGCAGCTGATTATTTAGATGCATCTCGTGAATATCGCTCTGAAGTTGACGTATTTGATGATTTCACAGCAGAAGAACGTGATCGCAAATTCGGTAAAGCACCTGCTACTGTGTGGGAAAATATTCAAGGCTATACAAATAATCCTGAGAAAGTAGCATCTTTAACATTAGGTGGAGCATTTGATAAAGATTTGATGGATTCTTTCATGGCTGGTGTATTAAATCGTTGGAAATTAGAATTAGCAAATCGTATTGTACCGGCTAATGTTCAATTAGTACGTTCTTTACAAGCCATCCATGATACAGCTGATGCCTTCGATAGAGCCAACTGGAATAAAGTGAATGCATTGCGTATCTACTTAGCAAAAGATAGTGTAGAGTCTAAATCTTTATTCTCTCGTATAACTGAAGCATTGGCAAATGGTGACTATGATACAGCGTCTACATTACAAGTAGAAATGAATGAAAAAGTGATTGAATTAGAAGCTCTATATGCAGAATATACTCGTAATATTTTATAATAGGTACCTAGTATAAAAAAGGACTGACCACAACATTGTGATCAGTCCTTTTGCTATGAGAATTTATAATCTTTCACTACTATTAGGCTCTTTACCATATCGAACTACTAAGACTAAACTGATGACTAATGCTAGAATAGCGGATGACCATAAAAATAGATCTATAGAAGATTCATGAGATACAATTATTAATCGGATAATAGCAGTTATACCAATATAGATAAAATAGCGAAGAGGGAAGTGGAAATTATTTTTAAAATATTTCACTACTAAAGATAAGAACTCGAAAAATAAGAAAAAATTAATGATTTCTTCTAAAAATGTAGTGTATACTACATCAGTTGTAAATAAACCTGGTATGAGCGTCACAATATAAAATGCAGTATTTAAAACAGCCACGGTCAAAACGATACCGATAGAAAATAAAGTGAAGTTTAGAACCCACTGAAAAAATGTAGACACTTGTTGTAAAAAATAATTCATATGGACCTTTCCAATAAAAAAGGGTGGAGTGACGAATCACTGCACCCTTATATACTTTGTAAGTAACGATTATACTAACGCTTTAGTTGCTGCTTCAGCTGCCTCGAAGTTAACAGCAGACGTTACTTCTGGTACGTATTCTACATAACGAACTACGTCGTCTTTGTCGATGACAACGATACCACGAGATAATAAGCGTAAACCTTCAAGAATGAAACCATAATTTTCACCGAAAGAAAGGTCACGGTGGTCAGATAAAGTTTCCACTTGGTCAATACCAGCAGCACCACACCAACGTTTTTGAGCAAATGGTAAGTCTACGGATACAGTCAATACAACAACATTTTCACCTAATTTAGAAACGTTTTGATTAAACCAACGAGTTTGCGCATCACATACGCCAGTATCCAAAGATGGCACTACAGAAATAACTTTAACTTTACCAGCATAATCAGCTAATGTTTTTTCACCTAAGCCATTGTCTAATACTGTGAACGCAGGAGCTTTATCTCCCACTTTTACTTCTTTACCCAATAAAGCGATTGGGTTACCTGCAAATGTTACTACACCTGTACGTTTTTCCATTGTATGTTCCTCCTTAAAATACGGAATAATATCTTTTGTATAATGACATTATAACATGGTACAATAAAATTAGTAAATAAACTTTATCGAAAAAAATCGAAATCATAATAGAATGGGGGTACCTATGAAAGGTTTTCACTTATTCCGATACTTTTTTAAAGAACATTCCTATAAATATATCATAGGAATCCTTCTACTTCTTACAATTAATGGATTATTCTTATTGGTTCCTACTTGGATGGGGGAAGCCATCAATACATTGTATGTGGGAAAAGATAGAATCTGGCATTATGTGGGTCTGTTCATACTGCTAGGTATTGTGATTACCGTATTAAAATTTATTTCTCGTCATATGCTCTTGGGATCTATTCGTAATTTTGAGTTCTATTTACGTCGAGAGCTATTTCGTCATGCTTTGCGTATTCCTACGTCTTATTACGATGAACATGGTCCAGGGAAGGTTATGGCGCTGATGACAAATGATGTCACTTCTTTACGTGTGTCTCTAGGTTTAGGCGTTATGTTATTTGTAGATGCCTTATTCTTTGGGGTTATTGCATTTTGTATCCTCGTTCAAAAAATGTCTCTATGGTTAGCGGTGGTGACTATTTTACCAATGCCTTTTATTGTGTATGGTATGTTGAAACTTTCAAAACATCTACGAGGTCGTCAAAAGAAAGCACAAAGTTCTTATAGTGATGTAACAGAATATGCGCAAGAATTATTCTTAGGGATGGCAGTGATTCGGGCATTCAATAAAGAATATACAAGCTGGAAGCGTTTTACGAAAGTAAATGAAACAAACTATGAAAATAATTTAGATGTGGTGCGCATCGATTCCTTATTAACTCCATTAACATATATGGCCCCCTTTGTTTGTTATGCTCTCAATATGTATGTATGTGGTCAAGCTATTATCAATGGTGAACTAACAGTAGGGGAATTTGTGGCACTTAATGGATATGTCATGCTTGTAATAGGTCCTATTATGGCAATTGGATCCTTAACTTCTGTATTGCAAAAAGGCTTTGCCTCTTTAGAACGAATGGAAGAGTTCTTTGAACTCCCTCAAGAAGAAATCCAAGAACAGGTAGGACATTTACCGCTAGAAGATATACACATTCAAGGATTAAGTTTTGCCTATGCTACTAGCAAAGAACCAATTTTAAAAGATGTATCTATGCATATTCCAAAAAGATCCTTTATTGGTATCGTTGGTGGGCCAGGATCGGGAAAATCTACTTTATTTAAATTATTATTAGATATTCAGCATGCCCCTAAAAATAGCATCTATTTTGGTTCTACAGATATTCAAGATATTCCACTTAGTACATTGCGTAATAGTATTGCCTATGCACCGTCTACTCCTTCATTACTAAGTGTATCTATCCGAGATAATATTCAATTTGGTTATACGAACGACGAATGTTCTAGGATAACCATTGAAAAAGCTGCGGAACGAGCGGGATTATTTAGAGATTTAGAGGAACGTATTGAAGGTGCACGCAAACATGACAACTTAGAAGAGGGTGGTTCCAATGTATCTGGAGGACAACGACAGCGGATTTCTTTGGCCCGTGCATTCTACAAAGATGCTCCTTACTTGTTGTTAGATGATGCTTTCTCTGCATTAGATGCTCATAGCTTAAGTCATATTTTAGAAACATTACGATCTAATACAGAACAGACTATTGTATGTATTTCGCAGCGTTTAGAGGCATTAGAAGGTGCAGATTGTATTTATGTATTTCATGAAGGTCATATCGTTGAATCTGGTACACATGGAGAATTATTACAGCAAAAAGGTATGTATCATCAGTTGGTGATGTTGCAAAAACGAGGGGATAGCGATGAGAACTAAACAAAAAACAGATTATCATGTGCTATTGCATTTGTGCACATTTATCAAACCTTATATGGCCTATATGTGTCTTGGCGTATGTATGTTAGTGTTAGTACTAGGTGTGCAATTAATACGCCCTGTCATTATGAAAGAGTTCATAGATGTAGGTGTAGCAACGAAAGATATGGGACTCATCACGAAGTATGCAGTAGGTTATATTGGATTGATTTTGTTTGGAATGGTCGCATTAGGTATAGAAAACTATGCATTACAAAGTTTTGGACAACGTATTATCTTTGATATTAGAAATAAAATTTTTGAAAATATATTAACTATGAGTCCTAGAGAATTTACTGCATATCCTGTAGGAAATCTAGTGACAAGAGTTACGAACGATACAGAATCGGTTCGCACCTTATACACAGAAGTGCTGGTAAAAATAAGTAGTAGTATCTTTCAGATTATTGGTATACTAGTGTTTATGTTTCTGATAGATACAACATTAGCTACCATAGTGTTACTATTAGTGCCTGTATTCACAGGAGTTATCTTTATTTATCGTAAGTATGCTAGAAAAGCTTTCAGAGGCGTTCGTAGTAAAGTAGCGGCATCCAATGCATCTGTACAGGAAATGTTAAATGCTATTTTGATGATTAAAACCTATGTAGGTGAAATCATTATGGAAAAAAGCTACGATAAAGTAAGTCGAGAGTTTTTAGAAGCAGGTCTATTTGAGGTAAAAACATTTGCTATTTTTAGACCTATTGTAGATGGATTATTTTTTGTCGCTCTGATTGCTATTTTTACTGTAACCGGATATTTTGACTCCATAACTGAAGCTGGCACAGTATTTGCATTCCTACAATATATTAATCGCATTTTTGAACCTATCAAAGAAATTGCTGAAAAATATGGTAATCTACAGTCTGCCTTAGCAGGAGCAGAACGTATTTTACCAATGTTGGAAAGTGAAACGAAGCAGGTTCAAGAGAATATTGTGCTGCCAGAGGAATTTTCTGCAATTCATTCTATCGAGTTTGATCATGTCTATTTCTCCTATGATGGAACAGAAAATTATGTGTTGAAAGATATTAATTGGTCTTTACAAGAGGGGGAATTCTTAGGGATAGTAGGTCCATCTGGTGGTGGTAAGTCCACGATGATGCAGTTACTACTTGGTTTTGAACAGCCTACTAAAGGTTGTATTCGTATCAATGGCCATGATTTAAGTACTTTGGACCCAAGAATTATACGCCAATCTATGGGCTATGTATTCCAAGACTCTCATTTATTTAAAGGTTCTATTGAAGAGAATATTTCTTTATTTGATAGAGCTATTACGTCAGAAATGGTAAAAGAAGCAGCTAAACGAGCTCATTTAGATACCTCAATACAACGCTTAGAAGAAGGATATCAAACGCCTGTGGGATACTTAGGATCTTTACTTTCACAGGGGCAACGTCAATTATTGTCCTTGGCCAGAACCTTAGTACAGAATAAATCATTATTAGTATTCGATGAGGCTACTTCTAATATAGATAGTCACACAGAAGAATTACTGCAACAATCGATTGCAGATATGAAAGGTGAAAAAACGATGATAGCCATAGCACACCGTTTATCAACCTTACGTGATGCTACACAAATTATTGTCATATCCGATGGTGAAATTGTAGAACAAGGTGCGTTGGAAGAATTGCTGACTCAAAAAGGTTTGTTCTATCAATTATGGAATGCATAAAGAAAGGGTATTATGGAAGAGATTACTTCACGAGATAATAAAAAAATCAAGCACATTGTGCAATTGTATAAACGAAAATATCGCACTACACATCAAGAATATGTGGCCGAAGGATATCGTACAGTCATAGATATGCTGCCTACTGGTACAGTACGGTATGTAATTGTCAATACAGAATCTATAAAACAGGAGCAGTTACATCCATTGCTATCTTTATGTAAGACCTATGATGTGCAGGTATGTTCTATTTCAAATAGCCTATGGAAAGGGATTGAAACAACCGTGCATGGACAAGGTGTCATTGCTGTAGTATGTCAAAAAGTACGGCGATTAGAAGATTTTAAAGTAGAAGAAAATGCTCTATATGTGCTCATTGATGGCGTACAGGATCCAGGTAATTTAGGTACTTTAATTCGAACTGCTGTAGGTGCTGGTGTAGAGGCAATGTTTTTAACTTCTAATACTGTTGATATATACAATGAAAAAACAGTGCGCAGTACTATGAGTGGGTTGTGTAAACTGCCGATTTATATAAATGTCTCAACGGATGATGTGGTAAAACTCAAAGAATTAGGAATCAAACTATATGGAACCGTGTTGGAAGATAGTGTTGACTATGGGCAACCTACTTATGAAGGGGCAACTATGATTGCTTTAGGAAATGAAGCTAATGGTATCTCAGAAGATATATTACAACTGGTTACACAAAGAATTTCCATTCCTATGTATGGTCCCATGGAATCTCTAAATGTTGCCATAGCAGGAGCTTTGTGCATGTATAAAGTACAAGAAAGAAAACTTTGTCTATCCAAATAACAATAATTTTGGTAAAATAAGAATACAATTATCCATTTAGTGCGTACAGGAAGGTAACTATGAAACGTCTAATTGTGAATGCAGATGACTTTGGTTTATATCCTCTTATTAATGAAGGAATCTTAGAAAGTCATCAACAAGGAATAGTAACAAGTACGTCTTTATTGGCATCTGGAGAGTATTTTGAGGATGCCGTCTCATTAGCTAAGACAACACCTACATTGGGCGTAGGTATACATATATGCTTGGTTGGTGGTCTTTTACCAATTTGTGACCCTAAAGAAGTTCCAAGTCTGCTCATAGATGACAAATTTCCTATGACACATACAGAATTTATAAAACGGCTTTTTACAGGGCAAATAAAGGGAAATGAATTACGAAAAGAAATTGAAGCACAATTTCAAAAAGTAATGTCTACAGGATTACCGATTACTCATGTGGATGGACATCAACATATGCATGTGCTACCACAAGTATTGCCTATCGTGGCAGAACAAATGAAGCGCTATGGTTTAACTAAGATTCGTATGCCTGATGAAACTCCATTTTTATTGAATGGTGTGTCTTCATTAGGGCGTTGGATTGGTAAAGTAGGGCTTACGGTTATTACACAACAAGCCTATGCTACATCTCGTGACTTAGGATTTTCATCGCCCCTATATTTTTGGGGCATGATGAATGGTGGACAGTTGAAGGAAGATGCCTTATTAGCAATTTTAGAAAAGGTTGCTAAGAAACAAGGAGTCCATGAAATTATGACACATCCTGGCAAAGATAATGAGACACTTCGATCCTTATATGATTGGGGATATCATTGGGATGAGGAACGATCTGCTATGACTTCGACTAGAGTGAAAGAATATATTGGTACTCATGATATTAGCCTAATTCATTATGGACAATGGAATGAAGGAGACCATTCATGAGTACCATGATAAAGCGAGGAATCTTAATTGGATTGTTGCTTCTGATTGTGTCAGGTATAACAATTTATTTTACAATCGATTTAGATTCATTGGCTACGCTAGGTACATTCAACATTACATCTTTATTATTGGCGATAGTAGCGCTTGCGTTAGGTATGTACTTTGATGGATTGCGCCTACAACGATTGGTACGTATGGGAGGATATAGTTTATCCTTAATTGCCATTCTACGAGTTATATTTGGTAATTATTTTATGGCTATGCTAACACCAGGTGCTAGTGGTGGTGCGGTGGCACAGGCTTTAATTTTACGGTCCTATCATGTTCCTATTGGCAAAGCAGCACCTATTGTATTAGTGCGAACCGTATTTTCTATTTTATTTTTAATTGTCATGTTACCGATTATATTAGTAACAGAACCAATTGAAGTACCCTATATAACAAACACACAATTGTTAGGTATATCAATTTTCGTTGTGATTTCAACATTTATGGGAATGTATCTATTACAAACGCGACTCATGAAACGCTTGGTAACTTGGATATGTAAAATGATGAAAAAAGGAAATCCAAAAGGCTGGCTTATTAAGTTAGATGAATTTAATGGAGGACTTAGTTTATTATATGCAAATCCGATGCAATCTTTCATTGTGTTCATTGAGTCTGCATTGAGCTTATTATTTTTATATGCTATTGCTCCGGCTTTGATGTATGCGTTTACGTCAGATATTAGCATTGTTGAAATTTTAAATCGCATGATTTTATTAAATTTAATTTTATATTTTGCTCCCACACCTGGGGGAACAGGAGTTGCTGAAGGATTATTTGTGTATTTGTTTGCCTCCTTTGTTCCCATTGGAACAGTGGGGCTAGTTGCAGTGGCATGGCGGATTGTAGCTGAATATATTCCGTTCTTTATCGGTATGTACTCCGTATTTACTTTATATGGACAACACATCGCAAGTTCCGTATCCACTAGTAGTGAAGAGGTGTAGTTATGGCTGTGAAAGGCAAAAAAGACAAATTTTATTTAGTGAATGAAGTAATTTTACCAGAGGCGATAAAAAAAACAATCAAAGTAAAATCTATTTTACAATTGGGAGAAGCGAAAACGATTAATGAAGCTGTGGAAAAAATGGATTTAAGTCGTTCTGCCTATTATAAATATAAAGATTATGTCTTTCCATTTTATGAACTTTCACAAGGTAAAATTGTGTCTATTAATGCACTGATTTCTAATGAATCTGGTATGCTATCTAACATTTTACGGATCATTGCAGATTATAATGGCAGTGTATTGACAATTAATCAGAATTTGCCGCTACAAGGTGTAGCACATGTGAATATTTCCTTTGAAACGAAGGAATTAACATTACCCGTAGAAGATGTTTTGCACGAAGTACGACAATTAGAGGGAGTTATTAAGGTCGAACTAATTGGTCAAGCCTAGTGCTTAAGGAGATAGAGAATGAAGCAAGGCGTAAAGATTGCCCTCTTGGGGTTTGGTACTGTTGGACAGGGTACAGTTGAACTATTAACAAAAAATTTGGATGTTATACAAAATCGTATAAGTGTACCAGTGATCGTGGATAAAATTTATGTGAGAAATCCAGACAAATATAGTCATGTTACACTACCTGCAACGGCTACATTTGTAACAGATTATAAAGAAATTTTACAAGATCCATCTGTAGATATTGTGGTAGAAGTGATGGGTGGTACCACCTTTGCACGTACCTGTATTGAAGAGTCTATCATTGCAGGTAAACATGTGGTGACGGCTAATAAGGATTTATTAGCAGAAGCTGGTCCCTATCTTATGGAATTAGCTACGAAACATCATGTGGATTTACGTTTTGAAGCCAGTGTAGCTGGAGCAATTCCAATCATTCGTGCCTTATATGATTCCTTTGGTAGTAATCAAATTACGGAAATCATGGGAATTCTAAATGGAACCACAAATTTTATTTTGTCTAAAATGAGTGAAGATGGATTAGGCTACGAAGAAGTACTGAAAGAAGCACAAGAACTGGGCTATGCGGAAGCTGACCCTACATCCGATGTGGAAGGCTATGACGCAGCACGTAAATTAGCTATCTTAGGTTCTATTGCCTTTAATAAACGTATCTTCTTTGAAGATGTAAGTTGTGAAGGAATTACACAAATTGATGCTAGTGACATCCAATTTGGTAAAGAGTTTGGCTATACGATTAAATTATTAGGTATTGCGAGAGAAACGAAAAAAGGGTTGTCTTTAAATGTACATCCTGCTTTTATTGCCAACACACATCCATTAGCCTCTGTTCGAGGTTCCTTTAATGCTGTATTCTTACGTGGCAATGGCTTTGATGATGCTATGTTCTATGGTCGTGGAGCTGGTAGCTTACCAACCGGTAGTTCTATCGTGAGTGACGTAATGGAAGTAGCCCGCAATGTGGTGCAAGGCAAAACAGGGGAAATGAAACAATTCTATTATCCGCAAAAAACAATGTATAGTTCCAGTAAAATTGAATCTGCTTACTATATTCGTATGACTGTGGATAACTCTACAGGTGTATTGGCAAAAGTAGCTACCAAACTAGCAGAACAACGTATTTCTGCTCATTCAGTGATTCAACGTAAAGCAGATAATGATACGGCTACATTAGCGATCATTACTTCTAAATGTCCTCATGCGTATATTCAAAATTTAATTGATTCTTTCAACCATTTACGTGTCGTTAGAGAAGTGGGTAGTGTTATCCGCATTATGGTTGAATAAAGGAGTGTTCATGAAATCTATTACGGTACAAGTACCGGCTACGAGTGCTAACTGTGGTCCTGGATTTGATTGTCTAGGAGTCGCATTAAACTTATATAATTTATTTACCTTTGAACCTGATACAGAGGCTACATCTAATACGTATACTTTTGAAGGTTTTGGGGCAGACTTATTGGAACAGGAAGACCACAGCCAAAATCTAGTAGGTATTGCCATGGAACGGGTATTTAAAGAGGTGAATGCTACACCAGTATACGGTCGTATTCATTCTAATACACAAATTCCTCCATCAAGAGGACTTGGCAGTAGTTCTACCGCTATTGTAGGTGGTTTACTATTGGCCAATGCCTATTTACAGGAGCCTTTAAACAAGGACCAGTTATTACTTATTGCCAATGATATGGAAGGGCATCCAGATAATGTAGCGCCAGCTATTATGGGGAATTTGGTTTGTGCTGTTGGTGGAAATGATACGGTATTCCATTCCCATATTGATGTACCAAGTAATTTAACTTTTGCTGTGGTAGTACCAGAAGTGATTGTAGAAACATCTTATGCACGTAGCGTACTACCAACAGAATTAAGTTATAAGGAAGCAGTTGCCAATGTAGGATTTGCTACTTTATTCGTAGGTTCGATGATACAAAATCGTATGGACAATTTGTCTGTAGCATTACAGGACTATCTACATGTACCATACCGTAAAACTTTGATTCCATATTGTGACGAAGTATTTATGGCTGCTAAGGAACATGGGGCTTATGGATCTACTATTAGTGGTTCAGGTTCTACTTTAATAGCCTATTGTTCTCCAGAACATGGGGTGACAGTAGCAGATGCTATGAGTTCTGTCTTTATAAATCACGACATTGATTGTCGTCGCTTTGTGCTTCATGCAGACCGTGAAGGTGCTAAAGTTGTGAAAATTAAATATGAGTAGAATGCTTCATGATTCTTTTAAACTGTATATGATATAATTAAGTATATATATTCTAAAATATATCTAAGTAGGAGGAATACATGAACAATATAAAAACAGCAGCCTTGTTGGCATTATTATCAGGATTATTGATGGTGATCGGTCAAATGGTTGGAGGTCACTCTGGAATGATACTGATGTTTATTATTTCCTTAGGTATCAACTTCTATACTTATTGGAATAGTGCGTCTATGGTACTACGTGCGTATGATGCAAAAGAAATTACAGAGCAAAATAATCCTAATATCTTTCAAATTGTAAAAAAATTAGTTCATAACGCTGGGTTACCGATGCCAAAGGTGTATATAATTGAATCAGAAGTACCTAATGCATTTGCTACAGGTCGTGACCCTGAGCATGCAGCAGTGGCTGTGACAACGGGTATTATGAATCTTTTAACCGATGATGAAATTGAAGGCGTTCTGGCTCATGAACTCTCTCACGTGAAACATAGAGATACACTAATTAGCACTATTGCAGCAAGTATGGCAGGATTTATTGCGATGGTGGCGAATATGTTACAATGGGCAGCTATTTTTGGTGGCCGTAATGAGGAGGAAAATTCTAATCCTTTAGCCTTAATCGGTACTATCATTTTAGCTCCATTAGCAGCTAGCTTAATTCAAATGGCAATTTCACGATCTCGTGAATATTTAGCAGATGAAGAAGGGGCGATGATGAGTCGTAAGCCTTTATCTTTAGCATCTGCATTAGCTAAAATTGAGCATTATGCTAAATTTGGTGTGCTACCAGGTCAAAGTGAAAGTCGTGTATCATCTACAGCACACATGTTTATCATTAATCCTTTAAGTGGAATTTCTTCCACTATGACTCAATTATTTAGCACGCATCCATCTACAGAAAGTCGTATTCAACGTTTGCGTGAAATAGCGAGTCGCATATAAAGGTAGTGACATCTATCTTATGTTACAAAAATCGTAAGATTTCTAATTGTTAAGGAGGTATACTATGGCAAAAGTGTACACGAAAACAGGCGATGCAGGTTCTACTGGTTTATACACTGGTGAACGTGTAAGTAAAGCATCTCAACGTGTTTGTACGTACGGAACCATTGACGAGGCGCAAGCCTTTCTTGGAGTAGCTCGTGCGTACTCTGATAAAAAGGTAGTGCAAGACGCATTATTGCAACTTGAAAAAGAACTATGGATGATTATGGCTGATATCTCTAGTTTAGGGCAAGAAGCTACTATTACAGATGAGCATGTGACTAATTTAGAGCAGATCATCGACAAATTTGATGAACAATTAGAGCCACTATCTAAATTTATTTTACCTGGCGATAGTAAAACATCTAGTTTCTTACATTTAGGTCGGACCATCGTTCGCCGTGCAGAACGTGATCTATGGAAATTAGGAGAAACAGAAGAGATTCATATGTCGAATCTTCGCTATTTGAATCGATTATCCGACTTGCTATTTATCTTAGCTCGCGTAGAAGATGAAGTGAAATAGTTTACCATATAAAAGGAGGTACTCCATGTGGGGTACCTCCTTTTAGTATCTCTTAGATTATTTCTATCAAATCTTCTTGGATGTGCTATAATACTATGTATGTAGTTACTGTAATTAATGTTGTACTTCTTGTACATCTACAGTTTTGTTTAACACATCTTCTGGGCTTGGATAGAAGAAATAGATCTGGTCGATCTCATTTTTAAATTTCTCACGGATGTGTACAGATAATAATGTTTCAAACTGAATGATGTCTTCTGATTCCATCACAGCATCTTCTACCAATACAAATAATTGTGGATCTGCTTTTGGGGCATTCGGTGGTAAACGATCTGGTGAAAGTGGAACATTCACGATGATGCGTACAGAAGCTACATAATTTCCATTTTGATCTTTGATGGCTGCACGGTATGTATTTTCCCATAGAGTGGCCATTAATTGGATGTCTAAGTTTAATAATTCCATAGTTGTCTCCTTTATTAATGAACATATAGTACATATGATAACTGATAAAGGGCAACTTTGTATAGGTATACTATGAAAAATCGTATCATATTTTGTACAGGTGGCGCCCGTAGTGGAAAAAGTGAATTTGCGGAAACACTGGCATTATCAAAAGAAGGACAAAAAGGATATATTGCTACAGGTCAAGCCTATGATGAAGAAATGAAACATCGAATTCATTTGCATCAAGAACGGCGTAAACAGATTTGGAACAATTATGAAATTCCCTATGCTATGAGTGCTGAAATTCAAAAAATACTAGATGAATGCTCCGTGGTATTAGTAGATTGCTTGACGATGTGGACTACTAATCTAGTATTACAAGATGGAGAATTTACATCTCAGGAAGATATAAATAATCGTGAAAGATTTATACTTTCAGAAGTACAGGCTGTACTCGATGCTATTCGAGCTTACAGGGGAGACGATGAAAAAACAGTTATTTTTGTTACCAATGAAATTGGTTTAGGTGTTGTGCCAGAAAATAAGTTAGCTCGCATTTTCAGAGATATTATGGGCCGTGTCAATCGTATGGTAGCAGCAGAGGCTGATGAAGTGTACATGACAATCAGTGGTATAACAATTGATATAAAAGCATTGGAGGTAAATCACCATGGCTAAAAAAATTATGTTTCAAGGCACCAGTTCTAATGTAGGTAAAAGTATTTTAGCTACAGCAATGTGTCGTATTTTACACAATAAGGGATATAAAACAGTACCTTTTAAAGCACAAAATATGGCATTAAATTCCTATGTTACAAAAGCAGGGGATGAAATTGGTCGTGCCCAAGTAGCGCAAGCGGAAGCAGCAGGTTTAGAACCTATTGTACAAATGAATCCTGTTCTATTAAAACCTACAGGGAATCAGTCCTCTCAAGTCGTGTTAATGGGCAAACCAGTTGGTGTGTATAGTGCTAGAGAATACCACACAAAATATTCCTTAACAGCGTTAGATAAAGTAAAAGAAAGTTTACAATATCTTGATGATCATTTCGATATGATTGTTATTGAAGGTGCTGGTAGCCCTGCGGAAGTCAATTTAAAAGCTAATGATATTGTTAACATGCGGGTTGCTAAATTGGCAAAGGCTCCTGTTATGCTTATTGCCGATATCGATCGTGGCGGCGCCATTGCCTCTGTGGTGGGAACCTTAGAATTATTAGAACCAGATGAAAGAGATTTAGTAAAAGGCATTATCATCAATAAATTCAGAGGTGATGTCACATTATTACAACCTGCTTTGGATTTTATTGAAGAAAAAACTGGTAAAAAAGTGGTAGGTGTAGTGCCGGCTATTGAAAATCTTGATATTGACGAAGAAGACTCTGTGGCTTTAGAAAGTAAATATAGAGGTGTATCTAAGGAGATTACCATTGCTGTTATACAAACTCCTAAAATCTCTAATTTTACAGACTTTGATGCTCTTGCTTATGAACCAGATGTGTCCGTCCGTTTTGTAAAACAAGGGGAACCTATCGGGCACCCTGATATGGTTATCTTGCCGGGATCAAAAAATACATTAGCTGATTTGGCATACTTACAAGAACATGGTTATGACAAGGATATTCATGCCTTAGCAGAAGCTGGTGTGCCAGTACTAGGCATTTGTGGTGGCAACCAAATGTTAGGGGAAATGCTTTATGATCCGGAAGGGATCGAAGGGGATATTCCTGAATTAAAAGGTTTAGGTTTGCTTCCAACAGCAACTACTATGAAAACAGAAAAATTAACACATCAAGTTTGTTTTGATGTAAAGAATTTATCTTTCTTAGGTACTCAGTATAGTGGTGAAAATCTTGTAGGCTATGAAATCCATATGGGAGATACTCAGCCAGTAGGACCAGGAGAGCGGTGTTTCCATATTCAAAAACGTAGTGATGCTAAGGTAGATGTAATTGATGGTTTTGTCACTAGTAATGGTCAAGTGATGGGCACATATATTCACGGTATTTTAGATAATGATGGATTACGTCGCTCTATTCTGAATGCATTGCGTACAAAAAAAGGATTAGAGCCATTGGATATTGTATTCCGCTACTTTGAACATAAAGAAGCTGCCTATAATCGATTAGCTAAGATTGTAGAAGAACATTTAGATATGGATTATATTCAATCATTATGGG
This sequence comes from Veillonella sp. 3310, assembly GCF_003999875.1. Lineage (GTDB taxonomy): Bacteria > Bacillota > Negativicutes > Veillonellales > Veillonellaceae > F0422. The sequence continues at coordinate 242,894 of NZ_RQVJ01000001.1, read as the reverse complement.
AGCAAGAATAATGGAATGGTTTTTGCACCATCTTCTATATTTTATTCCTCTTGGAGCACTTTTATTAGATACTTTAGTGGGTGATCCTAGGAGTAAGTATCATCCTGTAGTATTGATTGGTAATTGTATTTCTTTCTATGAAAATATTTTGTACAAAAAAAATGCTACACCAAAACATCAAATCTTGTTAGGTATCTCTACCGTTTTGTTAGTCATAATCTCTGTAATGCTCATTGTTACGGGCCTATTGTTCATCGGTGGTACTATTCATCCTATCGGCTATTCTATCGTTTCTTTGTTGTGCCTGTATATCGCCATTAGCCCACGGTGCTTAGCCGAGTCAGGTATAGAAATTGCTAATTTATTGCGCAAACAAGATATATTAGAAGCGCGCCGTAAAGTAGGTTGGATTGTAGGTCGTAAAACCAGCAATCTAGATGAAAGTGAAATTACACGTGCCACCATTGAAACAGTAGCAGAAAATACAGTAGATGGTATTATTTCTCCTCTATTTTGGTTTGTTCTATTAGGCCCCTGGGGTGCCATTGGCTACAGAACGATTAATACTATGGATTCTATGTTAGGCTATAAAAATGACCGCTATTTATATTTTGGTCGTTTTGCGGCCCGCTTAGATGATGTAGTCAATTATATTCCTGCACGTATTACTTGTGTTTTATTTGTGATCGCTTCTTTTCTCTGTGGTAAAGATTGGAAACATGCCATTCGGATAGCTTTACGCGATGCACATAAACATCCTAGTCCTAATGGAGGTTATGCAGAGGCTCCTGTAGCTGGGGCATTACATATTCGGTTAGGTGGACAAAATGTGTATCACGATAAAGTTACCTTCCGGGCCTATATGGGAGATCCTATAACATCTATGGTAGGAAAACATATTTATCAAACTATATATTTGATGTATACTGTTTCTATCCTAGGTGTTGCGTTAACGATGGTCAGTACATATGTAATTAATCAATGGTAGGTGGAATATGAAAGGATTTTTTGTAGGACTTCAGTTTTTAACACGCTTAAAAATTGTAAACCAAACAGAGTGGAAAGTAGAAGACTTTGGCGCATCCGTTACCTATTTTCCTTTAGTAGGTCTTGTCATCGGTGCCTTTATGTGGGCCCTGTATAGCTTAGCAAATCCTTATATTCCTGTATCTTTACTGATGCTTATATTGGTCATCTTTGAATTTCTATTTACTGGTGGACTTCATGCAGATGGATTTATGGATACTTGTGACGGCTTATTCTCAGGGCGTGATCGAGAACGTAAATTAGAGATTATGAAAGATAGCCGAGTAGGGAGCAATGGGGTAGTGGGTTTTGTATTTTTAACCCTCTTAAAATGGCAATTATTAGTCAATCTACCGTCTGTAGTTGTCCCTTTAGTTCTGGTGAGTATGCCTATATTGAGTCGCTATACAATGGTGATTAGTATTCAAAAATTTCCTTATGCAAGACCAGAAGGTATCGGTAAATTTTTTGCTGCTAATGCCCCTAAGTATGCCACATCGGTAGCAACGATATTGGCATTATTGCCGGTGTTCTTCTATGAATGGTTTTATGCGTATCTATTTGTCATTGCTTTAGCTGTAAATCTTATCATTAATTCTTATGTAACAAAGCATTTAGGGGGAACGACAGGGGATACGTACGGATTTGTATGTGAATTATCAGAAATTTTTATTATTTTAGGTGCAATTATTGTCAGTGTTATATAAATGAAAGGAGGAAGTAGAGTTGGCATTTTATGTAAGAACGCCAGGCACTTGTGGAGAGTTTATTCAAGGATCTATAAAAGGACAACGATTTCTAGTAACTTGTCCTATTAATCGTTATTCCTATGCCATTGGTGATGTACAATATCCACTTCCTCTTTCATCGATTTCTTTACAGTCAAAGGCCTATCAAGCGTACATCGCAGTATTGGATACATTGGGTATCGATAGAGCAATAGCGAAGCCCGTGTATTTACATTCTGATATTTTACAAGGAAAAGGATTGGCCTCTAGTAGTGCCGATATTAGTGTAGTGGCTATGGCTACAGCAAAAAGCCATGGCCATAATTTATCTATGGAGCAATTGGCCTCTATCTGTTTATCAATTGAGCCTACTGATGCCCCCTTTTACCCGGGTATTGTTCAATTTGATTATCTCAATGGTACATGTTGTGAATTATTAGGCACATGTCCACCGATCCGCATCGTTATGTTCGATGAAGGCGGTACTATTGATACAGTACAATTTAATCATCAACAAAATTTAGATGTGTTAATTGATGAAAAAGAAGAGTTGATGGTAGAAGCTTTAGCAAAATTTAAAGAAGGCATACATAAGCATAATGTAAAACTTATTGGTGAAGCCTCTACCATTAGTTCTTTCGGTAATCAACGTATTTTGCAGAAGCCAAATTTATATGCTTTGCATCAAATTGGTGTAGAGTGTAATGCTATCGGAACGATTATTGCCCATAGTGGAACCGTGCTGGGGTTGCTATTCCCCCCAGATTCACCAAGTGTTGTACACTGTTTACAACGAGTAAAACAGGAATTGCCAAATCTTACCTTCATGGATATAGTAGAAACCACGAATGAAGGAATTACTTTCATGGAACGATAAAGGAGGTTATCATGGTGAAAACAACAAATGTACATGGTGGCAATGTGCATAAAGCGAGCCGACTATTACATACTTCCTTAGATCAGATTTTAGATTTTAGTGCCAATATTAACCCATTAGGGATGAGTAGTAAGGGCTTGGATGCCGTGAAGGATGCTTTGCAGGATATCATTCATTATCCAGATCCAGATATGACTCATCTTTATTCCATCACTTCTGAATTGTGGAATATCCCAAAGGAATGTATCGTTTTTGGCAATGGAGCGGCAGAGTTAATTTATGCTATCTGTCGATTGCCTCAGATCGAAGGTGTTTATGTGCCAGCTCCAGGATTTTCCGAATACAGTCATGGCGCTAAGTCTTATGGTTTGCCCATTGTAGAATACCCCTTAGAATTTGATGAGCATATATTTAGCTTTTTCTACGATTTTAATATTATGTTACAAGACCTACAGCAGAGCAAACACCAGCTAGTATTTATTGGAAATCCCAATAATCCTTGTGGTACTTTATGGAAACATGAAAGTTGTGAATTGTTTGAAGTGTGTAAAAAAAATAGCCATTATCTAGTGTTTGATGAATCATTTGTTGATTTTTTAGGGGACGCTTATTCTATGCGTAACTATGTAAAAGAGTATGACAATGTGATTGTTGTACATTCTTTAACTAAGTTTTACGCAGTCCCTGGTTTACGGATTGGGGCGTTGATGGCAAATCCTATGATTATTAACTTTATCAAATCTCATATTCCATCTTGGACTGTCAATCATTTAGCGCAAATATATAGTGAAAAAGCTTTACAAGACAACGACTATATAGAAGAGAGCCGTACAGCACTAAAAATAGAAAAAGAATGGCTATATAAGGAGCTTATGCAGATGGACTCCTTACAGTGCATTGAACCATCTGTGAATTATATTCTTTGTCACCTACATGAGCAGTATTCATTAGATGATATGATTCAGAACTTATATCATCAATCTATCTTACTTAGAGACTGCTCTCAGTATACTGGGCTAGGGCCTAATTGGTTTCGGGTCGCTGTCAAAACAAGAAAGCAAAATCAACAACTAATACAGGCTTTACAAGCATATTTTAGATTATAATAGGAGATATTATGATACAAATTTATTTTGTCCGCCATGGTGAAACAGATTGGAATCATCTTGGAAAGCATCAAGGATTCAGCGATATACCATTAAATAAAAAGGGCATGGCTCAAGCTGTGGATGTGGGGAATGCTTTACGAGATGTTCATTTTGATAGAGCTATTGTTTCAGACCTAGTACGAGCTAGAGTTACGGCTGAAGAAATTTTAAAAGGCCGATATATTCCTACTACTTTCACAGAAGGATTACGAGAAATTAACTTTGGTGATTGGGAAAGCTTAACCTATTCTGAAATTAATGAACAATGGCCGGGCCAAATCGAAGCTATCTATGAAGATCCGTCACAAAAACCAATCCCTAATGGGGAGACTGTAGAAATGGTGCAAGAGCGTGCCTATGCTAGACTGATAGAAGAATTATCGCTTATGGAAGATGGAGAGCGATTATTAGTAGTTTGTCACGGCGGAACTATACGCACATTATTATGTGCATTAACAGGTATTCCATTAAATTGTTTATGGCGTTTAGCACAGGGGAATACAGCTGTTAGTGTAGTGGATTTCTGGGGTGATAAATCCCCTTATAATCGTATTTGTATCTTAAATGATACATCTCATACTCATGTGAGAGAAGGTGGTTACGGTGAGGATTGATAAATTTTTAGCCCATAAAGCTTTTGGTACAAGAAAAGAAGTACATGATTTAATTAAACAAGGTCTGGTAAAAGTAAATGACACTATTATCAAGAAGAAAGATATACATATCAATCCTGATGTAGATGTTGTTACGGTTCAAGATCAAGTCGTACAAGCACAATTAGAATATTATATTAAACTTCACAAACCAGCTGGATATGTAACAGCAGTTGAAGATTCTGTAGACCCTACTATTATGGAATTACTTCCTGAAGAGTTTCAAACTTTAAAAGTATTTCCTGTAGGACGACTCGATAAAGATACAGAAGGGTTGCTACTATTAACCAACGACGGTCCATGGGCTCATAAAATTATTCATGGCAAAAAGAATATTGGTAAAACCTACTATGTTGAATATAGTGGCACTTTGTCCGAGGAAGGTATTCGTCGTATTCAAGAAGGTATGGTGTTAGGGGATGGTATAGAGTGCAAACCAGCAGAATTAACTCTTCACAATGATGAGGATGTGATAAATGAGTCGGGTGAACTTATTCACTCCTGTGAGTTGACGATTTACGAAGGAAAGTATCATCAAGTGAAACGTATGATTGGTGCTTGTGGTGGAACGGTAACATACTTACAACGTATTGCTATCGATAGAATTACACTTGACTCTATTGAAGAAGTAGGCACATTCATAGATTTAACAGAAGAAGAAAAAGAAACTGTCTAATCGAATCTATTCAATTTGTCATAACTATGCATTATATGGTATCATTAGTTGATGCTTTTTAAGGAGGCCAGACGATGAATGGATTAGTCGCTTTGCAAGCATTTCTAAGAGAAGAAACATATGGAGGAGCCATCCTCATTAGCCCTATTAACTTACATTACTTTGCAGGATTTACAGGGACCACTGGAGTGGCATTTGTAACCCCTGACAAAGCCTATATGATAACGGATAGTCGTTATACTGAACAGGCTAAAGAAGAATGTGAAGGATATGAGGTTATCCAATATACGGGGGATGTATATGATACTATCAACAGTACACTAGCTTCCTCAAACACTACGTTATCCACATGTTGCTTTGAAGGAAATTATATGAGTGTCGATGTATTTCAAGATGTTTGTGATACATTAAATGAAACAGAATTTTTATCCTTTGATTTTGCCAGTCTACGAATAACAAAACGGGACGACGAACTACAGTGTTTACGACAAGCTTTTCGCATTGCTGATGAATCATTTGCAGCTATGTTGCCACAATTAAAGGTGGGGATGACTGAAAATGAAGCTCGCATTATTTTGGAAACAGAAATGTTAAAACGTGGCTCTAGAGAGCCGTCTTTTACCACTATTGTAGCTTCTGGCTATCGTTCTAGTATGCCTCATGGGGTGGCTAGCGATAAAGTGATTGAGCGAGGCGATTTTGTTACCTTTGACTTTGGTGCTATGTATAAAGGATATCATTCCGATATGACACGTACCATCGTATTAGGTAAAGCTAGTGATGAACAAAAGAAACTCTATTCTATCGTACTAGAAGCACAAACTCGAGGTGTTGCTTTCATTAGAGAAGGCGTTACCGGTGCAGAAGTAGATGCAGTATGTAGAGACTATATTAAGGAACAAGGTTATGGTTCTAATTTTGGTCATGGTACAGGTCATGGTGTAGGCTTAGACATCCATGAATTACCAGTAGCATCACCTAGATCCAAAGATGTATTAACAGAAAATATGGTCGTCACCGTGGAACCAGGTATTTATTTACCAGGCCATATGGGGCTTCGCATTGAAGATACAGTTATAGTTACTAAGGAGGGCTGTGAAATACTCACACAAACTCCTAAAGATTTAATAGAACTAGATGTGTAATGGAGGGATTTACAATGATTTCCAGTAATGATTTTCGTCCAGGCGTAACTGTCGAATTAGACGGTAATGTATGGCAAGTAGTTGACTTTCAACATGTTAAACCAGGTAAAGGTGCCGCTTTCGTACGTGCTAAATTGAAAAACCTACAAACAGGTGCTGTAGTAGAGCGTACTTTCAATGCTGGTGAAAAAGTGCCAAAAGCTCATGTTGACCGTCGTCGCATGCAATACCTATATGAATCTGATGGAGCATATACTTTCATGGATAATGAAACATATGACCAAATTGAGTTAACAATTGACCAATTAGGAGATGCTAAAAACTTCTTATTAGAAAACATGGAAGTATCTATCATGTTCTTCCAAGGCATTGTTATCGGTATTGACTTACCTGTAGCTGTAGAGTTACGTGTAGTTGAAACTGACCCTGGTATCCGTGGCGATACTGCAACTGGTGGTAATAAACCTGCTACATTAGAAACAGGTTATGTTGTAAAAGTACCTTTATTCATCGAAGTAGACGATGTATTACGTGTAGATACACGTACTGGACAATATATTGAACGTGCTTAAACCACAGATTTGATCTTTTAACAACTAATATAGTATTGTAATTAAAAGCATTTGTTGGCCTGTGGTAGGACGACAAATGCTTTTTTTGGTAAATATATGGAAGATAATCGCTTTTTTGAAGGACTAATACAGTTTGATCATTCTGTTTATGAAATGATTGCTACCATGACGGCACTAGAAACGAAAGGTGTTGCGGGTATGAGCACAACATTTGGAGATACGGTAAGTAGTTTATTTGGTAGAAAAACTGCCATGGAAGGTGTAAAAGTACAAGTTATGGAAGATGGTTCATTACAAGTAGCTCTACACATTGCCGTGTATTATGGATATCGTGTTCCAGATATTGCATTACGTTTACAAGAACGTGTGAAAAGCGCTCTTGTATCTATGGCAGATGCTACTGTAAACAGTGTTGATATTTATGTGCAAGATATTATTTTTGAAAGTACCATATCATAGGGGATTTGTATGTCAGATCATTTAGAAATAGAAATTACAGATGCCGTTATTTTAGATGTCACTGCAAGAGTTTTGTCATCATTTGATGAAATCCACTCTATGAGTAAACGATTTTTTGATGGTGTTGTAGATGGTATCTCACAAAAATTAGGGCAAAAAAGTTGGCCTGGAATGAATGTAAAGCATAAACGAGATACCTTTGGAGATGCTTTCATAGAAATTAATTTATATCTTCGTTTATATTGTGGATCACATCCATTAGAAGTGGCACGACAAATACAACAACAAGTGCGGCAAGATTTACGAAATATGTTAGACTTATACCGTGTCCGTGTAGATGTGCACATCGACGGTTTAGAAAGAAGGGAACCTAATCATGAATCATCGTAGGTTAGCAAGGGTATTTGCATTCGAAACAATTTATGCAGATACATTTTCAGGCGACGTAATTGAAGAGGCAGTGTTAGATACAACTAACATGCAAGGAAAGGCCAATCAATTTGCAGAGCAATTAATTGCAGGTGTACGTAATGAAAAAGAACAATTAGATGCAGCGTTACAAGAATTCTCTCCAAAACGTAAAATGGAGCGTTTTCCTAAAGTAGAACTTACTATTTTACGTATGGCAGCTTGGGAGATATTACATCCTCAAGAGGATACACCAGCTAAGGTTGTCATCAATGAAGCTGTTCTATTGGCGAAAGAATTTGGTGGAGAGACTTCCTATAAGTACATTAATGCTATCCTTCATAATTTAGCAGCATCGAGACAATAAAATGGCCTATTATTTAGGAATAGATACAAGCTGTTATACCACATCTTGTGCACTTGTTGATGAGGAAGGTAGATTAGTACAGGAAGTTAGAAAACTGTTAAAAGTACCGCAAGGTAAGCGAGGATTACAACAGTCACAAATGGTCTTTCAACATACTCGTGCCTTAGGTGAACTGATTCAGTCCTTAACATTGGATCAGCCCATTGCAGCCATCGGTGTTAGTGGGTTTCCAAGGCGAGAAGAAGATTCTTATATGCCAGCATTCCTAGTAGGACTTAATACAGCAAAATCACTAGGACATTGCTTACAAGTCCCTGTCCATATTTTTTCACATCAAGAGAACCATATATGGGCAGCCTTGCGTGAAATCGGTGAAATTCCAGAAGGACCTTTTTTAAGTTTACACCTTTCAGGGGGAACTACTGAATTTGTTCTTTGTGAACGCATTCATAAAAGTGGTTTTAAAGTGCAAATAGTCGGTGGCTCTGATGATATAGCTGGAGGCCAGTTAGTGGACCGACTAGGTGTATTAATGGGATTACAATTTCCAGCAGGTCCAAGTATGGAAACACTGGGACGACGTATTAAATACAACGTATACTCTGTGCTTCCTATATCCGTAAAAGAATCTACTATTAGCTTTGGTGGTCCATATAGCGCTGGTCAACGTTGGTGGGAATCATTGCAACATGAGCCTATCGATTGGACTGATAGAGAATCATTTAGCACAGAAAAAGATGCACAAATTTTGGCAGCCTCTGTGTTCCATTGTATTGGAAGTTCCCTAGAAAAAGCTTTATCTCATATTCTAACAGAACATAACATTACAACATTAATTACTGCTGGTGGTGTTATGGCGAATACCTATTTACAGGATCGTTTAGTTCATTGGGGACATCATCATGATTTAGATGTATTATGTGTATCTTCTAAATATAGTGCAGATAATGCCTCAGGTAATGCGTATGGGGCAAAGGTTGTTGAAGGAGAATAGAATGGATGCTTACTCCGTTGGAGAATTAAATAGAATTATAAAGCAAACCGTAGAGGGAGAATTTCTATTAAAAAATTGTATTGTTGAAGGCGTTATCTCTAATGTGAAACGTCACAGCACAGGACATTATTATTTTTCCCTCATCGATGATACTGGGTCCATTGATATGGCTATGTGGCGTTCCAAAGTACAACAACGTGGCTTGGAAGGTGCCCTTGAAAATGGCTTGTTAGTGCAAGTACGAGGAAATATTAGCTTTTACGAAAAAACTGGTCGTTTAAGTTTTATATGTGAAGATATTCGTATTGGTGCCAAAAGTGACTATCAAATTGCTTATGAAAAATTAAAACAAGAATTATATGCATTAGGGTACTTTGACGAACGTCACAAACAAGCTTTACCACCTGTACCGAGCTGTATTGGTGTTGTCACATCTGCATCAGGAGCCGTCATTCACGATATTTTACATGTAGCATCCCATCGCAATCCATTGGTAACATTTAAAGTGTTTAATGTGCCTGTACAAGGACCTACAGCAGGCCCTGTTATTGCTCGTGGTGTAGCTATGGCAGATGCGGACCCAGATGTAGATTTGATCATCGTAGGTCGTGGTGGCGGTTCTATGGAAGACTTGTGGTGCTTTAATGATAGAGCCTTAATAGAATCCATATTCAAATGTACAACACCAGTTGTATCTGCAGTAGGTCATGAAGTAGATTATACGTTATGTGATTTTGTAGCTGATGTAAGAGGGGCTACACCAAGTCATGCTGCTGAGTTATCTATTTATCCATTGGTGGATTTACAAGAAGAAGTACAGCAGAAGTTAGAATTTATTCATAACACAGTACAGTATCGTATTCAAAAAGAAAAACAACAGTTATTTTCTATTACCAATCGTAAGATTACAGTACCTGCCATGAATTTGGTGCATCAACAGAAAAATATATTACAACGCTTTGAACACCAATTACATAGCGCCATACAAAAGAAATCCCAAGATGAATCACGTAAATTAGCTATATTAACGACTCAATTGGATAATAAAAATCCTTTAGCTAAAGTCATTAAGGGCTTTGCTAAAGTAGATCTTAATGGGGCTCCATTACAAACAATTGAAACTGTGAAAATCGGGGATACATTGGATATACATATTCAAGATGGCTCTGTGAAAGCAACTGTACAGGAGGTAACACAACGTGGCTAAATCCATAAAAAATTATGAAAAGAAATATACAGCCTTAGAAGAAGTAGTAAAAAAACTAGATGATGAAAGCTTATCTATGCATGAATTATTAAAAACTTACAAGGAAGGTTTAACTCTAGTTAAAGAATGTTCTGATTTATTGCAGCTTGTAGAAGAAGAAGTTGAACAAATTATTGAAACTGTACAAGTAGATACGAATTAGGAGACAAAGTACGTTTTTTTAGGTATAATAGAGTTAGAATATTTATACAAAAATTATTATCTTTCAAAGAATTGAGGATATTATGTTAAAAGAGTACTTGCAACAAAGTAAAGCAGACATTGAAAGTTATTTATCCTCTGTATTAGAATCACCGAATACGGAGTATGCTAAGTTATATGAAAGTATGAAATACAGTTTATTGATGGGCGGTAAAAGAATTCGGCCTATTATTACAAAAGCTGTCATTGAATCTTTGGGCGGATCCTGGGATGCTTATAAAGATGTAGTATGTGCCATAGAATTAATTCATACCTATTCGTTAATTCATGATGATTTACCGGCTATGGATAATGATGATTATCGTCGTGGAAAGCTAACCAATCATCGTGTATATGGTGATGGTATGGCTATTTTAGCCGGAGATGGATTATTAACCTATGCCTTTGAATTAGTGAGCAAGCACACAGAGTTATCCGCAGAACAAGTGGTGCAGATTATTCATGTCTTAGCAAAAGGTGCAGGACCTAGTGGAATGGTGGGTGGTCAGGCCTTTGACCTACAATCAGAAGGAAAATTCTTATCATTAGAAGAATTAGTGGTTCTTCACAAAGGTAAAACAGGGGCTTTATTTAGTGCAGCTGTTGAAATTGGTCTGATCATTATGAATGCTCCTACAGCCGTAAGAGAATCATACCTACGTTATGCAGATCATTTAGGTTTATTATTCCAAATTACTGATGACATCTTAGATGTAGTAGGTACGCAAGAAGAATTAGGGAAAACTCCTGGTAGTGATGAACGTCAGCATAAAGCAACGTATGTATCTATTTTAGGCTTACATACAGCTAAAGAACGTGCTCAAGAAGTGGCAAATCTAGCATTAACAGCATTGCACGATTCTAATAAAACATCACCTATCCTTGAAGGGCTAGTCCAATATTTGATGGACCGCACACAGTAGGAGACATGTATGAGTCAAAAAGAACGTCTTGATATACTACTTGTGCAACGTGGTGTATTTGAAAGTAGAGAAAAAGCTAAGGCTGCTATTATGGCAGGACTTATCTTTTCTGGTACACAGCGATTGGATAAAGCTGGCACTAAAGTATCAGTAGATACACATTTGGAAGTAAAAGGTAATACCTTACCATATGTGAGTCGTGGAGGCTTAAAGTTGGAGAAAGCCATCGAGTTATATCCCATAGATCTAACGAATGCTGTTATGGTAGATATTGGTGCATCTACAGGTGGGTTTACCGACTGTGCCCTACAACATGGAGCAGCTAAAGTGTTTGCCATTGATGTAGGATATAATCAATTAGCCTGGAAGTTACGACAAGATCCTAGAGTCATTAATATGGAAAAACAAAATATTCGCACTGTTACACCTGTACAATTAGGAGAACTTAGTGATTTTATTTCCATTGATGTGGCTTTTATCTCCTTAGATAAGGTACTTCCAGTAGCGACAACCTTATTGAAAGATACTGGTTCTTTAGTAGCTTTAATCAAACCGCAGTTTGAGGCTGGTAAAGAACTAGTCGGTAAAGGTGGTATAGTACGTGAAAAATCCACACATAGATTGGTGTTAGATCGTATCTTGCACATCGCTAAAGATTGTGGCTTATATTTACATGGACTAACCTATTCTCCCATTAAAGGAATGGAAGGAAATATTGAATTTTTAGGATATTTTACAAAACAAGAAGAGGGCTCCTTGGAGATTACTGAAGAGCTAATTACAGCCACAGTAGAGGAGGCTCATCAATTATAGGAGGATCTATGAGAATCGGTTTCTTTCCTAATATGAAAAAAGAGAATATTCGAGATATTTTATCGCAAGCAATTACCTATTGCCATACATATGGTATAGAAGTCTATATGCCTAAAGAATTAGAACATCATGATGTATGTGCCTTAGGGATAGAAAAATCTCACTTATTACCACGACCAGAAGTATTTGAACATTTGGATATGGCATTTAGCTTTGGTGGTGATGGTACGATTATTCAATTAGCACGTCAAATATATCCATATAATGTACCAATTTGTGGTATTAATTTAGGGGAATTAGGGTTCTTAAATCAAATAGAGCTTGAAAACTTAGAGATGGCTATTGAAAGAATTAGTAAAGGCGATTATTATGTGGAAGATCGCATTCATTTAGTAGGAACTTTGCACACTCCAGAAGGAGAACGTGTGCTACGTCCTGCTATTAATGATATTGTGGTATCCCGTTCAGAACCAGGTAAAATGGCGCGCATCAACTTGTCAATTAATGGTGGACATACACAAATGTATCCAGCTGACGGTTTAATTGTAGCGTGTTCTACAGGATCCACAGGGTATAACTTATCTGCTGGAGGTCCTATTATGGCGCCAGACAATCGGTCTCTTATCGTAACCCCCATAGCTCCTCACTTATTACAAGGTGTTTCTTTGGTGCTAAAAGAAAGTGCAAAAATTGATATTACTATGCCAGAGCGACAAAAAAACTTGCATATTTCTGTGGATGGTACTTTTGATTATGAATTTAGTAATACTGATTCCTTGCATATTGAAGCGCATCCACAATATTGTAAATATGTACGATTTAAAGATCAAAAATTCTTCGCTACTTTGTTTAAAAAGTTGACTGCACGATCTAAGGAGGTCATATGATTCCTCTACACCATAGTGTAGAATTTCAGCATCACTTATGGTTGGATGCCTTAGTAACAGCTAGGACTATTGTAGATATTACTTGTGGCAATGGACATGACACGGTATATTTATTGTCACATTGTCATGAAAGTAGTCATGTATATGCTATAGATATACAAGAAGTAGCCATATCAAGAACGAAAGAAAAGATTGTAAAAGAACTTCCACATGCTATGAATCAAGTGGATTTCATATTGGGTTCACATGATAGTGTACTGGAAACACTTCCTGTATCTTCTATCGATTTAATGGTAGGTAATTTAGGGTATTTACCGAATGCAGGCCATGAAGTTATGACCCAGTCTACATCAACGATTACAGCTTTATCAAAAGGATTAGCAAAACTTTCAGTACATGGGTTATGTACAATCGTAGCCTATCCTGGAACAGAATCTGGTCGCAAAGAAGCAGAAGAGCTAGAAGAATATATAGCTTCTATTAATCAAAAAGAGTTTCACTGTAGTACGTGGCGACCATTAAATCAAGCAAATCACCCGCCTATTTTATATATTATTCGTCGGAGGAAATAATGAAACGTTTTCGTTATAATAAGATAAAAGAAATTATTCAAAGTAAGGCTATTGAAACTCAAGAAGAGTTAGCGCAAGCCTTGGTAGAAGAAGGAATTACTGTTACACAAGCAACAGTATCACGAGATATTAAGGAATTGATGTTAATAAAAGTTCCTACTGGGGATGGACGCTATCGATATGCCTTATCTCCAGAAGAAAATATTATGTTATCTAGAACGCGCATCAACCGTTTGTTCCAAGATTCAATTTTGCGTATTGACCACGTCTTAAATCAAGTTGTGTTACATACATTACCAGGTTCTGCACAATCAGTGGCCTTTGCGATTGACCATGCAAAATGGCATGAAGTGATAGGAACAATTGCTGGAGATGATACAATTTTATTAATATGTAATTCTGTAGAAAGTGTAGAATTGGTATTGGACCGTATTCAAGACTTAATGAGGGATTAATATGCTAGTACGCATGGGGATTAAAAATTTTGCCCTCATCGAACATATGCAGCTAGAGTTTGCGAAGGGCATCACAATATTTACTGGGGAAACAGGTTCTGGTAAATCTATATTGATGGATGCGTTTTCCATTCTATTAGGAGAAAGAGCTAGTAGTGAATTTATTCGCCATGAGAAGGACTCTTTTCTGATTGAAGGCGTATTTGATATTGCAGGGGATACAGCATTACAAGAACTATTAGTCAACAAAAATATTTTAGTAGAAGAAGATACTTTAATTTTATCTAGAACTTTTAATCGAAATGGTAAATCACAAATTTTAGCGAATGACCAAGTAATACCATTGAAGGCATTGCGTGAAATTGGCACCTATTTGGCAGATATTCATGGTCAATATAGTAACCAACAGCTTCTATTACCGGATACACATCATATCTATTTAGATACGTATAATGATGATGCCACGAAGGCTTATGAAAATTACGTAGTAGCCTATACTGACTATGCCAGTGCAAAACGACAATTAGAAACACTGCGTGAAGAGTCGGCACAAAGGATTCGAGAATTAGATATGTTGCGCTTTCAGATTGATGAAATTGAAGAAGCCCAATTGCAGCCAAATGAAGATACAGCGGTATCAGAAGAATTAGAGCGATTAGATAATTTTGAGCATCTTCAATCAACAATTGCTAATTGTTATGATGGTATCTATGGGGGCAGAACACCCCTTATTGATGGCTTGAATAGTGTTACTAATGAAGTGACGGATCTTGTAAAATATGATAAAGATATGGAAGAAGTAGCTGAGTTATTGCGATCTGCCTATTATCAATTAGAAGAAGCTGGACAAGCTTTAGATAGATATCGTGATTCCATTAACTATGACGAAGAGCGCTATTTTTACTTACAAGAAAGAGATACACTTATTTACAATTTAAAGCGTAAATATGGAGATACCATTGAAAGTATTTTAGCCTTTGAAGAAACAGCGCAAACTCGACTGGAGCTACTAGAATCTCATGAAAGTGAAGAATCACAGCTAGTAGAGCGTGTGGAAACACTAAAAACACAAGCATTACAAGCGTTACAGGCTCTTACACAGATTCGTCATGCTCATCATAAAGAAATAACCGATGCCTTACAGAAAAATTTAATTCAATTAGGTATGCCCAAAGCAAAGCTAGAATTTGTAATAGAAGGTACTGAAAGCTTATCTCCATTAGGTGCTAGCCGCATAGAACTATTATTTTCTGCCAATGCAGGGGAGGCTTTATTACCACTACATAAAGTTGCCTCTGGTGGTGAGTTAGCACGTATTGCCTTAGCTTTCAAAACAGTATTTAACAAAGCAACACATAAAACCTTAGTGTTTGATGAAATTGATGTAGGCATTAGCGGTGATATAGCTTTACAAGTAGCTAAACAAATTCTACAGTTAAGTTCTGATAATCAGGTGTTCTGTATTACACATCTACCACAGACAGCTAGTGTGGCAAAACAACACTATCATTTACATAAGGTAGAGGAAGAAGGGCGAACAATTTCTAAAGTGACCATACTTTCAGAAGACGAACATATTACACAAATTGCTCGTATGATGTCAGGACAATCTTTCTCAGATACAGCTATAGAAACAGCAAAAGAAATGATTCAATACTTTCAACAGGAATCATTCTAGGAGGAACAATGAAAGTTTTAGTAAATGGAGCAACTGGTAAAATGGGCCGTGAGGTTCTTAAAGCAGTTCATAATGATACAGAGTTAACCTTAGTGGGCGGTGTGGATCCTAGTCACGGAGGAAAAGATGTTAGTGAATTTATCGGCACTAGCCCTTTAGATTGTAAAATATACAGTCGTTTAGAGGAAGGTATTGAGGCCGTACATCCAGATGTGATTGTGGACTTTACAACACCAGCCATTATTTTTGATAATGCAAAACTTATGCTATCAAAAGGGATTCATGTTGTGATTGGTACAACAGGTCTTACAGAAGCACAACGTAATGAATTAGATGCTATTGGTAGAGCACATGGTGCTAATTGTTTAGTAGCACCTAATTTCTCATTAGGTGCAGTGATGATGATGAAAACTGCCGCAGAACTAGCTCCGTACTTCCCAGATGTGGAGATTATTGAGTTACATCATAATCATAAATACGATGCACCTTCTGGTACAGCTGTATTAACGGCTAAATTAATTAATGATGCAAAACAAGCAGCCAATGTAAAAGCTGCTGAAGATTTAACTCGTGAAAGTCTTCCAGGTGCTCGTGGTGCTAAAGTAGATGATGTAACAATTCACAGCGTTCGTTTACCAGGTTATGTGGCACATCAAGAAGTTATTTTTGGTGGTTATGATGAAACATTGGTGATTCGTCATGATTCATTAAGTCGTTTGTCTTTTATGCCTGGTGTAGTATTAGCTTGTAAAAAAATCAAAGATTTTGCAGGATTAACTTATGGATTAGAACATTATTTATAATTCTATATTCTATATAATTCTTGCTAAAGAAAAACTTAAATAGTATAATACATATAACTATTCAATAAGTTATTAACATTAAGGAGACACTATGAGAAAACCTCATTTAGCTATATTAGGTGCTACTGGTGTAGTAGGACAAGAGTTTATTACATTAATTGAAGAACGTAAATTTCCTTATGAAAGCATTAAACTGTTAGCTTCTGCTCGTTCTGCAGGTAAAGTATTGACAGTAGATGGTAAAGATTATGTGGTAGAAGAAGCAACACCTGAATCTTTTGACGGTGTAGATATTGCATTATTTGCAGGTGGTTCTATTTCTAAAACATTGGCTCCAGAAGCTGCTAAACGCGGAGCTATTGTTATCGACAATTCTAGTGCTTTCCGTATGGATCCAGAAGTTCCATTAGTAGTTCCTGAAGTTAATCCGGAAGATATTGATACACATAAAGGAATCATTGCTAATCCTAACTGTTCTACTATTATCATGGCATTAGGCTTAAAACCATTACATGATTTATCTCCTATTAAACGCGTTGTTGTCAGCACATACCAAGCTGTATCTGGGGCTGGTAAAGAAGGCATTGAAGAATTAGATTCTCAAGTAGCTCAACATGTGGCAGGGGAAGAAATGGTAGCTAACTTATTGCCTACTGGATCTATGGATAAGCATTATCCAATCGCTTTTAATTTGATTCCACAAATTGATGTATTCATGGAAAATGGATACTCTAAAGAAGAGATGAAAATGGTATTGGAAACACAAAAAATATTCCATGATGATTCTATTGCAGTTGTACCAACGACGGTACGTGTACCAGTATATCGTTCTCATTCTGAATCTGTATTAGTAAAAACAGAGTCTCCAGTATCTGTAAAAGAATTTAAAGCTGCATGCGAAAAATTCCCTGGTCTACGTGTGAATGATAACCCAGCAGCACAGGAATATCCAATGCCTTTATACACATCGAATCAAAATGACTGCGAAATCGGTCGTATTCGTAAAGACTTGTTTAATGACCATGCGATGAATTTCTGGATTGTTGGAGACCAAATTCGTAAGGGTGCTGCATTAAATGCATTACAAATTGCAGAATACTTAGTAGAACATCAATCATTCTAATTATATATTACAGGGGGTGCTAAGATGACAACATTCGGAAATATCATAACAGCAATGATCACTCCTTTTACTGACGATGGTCATGTAAATTTTCAAGAAGCATTACGTCTAGCTGGACACCTATTAGACAATGGTTCTGATGGCTTAATTGTATGTGGTACTACTGGTGAAGGTCCAAATATTGAAGATCGCGATAAACTTGAGCTATTTACATTAATCGCTAAAGAGTATGGTCATCGTGCTACCATTATTGCGAATACAGGTAGTAATTCTACTAAAAAGTCGATTGCTTTAACGAAGGCTGCTAGCCATACTGGTGTTCATGCTGTGATGACTGTGGTGCCATATTATAACAAACCGAATCAAGAAGGTTGTTATTTGCACTTTAAGGCTATTGCAGATAGTACTGATTTGCCTGTTATGCTATATAATGTACCTGGACGTACTGGAGGCCGTATAGAGCCGAAAACTGTGGCCAGATTGGCAAAAGAATGTGCTAATATTACATCTATTAAAGAAGCTACGGGAGATATCAAAATCATCCAACAGCTTCATGAACTACTACCAAATAATGATTTTATGATTTATTCTGGTGATGATGCATTAACATTAGATGTGATACAAAATGGTGGAGTAGGTGTTATTTCTGTTTCCTCTCATATTGTAGGTAAAGAAATGCAAAAAATGATAACTTTATTTAAAGAAGGCAAAGTTAAAGAAGCAAGAGCCATTGAACTTTCAATAGTACCTATTCTAAAAGCTATGTTTATTACGACAAATCCGATTCCTGTTAAATATGCGATGAAACAATTAGGTTTCAGTACAGGGCCTTTATTGTTGCCATTGTGTGATCCATCTGTAGAAGAAGCACAAATTATTGATGCAGCTATAGAATCATATAAATAATAAAATTTAAAATAAAAAAGATAGTAGTCCTAGTAAAGACTACTATCTTTTTTTATTATAATAGATTAAATATGGTCACGAATAAGTCCAATTACACGGCCTTCAATTACACAATTTCGTGTAATGATA
Organism: Veillonella sp. 3310; assembly: GCF_003999875.1. Classification (GTDB taxonomy): domain Bacteria; phylum Bacillota; class Negativicutes; order Veillonellales; family Veillonellaceae; genus F0422. The sequence continues at coordinate 224,105 of NZ_RQVJ01000001.1, read as the reverse complement.
GGTTCAAACTCTTCATTTTCTGGCATTAAACGAATATGATCAGATTCTTTATAGAAGCGTTTTACTGTGGCTTCATCATCAATTCGAGCTACTACAATATCTCCATTATTAGCGGTGGATTGATTACGTACAATTAGCAAGTCCCCTTCGTACATCCCAATATCACGCATAGACTCACCACGAACACGTAATAGGAAACATTCCGAGCTACCTAATAAAGCAGTAGGTAAAACGAACTCATCTTCGCGATTCTCAATAGCTGTTACAGGAAGACCTGCTTGTACAGTGCCAATTAATGGGACACGACGAAGACCTGCCTCTAGGAAGTTAAACTCAGGACTTGAAGTAACCTCGTGGGTTTCTTCATCCATTTCTAAGGCAGGTACATCAGGCATATTTACAACAGTGATAGAGCGATTTTTATTAGCATCACGAGTAATATAGCCAAATTTTTCTAATGTATTTAAATGGCTCTGAACAGTAGAAGTGGAGCTTAAGCCCATATGATCACCGATTTCACGAACACTTGGGCAGCGATAGCGCTGTTGTAAACTTTCAATAATGAAATCTAAAATTCTTTGTTGCTTGCTATTTATATCAGTTGCTGGACGTCTCAACGGAATAACCTCTCATTCTACAGTATTATTGAACTATGTTTATATAAACCTATTATAATTATAATATCGAAAATTGTCAAATATGCGTTCTAAAAAATTATACTTGACCGAACATTTGTATGTGTGTTAGAATATGCACATAAACAAACAGATGTACTATTTATTTTGTTCGATATTATTAGAGAGAGGTCTATATTATGAATAAATTATTTTCTATTTTAGTAATGGTAGCTATGGTATTTGTAGTAAATGGTATGATTAATACAACAACATTAGAGATGGATACTCAAAATATTAAACCTGTACAAGTAGATGCCGGAGACACCTTATGGAGTATCTCTGAAAAAGCATTGGCTCAGACAGAAGACATTGATATTCGTGAGTATATCGTAGCTATTGAAGAAATTAATCACTTACAACATGGTAAAGCCTTACGTGCTGGTGAAACCTTAATGATTCCTACATTGAAAGAAAAAACTATGTTCGGTTTTATTACAGCTTGGGCAAATAATTAAATTATAGAATTCGTATGTTCGAGAAATTATGTAAGCATACATATTAAAATATAGAATAAAAAGACTGCATATCCTATGTATTATTCATGGAAATATGCAGTCTTCTTTTATTTTGTCTTGTTTTGGTGTAAGAAATAAACCTTTTTAGTTTCTGTATTATATAGTGTATATATTATTATGTAGTTCCCCATATAGGCTCAGTATACATAACGCATTCAAATTGTAGATAGATAATTAATATGGTACTATTTACGATTAAATATAGAAGAGATAGGGTTATCTACGAATTTATTGGCTTCATTAATATAGCGACGAACCATATTGACACTATGATGTCGAGTTTGTTTCATAATATTACGTTCCTCTACGCCATAATGAGCAGCTGTAGTAGCAAAGCCATGACGTAAACTATGGGCCCCATATAAGGATGGATCTTCTCCGATGGCTGCCATATAATATTTTACAATATCAGCGATACTTTTATCACTAATGGCAGTCTTCCGTAGACTCATATTTTTTGTAAATCCCCTAAAAATCGGTCCTGTTGTAATAGGAACATAACGTAACAATGATTTTACAGCTCTTACAGCACATAAGTTTTCATTATCTATATAGGGTATTGCTACTATAGCGCCTTGACCTTCCTGGTCAGCTTTTGAACTAGATACAAAGACTTCTAAGCCTTGTGGTAGAAACTTCAAAGACTCTACTGTTAAAACTGATAATTCACTGCGCCGAAAAGCGCCCATAAAGCCTAATAATAAAATAGCTTTATCACGAAGCTTTTGTATAGGCGCCATATCTGCGGTTTCCATATACTCCATAATATCCATAAGATCATCGAGCAGTACAGGCGTTTTACCTTGCTGATATGTTCCTAAAGATCGACGTATACCTCGCATAGCTTGTTTAACGATAGGAGCGCTACAAGGGTTACTTTCAATACCAGAAGCATTAAAATTTTCCGATAAGGCGCTAATACGACGTGATATGGTATTAGCCTTAGCATAGTCAGCTAAATCATTGATATAATTGACAATAATTTCTGGTGAGCTAGGAAAAAAGGATTCCTGTTTATGTTGACACCAATCGACGAAATCCATCCAATCAGATTCGTAGGCATCTACAGTATTTTCTGCTTTAGATAATAAAATACTAGACTTAGCCTTGTCACTAAGCTTAGAGTTATTCATAATCTCTTTATAATTACGTAAATAGAAGTGTGTATTAGATTGAGTCATAAGCGCCTCGAATGTGCTATATAGAGTATTAGGACCTATATAGCTATTTTTAACCAAAAAATTACTTCCGATAATATATCGTTATCGGAAGTAATTATATCATAAGCCAAAAGATATGGCAAATATGCAGTTTTTACCAATAGCTCATATACTTAGCAATTATCTTATGACTGTACACTATTATCTGACAACATAGAGATTCATTGTTTCTTCTAGTCATTACATGTCATACATGTCATACATGTGTAAAATAAGCAGTATTAACTATGGCACGAAATTGTATTATAAGCTTTTTAAAAATGTTTTTAATACATTCCAAGTAGTAACAAAACTTTCTAACTCCATACGTTCTGTAGGCGCATGTAAGTCATAAATGTTTGGTCCAATGTTAATAGCATCTACAGGACCTTGTAAATTTTCTAACATGTAGCCAACTTCAAGACCTGCATGGATAACATTAAACTGTAAGTCTTTAGTGCCTGTCACAGATTCATAGGCATGTTGATAGGCTTGTTGTAATGGGCTATCAAATGTTGGTAACCAACCTGGATATTGGCTCTCAAGGCTCGTCGTAGCACCATAAGTTTCTGCCAATTGTACTAAGCCTTTATAATGAGCATCTAAATTCTTCGTATCTGTGCTGCGTACTTGCATTTTAAGATACACAGTACTATCCGTCATACCTAAGACACCAATATTATTAGAGAACCAAACTTCATTCGGATTTTCGGGAGAATGCTGTAATACGCCTTGCTCAATACCTTGGATAAGAGCACAAAGCTTTTGTACTGTATCTGCACTAAAAGCACGTTCCATAGTGATGGCTTCTAGGTCTAATTCTACTAAATCTTCACGCTCTACTTTAGGCACAACAGATAGAGAAATTGTCATATTTTCATTAGCCTTTGCATAGTGCGCATTCCACTTGTCTTGTTCTTCTTGTAACAAAACTTGTACATACGGCACATCTTGTAAATGTAGATATACATCCGCATAGGCACGTAATGGAATCGCATTAGGAGCGCTGCCTCCACTTACTTCTGTAATGCGAATGTTGTGCTCCCCAGTGATTCGTTCTAATACCTTAGATAGAATGTAAATTGCATTACCACGACCTAAATGGATATCACAACCAGAGTGACCACCTTGTAAGCCCTCGATAGTAATTCTGCGTTTTGTCATTTCATTATTCACAGATACCTGTGCAATAGGCAATGTTACCGTAGATCCATGGCCACCCGCACTGCCGATTGTCACTTCATTCATGCGCTCACCATCCATATTGATGAGACGTTTACCTTGTAAATGACTGTAATCTAATGTTTTCACTCCATTGAAAGTAGTTTCTTCTTCCACAGTAAACACAACCTCTAATGGTGGATGTGCTATTGTTGTGGATGCTAAGATAGCCATACCATATGCTACTGCAAAACCATCATCAGCTCCTAAGGTAGTTCCATTGGCATGTAGAATACCATTCTCTACATGTAAAGAAATAGGTCTATTAATAAAATCGTGTTCTACAGATTCTAATTTGGTGCACACCATGTCCATATGACCTTGTAAGATCACCGGTTCATGAGACTCATAGCCCTCTGTGCCAGCTTTTTTTATGATTAGATTATACTGTTCATCTTGGAATACATCTAATCCTAAATTGATTGCCCAATCCTTAATATAGTTAGAAATAGCTTGTTCATGTCCAGATTTTCTAGGTATGTTAGCAATTTCTTGAAAGTAATGTAAAATGTTATCCACATTATATTGATTCATAATAGTTTCTTCTATTGACACGTGTTCCTCCTAGATTAGTCAATATTTGGCCAACCTAATTCTTTACCACCCAATAAATGAGCATGTAAATGGAATACAGTTTGACCTGCTTTAGCGCCAGTGTTTAATGTTAAACGATATCCATCAGCAGCAAGACCTAATTCTTTTGCTACCAATTTAGCGAATGGTAAGATACCTTCTACATAGGCTTCATTGCTTTCATTTAAGTGAGCAATGTTAGATACATGGTTTTTAGGAATGATCAACACATGCACTGGAGCTACTGGAGCAATATCATGGAATGCCAAAAATTTGTCATTTTCTAATACAATTTTAGCTGGAATTTCTTTATTAATAATTTTACAAAATAAGCAATCTTCTTTCATGGGAATCCCCTTTCTAATCTGATGTATTGTACTTACATGTATATATTTACTATATCAAATATTTTCTATGTAGTCTATTATTTCTTTCTAAATATATCAAGAGTCTCACCCTCTTCATTTTTCCAAGCAGTCCAACCATTTGTAGACAATCCCCTTACTAAAGTTGCAGCAGCGTATGGAGATTTACACACTATATCCTCTATTAATATACCATTTTTTATCACAGCTGATTTTCTTAGCTCATTAGCATAGGAATAATTAGAAGGAGGACACGAACTACCTTTTAATACAGTAAATGTACCATTATCCACCAACATTTTACCATATATAGATCCAATATCTTTTCTTTTTTGATCGATATGATATAATCCATCAGGAATATTTTGATAACTTTGATTTTCTAAATTATCAGCTCTAGCCTTTGTTGCATTATCAAATACAACATCTTTACCTTGATCTGTAGGATAGACCTGCTTTCCATCAAAGGAAGATAATAATTGGATAACTAACTCTATATCAAGAGCAAATAGTTCTGTATTATGAAGTCGACTTTTACTAAATATATCATCTAATAAAAGTTCTTTTTCATCATAATCATCTACTTCAATTGCAAATTTTCGTTTTAAACCTACTACATTTCGATATCCATTATTCTCTAATGTATTCATTCTAGATTCAAAGTTATCAATACCAGTCTTACCTATTTTTACTAGTCCATCTACGACTGTTGTCATTACATATAAAATTCCTCTTGCCATATATCCTCCTAATATAATAAGTAAGTACTGATATTTTATAAGAAAAATTAGATACTAATTTCCACTAGCACCACATCACTATGTACTTCTGTGACGGTTCCACCTACAATATCCCCTACGTTAAATGCATGGTCTTGTTTAGGTATTTTACTATGTACATATTCATTGGTTAGGCCATAATAGTAAAAGTCATCGCTTTGTTCGATAAGAACTTTAACTGGTTTGTTGAGGAACCGATTGGCATAGGCTTTAAAACCTTCTTTACCAAGTTGGTTTAATAAGGCAACACGAGTCTTTTTGACGGCTTCTGGTACTTGGTCTTCCATCTTGGCAGCTGGTGTACCTTCTCGAATGGAATATGGGAAGGCATGGATATGAGTAAATCCAACTTCTTTTACTGTGCGCATGGTTTCCTCAAACAATTCGTCTGTTTCCCCAGGGAATCCGGCAATAATATCTGTCGTAATTGATAAGTTCGGAATGCGACTGCGTAAATACTTCACCAAGTCTTTGTATTGTTGCAAATTATAGTGACGGTTCATAGATTTCAATACCGGATCAGACCCTGCTTGTAATGGCAAATGTAAGTTAGGGCATACACGAGGGTTGGTTGCCATTAACTCAATTAGCTCTTCCGACACTTCTACAGATTCAATAGAACCAAATCGAATGCGTTCTAAGCCGTCAATGGTCAATAATTCGCGCACAACACGACCTAAGGTTGGTCGTTCAGGTAATTCAATCCCGTAATTACCAAGGTGAATCCCTGTGAGCACTACTTCTTTATACCCATAGGCAACAAGACGTTTTGCTTCTTCCACAATATCTTCAATTTTTCTGGATTTTAACTTTCCTCTTGTATAGGGAATGATACAGAAAGAACAGAAGTTATTACATCCTTCTTGTATCTTCATGAAAGCCCGACATTTTTCGATTTCATTGCCGAATAAAGGCATTTCTTCAAATGTGGACTCTTCCATGACATTGCGAACAATAGAAATTTGTTCTTCTGTAGATGGAATATTTTCCACTAATTCCACAATCTTATTGCGGTTCGCCGTACCGATGACCAGGTTTACCCCATCAATGGCAGAAATCACTTCTGGTGCTAACTGAGCATAACAGCCAGTTACCACGATAAATGCTTCTGGATTACGTCGTTTTGCTTGTCGGATTAATTGGCGTGACTTTTTCTCTCCCATGTTCGTTACAGAACATGTATTAATCACGTAAATGGAGGCTTCTTCGTCAAAGCCTACAGGTGTATACCCTGCTTTTATAAATAAACCTTTCATGGCATCCGTATCATATTGATTCACACGACACCCTAAGGTAGTAAATGCTACTGTCTTCATGAGACTCCTAATCTAGTAATTCATATTGAATCATACTTACAGCACCTAAAGCTGCAGTTTCAGCTCGTAATATAGTAGGTCCTAGGCTAACCTTGTGTCCACCACAAGATTCTAATAGTTCCATTTCATTTGGACTATAGCCACCTTCTGGACCGATACAAATAGCGATAGTATGGTATAAATTGGTATGTAACTGTGTTTGTAAAATATCTTTAATCGTTTTGTCATCTTCTCGCTCATAGGCACCTAACAAGAGCACTCCCTCATCAGATTGTAATGTTTGCAGTACCTCGAAAAGTGACTGTTCTACTGTTAATGTTGGTACATTAGGGCGACCACATTGTTGGCTTGCTTCTATGATAATCTTTTCCCATCTACTTTTCTTGGCGTTTAATTTTTTAGCATCATATTTAGCTACACAATGGACCGAAGATACACCGTAGATGTGATGAACGTTTAATTCCGTAGCCTTTTGCAATAAAAACTCGAACTTATCGCCTTTCAAAAAGGATTGAATTAACACTACTTTCGTAGCTGATGTAGGCACGTCAATGGTACGTAATCGTTTCGCCATATATATATCTGATTCCTCAGATATTAGCACAAATTCACCTGTATGCCCTTCATGATTGCTCACAATAAAAGGGTCCTCTTTGGAATGACGCAATACATGAAAGAGATGATGTGCTGTATCTAATGGTAATTGGATATTTTCATCAATAATGCCATCAATAAATATTTTTTTCATATACTTCCTATCTTATGCCAAGGCAAAGGTATGCCAAGGGCCCTCTACCATTTCTTCGATAATAGTCCAGTGGTTAGTAATATAAGGCATAATTTCATCATACCGATCGTCTACAATACCACTTATTATTAGTATACCATTATCGTGTAGTTTTTCCCTAATCATAGGCAATAAAATTTTTAGAGGATCTACTGTTAAATTCGCTAGTATGAGATGAGCTTTACCGTGAAAGTCATCGCTTAAATTGCCATGAATGATAGTGGCCTCAATACCATTATTTTCACAGTTTTCCTTGGCCTGTATAGCTGCTTCTTCTTCTAGGTCGATGCCCACTAGGTTAGGTATCCCTAAATGATGGGCTGCTAGTAATAAAATACCTGTGCCAGTACCAATATCTAGGCAAACCTGTTGGCTCAAATCTGTGGGAATACGGTGTATATATTTGCCTAATAAAGTGGCACAGTTCCTAGTAGTCTCATGATCTCCCGTACCAAAGGATAGCTTTGTATCCATAGTCATCATTACATCTTGTTCTGTAGCAAGTGGATCCGTAGACGCATCATAGCTTTGCCAAGCAGGGCATATGACTAAATCTGGTAGTAATCTAGTAGGCATAATATATTGCTGCCAACTATGATACCATTGCTCATCATCTACAGTTTTACTGTCCATATTTTCATAAGAAATATTAGCATCTCGTAATGCCTTTTTTAGTATCTGTACCCATTCTATCTCACTATGATCTGTCCCTAAATAGATGGTCACACGACTTAAGTTAGGACTATTTTCAATTGTTTCTTCTATGTATCCATTACTTTCTATATCATTAAAAATGGCAGCCATTTCATCAATGACTGCCACTTCTACAGTAATGGATATTTCTATCCATTTCATAGATGACTCCTTACTGGTCAAGTATTATTCTTGTCCAAATAACTGTTTCACCTTATCACTTAAATTTTCTAATATGCTTTTGTTCACTTTCAATGTATTTACATCTTCTTTGTTTTCCGCAGCAAACTCCACTAATAATTGACGTTGCTTATCTGTCAATTTTTTAGGTGTCTCTACAGTGACAACTACATGTTGATCGCCACGTTGGCTTGGTTGACGTAAATAAGGAACACCTTGTCCTTTGATTCTGAAAGCTGTACCAGTTTGTGTACCTTCTGGGATCTTAAGTTCTACTTTTCCTTCTAATGTAGGAACTTGTATAGTAGCACCTAATGCAGCTTGTGAGAAAGAGATAGTTTGACGAAGTACAACATCGTTACCACTACGTTCAAACTCCTTATCTCTGGCTACAGAAATATACACATACAAATCGCCTTTAGGGCCACCTAATGTACCTGGCTCACCTTCACCAGAGACACGTAAGCGTGCACCATCATCGACACCAGCAGGTATTTTAATTTCAATATCACGGCGTTTAATAGCTTGTCCTTGTCCACGACATACTTTACAAGGTTTTTCAACAATTTTACCTTGTCCACCACAGCGAGAGCATGTACGAACTGTTTGCATACGACCAAATGGCGTATTTTGAATTACAGCTTCTTGTCCGGAACCATGACAGTTTGGACATGTTTCTACTTTAGAACCAGGCTCCCCACCTGTACCATGACAATGATCACACTCTTCATGGCGCTGTACATTGACTTTCATCGTTGTTCCAAATACAGCATCACGGAAGGAAATGCGTACGTCTTGGCGTAAGTCGGCACCGCGTTCTGGGCCACGTTGACCACGGCCACCGCCGCCACCAAACATATCAAAGATATTACCAAAAATATCATCAAAGCCACCAGCACCGCCGAAGCCACCAAAACCACCGCCGCCAAAGCCACCACCAAAACCACCAGCGGAGTTTCCTCCGCCAGCAGTAAAGGCATCATGACCATATTGATCATATTGTGCTTTTTTCGTGTCATCAGACAAGACTTCATAGGCTTCATTCACTTCTTTAAAGTTCTTTTCTGCCTCTTCTGGATTGTCTCGATTTACATCTGGATGGTATTGACGTGCTTTCTTACGAAAGGCTTTCTTAATTTCATCTTGGGATGCATTTTTGTTGACGCCAAGGACGTCATAATAATCACGAGCCATTACCTATGTCCCTTCTTATTATTTTTTGTCTTCGTCAACTACAGTGTAGTCAGCGTCTACTACATTATCATCTTGTTTAGGAGCTTCTTGTCCACCTTGTTCGCCTTGAGCTTGCGCCTGTTCGTACATTTTAGAGGACAATTCATATAAAGGAGCTGTCAATGCTTCGCTATCAGCTTTGATTTTTTCAATGTCCCCAGACTCAATAGATGCTTTTAATGTTTCTGTCGCTTTTTTCACAGCTTCTAATTGCGCTGCATCAGCTTTACCTTCGAAGTCTTTCACTGCTTTTTCAGCTTGGTATACCAAGTTGTCAGCATTGTTTTTCACTTCAACTTCTTCTTTTTTCGCTTTATCTTCAGCTGCATGTGTTTCAGCTTCTTTTACCATGCGGTCGATTTCTTCATCGCTTAAACCGGAAGAAGATGTAATTGTGATTGCTTGTTCTTTACCAGTGCCAAGATCTTTCGCTTTTACATTTACGATACCATTTGCATCGATGTTGAAAGTAACTTCGATTTTAGGTACTCCACGAGGAGCTGCTGGGATACCGGACAATTCGAAACGGCCCAATGTTTTATTAGCTGCCGCCATGTCGCGTTCCCCTTGCAATACATGGATATCAACGGAAGGTTGGTTATCTGCTGCTGTGGAGAATACTTGAGATTTAGAAGTAGGAATTGTTGTGTTGCGGTCGATAATACGAGTGAAAATACCACCCATAGTTTCGATACCTAAAGACAATGGAGTTACGTCAAGTAACAATACGTCTTTTACTTCACCTACTAATACACCACCTTGAATAGCAGCACCGATAGCTACACATTCATCAGGATTGATGTTTTTAGTTGGCTCTTTACCTAATTCTCGTTTAATAGCTTCTTGTACTGCTGGAATACGAGTAGAACCACCAACTAATAATACTTTATCGATGTCGGATGCAGACAAACCAGCATCTTTCATTGCTTTACGAGTAGGCTCGATGGTTGCTTCTACAAGGTCACGAGTCAATTCATCAAATTTAGCACGAGTTAATGTTACGTCTAAATGTTTAGGACCTGTTGCATCAGCTGTGATGAATGGCAAGTTGATTTGTGTACTTGCAACGCCAGACAACTCAATTTTAGCTTTTTCAGCAGCTTCTTTTAAACGTTGGTCAGCTAATTTATCATTGGATAAATCGATACCAGTTTCTTTTTTGAATTCGCTGATTAAGTAATCCATAATGCGTTGGTCAAAGTCGTCACCACCTAAATGGTTGTTACCAGATGTTGCCAATACTTCGAACACACCTTCCCCTAATTCAAGGATAGATACGTCGAATGTACCACCGCCAAGGTCGAATACAAGGATTTTACCATCTTCACCTTTATCTACGCCGTATGCTAAGGCAGCTGCTGTAGGTTCGTTGATAATACGTAATACTTCTAAGCCTGCTACTGTACCAGCGTCTTTTGTCGCTTGACGTTGAGAGTCAGTAAAGTAAGCAGGAACCGTGATAACTGCTTGTTTTACAGGTTCGCCCAAATGAGCTTCTGCATCAGCTTTAATTTTTTGTAGAATCATAGCGGAGATTTCTTGTGGTGTATAGGATTTACCTTCTACATTCACTTTGTAATCTGTACCCATATGACGTTTGATAGAAATGATTGTGTTTTCAGGGTTGGAAACCGCTTGACGTTTAGCCAATTGACCTACTAAACGTTCGCCATTTTTCGCGAAACCTACTACGGAAGGAGTTGTTCTAGCTCCCTCTTGGTTTGTAATAACAGTTGGTTCGCCGCCTTCCATCACTGCGAAACAAGAATTTGTAGTACCTAAGTCAATACCAATTACTTTTGCCATTTAACATGACCTCCTAATACTTCTTCTAACATGTTAATTATAATTATTTATTACTTATCCATTGTGAACTACTTTCACCATCGCTGGACGTACCACACGGCCTTCTACAGTATAACCAGTTTGTAGTACTTCGCATACGGTGTCATCTTCCATATCTTCTGCTGGCACACGCATGATAGCTTGGTGATAATTTGGATCAAATGGTTGTCCCACAGCTTCGATAACTGCTAATCCTTGTTTGGAAAGGCTTGCCATCAAGCTTTGGTGAATCATTACAAATCCATCCATGAAAGCCTTTGTTTCCGGCGTTTCCGGTGCCGAAAGTGCTCTTTCAAAGTTATCTAACACAGGGAGTAAATCTTCAATGACATGAGATTTAACAAAGACCCCTAGTTGTTCTTTTTCTTGGTTTGTACGACGTCTGAAGTTTTCAAAATCTGCTTGCAAACGCATGTATCGTTGCTCCCATTCTTTCGTAGGATCTACTGCTTCAGGAGCTTCTTCTTCCAAAACTTCCACTTCAGGAGTGACCGTTTCTTCTTGTTTATTTTCTTCCATACTTCACCTCTTTACAATATTTATCGTTTTCCTTGTAACTCTTCCATACACTTATTAATATAAGCGAGAATACCCATAATACGTCCATATTCCATTCGTGTAGGACCTACAATGGCGAGGGTACCTACTTGATGAGGAACATTGAAACTTGCTTGGATGACGCTAATATCTTTTACCAGTTCATTAGAATGACCTATTTTTACATCGATAGGACTACTAGAGTTTGGTGTTAATAATTGGGTTAACTCATCTTGTTGTTCTAGTAAAGCTAACAGCGGTTGGGCCCGTTTAATATCGTTAAACTCTGGCTGTTCTAATAGGGATGTAGTTCCTATTGTATAGAATAATTTACGTTTAGCAATGGCTCGATATAATGTGTCGCAAAAAATGACATACGTTGTATCTCGTAAATCTAAGGTTAACCGCATTTTGTCTAAGTTTTCTTGCGTGATGTCCTGGATGGATACATCGTGAAGCACACTATTAAAACGATGTGCATGCATAGCTAATTCTTCTGTATTAATAGGCTCTGTAAAATAGATTGGTTCATTATCCAAAGCACCTGTATTCGTTACCACCACCATGACCGCTCGATGTTCATCAATAGGAAGAACATGGATATAGGTTATAGTAGATGAATCATGGGCGGGAGCTAAAAACATACTCACATTATGACTTATCCGAGAAATGAGCTTTGCTATCTCTACGAAGAAATCATCTAGTTCTTGTTGATGAGCCTGCCATAACTCTCGAATTACAGGAATATCTTCAGCAGCATCGTCTTCAAATCCTTGTAAGGTATCTACATAGTATTGATAGCCTTTAGCGGAAGGTATGCGACCCGCTGATGTATGAGGTTGTTCAAGAAAGCCAAGATCTTCTAAATCAGCCATCTCATTTCGTACCGTCGCAGGACTGATACCTAAATCATAATTCTTTGCGATCGTACGAGAACCAACAGGTTCGGCTGTTTTAATGTAATCTTGAATGATAGCACGCAGAATGCGTTCCTTTCTTTCATCCATAGTATCACCTCGTTATTATTAGCACTCACTAAGGTTGAGTGCTAACTACAAGATATATAGTATCACATTTACGATATATGTCAAGTGAAAAATTGGTGAAAGTTCAGTAAATACCGTATTAGTCAAAAAAACAAACTTTTTGATTGTTTGGTTTGGTGAGGTATGTCATACTAAATAAATCTTTATGGTCTCTTGTATGTCACTATATATACCATCAATTTTATAAAGGAAAAAATGCGACACACTCCTCCACAAACTGATCCTACGGTAGGTTTGCTCCGGAGTATGTCGCATACTTCTAGTAATATCATAATTAATCTAAACCCGTGACATACAAGTTATCAATACACAGTATCCTTTTTGCATGACATACCTCACTAACACATCCACTCGGAATGACGTTTGGGTGGGATGGTGTTATTTGTCCTTTCAAATTGTCTCGGCATAGAAATGATAGTATAATATTATTAAGATTATAAAGATAGAACAATTGAGATATTAAGCTTTTGAAACTAGTAGATCTTAGCTTAGTCTGGTATTATATTAATGATTTCTGTAAAGGAAAGGTAGTATATGAAATTTATTGTATTACAACGTGATGAGATTGAGAATTTTATACATGTCGAGCAAGCACAGGTTCATGGGTTAATAAACGAGGAACATCATAACGAATTAGAACACATATTGGACTATGTAAAACACGGAGACCAATTACAGTTCATCAAAAAAAGTAGTACCCTCTTACCAAATACATTGCGTCTTTTATACATCCCACCGTTGAGTGAACTAGGTATCACAACAGGTGAAACTTCAGTTACACTTGAGTGGACTGGATTAGAAGAAGATACATTATACATTATTAAAGATGATGAGCCATTAAAACTAAGGATCACCAATCCTAAAGCTGGGGTCTATTATAAGACTATTTAGAGACTAACTGAAATTGACTTTGAAGAGGAACGCCATTATGCGTAGCACATCTTGTGGCACCCCTTACTACCTAAATCACATAAACATAAGAAGAGCACGACATGTTCCAGAGCAAACCTAACCACTGTATCAGTTTGCGGAGGAATATGTCGTGCTCTTCCCTTTGCTTAGTTAACCAAAAGCCACAGGATGCATAGCATCACAAGTGACGTTTTACTGGAATGGATTCCCCAATCGTTGTAACACATGCTCGAACTTCTCTTTCGGTTTCGCGTTAGTGCTATACCATTCTAGGAGCTCCGAAATTTTTTGTTCTGCTTCTTCTGGGGACAGCCCTTCTAGCAAGGTAATTGCTTTTCTAGGCAATGCACCGCTTGTGCCACCTGCTACTAAGGTAAAGCCATTTGGTTTTCCCACTAGGCCGATGTCTTTAATCATAGACTCTGCGCAGCATCGTGGGCAACCACTGATGCCGATGCGAATTTTGTTCGGCATATCTTTACCGTAGTGTTTTTGGTCTACCATGGTCGCCATCGGAATGGTTTCCATAAAGGCATGGCTACATCCATCTGTACCTCGGCATGCCACGATAGAGTTCACAGATTTATGTTGGACTTGCACCACCCCATCTGGTAAGTGTTCCAAGATGGATTCTTTTTGTTCTTTTGTAATATCATAAATTTGGATGCCTGTAGGAACGATACGGAACTTTCCATTATGTTCTTTTGCTAGGCCAAAAATCGCCTCCATTTGTTCATATGTGAACTCACTGAATAAGGCGTGTAAAATAACTGCTGTTTTCATAAAACTCTCCTAAATTAACTGTATGGGCGTACATTCCTACTTAGGACGTAAGGAACTGACTAAACACATAATTACCGTGCTTGGCCCCTTCCTTAGTGAGACGATATGCATCATCTTCATAAACAAGCAATTGTTTACGCATTAGATCTGCAATGACAGATCCATATATATTGTGAAAGTCCAGCTTAAATCGACTTTCAAACAAACTAGGTACTAACCCCCACTTCGTGCGTAAAGCAAGAAAGCAAAAATCTTCATAGTCACGAGGACTCGTGATGATTTCTTCCTCAACACATGGACTTTCACCCATTTCAATGTGATGAATGTAAGGCACGACGTAAGGGGTATTTTGAAAGCGCCGATTCCCCACAAAGGAATGGGCACCGGCGCCAAAGCCGATGTAATCTGCGCCATGCCAGTATTTGATATTATGACGACTGAAAGCGCCATCTTTCCCAAAACTAGCAATTTCGTATCTATCGAACATCTGTTTTTCTAACCCTTCTACAAGGTAGTCGTACATCTGTTCGCAACTATCTTCTGAAGGTAATATGACCGAATGGTCCGTGACTTGGCGATGCAATAAGGTACTCGGTTCCACTTGCAGGCCATAGATAGAGATATGATTCATCGGCAAAGACTGAATGACCTCTAGATTATAAGCAATGTCTTCCAATGTTTGCTGAGGCAATCCGTAAATTTGATCAATGCTAATATTGCGGAACCCTACCTCATGTGCATCTAGGACGGCTTGCTGTGCCATCTTTGCCGTATGAGTTCGGTGCAATACACGCAAATGGTCATCACGAAATGTTTGCACACCAAAGCTGATTCGGTTGATGCCAAGCTCATATAAGTGTCGCAAGTATTGTGTATCTACTTCACCAGGGTTAGCCTCAATGGTAATTTCCACATCGCTACTGATCGTATATGTTTTGTACACTGTCTCTAATATACGATTCAACTCCTTAATGGACAACACAGTCGGTGTGCCACCGCCGAAGTAAATCGTATCGAAGGGATCTGTCCCCAACAGGGATTGACTAGATTCAATCTCTTGGCGTAACGCATAGGCGTACACATCAAAATAGTCTTCTAATCCTTGGTACGAAGGAAAATCACAGTAGGTGCACTTTTGACGGCAAAAGGGAATGTGGATATACATTCCCCTGTCACCGACTGGAATACGAGTTGTATCCATTAGTTTTCTACTTTCAAAATCGCCATGAATGCCTCTTGTGGAATCTCTACAGACCCTACGGCTTTCATACGTTTTTTACCTTCTTTTTGTTTTTCTAACAATTTACGTTTACGGGAAATATCACCGCCGTAACATTTTGCCAATACGTCTTTACGCCATGCTTTTACCGTTTCACGAGCCACAATTTTTGTCCCCACTGCCGCCTGGATTGGAATTTCAAAGTTTTGACGTGGAATCAATTCTTTCAACTTCTCAGCTAATGCACGACCACGCAATTGAGCACGATCTTTGTGAACGATAATACTCAACGCATCTACAGGATCTCCGTTTAATAAGATATCCATTTTTACCATTGGGGATTGTTGGTATCCAATTAATTCGTAGTCCAAGGATGCGTAACCTTTTGTAGCGGATTTCAATTTATCGAAATAATCATAAATGATTTCCCCTAATGGCAAATGGTACACGATGGATACACGACTTTCATCGATGTATTCCATACTGATATATTCCCCACGTTTGTCCTGTGAAAGTTCCATAATGGCCCCTACATAGTCTTTTGGTACGATAGTTGTGGCTTTTACATATGGTTCTTCTACATAGTCAATTTCAGTTGGTGGCGGTAATTTAGCAGGGTTGTCCACTTCGATAACTTCCCCATTTGTTTTATATACCTTATAGTTTACGCTTGGAGCCGTCGTAATCAAGGATAGATTATACTCCCGTTCCAAACGTTCTTGGATAACGTCCATGTGTAATAGTCCAAGGAAACCGCAACGGAATCCAAAGCCTAGTGCCAAGGATGTTTCTGCTTCATATTCTAAGGCAGCATCGTTGAGATTTAGTTTTTCTAAGGCATCCCGTAAGTTTTCGTAATCTTTGGAATCTGTTGGGTATAGACCACAATATACCATGGATACAGCTTTACGGTACCCTGGTAATGGTTCTTCCGCTGGGTTATCGGCTTTTGTGATGGTGTCCCCTACACGACAGTCTCGAACGTTTTTAATACTTGCCGCCACACAGCCTACAGAGCCACATGGTAACTCTTGTACAGGTAATAAATGCGGTGTAAATACACCTAATTCAGTAACCTCAAAATCCTTAGAACTGTGCATCATACGAATGGTATCTTTCACTTTCAAAGAGCCTTCTTGTACACGCACATAGGCAATAGCACCTTTATAGGAATCGAAACGAGAGTCGAAAATCAATGCACGAGCTGGTTTATCAGAATGGTCTGGTGGTGCAGGAATTTTCTCTACAATCGCTTCTAAGATATCCTGAATACCAATGCCAGACTTGGCACTCGCCAAGATAGCATCAGATGCATCTAAGCCGATAACATCTTCGATCTCACGTTTCACACGCTCTGGATCAGCACTTGGCAAGTCAATTTTATTAATGACAGGAATGATTTCCAAATCATGTTCTAATGCTAAATAAACGTTGGCCAAGGTTTGCGCCTCTACGCCTTGTGCAGCATCGACCACCAGCAGTGCTCCTTCGCAAGCTGCCAAGGAACGGGATACTTCATAGCTGAAGTCCACATGGCCCGGTGTGTCGATTAAATTTAATGTGTACTCTTGTCCATCCTTTGCGGTATGCAATAAACGAACGGATTGGGCTTTAATCGTAATGCCTCGTTCACGTTCTAAGTCCATGGAGTCTAACACTTGGGCTTGCATTTCTCGTTTCGTCAAAGAACCTGTTTCTTCGATTAAGCGATCCGCCAGCGTAGACTTACCATGGTCAATATGAGCAATGATACAAAAGTTACGAATATGTGATGTACTCATGACTTCCCTTTCTAACAAACAATATCTATTACACCACCACCGAGAACGCGACTTCCTTCGTAGAATACGACGGATTGCCCCGGTGTAATGGCGCGTTGTGGTTCCGTAAATTCAACTTTCATAGTACCATCCTCTGTGAAAGTAACAGTACATGGTGATGGTTTCGCAGCATATCGAATTTTACCTTCCGCTTGCAATGATGTAGGTACAACTCCATCTAGGAAATTATAGTTTTTACACAACATCGTGCGAGAGAATAAACTTTCATTAGGGCCTACGATAACCTCATTCGTTTTGCCATCTAATTTCACAACATAGAGAGGGTATGCATAGGCAATGCCCAAGCCCTTACGTTGTCCAATTGTATAATTGTATAATCCATTATGCGTGCCTAATACTTCACCATTTTCATGGACAATACGCCCTGATTTAGGTTTTGATTTCGATGTTTTTTCAATGAACCCTTGGTAATTGTGATTCGGCAAGAAACAGATATCTAAACTATCTGGCTTGTCCCATACTGGCAATTCTTTTTCATGAGCCATTTCACGAGTTTTCGTTTTTGGTTGATGCCCTAGAGGGAACACAAGATGTTTTAGAATATCTTGTGTCAGCGTGTATAGTACATAACTTTGATCCTTTGTTGGATCTTCCCCTTTATGTAACTCGTAACGCTGCGCTGCTTCGTTGTACATTACTTGCGCATAGTGACCTGTCACCATGTGGGTAGCCCCTAAGGATAATGCACGTTGTAACAACAAATCGAATTTAATATTGCGATTACAGAACACACATGGATTCGGTGTACGACCATTGGAATATTCCGTGATAAAGTAATCTACTACATTATCTTTGAAAATGTCTTTCGCATCCACCACGTGATGTTCAATACCAAGAAAATCGCACATCTTCTTCGCATCAATGACAGCTTGAGGAATCTCGTCTTCCTCTGTGTCACTGACCCATAAACGCAAGGTAATACCAAATACTTTATACCCTTGTTCTAATAACATTGAAGCGGTTAAAGAACTATCTACGCCACCGCTCATAGCTACTGCATATACTTTGTCCATATTATCTCCTACCATCAAATTGATACATCAAAACAGATTGAAAGTCTGAAGATGTATAATTGAACAAAAATTATACTTATACATATCACTATATTATACCGTATTTTAGGGGATAATGACAATAATATAAGCCAATTATTGGCTTATATATGCTTTTCTTGTAATAAGAAAACCACCTACCTAAGTAAGTGGTTTTAATACTTCTCGGTGGGTGTCGCTTACCCCACATCTCAATCCTATTTCTAGTTGTGTAGATGCCACAAATTTTCTACCTCGAGAAGTTCTTATAGCAATAACATCAAAAGTATCATTACTAAGTAAAAACTTCTAATAATCTTCTAGTAAAGCAACCCTTCTACCCTCTATGTTTCAATATTTCCTCAGCTGCCCCCAAGATGCCTAGCATGGAGTGTTCAAATACAAGTCCGCCTTGCATAAAGATCGTATACGGTGGTCGTACTGGTCCATCTGCGCTAAGTTCAATGGAAGAGCCTTGTACGAAGGTACCCCCTGCCATGATGATTTTATCTTCGTAGCCAGGCATATCTCCTGGGATTGGATGCACATGTGCATCCACAGGGCTATAGGCTTGCATGCCACGGCAGAAGTATTCCATTTCTTCTGGTCCATGTAAGTTAATAGCTTGGATCAAGTCAAAACGAGGTGCATCGACTTTTGGGAATACTTCATATCCCAATAAGGTTCCCACTGCCGCTGTATAGACCGCTCCTTTCAAGGCTTGTAATACCACATGAGGTGCCAAGAATAATCCTTGGAAGAATAGGCGATACCCCGGTGCGTAGGATCCCATATGATCCCCCAAACCTGGAGCTGTTAATTGGTATCCCACTTGCTCTACTAATTCATCACGTCCTACTACGTAGCCACCAGTAGGAGCAATACCGCCACCAGCATTTTTAATGAGAGACCCTGCCATAATGTCTGCCCCCACTTCTAGGGGCTCTCTAGTTTCTGTAAATTCACCATAGCAATTATCCACAAAGGTTATGGTCTCAGGATTCACTTCTTTTACAGCTTTCACAATGATACCAATATCTTCCACAGATAAAGGTTCTCGTGTGCTATATCCTCTAGAGCGTTGGATAACCACCACACGAGTATCTTTAGTAACAGCTTTGCGAATGCCTTCTAAGTCGTAGGTGTTATTCATCAAAGGAACTTCTTTGTAGATGAATCCTTGCTCCGTTAACGATCCTGGTACATGACGAGAGGCACCGATAACGGATTGCATCGTATCATATGGTTGCCCTACGGCATAAACAAACTCTTTCCCTTTCGATCCATTGCACAAGATAGCTTGTAATGTGGTTGCTAATGCATGGGTACCGGATACGAAATGAGGGCGCACGATAGCACGCTCTCCTTTGAATACGTGAGCGAACACTTCGTCCAACTTTTCACGGCCCACATCATTGTAACCATAGCCACTGGTTCCATTAAAATGATAATCTGAAAGCTGACACTCTTTAAATGCTTCCAGTACTTTTTTTGTATTATATAACGCAACAGGGTTAAATTTTTTGAACTCTTTTTCAGCTAACTCAAGAGCCTGTTGACGGATTTCTTCTACAGTCATTCTATTCCTTTCTATGTATAGCAAACTAGTTTTGATACATAATCCTCATAAGTTAACTATACCTATCTATGTCATATTTAAAAATCTTAAACTATATTATAGAAGTATAGGGATCAATCAACGCTAGTTTACTCTAGTTATTTTATCTTTAGACTAGCTAGAACTAGCTCCATAGCTTCTTCATAAATGCTGTCTTCACTGCGGTTTGGTGTAATAGATATCCACTGAATATATGGCATTCGCTTATACCACGTAATTTGCCGCTTTGCAAATTGCCGTGTATGTTGTTGGACTAATTCAATAGCCCGTTCTTTTGAGTATATTCCTTGAAAATACGGGATTACCTCTTTATATCCAATACCTTTGAAAGCCTGAGAATCTGGTTGTACACCAGTATCCAAGAGCTGTTCTACTTCCGCAAATAAACCATCTCGAACCATGTACTCTACTCGAAGGTTGATTCGTTCGTATAGCTCTTCTCTGGATCGTTCCAAGCCGATTACAGGCCCATGAAAGACTAAGCCTTCTTTTGATGGTGTTAATAAGGCATGCCCCTCACCAGCTAATACGCACTCGATAGCACGGTATAGTCGATGTTTATCTTGAAATGGTAAGGTGAGGCCTTCTTGTTCAGCTAATTCATTGGCATAGGTTTGCAAGCCTTCTAATCCAGAGGCATCAAAGATTCTATCCAGTTCGAGGCGCAAACTTTCATTGCGAGGTACATCTAAAAAGTCATAGCCCTCTAGCAAGGATTGCACATACAGCCCTGTGCCACCGGATAAGATGGGAATCTTACCTTCTTTGTTAACAGCATCTATGACAATATTAGCTTGTGCATTGAACTCCGCCACACTGTACGAGTCATTTGGCTCATGGGTATTGATGAAATAGTGAGGCACTCTGTTCAATTCTTCTAGGGTAGGTTTGGCGGTGCCAATGGTCAACCCTTTATAAATTTGGTACGCATCCCCAGATAGTACGGGAGATTGTAATGTTTCTGCCATCCGTAAGGTAAGGGCTGTCTTCCCTACTGCGGTAGGTCCCAAAATAGTGATTAACTGATTCATCTTACCTCCTTTCATAGATGCCATAAGCGATAGAACTATATTTACCACCCACCATCTCTATAGGTGGAAGCGCTTTAAATAATCGACTGCCTTTGCGCTCCTTAATGACTAAGCGCTTCGATTTCTCCAAGGCCAGTTCTACTATTTCTGAAGTGATCTTAGACTCTAGTATATGACCACGCCACTGCAAAAATTGTGGACTTTCATAGACGGGATTTTCAAACATAGGGTCTACATAGATAACATCGTATGTATTAGGTACTATTTGATCCAAATAGTCCTGGTAATTGCAAATGACCAATTGAATACGACGCAATGCTTCGGTTACCTTTGGCTGTTTATGCTGAAAGTGTCGAAATCCATAATTGGTGATATAACCTAAAATAGGATGTCCTTCAATGGCCGTATGACGTGTTAATTGTGAACAACCATAGCTGATAACAGCACTATCTGATCCTAAGCCAGCGGTACAATCTAAAACAGATGTGACCGATTCATAGCCGATAGCTCGTAGCAGATGGTCTATATTTCCACGGTCAATTTCTAACAAGCGCAAATGAGCCATAGACAGATGAAATTGATGAGGTACGCCCTCTTTTGTCACAAAAGAAGGACCTTCCTTGGTCACAACTAAGGCACCCGCACAATGATGTGTAGTTAACAAGTCTTCCACAGACTGATGTTTACGAGGCACATAGGGCATCTGCAAGAGTTGACTAACCGTCTTAGCCTGTTCAATAAAATATGCATTTGTCTTTGAACTTGTGCTAATGAGGTACATGTTAACTCCGTAAAAATAATTTCCCTAATTCGTCTGGTGTAAATTTAATAATCGTAGGTCGTCCGTGAGGACACACATAGGGCTTTTCTGTACTGAATAAATCCTGTAATAAAGCATCAATTTGTACCAAGTTCAGATTGTGACCTGCTTTAATGGCACCACGACATGAGGCATATGCCAACATTTCATGGCGTAGCTGAGCAGCACTTGGACTTTGATGATCGTGCATATAAGAAAAGACGTATTGTAAAATTTCCTGCACTTTACTTTCTACAATATCTACAGGATGTCCATCGATACGTAAAGATGTAGGTCCTCCTTGGTCTACTTGGAATCCTAAATCTAACAATGCATCTCTCTGTTCTTCCGCCAATGTTAATTCTTCCTCACTTACATCCATGTGCATAGGCATTAATAATTCTTGCATAGGAATGGACTCGGATGATTTGCATAGTTTGTCATACCGCACACGTTCGTGCGCTGCATGTTGATCGATAATGTATAAATCATCACCTTTTTTAGCCAAAATATAGCAAGAGGCTACTTGTCCCATAGGAAGTAGTCCGTGATTGGCCGCTGTTTTACTGGTATTAGTATTATATGAATCACCACGATTAATATCATAGGAATCATCTACACCAATAGTTCTCTCCGTGTGAGAATTACCTGCTACGCCTTGTGCTGCAGTTAAATCTCCCAATACGGATTCATTTCCAGTCTGCATCATATATGGCTCTACTGAGCTTGGTACTAGGTTAGGCCGTGATTCACGGATAGCTCTGAATCGATCCTTATCTTCCTGTGTATAACTTTTAGGCACAAAGTTTTCATTCACATCTAGTGATTCATTAAAATTACTTTGCTCGTACACAGTACGTTGTGGCGCAGTATATCCCTTTTGACGAATCGTATCCACGAGAGCCTCTGTTTTTTCACGCATTACCGTAAATCCTTGAGAACGTCCAGTGAATACCTTATCGTAGTCGATGGCTGTAGCAATGGTTTCTTCTTGATTGGCTGTTACGTGATGTGTGGGTTTTTCTAAAGCTTGCAAAATACTATTATACACTGCTTTAAAAACCGGTTTATCATCTGAGAATTTCACTTCGCTTTTCCGTGGATGTACATTGATATCTACGGTCCCAGGAGGTACGACAATTTGTAATACTACTAAAGGATAGCCACCTTTTGGCAATAGTGCATGGTACGCTGTGTCAATTGCTTTGTAGATGGCTTTGTCAGAAATAACACGTTGGTTCACAATTGTCGTCTGCCATTGACGGCTACTTTTTAGCACCGTCGGCTTGCTGACTACACCTTCCACGTAGATACCTTCTGCTTCATAGGCGATGGGAAATACGTCTTCACTGACTTTAAATCCATATAGAGCAGCGATGGTATCCACCATCCTATGATTCCCTGGTGTCATGATGGTCACACGGGTATCCACAATGCATTTGAAAGCAATATGAGTGTGGCTCAGTGCCAGTTTGCCAATCATATCCTGTATCTTATTCGCCTCTGTACGAGTTGATTTTAAAAACTTTCTACGAGCCGGGGTGTTATAGAATAAATCTTTCACCTCAATGGTGGTACCCACTGAGGTACCACATGGATCACAGTCCACCATATGACCACCTTCGATGTAAATCCGTGTACCCATATCATCTGTTTCTTGTCGTGTACGCAAGGTAAACTTGGATACGGAGGCGATGCTAGCAATGGCTTCTCCACGGAACCCCAAGGAGGCAATGTCGTATAAATCGTCAGCACTGCGAATTTTACTAGTAGCATGGCGAAGTACAGCTAGGCGTGCATCTACTTCAGACATACCGCACCCATTGTCGGTAATGCGCATGTATTCGATACCACCTTCAGCAATTTCTACTTCAATAGAAGTAGCCCCTGCATCGATAGCGTTTTCTACTAATTCCTTGATGACAGAGGCAGGGCGTTCTACCACTTCACCTGCTGCAATCTGATTGATGGTCGTTTCATCTAAGACATGAATGGTTGGCATTATTTGCCACCTCCTTGTTTCGCCTCTTCTTGTAAACGATATAATTCACTGATGGCCTCGATGGGGGTCATACTCATAATGTCTAGTTTCAGCAACTGATCGAGTACAGGTTGCGTAAATAAATCACCGCTCCCAAATAGAGGTCCTGTAACGCTTGGCTTTTCTTTTTTCTTAGGCGCTGGTTCCGATACTACTGTTCCATCTTCTAGGTGAGCTAAGATAGTATTTGCTCTATCTAGTACAGCTTTTGGTAATCCTGCCAATTTTGCTACATGGATACCATAACTGCGGTCAGCTCCGCCTTTCACAATACGACGCAAGAATATGACATCATTGCCTTTGTCTTTCACAGCCACCGTATAGTTTTTCAACTTACTATATTGCTCTTCAAGTTCAATCAACTCGTGATAGTGAGTAGCGAACAAGCTTTTACAGTGAATGGTTTCACAAATATGTTCCACCACGGCACGAGCTATGCTAAGTCCATCAAATGTAGACGTACCACGGCCAATTTCATCAAGTATGACTAGACTGTTGCACGTGGCATGTTCTAGGATATAGGACACTTCTTTCATTTCCACCATGAAAGTACTTTGACCTGTAGAGATATCATCGCTAGCTCCTACGCGGGTAAAAATTCTGTCCACAGGAGCAATGGTCGCTTCTCTAGCGGGTATGAAAGAACCAATTTGGGCCATAATCATAAGTAAAGCTACCTGACGCATATAGGTAGATTTACCCGCCATGTTAGGACCTGTGATGAGGATAAACTCTTCTTCGGAATGGTTCAACACCACGTCATTAGGAATGAATAATTCCTGTTTTAGCAATGTTTCAATCACCGGATGTCGACCATCTTTAATAGAAATGGAACCATTGGTCACGATAGTTGGGCATACATATTTGTTGGTGAAAGCCACTTCTCCTAAACTCAAAATAACGTCTAGCTGCGCAATGCCACGAGCCGTTTCTTGGATTTCTTTAATATTCTCTTTTGCTATAAGGCGCAAGTCTTGATACAAAGAATATTCCAATTTTTGAATCTGCTCTTTTGCATTGAGCATTTTAATTTCAAATTCTTTGAGCTCTGGAGTAATATATCGCTCCGCATTGGTTAAGGTCTGTTTTCGAATGAAATAATCTGGTACGAGACCTACTTGCCCTTGAGACACTTCAAAATAGTATCCAAATACTTTATTGTACCCTGTTTTAAGGCGAATTCCTGTAGCTTGTTTCGCCTCTTCTTCTAAACGATGTAGCCATTCTTGACTATTGGTGGCTAAGGAACGTAATTCATCAAGTTCCGCACTATATCCATCACGGATGACATGACCATCTTTTAATGCCAACGACGGCTGATCCACGATAGCCCGTGTTAATAGGTCACATAAGTCGTCATTGGTATGAATCATGCTATGACAGTCTTGTAAAATATTAGAGGTACACTCTTGTAATACCTCTTGAATCATCGGCAATACTCGTAAAGATTCCCGCAAGGATGCAAAATCTCTAGGAGACACACTCCCCGTTTCTACACGGCTTAGAATCCGTTCAAAATCATAGACTGAGGTCAATAAAGAACGGAGTTGACTGCGCATGGTCGGGTTGTCGATAGATTCACCTATCCCCATTTGACGGCGCACGATGCGATGAATATCCATTAAAGGATGTTCAATCCATTGTTTTAACATACGTGCACCCATAGGGGTCAATGTTTTATCCAGTACATCTAGAAGCGTTCCCTTTTTAGATCCATCTCGAACATTTCTTGTAATCTCTAAATGGCGCAAGCAAGATGTATCCAAGATCATCCGGTCTCCCACAGATAGTTGGTGCACATAATTGATGTGCGACGTATCTGTTTTAATGACGCCTTCTAAATAAAGAATGACATAGCCTAAGGCTTCTAATACATCTTCTTCAAGCAGTCCGGCATCAGAAAAATGTTCGCGACCTTTCAGACGAATACTGTCCATAGTATCTGCAGGCGCGAACGGAGACAAGGTTATGCCAGACATTTGACGGGTTAAAAAATCTTGTATACTGGCAGGTAATTCACTACTACCAGCTAGGATGAGCTCTTTCGGCTGGTACATGGTGAAAGCATCAAATAAAGAGCTTTCACTAGAACTATCCATACGTTCCCAGATCACTTCACCAGTCGTGATATCTGTGAACAACACAATACGCTGTCCCCCTGTTTCATAGGTCAAAGCTAAAAAGTTATTTTCTCCATCTTTCGTGCCATTTTCACTAAGTACTGTGCCCGGTGTGATCACACGGATCACATCACGTTTTACGATGCCCTTTGCCTCTTTAGGATCTTCTACTTGTTCACAGATAGCTACCTTGTAACCTTTACCGATAAGCCTTTCAATATAGGATTCCGCAGAATGGAAAGGAACGCCACACATTGGAGCTTTATCTTCTTCACCGGCATTGCGACCTGTTAAGGTTATATTTAATTCTCGTGATGCGGTGATAGCGTCGTCGTAAAAAAGCTCGTAAAAGTCACCTAATCGAAAAAATAATAATTCCTTTTCATAGCGAGCTTTAATACTAAAATACTGCTCCATCATAGGCGTTTGTTTTTTGCCCATCCTGCTAACTCCTTTCTATAATACAGTGCCGTATAATACCCACGTTTGTCCTTTGTCAATGCGTACATCAACAGTATCCCCGATGTGTAAGCTATCTTGTTTAGGGAATAAAACCATTTTATTGCCTGATGTACGTCCAAACCACATGTTTTCATCAGTACGGCTAGGACCTTCTACGATAATATCGTATACCTTGCCTTCCATGGCTTGGTTAAGCTCTAAAGAAATCTCATTCTGTACGTCCATCAAGGCTTGCAAACGAACACGTTTCACTTCCTCTGGTACTTGCTCTTCAAATTCCGCCGCTGGCGTACCAGAACGTTTGGAATAAATGAAAGTAAACGCCATGTCATAACGTACATCTTTCAATAATTGTAATGTTTGTTGGAAATCTTCCTCTGTTTCTCCTGGGAAGCCTACGATAATATCTGTTGTGATTGTAACGCCATCAATTTTTTCGCGGCAATATTGTAATAAATCTTTATATTGTTCCACAGAATAATGACGGTTCATGCGTTTCAAAATATTGTCAGATCCAGACTGCACTGGTAAATGTAACTGTGTCACAATATTGGAAGAACGTCCTAAGGCATCTACCATGCCTTTCGTCATATCTTGTGGATGGCTTGTCATATAGCGAATACGCTCGATGCCTGGGATTCCATCTAAGGCATCTACTAAGGTACCAAAGTCTGTACCATCTTTAAAATCCAAGCCATAGGAGTTTACGTTTTGTCCCAACAAAGTGATTTCTTTAAAGCCTTTTTCACCTAATTCACGTACATCTTTTACGATGGCTTCTACAGGACGGCTAATTTCACGGCCCCGCACATGAGGTACGATACAGTATGTACAGAACTTATTACATCCGTTCATGATCGGTACCCACGCAAAGAATGTACCATTTGGTTTTGCCGCCAATTCAGGCAATACTGTATTGTCCATCTCTACATTGACTTGACGTTTTTTCGTTCGTTGTACTTCTTTGACCATTTCATTGATATGTTGAATATTATGGGTACCTAATACGATATCAATATGAGGGGCCCGCTTAAACATATCTGCTTGGTTCTTCTGTGCCATACAACCTGTAATAGCAATGATCAAGTTTTTATTTTTCTCTTTCAAATGCTTTAACTCGCCGATGCGACCATAAATTTTATTTTCTGCCGTTTCACGAACGCAACAAGTATTTAAAATAATTAAATCTGCTTCATTTACCTCTTCTGTAGGCACATATCCAACAGATTCCAATTGATGGGCCAATCGTTCTGAATCACTTTCATTCATTTGGCAACCATATGTATAAATATAGTATGACTTCATATTACTCCTTATGCTTGTATTTTACTTTTGATGGCTCAATGGTGCCACCTACCTTAATAGCAAGTCTCTCGATTGACATGCCTGTAATATATTCGATTTCTTGACGTATCGTTTTTTGCAAGGTATCCATGATTTCCTTGACCACGAATCCGAGCATAACCGTAACGTCAATTTGTAAGATTAACCCATTCGTAACTTCCTTACTCTTTTTGATATCCATACTGCGCACATCTGTCACACCTGGAGACTTTTCAATGCTATTCTTGATGAGCGCTTGAATCACTGCATCTTCAAAAACTAGTTTGCCATAATAGCTGAAAGCTGGGCGAATTACAGATTTTTCCCATCCCTCATCTTGCTTCGTAGACAATCTAGTTCTTCGCCAGAAGGACTTAATAGGGTCGATTAAAAAGCCTTTAAAGTGAGGCTTTAATTCAACAGTTGGAACGGGAATGATATGTTTTCCCTCTTTTAATCTAGCATGTTGTGCTTTTTCAATATCTTTTGGACTAGCTACGTCTTCAATATGAATATAATAGGACGGGGCAGGGATTCCCAAGGCTTTTGTGATTTTTCCAATCATATTTTCTGATGTGCCCAATATCATAAGTCGTTCTGGTTGAATCTCATCCAGTGCTTTTCGCACACTTTCCACCTGTTTTTTATCTTGAAAGATAGCACGACGAACAGCTTTGATGCGATTTTCTTCTTTTTTAGCAGAAAATCCACCCACAATGCGATTATTATGAATTAAAATACCGTCATCGATAATACAAGATGCGTGGTGTTCATGGGCCACCACCAATGCTCTATGACTTTTACCTGTTCCGCTAGGGCCAATAAATGCGATTACATCCATACTACACCTCTATGCGCCTTGTAAGGCTTTCATAAACTCTGATACCCACTCACTTTGTATTTCATATTCTCCAAGACCGATACTTTCAGGAAATCGATCTTGTATGCCGTGAAAGTCAGATCCACCGGAGATTAACAATCCCTTATCAGTGGCAAATTGATGGTATTTAGCACTATCCTCGGCAGAATGGCTAGAATGATAGACCTCTACGCCATCAAAAGGGAGTTCTAGTAATTCATGCACATAATCGTCATTTTCCACTAATTTGGGATGGGCTAGCACGGCGATACCACCGGCACGATGAATCAAATCAATAGCCTGTTGTGGGGCATACTTTTCCTTCGGCACAAAGCAGGGACCATTGGGATTTAACATGGTATCAAAGGCTTCCCCTACAGTTTTCACATAGCCGTGAGCAATGAGTAATTGCGCAATATGACGGCGCCCAAAGGACACAGCATCGGTAAAAGTATTTACCAATTCCTCATAGGAAATATCATAACCTGCCTCAGCACATTTATCCACCATTTTATGGATTCTAGAACGACGCACTTCTTTAAAGTGAGAAATATAATCCTGTAGTTCCGGATGGTCTAAGGAAAATTGATATCCCAATACGTGCACTTCTTTCTCATTGTAATAGGTACTAAACTCACAGCCATGATAGATTTGAATCCCTGTTCTATCCTCATTTGTTAATTGACCGTAAGCACCAACTTCATCATGATCTGTAATAGATATCGCTTGTATTTGTTTCTCTTTTGCTAATGCCACTAAATCTCTTGGCATATACGTACCGTCTGATACATTCGTATGCATGTGGAAATCGACTAACATAGACCCTCCTTTCCTAACGATTTTGTTCTTTCATACGGCGTTGAATATCTCGTTTTGCATCTCGCTCCGCCATATCTTGTCGTTTATCGTAATTTTTCTTGCCCGTCACAAGGCCAATGGTAACTTTTACATACCCATGACTATAGTGAAAGTTCAATGGAATCAAGGAATAGCCTTTTTCTTTCACTTGTCCTAAGAGTTTATGAATTTCTCGTTTATGCATGAGCAATTTACGAGTCCGTTCCGGCTCGTGATTGAACTGATTACCCTGTTCATACTTGCTAATATGCACTTGGTATAAGAAAAGTTCCCCATTTTCAATGCGACAAAAACTATCTTTTAAATTAATGCGCCCAGCCCGAATCGACTTCACTTCCGTTCCTGTAAGGGCAATGCCTGCCTCATAGGTTTCATGAATGTGAAAGTCATGCCGAGCTTTGCGATTATCTACAATTAACGCATTGTTATCTTTCGCCATTACCGTTTCCTCTGTTTCTTTCCTTGTTTACGATGACTCTTTTTATGTATCGTTTCATAAAAGGCTGTTTTCTTTTTTGTATCCAACTTGCGTAGCATTTTCTCTACCGCTTTCGTGGTACCTGTCGTTTCTATTATATCATGAGATTGGCTACCACGGCGTTTTCGTTTCTCTTCTTTTTGCTTCCTATTGGATTTTTTACTTCCTTTTTTAGGTTTTGAAAGTGATCCTTCACGACTTTGACCTCTTCGTAAGTAGCCATCGATGTATTCCACTTCTCCAATAACAAAATCAATTTGACGAAGTTCCGTATCGGCTTTGATTAATGTTACCGTCACTGGTGTACCTAAACGATATTCTTTACCACTTCTTCTACCATAGGCCATATAATGTGGCTCGTCAAAGACATAATGGTCATCATCCATCAAGTTGTATGGCACTAATCCATCCACCCCATTATCCAGCTCAATGAATAAACCAAAAGCAGTTATGGAACTTACATGACCTTCAAAACTTTCACCTACATATTGCGCCATATACTGAACCTTTTTCATGTCCAAGGTTTCTCGTTCGGCTTCTGTGGCAATTTGTTCACGCTCTGAACAATGACTAGCTCCATGTGTTAAGTACGCTTCATCAGCGATAGATGCCATACGTTTTGGCTTACCTCCTAAGACATAACGTAACAATCTATGCACCATCAAATCAGGATAACGACGGATGGGCGATGTAAAATGGGTATATGTATTAGAGGCCAACCCAAAGTGTCCAATATGTTCCGAGCTGTATTTCGCTTGTTGCATGGAACGAAGTACCATGATCTGTACCACAGGTTCAATCTCTGTACCGCTGACGGATTGCAATAATTCTTCAATATGCTTAGGCTCTACCTTGCTTGGTAATTTCACAGGATATCCAGAATGATGTAGAACGGTGATGAGTTGTTCTAATTTTGTATCCTTTGGATCTTCATGGATACGATAGATAGATGTTGCCAATCGTTCACTAAGGAAAGTTGCCACTGTTTCATTAGCCAACAACATGCATTGTTCAATTAATTTTTCTGCGATGGTTCTATCTTTTCGTACGATTCGTTGCGGTATGCCCGTAGCATCTAAGAGAACTTTATATTCTGGGAATTCAAAACTAATGGCCCCTGCTTGTTGGCGCATCTTCATCAATTGGTATGCCAATGTCTCCAAAGTTCGTACCATCTCCATGAGGGGTACCAAATCATCCGGAATGATATTCTCTTCTAAGGCTAAGTAGATTTCCTTATAGCTACAACGGCGTGTAATATGAATAATAGACGGTTTAATGGTGTAGTGCACCACCTTACCATGAGGGTTCACTTCCATGATACAAGACATGGCATAGCGATCTTCCTTAGCTTGCAAGGAACAAATACCATTTGACAACTCCACCGGCAACATCGGAATCACACGGTCCACCAAATACACACTGGTGCCACGGCGATATGCCTCTTGATCAATGATAGAACCAGCTGGCACGTAGTGACTGACGTCTGCAATATGAACCCCTAATTCAATATTGCCATTATCCAACACTTTCGCATGCACAGCATCATCTAAATCCTTCGCATCTTCTCCATCGATGGTGATCATTTCTTGATGTCGCAAATCTAAGCGATCTGCTCCTTCAGTGACTGTGAAAGAAATCTTCCGGGCCTCTTCTTGCACATCTTTTGGAAACTCTTTTGGCAAATCAAAGGTAGCCATCACGGACAATACATCTAAATCCGGTGTAGAACTATCCCCTACAATTTCCACAATTTTGCCTTCTGCTTTACGATGTTCCTCTGGCCAAGCTGTCAATTCAACTACTACGGTGGCACCACTTCGTGCATCCATAGTACATTCTAAAGGAATATAAATATCCTCACCTAATCGTTCATTATGAGGTGTTACAAAGCCACTTTTAGGAAGTCGTTCAAATATGCCCACTACACGTGTTGTATTTCGAGTCACAACACGGCGGATAATACCTTCTGCATTTCGTTCACTCGTACCTTTTCGTTTGATAAAATATTCTACTTCATCATCATGCATAGCTGTCCCTGCACAACCATTGGGAATGAATACATCTGGCAGGTTCCCCTCGGCAGGTATTACAAATCCAAAGCCTTTTTTGCTCGCTTTATAGATACCAATCAATTTCGTGTCTTCTGTTTTTTGATAGGAACCATATTCTCCACCTTTGATACGGATGCATCCTTCTTCTTCTAATTCATGTAATACTGAAAAATATGCCTGAATCTCTTCGCCTTTATAACCCAAGATGAAAGGAACATCTTCGATATGATAGGATTCAGGCCATATATCTCTAAAAAATCCTAATATTTCTTCTCTCATAGTACCTCAGTATTTCTATAAAAAAAACCTACCATAGGGTAGGGTTTTTTTATGTATTAATAAGAACTTAACACTAAATCTAAAGCTAGACTAACTAATACGAACAAAGTAGCAAGAATCACCGTACAGCGTGATAGGAATCCATCTACGCCACGCTCTTTACCACCGAATACGGAATCTGCTGCACCGGAAACGGCACCGCCCATACCTGCGCTCTTACTAGTTTGTGCTACTACTACCACAATTAAAAGAATAGAAATAATAATTTCAACAACCATTAGAAAATCTCTCATGAATCTCTTCCTTTCTGTATCAACGGTTATGACCGAAGTAAACTTCCATTTTTTTCTTTACTCGCTGCAATGCATTATCAATGGACTTTACAGATCGATGATGTTCTTCTGCCATTTCTTGATAGGATTTAGCATCCATATATCCACGTAATACATCCCACTCTAGAGGACTAAGAACAGCCTCCATTACTTCCTTAATCAGAGCATATTGCTCTCTATTGATGACTACTTCTTGAGGATCTAGATTTTTTTCTGTCTCTAACACTTCAATGAGCGTTCGTTCTGAGTCATCATAGGCTGGCTTATTTAAAGAGATATACGAGTTCAAAGGGATGTGTTTTTGACGGCTCGCCCCTTTAATGGCAGAAATGATTTGACGTGTAATACATAATTCAGCAAATGCTTTGAAGCTAACCTCATGGTCTTGATTAAAATCTCGCGTTGCTTTATATAAACCAATCATACCTTCTTGTATAATATCTTCTTTATCAGCGCCCATTAAAAAATAGGACCTAGCTTTAGATCGAACAAAATTTTTATATCGTTGCACAATATAATCAGTAGCAAAATGATTGTTCTCACGTTGATAGATGGTAACAATTTCTTCATCCGTTAATGAAGAAAAACGCTCAAACTCAGCTACTGTTTCTGTTTCATATGACATAGGATTCCTCCTGTGACTCTGTACTAGGAATGATACTTAATAGTATACACTATCTATATAAAAAAGTACATATTTACATTTGACTTTCATAACATATATCTATATAATTATAAGACAATAATATATGGGGACGTAAAGGTTTCGACAGGTATGGATGTATCTTAGAAAGCGAGCTGGTGTCTCACTCGACCATAAATCAGTGAACCTTAAATTAAACGCAGAAGAAAATTTTGCATTAGCTGCATAAGCTACGTCACACCTTCTCTCGCCCGTGGAGAAGGATGTGGCGTCAAACTACGGGCTAGCTAGTTCTATCCGCTCAATTAGATCTAGTTAAATCTTATGAGCTAGGATAGCTTAGGTTGTTGGTGTCCAAACACTATCCGAAGTTAAAAACATCAACTGCGCTCGGAGAGGTCTAGGGGGCAACATGTTTGGACAGGGGTTCGACTCCCCTCGTCTCCACCACAATACCAAATGAAATAACCGCTTATTCATAAGTGTTCGTAAGTGTTCACGAATACGATGAATAAGCGGTTTTTGTTATTAAAACGACTCATCAAGGAATCCTCAATGAGTCGGTTTTTCTATCTCTATGCAATTAAATTTGAGTCATTACATAGTGTATCCATCTTTTAATAGACGAAGTAATCCCTGTACAGATGTAGTCACTTCATCGATTTTTACTGTGCTTGTAGAACCATCTTTGCGCACACGCAATTCTACTTCACCAGATTCGATGGTATTTTTACTTACTGTAATACGAACAGGATAGCCGATTAGGTCAGCATCTTTAAATTTCACACCAGCACGGTCTTTTCGATCATCCAATAACACATCTACACCAGCATGCTGCATTTCTTTGTACAAGCGCTCACTTACTTCCATTAAAGCTTCATCCTTCGCATTGATAGGAACAATGACAACTTCAAATGGAGCAATGGCTACTGGCCAAATGATACCATTTTCATCATAACTTTGTTCAATCGCAGCTGCTAATGTACGGCCTACACCGATACCATAGCAACCCATTTGGAATGGAGTTGGACGACCACCTTGGTTCAATACGGTAGCATTCATAGATTCGGAGTATTTCGTACCCAATTTGAATACTTGACCTACTTCGATACCTTTATCGATACGAAGTTGACCACCGCATTTAGGGCATGGATCGTCTAAAGTAATTAAGCGAATTGGTGCTACGATGATGTCGTCTACATTGAAATCACGGTTAGGATTGATATTAATATAATGTGCATCTGCTGTATTAGCACCACCACATACATTGTGTAAATTCATCACTGTTTCATCCACTACAATGGCGAACTCTTCTGATTGTGAAAGTCCCACTGGGCTAATGAAACCTGCTGTTAATCCCACACGAGCTAAATCTTCTGGAGTAGCCATTTCTGGTTCAATACCACCTTCTACAGCACGTTGTACAGCAATTTCATTTACTTCATGGTCACCGCGAACAATAGCTAAAATAACTTTACCTTCAATGTTGTATACTACGGCTTTAATTGTTTTTTCTAATGGTAATTTCAACATATCTGCTACGGCTTGAATTGTTTTCGCCTCTGGTGTAGATACTGTTTCCAACGCTTTAGCGTCTTCTGCTTCCGATTCCAAAGCTTTTGGTTGGCCAATTTCAATATTCGCTGCATAATCACATTTCGTACAGTGGATGACATCTGCTTCTCCAGATTCCGCCAATGCCATGAACTCAAAACTACCAGAACCGCCAATAGCGCCATTATCTGCTTCTACTGGTTTACATGTTAAGCCACAACGTTTGAAGATCTTGCTATATGCTTCATACATATCCCAAAAAGATTTGCTCATACCCTCTTCGTCGATGTCAAAGGAATAGGCATCTTTCATAATGAACTCACGGCTACGCATTAATCCGTAGCGTGGACGACGTTCATCGCGATATTTATTTTGAATTTGATATAAACTCAATGGCAATTGACGATAGGAATTTACTTCTCCTCGCACTAAATTAGTTACCATTTCTTCATGAGTTGGTCCTAAGCAATATTCACGGCCATGACGGTCAGAAATACGCATCATTTCTGCACCGTACGCAGCCCAACGACCAGATTCTTCCCATAATTCACTAGGTTGAAGAATAGGCATCATAATTTCTTGGCTGTGAATGGCTTCCATTTCTTCACGGATAATAGCATTAATTTTATGGATACTGCGCCACGCTAATGGTAAATAGGTGTATAAACCACCAGCTACTTTGCGAACAAAGCCAGCGCGCAACATTAATTGTTGGCTAATTACATCAGCATCGGATGGCATTTCCCGTAATGTTGGTGCATATAAGCGACTTGCTAACATAACTTACTCCTTTATATTCTATATGATTCATACGTATTTAAAATATCTTAACTATATACTATGGATTTACTATACTAGGTATTCTAATAGTAAGGGATAGTATTTCATTTTAGAAAACAAAATTTTCTTATCCTTATTTATCTTCTAGTGTCAACAGATATTGATCGATTTCAGCAAATAAGGTATCTACTAATTCTTGTTCTGGTACAGTTTTTAACACTTTTCCTTTGCGGAAAATAATACCCTGTCCCTTACCTCCTGCAATACCAAAATCAGCTTCTCGTGCTTCTCCAGGTCCGTTTACTACACATCCCATAACTGCTACCCGAATTGGCGCTTTTATAGATTTTAATCGTTCCTCTACAATATCTGCCATATTGAATAAATTAACTTGGCATCTTCCACATGTAGGGCAAGAAATCATAGTTGCTCCAAACGTACGAAGCTCCAAAGAGCTCAAAATAGTCTTTGCTACTTCTACCTCATGGATAGGGTCGCCTGTTAAAGACACACGTATTGTATCACCGATACCATCTGCCAAGAGTGTTCCAATACCGATAGCCGATTTAATCGTTCCTTGTTTGATAGTGCCAGCTTCTGTTACACCTAAATGCAATGGATATGGTATTTTGCTGGATAATTTGCGGTAAGCTTCAATCATTAAAGGTACATCTGTAGCTTTAATAGAAACTTTCATTTGATCATATTCTAAAGATTCTAAGATACGAATATGTTCTAAAGCGGTTTCCACCATACCATCAGCGGTAGGGTGTCCACCATGAGCGTCTAATACATGTTGTGGTAAGGATCCAGCATTGACACCTATACGAATAGGAATCAACTTCGGCTTAGCTTTTTCCACAACTTTTACCACATTATCGATACTACCGATATTTCCTGGATTAATGCGAAGCCCATCGATCCCACTATCAATAGCTTGTAGTGCTAAGCGGTAGTCAAAATGAATATCCGCAATTAATGGAATCATGGCACGTTCTTTAATATCTTTGATGGCTTTTGCGGCTGCCATATCAGGAACAGCTAAACGAACTAGTTCACAACCAGCGGTAGCCAAGCGATTAATTTCTTCAATAGATTGCTCAACTTTTACAGGATTTGTAGTAATCATTGATTGGATGCTGACAGGTGCGTGATTCCCAATATGGACGGTACCCACTTGAATACCCTTTGTCGGTTTACGTTCTATCATAGTATACCTCTAAAATAGTCTTAGAATATCTTGGAATGTAGAATATACAAATACTAACAATAATAGGCCTACTCCAGTCATTTGAATGTATTGCAATGCCTTTTCTGGCAGTTTACGACCCGTAATACCTTCCAGAATCAACAACACCAAATGTCCACCATCTAGTACAGGAATTGGCAATAAATTGATTACGCCAAGATTTAAACTCAATAAGGCAGTGAATAACAGCAAACTGATAAAACCATGTTGTGCTACTTGCCCCGCCATTTGTGCTACACCGATAGGTCCAGCTACATCGCCTTTACTGTGCCCTGTTACAATATTCCATAAACCTTGTACCATATCAGCAAGAGTAGATCCAGTATGTGTTAATGCTTGCACTGCAGATTCACCAATACCGTACTCTTTTACTTCTAATACTGGATTGATCCCGATGACGGCTCTATCACCCGATTCACGAGGAATGACAGTGGTAGATATACTCTCACCATTTCTATCTAATGTAACAGATACTACATGATTACTATGGCCTTTCAGAGACTCTGTAATATCCTTCCATTCTTTAATGGATTGACCATTGATAGATACAATTTTATCTCCTTTTTGTATACCAGCTGTAGCTGCTGGATTTCCTGCTAAGGTATCTCCGATAATTGGTTCATGAGATGGAATTGTAGTGCCATGAAAGGCGAATACAAAAAAGTATATCACAATAGCCAACAAAAAATTAAATGTAGCACCCGCAGCGATCACGATAAATCGTTGCCATACAGGTTTGCTGTTGAACCCACGGTCACCTGCATCTTCAGAAGGATCCATACCAGCAATTTTGTTGAATCCACCTAATGGCAAAAGACGTAAAGAGTAAAGTGTTTCTCCTTTTTGTTTTTGTATAACATTAGGGCCAATGCCGATAGCAAATTCATCAACACGCATGCCGCAGGCTTTCGCCGTTAGAAAATGTCCTAATTCGTGAATCATAACAATCACACCGAATACAAAGACAGCTCCTAAAATTGTAATTAACATGCACTTCTCCTTTGTATTTCTTTCGTAGCTTCTTGTCTTGCCCACGCATCCATGCTCAGTACATCATCAATAGATGTAGGTACACCATTATTCATGCGTCCAAGAACGGTTGAAACTACTTCATATATATGTCCATAAGTAATTCGTTCATCCAGTAAGGCATAGACCGCCATTTCATTGGCTGCATTATATACAGCAGGTGCATAACCACCTTCTTTTCCCACTGTGAAAGCCAGCCGTAAGGCAGGAAAATCTTCCCACCTAGGTACCATGAACTGAAGATCTAATCCCTTAGTAAAATCTAAATGTTCCATTTGTAATGGATATCGTTTTGGATAGGTCATCGCATATTGAATAGGCTCACGCATATCTGGATTCCCTAATTGTGCTAAAATAGCTCCATCTTTCATTTGAATCATAGAGTGTACAATACTTTGGGGATGTACTACTACATCAATATGATCGTAATCGAAATCAAACAACCAATGAGCTTCAATGACTTCTAATCCTTTATTGAATAAAGTCGCTGAGTCAATGGTAATTTTATTTCCCATATTCCATGTGGGATGTGCCAAACAATCCTTTGCGGTCGCCGTATATAAATCTTCTGATTTCCAATGACGTAAGGCACCGCCTGAAGCTGTAATAATTAACTTCTCAACATTACTTTTATCTTGCCCTTCCAAACACTGAAAAATTGCACTATGTTCACTATCAATGGGTAAAATTGACACACCATAGTCTTGTGCTGCCTTTGTAATCAAAGAACCACAAGCCACTAGGGTTTCTTTATTAGCAAGTCCAATCGTTTTTTTGGCCTGAATCGCAGCCATAGTTGGTTCAATTCCAGCTGCTCCTACTACGGCAGTGACCACCATTGTCGCTTCTGGCAAGGTAGCTGCCAGAATCAAGGCTTCTTTGCCTCCTACAATCTCTGTAGGCCCTTGATAACGATCTTTCAGTATAGAATAAGCCCGCTCATCTACAACACCCACCATAATGGGATTAAATTCTGTAATTTGTTGTTCTAGCAAATCAATGTTGCTATGTGTAACTAATGCCACTGCTTGAAATTGATCTGGATGTTGACGAATGACATCTAACGTTTGTGTTCCTATAGACCCCGTGGAGCCTAAAATACTTATAGCTTTCATAAAGGTCTCCTTAAGATTAAATCATTACAGCATAAGAATATATGCCAATACCAATGGTGCCGCAAATAGTAGACTATCAAAACGATCTAATACACCACCATGGCCAGGCAATAATGTACCGGAATCTTTTTTATTTGCTTCACGTTTTAATTTTGATTCAAATAAATCTCCTAGCGGTGCTAATATCCCAACAATGACACCTATACCAACACCAAAATTCAGTGGTAATCCTAAGCAAATAGAGCCAATCCATCCTGTCAAAAAACAGCCAATGAAACCACCAATGAAGCCTTCTAAGGTTTTATTAGGGCTAATGCTAGGTACGATGTTTCGTTTACCAATGGAGCGACCTACAAAATAGGCAAATGTATCACTGGCCCAAATAGAGATTAGCACAAGCCAAATAACAGCCATACCGAACCCATCTTGATCTGCGTAATAGCTCGTATTTTCATAGATTTTATTATCACGTAACACCATCAGTGCTATAAAGCCACTTGTGACATACAACAAGCTACTGATGGTAGATTGTACTGCTGAAAGCGTTATTTTTCCGTTGCAGAAGGTATATTCAATGACCATAGCCAACATCACCAAAACACCTAGAAATATTGCTAATGGATAGTTACCAAACACTAAGGAACCGCATACAAGAACAATATAAATTAGTCCCCATAATGGTAACAAACGGCGTTTCATATGGCGAAATAAGCTGACACACTCTACCCAACCAATGAAAGCCAACACGGACATCACAAGATTAAAAAATAGGCCCCCATAGGTGATGGCAACCGCCAACAAGACAACGCCAATCAAAGCTGTGATGAGACGGGTTTTTAACATATTATTTCTCCTCTTTTAAACCACCAAATCTACGTTCACGTTGCTGGTATGCCAAAATGGCTTCTTCCAACACTTGTGGTGTAAAATCTGGCCAATGTAAAGGGGTAAACCAGAACTCTGCATAGGCAA
The DNA here is from genome assembly GCF_003999875.1 of Veillonella sp. 3310. Lineage (GTDB taxonomy): Bacteria > Bacillota > Negativicutes > Veillonellales > Veillonellaceae > F0422. Next base: position 183,757 of record NZ_RQVJ01000001.1, on the reverse strand, counting down.
TTTGCCATAGTAAAAAATTGCTGATACGTGCATCATTGCTTGGTCGAATCAGTAAATCTACACGGTCAAATTCTTGTGTATCTAAATAGGAAGAAATCAATGTTTCTGTAATATCCTCCTCAGAGATGATACCGCTTGCCACATCCTGGACAATCCGCTTTGTAGCTCGAGTGAGTTCGTCACGTCCCCCATAGTTAATTGCTAATTGCAAAGTAATTCCTGTATTTTCTTGTGTCAAATCCTCAGATTCTTTAATGATGTTTTGTAACTCTTCAGATAGCTTAGTAATATCTCCCACAAAACGAATACGCACGCCTTCCGCATGCATTCGCTTTACATTTGAAAGTAAATACTCCTTAATAAGACCCATTAATAGGCTGACTTCTTCTTCTGGACGTTTCCAATTTTCTGTGGAAAAACCATATACAGTCAATGCTTTCACACCAAATCCTTGGGCAGCTTTCACAATGTCCTTTAATACTTCCGCTCCTGCGCGATGCCCCATACTTCGTGGCATGCCTCTCCGCTTTGCCCATCTTCCATTACCATCCATGATAATGGCAATATGTTCTGGAATATTAGTAGGATCTACAGTCGGTCTCTCTTGTTGTTTACTTTTCTTCCATAAGTTTTTTAGCATATTGTACCTCATTCGACACTGTCACATGACTGGATACCATAGGGTGAAAGAGAACTATCTCCCATGTACCTTCCGTTACTTTGACACGGCCTACATAACATTCTTCGGAAGAAATGGAAAAGAAGCGATTATAGTTCTTTTCTATTTTCGTAGTAAAAGGGATAGAGGCAGCCTGCAAAAGAGACTGTGCAAGCTGCCATGGAAATCCCAAAATAGATGTATGTTCCATTAGACAGACATAACATCCTTTTCTTTTGTATCGCGAAGTTCATCAATTAATTTGATTTTTTTGTCGGTCAACTTTTGAACTTGATCTTGTCCATCTTTTGACACGTCTTCAGTAATAGTTTTCGCTTTTTCTTCTTTTTTGATTGCATCATTAGCATCACGACGAATGTTACGAATCGCAACTTTAGCGTCTTCTGCTTTTTTGCTTACAACTTTTACCAATTCTTTACGGCGGTCTTCCGTCAATTGAGGAATCGCCAAACGAATAGAATCACCATCATTATTAGGATTTAATCCTAAGTCAGATGTTAAGATTGCTTTTTCAATAGCACCAATCATTGTTTTATCCCATGGAGCGATTAAAATCATGCGTGGATCTGGAGCAGATACGTTCGCTACTTGATTAACAGGTGTTGGTGCACCATAGTAATCAACCATTACAGAATCTAATAGAGATGTATGAGCACGACCTGTGCGTACAGAGGCAAATTCGTGTTTCAAAGATTCAATTGTTTTGTCCATGCGCGCTTCTTCGCGGCTAATAATTTCTTTAATTTCCATAGTGTTCACCTTTTATTTTACGATAGTACCGATGGCTTCTCCTTTGGCAGCTCTAGTGATGTTGCCAGGAATATCCATGCTGAATACAACGATAGGAATATGATTATCTTTACACAAAGTAGTAGATGTTGCATCCATAACTTTTAATTCTTTGCTGATAACATCCATATATGTTAATTCATCAAATTTTACAGCATCAGGATTTGTTTTAGGATCAGAATCATAAACACCATCAGCAAATTTTTTCGCCATTAAAATAGCATCTGCTTCGATTTCAGCAGCACGCAAAGCGGCTGTTGTATCTGTAGAGAAGTACGGATTACCAGTACCTGCTGCAAAGATAACAATACGACCTTTTTCTAAGTGACGAATAGCACGACGACGAATGTATGGTTCTGCTACTTCTTGCATTTCGATAGCAGTTTGAACACGAGTTGCTACGCCTGCATTTTCAAGAGCATCTTGTAATGCAATAGCATTCATTACTGTTGCAATCATACCCATATAATCAGCAGATGCACGATCCATACCTTTAGCACTACCTGATAAACCACGCCAGATATTTCCACCACCTACAACGATAGCAATTTCAATACCACTTTCTTTGGAAAGTTGCGCAATTTCTTGTGCTAATGGCTCTACCACTTGTGGATTAATACCAAATCCTTGATCACCTGCTAGGGCCTCACCGCTAAGTTTTAATACGATACGTTTAAATTTACGTTCACTCATGTCCTTCTCCTTATGACGTTTCTAACAAATAATTCAAAAATAAGAGAACACTTGCGGTGTTCTCTTATCTCCGTACTTATTTACCTACAGTAGCCATAACTTCTGCAACGAAATCGTCTTGTTTCTTTTCGATACCTTCGCCTAATGCATAGCGAACATAACGACGTACGTTAATGTTTTCACCGATTTTAGCGATTGCTTCATTGATCATAGCTTGTACAGTTTTTTCACCGTCTTTAATGAAAACTTGTTCTAATAGGCAGTTTTCTTTATAGAATTTTTCAACGCGGCCAGCTACCATTTTTTCAAGAACTGCTTCTGGTTTTGGTTTACGGCCAGCTTTAACGTCTTCTTCAGCTTCTACTTTAGCTTGCTCCATCAATACAGCTTTTTCATGTTCGATTACATCAGCTGGAACGTCTTCACGTTTTAAGTATGTAGGGTTAGCTGCAGCGATTTGCATTGCTACGTCTTTGCAAAGAGCTTGGAAATCATCAGTTTTAGCAACGAAGTCTGTTTCACAGTTGATTTCTACTAATACACCAATACGTCCGCCACCATGAATGTAAGATGCTACTACACCTTCAGCTGCAATACGACCAGCTTTTTTAGCTGCTGCTGCTAAGCCTTTTTCACGAAGGAAGTCAACTGCTTTTTGGATATCGCCATCAACTTCTACCAATGCTTTTTTAGCATCCATCATACCTGCGCCAGTCATGTCGCGTAATTCTTTTACTAAAGCTGCTGTAATTTGAGCCATGATTTTTCCTCCTATAAATAATTAAGGTAAGACCTTAGCCTTACCTTAATTTTACATCGTTATTACTTATTTATCAATTAAGACTATGTCTGTATATATTGTTAAATAATCTTACAGATTCTTACGCTTCTTCGGAAGCAGATTCTGTACCGAATGCGTCTTGTTCACCTTGACGACCTTCTAAAATAGCATCAGCCATTTTACCAGCTAACAATTTAACTGCACGAATAGCGTCATCATTTGCTGGGATTGGGAAATCAACTTCGTCTGGATCACAGTTAGTGTCTACAGTTGCTACAACAGGAATACCTAATTTTTTAGCTTCTGCAATAGCGATTTTTTCTTTTTTAGGGTCGATTACGAAAAGTGCACCTGGCATTTCTGGCATATCTTTGATACCGCCAAGGTATTTTTCCAATTTTTCCCATTCATGACGAAGACGAATCACTTCTTTTTTAGGAAGAACTTCGAATGTTCCATCTTCAGCCATTTTTTCTAATTGTTTTAAACGTTTAATACGAGCTTCGATAGTTTTGAAGTTAGTCAACATACCGCCCAACCAACGTTCGTTAACGAAGTACATATTAGCACGAAGAGCTTCTTCTTTAACAGCTTCTTGAGCTTGTTTTTTAGTACCTACGAAAAGGATTGTTTTACCTTCTTGAGCTACTTCACGTAAGAAATCATACGCTTCTTCTACTTTTTTTACAGTTTTTTGAAGGTCAATGATATAGATACCATTACGTTCAGTGAAGATGAATTTAGCCATTTTAGGATTCCATCTTCTTGTTTGATGTCCAAAGTGAACACCAGCTTCTAATAATTGTTTAAGTGATACTACTGCCATGTTGGCACCTCCTGTTAAAAAACCTCCGCAACTCTCATCCCTCAGCAAACGCGAAATTGCGCACAGAACTGATAGTCTAGTTGCGTGTGTATTCATACTTGGCTAGTATAGCACAAAATGTGGGTTGAAAGCAAGAGGAAATATGCTCATTAACACCTTTACGATCTATTTACTATTCCTAAATCTTCCCTCCCACTTTGCTTGATTGGCTTCATCTGCGGCTTCTTTCGCTGCTCGGATCGCCTGAAGCGTCATAAGTTGGCTAACAATCATGTCTGCTCTTAACTCATCAATTCCTGTCAAGATAGAGTCTAACATTGTCTCCTGCTTAAATAGATTCATTGCTTCTTTTAAACTATCTGCTCTATAATCATTAACCAAGTCAATCATTCCAGTAACAGCTACATAGCTTTTAAAAGGATCTGGCAAAAAATTATTAGGAATGGCATCTACTAGTTTCTTAATGTCTCTTATATTATCATTAATTTCAAGAGATATTGCTCTAGCTTTTGCACTTTTTTTATTATCAAAATACGCTGAAATCATAAATCGAATGATTCCCAAACTAATAAAAAGCCCAACACTAAACTTCCAGAATCCTACATAATTAGCAAATGCTGTTAACCATTTGGGTACAAACCACCCCATATATATCCATGGGCCTAAAAAAACAAGGTATAATAAACACCCACATCCAACAGACTTCATTTCCGTTTCACCTGATTAACCCTGGGCCTTCAATTTTTCTTCCTCATAATATTTTAGTTCTTTATCTAATTCTGCAACTTTCATTAGATAAGGAATGGTTACGCGATATTCAATTTCTAATCGAGTCAACTCTCTTAATAACTCATCTCTATCCCTCGGGATACTTTCATAACTCAATTAAGTATATTCCTTTCAAAATAAATTCATCAAAGACACATAAAATAATAAATTTAAAGTCTTTTAGTAATCCCAACCGAACATATGGAAGAGTCGGTCTTTGATGTGTTCTTCTTCAGTGTCTGGAATATAGTTACCATAGTGTTTACGCTCTATGATTCCCTTATAAATTAAATTGCCATGAACATCATAATATGAAGTAGGAATTGCATACATACCATAGTTATCATACACGCCATTTACTCCATATGAAATAGAATAATACTCCACTGTTACTACATCTGGTTTAACATCTCCAAATCCACCTAACCATTGTGAACCAAGTGGCGTAAATTCGCGCTTAAAAACACCCGTTACCCAACGATCCTGAGCTTCACCTCTTGCGTATACTTTAGAACGATCTACATACGTTTTATAATATTTATTTTCCGAAATCAGAACCCATCGTTCTCCTGCTTGTGGTAATCGTAAATTTCCATCAGATTGTTGTGTCACTTGTGTATTACTATCAGGAACCCCCAAAGCATTATCTAATTTCTTTAACGTTTTACTTAACCAACTAGCTTCTACTGTAGCAGTACCTGCATTCATTGCAAATACGCTAGCTAATACAAGAGCTATTGCTGTTCTTTTTCTCATAGCACACCTCACACTTATAAAAAATAACTATAATGACATCTCTATCATACTCTATAAATATATGCACTATCAAGCATTGTTTGACCGTTGAGCATACAGAATTAGCATACTGATTGTATGCCTAATTAGAATGAGCATACACTTTTTTATCGCTTTCTTTCACAGTGAACGTGATATTACGTATTTGATATGCTTCATTGGGCTGTTTAGCGTTATCGATATCCACTTTCTTTTTGATATTAGCTGCTTCTTGTTCGTTAGCAACTGTAAAGAAGGAATCATCCGTTTTATACATAATAGAGTTACTATCTTTATCACTAACAAGCATCAACTTACCATTTTCCTTTTTAATCGTGTGGGTAGCACCAAATACCCCATCATAAGCCTTGCCATCTCTAACTGTCAACAAGGCCTCCTCTTTTATTTCATCGTAGTAAGGCACCCATTCATAAGCATCATCATAGATTGGTAGTACTCCGTTTTTATTTGGTCCTTTCGCAATATCTAATGCCGTTATTCTAGCGTGATCAGTGCCATATTCCTTTTCGTTTATCAACTGATGTTTCGCATATACATTACGCATATAAAACTTGGACTCCGTCATTTTATACACATGGTCACTTACCTTTTCAAAGGTTATTTTATAAACAACCCCACTATTATAGCCGTTGTCTTCATAGGGAGGATTATAATGATACCACGTGCCCGATAAATCGAGATTATCACCGACTGATGTATCAGATGTGCATCCTGTGAAAGCCAGCCCCATCATAATTACGCCTAGTATAATTAGCATATATTTCTTCATATTCATACTACTAACCTCGTTTTCTCCACAGAATATAGGCGACTACTAACACGCCAAATATTACTACACCAATCATTACATTTCTAATAGTATGTGATGCTTTCAGAAAAACAAATCGGATATTTTTATCTTTTTCAAAAGTTATGGTGTTACCATTCACTACACCATCTGTTTTAAAATCGGTTTTAATGTCTCCATCTAATGTGATAGTTGTTGTTCCATATGAACGTCCCATATTGAACATATATGCATTACTTTCTTCACCATAAGGATAGATAATATGTAATGCCTCAGGTCTATCTATAGCACCATAAAGAATTCTGTAACTGTTAGTCAATTCACTTTCATCTGAAAAAGAAGCGGTAATCTTCCAATGCTCAGATCTCGCCTCCACTTGATTAGGAAGTACCGTGCCATTTGAATCAATTGCCTCAAGTTTAATATGTTTTGCACTAAATTGTTTTAAGGACTCTTTCTCTTTATTTTGTTTTTCTTCGAAAGAATCATCATCTATATGCTTATGGTCATTAATAATTTTGCTTACACTACCATCAAATCCAGATTCTATATCCGATTTACTCAACGATTCTGGAATATGTAATTGTGCTTCCCATTTGCCACTAAAATCACTATCTACTTGTATCGTAGAGTCCATACTTGCACAACCAGTTAGCGCTAATAGTGCGCATCCCAGTGCTAACAGTTTCCATTGTTTCATCATTGCACCTCTAAAACCCAATTTTCTCAAAAGATTCTCTTATATAATTGCACCTCTTACATTACATAAAAACATACTCATTATCTATATAATACATCAATCACATGGCTATAATCAATTTATTTATATAACAAAACAACCAACTCCCTACAGAGTTGGCTGTTTCGTTTCTCTTTTATAATATATCGATTTTCTCTCCCTCTAAGGCTTTGTTGATGCTCCGTACGGCGCAGAATTTTCCGCACATACTGCATGCTTCTTTATGTCCTTCTTCTGGAGCACGGCTTTCACGGATACGACGTGCTTTTTCAGGATCTAATGCCACTGCATATTGCGCTTCCCAATCGAGTTTTTGTCGCGCTTCTGCCATGCGGTCATCACGGTCTCGTGCATTTGGTATACCTTTTGCAATGTCTGCGGCGTGCGCTGCGATTTTGAAAGCCATAATACCTTCTTTAACATCGTTTTCATCCGGTAATGCTAAATGTTCTGCTGGTGTTACATAGCAAAGGAACGCTGCCCCATGCATAGCTGCCACAGCACCACCGATAGCTGCTGTAATATGGTCGTAGCCTGGTGCAATGTCTGTCACCAATGGTCCCAATACATAGAATGGTGCTCCGTCGCAGATTGTTTGTTGAACTTCCATGTTGGCTTGGACTTGATTCAATGGCACATGACCTGGACCTTCCACCAACACTTGCACACCACGTTCACGAGCTCGTTTTGTTAACTCACCCAGACGAACAAGTTCTTCGATTTGACAGATATCAGTAGCATCCGCCAAGCAACCTGGACGGCATGCATCACCAAGAGAAATGGTCATATCATATTCTGCACATATATCTAAAATCTCATCATAGTATTCATAGAAAGGATTTTCTTGACCAGTCATGGACATCCATGCAAAGACTAAACTACCTCCACGGCTCACGATGTTTAGTTTTCGTTTATGACGTTTAATTTGCTCCACTGTGTGTTGTGTAATCCCACAGTGTAAAGTAACAAAGTCTACACCATCTTCTGCATGAAGACGGATAGTAGAAATAAAGTCCTCTGCAGTCAATTCACCTAAATCCTTCTGATGATGGATAACGCTATCATAGATTGGCACGGTGCCAATCATAACAGGACATTCCTTTGTCAACAACCGACGGAACACTTTTGTATCCCCATGTGTAGACAAGTCCATAATAGATTCAGCACCTAATGCCACTGCATGATGGACTTTTTTCATCTCTTCTTCGTAGTCTGTACAATCTTTAGATGTTCCTAAGTTCACATTAATTTTTGTGCGCAACTTCTGCCCGATTCCTTCTGGTTGTAAAGAGGTATGATGCTTGTTACAAGGAATCGTTACATGCCCTTTTGCCACTAGGTCTCGTAATACTTCAACATCCATGTTTTCTTTTTCTGCTACCACTTTCATCGCGTCGGTAACAATGCCTTTTTGGGCTGCTTGCATTTGTGTGTAAAACATAAAAAGCTCCTTTCATTACAAAGGAGCCTATTTTGGGTACTCTATACACAAAAAGGTATCGACATTACATCGATACCCACATATGTCAGCGTGCTTCCTACGCGGGCATGATCCCGATCAGGTCAAAAGGTCAGGTACTTCATAGTCCTTTCTCAGCCTATTACATAGGCTCCCTTGCAAATCTAAAATATTTACTTACTTATAGTATAGCATGAAATGATGAAATTTTACAGAAAATTATTCTTCCACGTCCATGATAGCATTGTGGTACACATCTTGTACATCATCCAAGTCTTCCAACATATCCAATATACGTTGCATATTCACTGCATCATCACCTGTTAATTCCATATTTGTATCTGGAACCATTGTGATTTGTGCCATATCTGTTGCAATGGATGCTTCTGCTAAGGCAGCTTCTACGGCATCGTAATCATCAGGTAATGTATAAATAACGAATACATCATCTTCTACTTTGATGTCTTCTGCACCAGCATCAAGAGCCAATAATGTTAATGTTTCTTCATCGTTGCCCTCTTGTGGAATAACGAATACACCTTTGCGTTTGAACATCCAGTTAACGGATCCACTTTCACCTAGGTTGCCACCACGTTTAGAGAAAGCATGACGAACGTCAGCTGCCGCACGGTTACGGTTATCTGTCATTACGTCTACAAGGATAGCAGCGCCACCTGGGCCATATCCTTCATAGGTAATTTCTTCATAGTTGTTCGCATCACCTGCACCGGCACCTTTGTCGATAGCACGTTGAATATTGTCCTTAGGAATGTTATTTTCACGAGCTTTTTGTAACGCCAATTTCAAGCGCATATTGCCTGTTGGATCGGTACCACCAGCTTTTACAGCTACTGTGATTTCACGGCTAATTTTTGTGGTAATTTTTGCTTTTAATGCATCATTTTTACCTTTTCTATGTTTAATATTTGACCATTTAGAATGTCCTGACATTGTGTCCTCCTATTTATTCCACCACGCTTCGCCTCGTAAGCGGTCTAATATAATTGATACAGCACTACGAACAGACAGATGATTGTAGTCTCCATGTCCATAGATTGGTTCAAGGATATAGTCGAAATCTTCCATTGTTTCCTTCGTCATACCATACCCCGTTCCAAATAATACTACCACAGGACGGCTCTCACTTTCAAGTGATTTACGGAGCGAGGCGTAGGTAATCGTATTATCATAGGTTCGTGCATCCGTGGTACACACGATCGGTGTCTGCCCTTCTAGTTCCGTCACCATATCGATAGCTTGTCGAATAGAATTGACTAGTTCCACGTGTTTGAAAGCATCCTTTCTATCTGGGTTGTAGGTACTGCCAAATCCTGTTTTCCAATGACTCATGACAGTTTCTGCCAATTCACGCTGGCTAGGTACATTGTGAATAATGAAATACCGTTCTACATCATAAGTTGTGGATGCTCTGGCAATATCGTGGATATCGTAGTTCGTGATAGCCGTCGTAATCACCTCACCATGCTTATTCATAATGGGATAATGAACGAGGCCAATATATAAATTCGCCATTTAATTCCTCTTTTCCTCTGTGAAAGTAGACTGACCTAAGATTCTTTCTAATAACGCTTGCTCTTCTTGAGATGTGGATTTTTCTAGCAATCGTTGCAATGCTTTTACTTCTTCTGCTGTAAAGTCTCGTACTAATAAATCACTTCGCAAATATGCGGTCCGTCGTAACGATTCTTCCAATCGCCACTGCTCAATATTTTTATGATGACCGCTCAGCAATATATCTGGCACTACCATACCTCTATATTCCTGCGGTTTTGTATATTGTGGACACTCAAGTACAGGATGATAAAATGAATCTTCTATAGCCCCTGAGGTTGCTCCTAAAACGCCGGGAATCATGCGAGCCACAGCATCGGCTACCACCATAGCTGGTAATTCACCGCCAGTTAACACATAGTCACCGATAGATATAGTTTCGTCCACCAAATGTTCTTCCACTCGATAATCTACCCCTTCGTAGTGTCCACAGACGATAACAAGCTGATCATAGGTGGCTAATTCTATCGCTTTTTCTTGTGTAAATGGCGCCCCAGTGGGCCCCATAAACACAACATGACGTTTATGATTCGCCTTTGTACTACGATGTTCTTCGATAGGCATTTGCAAGACATGCTCTACTGCCTCAAAGAGAGGAGGTGCTTTCATAAGCATACCAGCGCCACCACCATAAGGAGTATCGTCCACTTGACCATGCTTGCTATGAGAAAACTCCCTCGGATTTGTCACTTTCATCTCTAATCGATTCGCTTGTAAGGCACGTTTGATGATGGAATGTGTAAAAAAGGCATCAAAAAACTCTGGGAATAACGATATAATATCTATTTTCATGGGGCAGTACACCTCCTTTCTTTAGAAAATTATCTTAATCATTAAACAACCGATGCAATTATTTTAGTTATGATATAATATGCAGATTTGCAAAAAGGATGTTCTATTAATCGATTTACACCAAAATATATACAACAATTTATAACTATGAGTCCACTTATCGGACAATATATCTATAAATTGACGATACTATTTGTCACCGTTAGATGAGACAACAATTGATCTTCTTCATCAAAAATATTGATTGTCCACACATGGTTTCGACCACCCTTATGCAATAATTGACCTCGTGCTATTACATAACCATTACATCGTTTCGCTCTTACATGGTTAGCCGTTATCGATTGACCTACAGCTACTTTTTCTTCAGCTAAACCTAAGTCTGTGTTATCTTTACTAGATGTAAATTCTTGTGCCAAGATAGCATTTGATGCCATGCCAGCTAATGCTTCTCCATAAGCAAGGTACACGCCGCCGTTGACGAACCCAAAGGGTTGTGCATGAAAGGATGACAGTCTCATAGTGCTTTGAAAGGCCCGTCCAGCACAGTGGAATGTCTCTATTTGTAATTGTTCTAATAAAGAGGCTGTTCTTTCTTTCATACTATGTCCTTTCACATCTTTATATGTAGCATCAAAATGTCTTATATAGATAACACACAAGTAAATCCATTATTTCATAATAGAATAGATGAAATTCCTACCTACTATCAATATTACCTTATCCATGTTTGAGACAAGAATTGATTAACTCTTGTCTTAGGATTTTTCCCATACTATTTTTCGGTAACATGTCATAATACACGATTCGCTTTGGCACTTTGTACTTTGCTAAACGACATTGCAAATACTCAATGATTTCTTGTTTTGTGCGACTTGTCACCACACATAGGATAGGTACTTGTCCCCACTTAGAATCAGGGACAGGAATAACTGCACATTCTTTAATCCCATTCATCTCGTATAAGACATCTTCGATTTCCTTAGGGTAAATATTTTCGCCCCCAGAAATGATGATATCTTTTCTACGGTTTAATAGATATAAAAATCCATCATCGTCTACATAGCCAATGTCATCTGTATTAAAAGCACCTGCAATAGGCTCTTTATTAAGGTATCCTTTCATCAGCATCGGTGATGAAATCCACACTTCTCCTACCCCTTCTTCATCTGGGTTTCGAATCTCAATGGTAACACCATCCAGCGGATGCCCTACCGATGCTAGTTTAGAAGGATGTTCTCGAACACTGAATGTCGTACTTTGTGCAAAGGTTTCTGACATACCATACGTCTTATACACAGGTAAGTTTCGCCCTACGCATTCTTGTAACAGTGGCATAGGAATAAACTCACCACCTAAAAGTATGGCCCTTAACTTCGGCGCTGTGATTTGGTCCACTATACGTTGTAATACTGTAGGTACCAAGGATACCATAGTAACTTCTTCTTTTTCTAATGCCTCTAGTACAATTTGCTCCGAGAACTTTTCACGAATCGTCGCTCTCGTACCATTATATAAAGTACGCAAAATAATAGATAAGCCGCTCACATGAAACATAGGGAGTACTACAAGCCAATTGTCATCTTCCTCCACGCCTAGCACTTTAGCAGAAGCTTTTACATGGGCCTCAATCTGCGACCATCGTACAGGCACTGATTTGAATTTGCCCGTTGTAGCACTGGTATTGATAATACAAAATACTGTATCATTCGCTGAATTCCACGTTAGATTACCATCACAATCTGTAGAACCTTCAACACCTCTCTGACGCCCATAATTACCTATAAAAGAGTCCATGCCATCAATTTCTTCGTTATTTATTTGAGTAGATGTATGTTTTACATTATTAGATTTCTCTTCCTTGACATTTTCACCGCTATATATAGGCAAAATAGGCTTGAAATCAGTATCTATGCATGGTGAAAAACACAAATACTGCAAATCCCCTTGACTATGACTGTATTCAGAACTAGAAACATCTCTAATCTCTATGTCACATGCTTCCATCTGTGTTCGCAATACTTGCGCCATTTTTTCCGACACTAACAAGGTGCGAACGTCAGTACTTTTCATTTGTTCTGTTACTTCTCGTTCTGTTAGGTTAGTATTCAGCAACACGATTTCTATGCGCAATACAGATAAAGCAAATAGGTGTATCGCCATGGATACAGAATTTTCTGCCCATAAAGCAATACGACTCTCTCCTCGAAGATGAGGAGCGAGTCGTTTTGCTGTAGCTATTGTTAGAATATACACATCTCCATAGGTAAGTTCATTTAAGAAACACTTATCTCTATGTGTGTGTGCTCGATCATATAACCACTTCATAACCTAAGCCATTAAGGGAATTTAGGGAATTGTTTAAAGTTAGGTTTACGTTTTTCTTTAAATGCATCACGACCTTCTTTACCTTCATCAGTTGTGTAGAACAGTAAAGTCGCATCCCCTGCAAATTGTTGTAAACCAGCCAAACCATCTGTATCCGCATTGAAAGAAGCTTTCAAGAAACGAAGTGCCATTGGAGATAATTGAAGAATTTCTTCACACCATTTCACTGTTTCTGCCTCTAATTGATCAAATGGAACCACTGTATTCACAAGACCCATATCTAATGCTTCTTTTGCAGAATATTGACGGCATAAGAACCAAATTTCACGAGCTTTTTTATGGCCCACTAAACGAGCTAAGTAACCAGCACCGTAACCAGCGTCGAAGGAACCTACGCGAGGGCCTGTTTGACCAAATTTTGCATTTTCAGATGCGATGGAAAGGTCACACACGATGTGCAACACGTGACCACCACCGATTGCAAAACCATTCACCATAGCGATAACAGGTTTTGGAGTGATGCGTATCAAATGTTGCAAATCCAACACATTTAAACGAGGAATTTTGTCATCCCCTACATAACCGCCATCACCACGAACACGTTGGTCACCACCGGAGCAGAACGCTTCTTTATCTTCTCCTTGACCGTGGTTAGCACCAGTTAAAATGATAACGCCTACTTCTGCGTCTTCACGAGCAATCGTGAAAGCATCGATTAATTCCATTACTGTTTTAGGGCGGAATGCATTGCGCACTTCTGGACGATTAATTGTAATTTTTGCAATTCCATTATATGTTTCATAAATTACATCTTCGTAATTACGATCTAATACTTTCCAATCGAATTGACTCATAGTTACCTCCAAAATGATTAGCTATTGTCTAAATACTCTACAAAATATTATATCAAAACTATAGAAAAATTTATAGCACTTCTACATACTTGGTACAGCTCGATGTGCCATGGCTACCGCAATTTCATCTAAATGCAATACGCCGACCCCTAAATAGATAGCTACACTTAGATGTTCTTGACTACGTGCAATGCCTACCTTGCCACCTACATTGAGACCGACACATTTATTTTTTAATTGCTCTAAGGCTTGAGCCGTAGCCCCTACGACAGCACCTTTGCTAACATGGTTGTCATGAATTAACTCTTGTCGTTCCGCTGCTACAACGGCCCGTTCAATAATTTTAGGAATAATCTCTGTGAAAGCCCCTCCAAAATCTACGGCACAGCTACGAATCCCAATATCTTCAAACTCTTTTCGTAGCGCCATCTCTTCTGCACGACTTTCAGAAATAGCCACATGCAATGCAGCTCGCCCAACGCCAATACTTGTTTTTTCCATACCCTATATCTCCTGTTAAGAATTATTCATATTCTTAAGTATACAGTATATTAAAGTATGTTACCATCAATTTTTTATAGACTGCAGTATCTCTACTTTAACTATGCTCTTCTGTGGATGTAATGTTCTTTTCAACGAAAAAATAGCTGCACAAACATTTTGCACAGCTATTTTATAGGTATTGCAAATATTCAAAAACAATGTAAAGTATGCTGCAACTTATTAATTTGTAATATTAAGCTATGACATTGATTTCATATAAGAAAACGCTCGAAAAACGCTATAACCTGGTAAATTTATAATACATATACATACCTTATAAGTTTCGATGTCACTTACCTACTGCTTCTACCATAGAACGAACGTAGTTATATAATTCTTCTTCCCCAGTTGCTCCCCACTCACCAATTTGTTTCACAATAGCACTACCTACAATAGCACCATCAGATAGTGATGCCATTGTCTTTGCTTGTTCCGGTGTGGAAATGCCAAAACCTACGGCTACTGGAATATCTGTGTATTGTCGAATCTGTTGTACGATGCTAGCAATGTCTGTTTTGATGTCACTGCGCATACCTGTTACACCAAGAGAAGACACACAGTACACAAACCCTTCTGCTTGACTAGCTATCTCCTCAATCCGTTGCTCTGAGGTAGGTGCAATTAAAGAAATGACAGAAACTCCATGGGCCTTCGCTTGATGGCTTAGTTCTTGTTTTTCTTCCAATGGGCAGTCTGGCACAATGACACCTTGTATGCCCACTTCTTCACAGCGTGTCATGAAACTTTCAACACCATACACATAGATAGGGTTCAAATAGGTCATGAACACAAGAGGGATGGTCAACGCATCATCACCGGTACGCAATCGTTGAACCATCTCAAAAATATCATCTGTAGTAACCCCTGTGGATAGTGCACGCTCACTAGCTGCTTGAATGACTGGACCTTCTGCAACAGGATCAGAAAAAGGAATGCCAATTTCAATTAAACTTGCTCCTGCTTTTGCCATAATACGAATGTATTTCTCTGTTGTAGTAATTCCTTGGTCACCGGCTGTAATGAAAGGGATAAATGCTTTCTTTGTGAAAGCCTGTGCGATTGTTATTTTATTCATGTAAGTTCACCCCTCTATATCTCGCCATAGCTGCTACGTCCTTATCACCACGTCCAGATAAGCAAATGATGATACTTTCATCAGGACTTAGAGTAGGTGCCAATCGCATAGCATGTGCCACGGCATGAGCACTTTCAATGGCTGGAATAATTCCCTCCATACGAGAGAGATATTCGAAGGCATCCACTGCTTCATCGTCTGTAATCGGCACATATTGAGCTCGGCCACTGTCATGTAAATAAGCATGCTCTGGACCTATGCCTGGATAATCTAATCCAGCGGAAATAGAAAATACTGGTGCAATTTGCCCATAAGAGTTTTGACAGAAGTAGGATTTCATTCCATGGAAAATACCTATCGTACCTTTAGTCATGGTCGCCGCATGTTCTTCTGTATCGATTCCTTTGCCAGCCGCTTCACAACCGATAAGTTGCACACCCGCATCTGGAATAAAATGATAGAACATACCAATCGCATTGCTACCACCGCCAACACAAGCTAATACAACGGCTGGTAATTTACCTTCTTTTTCTAAAATTTGTTCTCTTGCCTCACGACTGATGATGGACTGAAAGTCACGTACCATCATAGGAAATGGATGAGCGCCCATAACAGATCCTAATACATAATGCGTGTCTGCCATACGGTTAGTCCATTCTCGCATCGTTTCAGATACAGCATCTTTTAATGTACCAGTACCAGATGTAACAGGATGTACCTTGGCACCTAATAGCTCCATACGATATACGTTTAAAGCTTGTCGTTCACAGTCTTCTTGGCCCATGAAAATTTCACATTCCATCCCCATTAACGCTGCTACTGTGGCAGTGGCTACACCATGTTGACCGGCACCCGTTTCTGCAATCACTCTCGTTTTACCCATTCGCTTAGCCAGTAACATTTGGCCTAGCACATTATTTAATTTGTGGGACCCTGTATGATTTAAGTCTTCCCGTTTTAGATAAATTTTAGCGCCACCCAAATCTTTTGTCATTTGTGCTGCAAAATATAGCAAGGACGGACGCCCTGTGTAGGACACATGTAAATCTTCTAATTCCTTTATAAAATCCGGATCGTTTTTATAGGTTTCATAGGCTTCTTCAAGTTCAATTATGGCATTCATTAATGTTTCAGGCATAAATTGTCCACCAAATTCACCAAAATAGCCATGGCGATGTGTTGTCATTCTGTATCTCCTCATCTATGTGTTACTGTCTTAATTAATTGTGACATAGTTCTAATTGTATTGGCATCTTTTTGGCCATTTCTTTCTAAGCTACTACTCATGTCGAGCCCGTACGGTTGTAATCGTCGAATGGCACGAGCTACATTGTGTAATCCTATACCTCCTGCTAGATAGTATGGGACATGCACATCATCTAATAATGACCAATCGATGGTCTTGCCTGTGCCTCCACGCTCGTCCCTAGAATAGGCATCTACTACCAATCCATCGATGGGCGCTTGCTCCCATGGCAAAATATCTTCTTTACCTTGCAGTTGGATGGCTTTCCAAATTTGAATGGATCCTAATTGTTCTTCCTCTAGGTGGTTTCGTAACGAGTCAATGTAGGCTATATCTTCATCTCCATGTAATTGGACCACTGAAAGTGGTACCGTCTTAGCAACCTCTACTACATTCGATAGCGTTTCATTCACAAATACGCCTACACATGAACTGCATGTGTCACAACTTGTAGTTTGTAAACTACCTTGCAAAGTTCTTGCAATGGAATGAGCTTGTTCTATACTCACTTGTCTCTTACTAAGAGCAAAGACGAAACCAACATGATCTGGTCGTGTCTCCCCTAAAACTGGAACTGTATCTTCTTGGGATATGCCACAAAATTTAACCTTCACCGCATAACTAGGTTGAGTAACTTCTTCTATTGCTGGTGCACTGGGTGCCTCTAAGTTGAATATTTCTTCTGTTCCTAACACACCTCGTTCTGTACTAGTATGTATAGAACGTTTCGGTCTAATCGGCCCATATAACTCAGCCAATTTCGCCACTTTATCTGTAGAGCGCATAAAGCTTTCGCCCATAAGGGCAGCTTGAATCTTGTTATCTCGTAAACATTGGATATCTTCTGCCGTGTCTAGGCCACTTTCAGAGACAAAAATTACGGAATCATCCACTAAATTACGTAAGCGAATGCTGTTGTTTACATCCACTGTGAAATCTTTTAAATTACGGTTATTCACACCAATAATGCGTGCTCCCATCTTAGCAGCTCGCAACACTTCCCTTTCATCGTGAGCCTCTACTAAACACGATAGTCCTAGGCTATCTGCCAGCTTATGAAAGCGTGCCATTGTTTCATCATCCAAGATAGCGGCTATGAGTAATATTGCTGAGGCGCCCCATAATTTTGCTTCATAGATTTGGTATTCATCGATGATGAAGTCCTTCCGAAGTACAGGAATATGTACAGTTGCTGCAATTTCTTGTAAATACTGAGGGCTACCTAGGAAAAAATCTGGTTCTGTCAAGACAGAAATCGCTGCTGCCCCAGCCATTTCATAGTCTTTAGCAATGTCTAGATAGGGAAAATCTTCTGCAATAATTCCTTTTGAGGGAGACGCTTTCTTCACTTCACATATAAAATTAAAATCTAATTCTTGTAATGCCTGTTCAAAAGGGAAGTCCTTCGTGATTGGCATTCTTTCTACTCGCTGTTGCAACTTTGATAAGGGCAGCTTGACTTTTGCTTCCTTAACACGTTTTTCAGTAGCAGCAACTATTCTATCTAATATCATAACTATCTCTATTTCTATCCAAATATTTTTCAATAACCTTATTAATAGTATGTATATGCCAAATTGATATCTGTAGCATCCATATAGCTAAATGATATCCATATAATTCCTAAATCTACACTATGTATCTACAAAGATAACTAAACAAGGTTTAGAATATCTTATTCCTATAGGATAGCTCCAACTATATAAATACAACTACACTCTATTATGCATTTTTCGATGCTTTCACAAATTTTGAAAGCGCCTCTGCACCCGCACCGGAATACAACAGTTCTTCTACTGTTTTGAAAGCACTTTCTAAGGTTACCTCTCCATCTTTAGCTAAGTAGTATGCCATGCCCGCATTTAAAATCACAGCGGTAGCACGACCGCTTTTATCTTTACCTTCTAATAAAGTGCGTGTAATCTCTGCATTTACCTGTGCATCTCCGCCTACAAGTTCATCCGCTGTGGCATAAGTAAAGCCGTAATCCTTAGGATCCAATTCATAGGTCTTGAACGCTCCATGATTGATTTCACACACTGTCGTTGTCCCTGTGGCGGTAATTTCATCTAGTCCATCACTACCATATACAACAGCACCACGATGAACGCCTAAGTTAGACAAAACATGTGCCAAAGGTTCTACTAAGGACCGATCGTACACACCCATGAGCTCTACTGTAGCTCCCGCAGGATTTGCCAAGGGTCCTAAAATATTAAATACTGTTCTAACCCCCATAGCTTTTCGTACAGGACCTGCATATTTCATCGCTTCATGATATACCGGAGCAAACATGAAGCAAATATTGGCTTCTTCTAAAACCTTTTTATTCTGCTCTCCATTGAGTTCTAGTTTCACTCCCAATGCTTCTAGCACATCTGCGGCACCACATTTACTAGATACACTACGATTCCCATGCTTAGCGATAGGAACTCCTGCGGCCGCTAGTAAAATCGCCGATGTTGTAGAAATATTAAATGTACTACTGCCGTCTCCTCCAGTACCTACGATTTCTACCACTGTATTATCATGTGGCACAGATCCGGCTTTTTCTCGCATGACTTCTGCAAAGGCGGTAATCTCTGTAACGCTAGCTCCCTTTGCTTGTAAACCGCCTAAGAAAGCTGCCATAGGCACTTCTTGTACATCGCCGCTCATAATAGCGTTCATCGTAGCTTTTGCCACTTCATATGGCATATCTTGTCCCTCTGTGACGAGGCGTATTGCTTGTTGAATCATACTCTATCTCTCCCTTATATAATCTTATGATGTTCCAAGAAATTCTTAACCATTTGCGTTCCTTGCGGTGTCAAAATAGACTCTGGATGGAATTGTACTCCGTAAATCGGATGCGTTCTATGTTCCATAGCCATAATTTCTCCGTCTTCCGTACGAGCCGTTACCACTAGTTCATCTCCTAGGGTATCTTCTAGAACTGCTAAGGAATGATACCGTGCTACGGGGAACTCTTGAGGAATATCTTTCCATAATATGGATGGATAACATTGGGTAGCTACGCTTTGTTTGCCGTGCATGACTTCTTTCGCATATCCTACAGTGGCTCCGAACACTTCGCCCATGGCCTGATGGCCCAAACAAATGCCCAAAATAGGAAACTCACCTTGGCATGTTTCAAGCAATTCTTCATACACACCTGCATCCTTTGGTCGACCCGTTCCTGGTGAAAGGATGACACAGTCAGGTGAAAGCTCTTGAATTTCTTTCACTGTCATTTCATCACTGCGGATGACCTTAATATCTTTTACTAGCGAGCCAATTAATTGATAAATATTGAAAGAAAAACTATCGTAATGATCGATAAGTAATACCATATTACACCTCCTGTGCCAATGTGATGGCTGTTACCATAGATTGTGCTTTGTGGATAGTTTCATTGTATTCATTTACTGGAACACTATCTCGTACAATGCCACCACCGGAACGAACAAAGACCCGTCCTTCTTTCGCCATGGCCATGCGGATGCCAATACATACATCCATATTGCCGGAGAAATCTAAGTATCCTACAGCACCACCGTAGACACCACGAGGACTTTTCTCTAATTCTTGTAGAATCTGAATGGCACGAATTTTAGGAGCCCCCGATAAAGTGCCTGCCGGTAAAGTAGCACCGATAGCATCTAAAGCATCAAACTCTTCTCGCAATGTTCCTTTCACAGTACTCGTTAAATGAATCACGTGAGAGAACCGTTGTAATTGATGTAACGCTTCTACTTGGACGGACCCGAACTCACAGACTTTACCAATGTCGTTACGTCCTAAATCGACGAGCATATTATGTTCTGCTAATTCTTTTTCATCTTTGCTTAACTTAGCCTCTTGCGATCTATCTTCCTCTTCATTCTTGCCCCGTGGCAGTGTACCCGCAATTGGGAATGTATAGACGCTTCTATCTTGCAATTTCACCAATGTTTCCGGTGAAGCTCCCGTTAATTCTACAGACTTACCACTCATATAGAACATATACGGAGATGGATTCATCGTTCTTAGTACACGATAAGCATTGAGTAAACTTCCTTTGAATTTTGCTTCTCTACGATTGGATACGACGGCTTGAAAGATATCTCCTTCCGTGATGTAATGTTGTGTTTTTCGTACTACTTCTTGGTATTCTTCGGAAGTAAACTCCGAGGTGAATTCACTTTCTAATACACCTCGCTCGATTTGAGCCTCTTCGCCTTCTTTCACTAGGTCTGCTAAGGCTTGCAATTCCAATTGGGTACGCTCGTAATTACGTTCAATATCGTCTGTACGTACATGACCGATGATATAGATTTTATTTTTATAATGGTCGAACGCAATGACTTTATCAAAGAGCATAAGGTCCACATCGTTAACCATGCTCGTGTCTGTATCACTGATGTGTTGCTCCAAGGTAGGTTCTAAGTATCGAATGTATTCATAGGCAAAGTATCCTACAAACCCACCTGTAAAAGTTGGCAATTCTTCTACCCTAGGGCTTTTATATTGACCCAATATATTTCGAATCTCTTCCGCAGGGTTATGGCATGTGAAAGTACGTGTCATATCGCCCTTGATCGTCATAGTATGATTTTTGCATGTTACTTCCAACAATGGATTATATCCTAAGAAGGAATATCGCCCCCAGTGATGGGTGTTATCTGCACTTTCCAATAAGAATGTATGAGCGCTCACCTTTTTTAAAGCTTTCAGTACAGAAATAGGTGTGCGTATATCCGATAATAATTCTACATAGACCGGTACGATATCATAGCCTTGTCCTAATTGCTTTACCGTTTCTAATGATGGTTTCATAAGTCCTCCTGCAATAAAAAAACTCGCCCTAGACGTAACTGTCAAGGACGAGTTCATATGCCAAATAACTGCACTACTGAGCAGAAAGATTCATATAAATCGCGGTACCACCTTGTTTGAATGCATGCATTCCCCTTTGCAGGATACTATCATATCCCTCACGATTAACGCTCATGACACGTTATGCTATACTAAGACGTATTGTCCGTTCCCCATACCCTCGGTGGTCCATTTAATAGACTGCGTTCTGCGGGGCTCTCAGCTACCCCCACTCTCTGGAAGTGCACGTTCTATTTTTACCTCCACCTCATCGGTTTATTAGGCGAGTATTAAATTATGTAACTATACTACCACAACAAAAAACATTTGTCTATTATAAATTGACAATATACTTGTATTTATATAGGAAATAGTGTTTCTACCCAAACTATTTCTATACATGTACTGTAACCTACCATGCCCTGTCCCTATCTACCGATGAAGTAATATACACTTTTATTTGCATTAATACATTATATAATAGAATACTAACGTGCAATGGACATATAGGTTACAATAATTGTTGTAATAAATTAACGTCTACCTGACCCGGTGCCGATGCTTGCCCTAGTGTGCCAAAGGTCAAACAATTACCAAATACATTGCCACAGGTCCGTGTCATCTGTCCTAATTGTCCCATAGACATGGTAATCCGTGGCAACTGTGGATACCGTTCCGTTAATTCTCTTGTAAATTGTAATACTGAAAGTACATCATCACTCGTTGTTGGCATCAAAGCAAACTTAATTACTGAGGCTCCTGCAGATATCATACGTTCTGCATAGCCATGCAGTATTTCTAGTTTCGGTGTACTTTGAAAGTTATGATAACTCATCACTGTTTGTATGTTTTGATGATGAGCTTCTTTGATAATTTGACCGATTCTATCTGTATAGGCAAATAATTCCACATCCACAGCATGTACTACATTTTGATCCACAATTGCTTGTAATAGGTTAGAGTAATTCTTGTCACTTAAGGACGTTTCTCCACCCTCAGCTAATGTGCGCCATGTAAACAATATCGGCATTTTTTCATATTTGGCATGCACTTCTTTTACTAAGTTAAGTATTGTTGGTATGTACTCTTCTTCAGGTAGATGAGAACCCTTCATCCACATATCTGCGCGCAACTCAATAAGGTCCACCTTTGCTTGCACCGCCTCTTGTACCTGTGAAAGTATATCTTCTACCGTCGGTCCTACAATAGGAACGCAAATGGCACAGGTATTAATTTGTATTGGATTATATGTTAGTTTTTTAGTCATCTATATCTCCTTATGAATGCAGTATTTTGACAACACTATACCACATGTTGCCCCTATAATAAAAGCCAAATTATGAAGTCTTTCACTTCATAATCTGGCTCTTTTATATTTCAATTGATTAATGCTATGTATATCAATCAGATTTCTATTTAGCTTCTGCTGGTGCTGTTTTCACAATAAACGCAAGGGCAATGACATGACCTATCCATACTGCGCCCATAACATATAAGGCTATTTGCATATTGCGCATGCTATAAGCACCAATACCCAATAAAATAGACACAGACACTAAAATATTAATCTTAGTACGAAGTGGCACGCCACTTTTATTTTTAAACGGTTCCACATAGTTTGCATACAGCTTAGAATTTACAAACTTCTCATGGAATCGTTTAGAACCTCTAGCAAAACAAAATACGGCAAATAAATAGAATGGTACCGTTGGCAATAATGGCAATACAATTCCCAACGATCCTAAACCAAAGCTTATAGCACCTAATGCAATCCAAACATAACGAATCACACCCGTTGATTCTTGTACTTCTTTTGTTGTTTCTTCTTTCACTTGTCACCCCTATATTTAATATATACTAACAAACTAACTTATTGTTAATTGTATCTTAAGATGT
The DNA here is from genome assembly GCF_003999875.1 of Veillonella sp. 3310. Classification (GTDB taxonomy): domain Bacteria; phylum Bacillota; class Negativicutes; order Veillonellales; family Veillonellaceae; genus F0422. The sequence continues at coordinate 160,299 of NZ_RQVJ01000001.1, read as the reverse complement.
GCATTTTTCCAATTCACTCAGTATATTGTTATTCTCCCTTTCAAACTTAACTATAAAAAATGATGATATACAAATCAGTCTGTATATCATCATATATATGATGCTTCTTAAATGGATATAAAATACCTAAGCAAGTCTTCATTTAAACTTTTATTCACTAGTTTAAATCCACATTCTTCATAGAAATTACGTAAAGCACTGCAATCTTTGCATTCTACCAATAACGTTCTTCCACCAATTTTATATTGAATATCCCTTATAATTTTTTGAGCTATACCTAATAATTGTTTTCCCGTTATCAGCTTTTTTCGATGAACATCATCTTTATGATTTTTTCCTAACTGTCCTAGTAATAAGGCTACGCACTGTTTTTTTCCCTCGTTACCAGAAATCTTTCTAATAATACTACGAGAAACATTAGACGACACATCTATAGTAATTAGAGCTAATGAAAAGTACCCCACTAATATATGTGTATCACCATCATCATAGAAAACAAAATATGTACGAGACAAATTTTTTCTTTCATATTCAGCAGCTTTATCTTTCAAAAAATTTTCCACATCAGCATTAATCGGACACGAGAATCTATTAACCAAATTCTCGCATACATTTTTATCAGATATAATATCACATAATTGTAGAAGCTTATATTTCATTTATTCCTCCATATTCAAAAATTTTGGAATATCCTCTTTACTTATACTTTCAACCTCAAAATCTGAAGGAATATTCAATTTTTTATTTTCATCAAATATTTTAGAAATTTTATTCGTTGCTATTTCATCAAACTTAAATTCTGTTAAAAAACTTGATGTCGCCATAAATACCTCCTTCTGATAAACTACAATCTACATGTATATTATCTCACTTTATTATTGTTTCATCAACAAAAATATATTAAAAAATACATATTCCCACATCCATTACAGCACATTTTTTCAATTGCCTCATACAAGGTATTGTTATTTCAAAAAATACATTAGGATGCAAACTTCTCTATATTTTGACATAAGATTGCATTCCAATGCAATCTTTTATCTTAATGTAATGTTGAATGAGCAAAGAATAATCCTTACCAATAGATAGGCACAGTCTTATATTCCCATACTATCGCACAGAGCATGTCAATAGAGGATAGCTAACTTGCACTGTTAACTATCCTCTATAGTATATTCTTATGTTCTTAATGCTAGTCTAGTGTCATGTGTTATAAGACATGTATATAGCGACAAAGCCTATAAAAACTTGTATTCTTATGTATTAGAACTTGTAAGTACCTTGAATGCGAGTGTAGTTACCTAATTTAAAGTTTTCTCCACCGTATAAAGTATCACGTTGTCCAATACCTTTTGCATCGAATGTGTAGAATGCTTCTACCAAGAAGTCTTTGCGAGGAACATAGCCACCACCCAATGTAAAGCTACGGATACCATCTAAGTAGCGATCTGGTACTGCACCAGTGCCATTACCACCGAAGAAGGAACCGTGAGCGAAGTATTTGTAATCCACAAAGGCATTCCAGCTACCAGGTCTTGTGAAATCAGATTGTCCAAGATCAAGACGAGCTGTCCAGAAGTGTGGAGTGCCGCCCATGGAGTGACCTTTTAATCTGAAATCAGCAGTACCTGGTGTGTGTTCGTAATTTGTATGACCATTCATGTAACGACCAAAGTCAGTGCGGTTTTGACCGTAGTCTACGGATAACAATGCAGAATTACCTAATTGATACTGTAGACCAACAGCGAATACATTTGCTAATTTGTTAGACGTATAAGTATGATTGATAGGATTTGTAACTTCAATAGTTTTATCTTCATAAATAGGATCGCCTGGTATTTCAAATCCATCTTCATCATACTTTACTGGTCCAGTACCAGTTTGTACTCGGATTGTTTTTTTCTCCGCTTCCATAAAGCCTGATTTAAAATCAACATTTTTATCATTTAAGGAATGTAAAAACCATGCTTGAACTCCTAATTTATTATTAAGTTTTGTTTTGTATTGTGCAAAAATTGCTTTATCAATAGCTGGAATTGTATCTCGTTGCAACGTTAATCCAGTTACTTGAATTGGTTTTCCAATTACTTTTTCTAAGGCTTCTCTCGGTAAAGTGTTTCCAGTTTCTGAGTCTTGCACTGCAGATTTTAAATCCACCAGATATTGTTTAGCAATTTTAGGTAATCTTCCTTCAGCGTAATCTGCATCCTCAGTTGTATTAAAGTTCGCTTCTTTCAACACTCCAATAATATCTACATCTTTCATTACTGATTTATAAAGCGTTCTATCATATTCTTCCTTGAAGATTTTTTTCATACCATTAAATTTATATTTTGGTATCGGTGTCGTTAATGCATCTTGTTCAGCTTCAGAAAGTTGTTTATACTCGCCATTTTCTAGCTTATACACCTCATAGTCAAAATTTCCATACTCGCCTTTTGCATTTAGCTGTTTATTTTTGGCTTCTTTATCATAAACATATAAATCATACCAATTATTTTTAGCAACCCAATTGGCAGCCGCAATATATCCTTCTTCCAATTCTTTTCTATGTGCATCAATATAATTAGCGTCTAACAAAGCTAAATCAGATAATGGCTTAGCAAATTTTTTATTTACCTCTGTTTTTTCTCTAACATTAATGTCAATCATTTCTTTTTTCATTAATGCAGGATTTCCAATATATGGACTGTATGTATCTAATGGAGTTTTTAAATATACTTTATTTCCAGATTCATCTTCTAATTCATAAATTACTTTTACACTATCTGGTTCTTTTGCAAGACTGTAGGCAATGTTCCTATTATTTAGTAAATCTGGATATGCTTTACCAAGAATTTCACCCATATGTCGAATAATTTCAATCTTTTTAGCATTTCTTTCTTCTTCGGATGCAGTTGCCATATCTCTATCTACTTCACTTAATTGTTCCATAAAGTAAATATTATTATTCTTCCCTTTATAAAGCTTACGATATATATCCATAGCAGAACCTTCACTCGGAACTTTTTGTCCATCTACCTCTTTAATAGGTGTTCCATCCGCATCCTTTCCACTCTTGTACATTGCACCGGATGTGTTATTAAATAAAGAAGTGTATAAACCAATAAACTCTTCCATAGTAGGAGCTCTAAAGAATGTATCATATTCGCTATGATTATAAGCGGAGTCCGTAATACCAGTACTAGATTTAAAAGAACCTACTCCTGCACGGAATTGATTCCGTTGATCTGTCCAAACTGCACGCAAACCATCAAATGTTTTATTAAACCAATATCCAGTTGTACCCATTTTTTCTGATAATCGACCTACTGAAAAGTCCCAACGTCCACCAGAACTTGTAACATCTAAAGCATCTAGTCGTTGTTTGTTTAAACCTTTAGAATGTACAGTCGTACTAGCTGTATCAACTGAATGATTTCCGCTTGCACTAGCAAGAACTTTCACATTAGTATGATCATTAATTTTAGCATCCACACCAAAACGAATGCGTTGTTCAAGACCATGTTCAGCATTATCTTTAAAGTTATATGCTCCAGTATCTACATAAGCTGAACTTGTATATAAAGATTGTGCATGCTCAGAACCATCATGTGCCATTAAACGTGCTCGATAGTCACCAATAAATTCAATTCCTTTTTCTTTCTTAGCATCAAATGGTCTTTCTAAGAATTGATGCTCACGTCCCATATCATCGCCATTCACAGTAGCTATAGCTTTATCTACATGAACTTTTGTAATAGGAGTTGTACCATTTATACCATTTGTTAATACAGGATTTTGCACCTTCGCATCTTGAGCTTTACTATCTCCACCTGCACCAAATTTGAGGTTTACACCAAAACGATATACGCGAGCTTGTGTCGCTCTATCATCATCACGATGATTAAATATATTATTGACACCAAAATATACGATAGAGTCTTTGTCGAATTTACGTTGAACCATAGCATTCCAAATGCCATAAGATTTTTCTTCGTAGATATTAGTTTTGTTGAAAATTCTACTATCAGAGTCAATAGATCCATTCCAATAATTAGATTTACCTTCTAAGGTATTACTATCTAACATTTTATGATAATAATCGGCCCAAACCTGAGCATTCCACTTATTTGTTTCAAATGTTACACCAAAATCAATTTTATTTGTAGGTCGATCTAGCAAGTGTCTAGGCATAGTTGGATCAGATTTATTTAAAGCCTGTAAACGAGTGAGCCCAAACCGTGAGCTCCATTTAGAACCAAATTTATGTTTCCATTCTAATTGAAGCCCCGTAATCTGTGCTTTGCCTATATTTTTAAAGCTATATACTAAATCTGGAGCTCGCATCCATTTATCATCTTTTGATAATCGTGGCGCCCAGTCAAGTAGACTACCTGTAAAATAAACGCTCATGTAATTATGAATGCGGTTTTGGAATAGACCTATTCGTGCATAGTCATTTTTTCCTTCACCTTCAAAACTTAAATCTATATTTCTAGAAGTTTCTGGTTTTAGGTTCGGGTTACCGATCCAATACCAACCCATTTTTGAATAACCAACACCTAAAGGCGTAGAGTCAAACATCTGCCAACTATACCACAATTCACCCATACCTGGCTCAGCGTAACCCGTACCAATATTAGCTTTTAATCTACGATGTGCGTTAGAATTCACATTATATGTGGCACCTAAATTCCAAGATACATGTGACCCAAATAAACTACTCTTATCAAAACGAATAGTTGGTTGTACTAATAAATCTTTATTCACTTGCCATGAATCAGATAAATAAAAGTTTTGTTTTCTAATACTGCCTTCACCTTCAGTAACACGTTGATCTCTTTCTCTATATTTATCTAAAAATTTAACGCCATTAAATGTAGGTGCTTTTTCATGAATTTTTGGATCTAAACTTTCACCTTTTTGGAAATAACTTCGATATAAATAGTAGTCCCTACTGAATTCATCGCCGGTATTTTCCTTTTTTAGCTTTCTTGTGAAAGATACAATTCTGTCAAAAACATCTTTGGTAACACCATTTTTCGCATATCTTTCATTAAACTCTGGATTTTCATCTGGATCTATAAACGAATATTTATCAAGATCATATTTTAAATAATCTTCATAGGTAATATCTGGTTCCTCATCAGAATTTTTAGATCCATAATATTCATAATTTTGGTCATAAAATGGCTTATTATTTTTATCAAAGGAAATTTTAAAATCATGAACATGAGACCAAACACGTAGACTATTATCACCGGCTTTTCTCTGTAATCGATCTACACCTGCAACTAACAAATCTTTAGAATAATTAAATGGATCGATATATTTTGTACGTGTAATAGGAGAGTTCTTTAGGCGACTTCCCGATCCAGTTTCCTTTGTATTTGCAAAACCCCAACTAAGTGTATGCTTATCCCCAATAGCAGAGTTTGCATTGAAACGAATATCAGTTTGACGATGATCAATATCATCTATATATTTTAATTCATTTTTACCTTCGTATTTGGACCGACCAGAATAATCAACTAAAGATACATCATTTTCATTAATGCGAGAATGATTTAACTCTAATTTCCAGTCACTAACTCCACTTCTTCCATTCCAAATTGCATTCATCGTATTACGATTACTGTCTCGTTTAAAATGACGTTGTGGCTCCATTGGTGAAGTTGTATTCTTAACATCCCGTACTAAATCTTCTGTAAAACGATCTAAACGCAGTTGAATGTTATGATTTTGATTAATATCATAAGTAGCATTAAACCCTATATCATCAGTAGTTCCATAATAACGAAGTGCATTAGGCTTAAAATCGCCTTCCAATGTATCTCCAGTGTCTCTACGAGCTTTCGTACCAAGTACAGGCATTACATCTCGTTTACTACCGGAGATGGCTACACGAACTTTGCCCATTTGTCCAGAATCGGCACGCAAGAAGAAATTAGTATTACCATAGCCAGTTTCTCCACCTTTTGCACGAGATCCTTCACCATTGATTTGGATAGTTGGTTTTTTAGCCGCTTTTTTAGTGATGATATTAACTACACCACCAATAGCATCAGAACCATATTTCGCACTGGCAGATCCTTGAACAATTTCAATACGTTCTACATTTTCCGTACCAAGGCGCATTACTTCATCCGCTGCGCCACTAAATTTAGCCAAGTCGCCTAGTACGGCTTGACCATCCACTAAGATCAAAGTATGACGTGCTTCTGCACCACGAATGGACACTCCTACACGACCCATGGAGTCCACAGTTTTTGATACACCGCTTTCAGTGAAAATGATATCTTCTACTGATTTAGCTTGTTTTTGTTCAATATCCTTTTTAGTAATAATGCTCACTTGTTGTGAGTTATATTTAGCCTCTTCATGAGCTCTATCAGCTGTAACATATACAGCCCCCTCAGCTTGTACTGAGTTAGAATACATTAAACCTGGTAGCGCTATCCATGTAGCAATCGCACATGATATCATGAAGTATTTCTGTTGCTTTCTACGATTTGTCGTCATTGCAATCTACTCCTACATACAAAAAACTTAACACAAATAATAACACAAATGACAAAAAATATCATTTTGCTTTAATTTTATACTAATTTATCTATCAAATCCACTCCGAAATGTTTTCAATTAGCCCATTTAGTTATATTTTTTGTAAATATTTCTCATTTTGATAATGTGATACGTATATAAATTAGGTTTATTAATATATATTTCTATCGCTCAAAAAAGGGTACATGTAAGTATGCCTATATACGTATAACCATTACACACTCTTTTAAGGTGATCCATTAAAGAGTATTATAGTCTTTCCTATTTTAAGATCACATGAGTGTCAATACATAAAATGCCTAATGAGAACTAAATACGCACTCATTAGGCATTAAAAATAATCTTTTACATTACATCATGGATGTATAGAATAAGATAATATTAGAATTTATACGTTCCTTGGATTCTTGTATAATTTCCTAATTTAAAGTTTTCTCCACCATATAATGTATCACGTTGTCCAGTCGCTTTTGCATCAAATGTGTAGAATGCTTCTAATAATAAGTCTTTACGTGGAACATAGCCGCCACCAACAGTAAAGCTACTAATACCATCTAAGTAACGATCTAGTACAGAACCGCTACCATTGCCACCAAAGAAGGAACCATGATCAAATCGTTTATAATCGATGAAACCATTCCAACTACCTGCACGTTTATAATCAGATTTACCAATATCAAAACGTACTACCCAGAAGCTTGGATTTCCACCCATAGCACGGCCAGTTGGTGTGAAGTTGATACTACCTGGAACATAGTTATACACGGTGCGTCCATTCATATACCGTCCAAAATCAGTTCTATTTTGACCGTAATCAATGGATACGGATGCATTACCTGTACTATATTTTGCTCCAATACCGACTACATTAGCGACACCTTTGAAAGTTGTACTTGATGTACCTAAGCCACTAGCAAATTGTACTGTGTTTGTATCATTACCCATGGAACGCAAGTACCAAGCAGTCAAGCCTAATTGTTGACCTACCATATGGCGTAACTGTACATAGCCCGCTCGTTTAATCGGTGGAATGACATCACGTTGTAATACAATACCTTCTGCTGGAATGATAGCTCCAGTGTATGGAATGAAAGCTTCTCGTGGTAACTTACTATGTCCATCTGTCTCTTCTAAGGCACTTACGATTTCATTGAAATATTGCGCTACAAGATATGGATACATACCTGATTCATATGTTTTAGCAATGGCTGATTCACCAGGAGTACCGATAGCAAGATAATTCATTTCATAAAGTTTATCACCTATGTTATCTAACAAGCTACTCTCTGCCTCAACTTTTACTACCCCTGCATTAAATGAGTTTTTAGCAATAGCTTCTGCTTGTTCTTGATAACCTTTTAGGATTGCTTCTTTATTCGTTTTAAACCATTCTTTTAAAAATTCTTTTTTATTATTTCCCAGAACTTTCATATCAGTTAATTTTAATTTAAAGATAGGGTTACGTAGGTTTGCACCACTCGGACTGATTGCTTTAGTAAAGGAACTTTCCTTATCTGGCCCATCCACTACAGGTTGATCATCAGGTCCATATACTAGTTCTCCATCATCATCATACTTATAGCTTTTTTCTTTACCAGTTAGTCTATAAGTTATTTCTGGCATCTTAATTGGAATCGTGATTTCTTCTTCTGCTTTTTTAGCTACATTATATTTTTTAAATCCTTTATCATGTCCATAGGCTTTAAGTGCAATCTCTTGCATACGAGATACTACACCATATTGAGCATCGATATTGGCGTCTAGTTTCGTAGTAACTTCTTCAAGTTCTTTTGTTTTTGCCTCGATATCTTTTCTGTATTGCTCTTTCTTTTCTGGAGTATCGGCAATATATTCGTTGTCCATGTCTTCTTTTAATGTAGCTATATCGCTAGTAAATGTTTCTTTTTTCTCGCTTAAGGTTTTGTAATCTCCTTGTAAAGCTTTCAGCTGTTGATAGAAGTTAATCGTATTTGGTGCATCTTTCACTACTTTTTCAACTTTCGCACCACCTACTAATTTTTTCTCTTCTTCAGAAAGACCCGTGTAATCAAAAGTTGTTCCTACGAATTCATCAACAGTTGGAGGACGTTTGAATTTAGTAAAAATTGCATGGGTGTATGCAGAATCTTCAATGCCTGTACTATGACGGAAATCACCATAACCAATACGCACTTGATCTTTATCGCTAGTCCAAACACTGCGTAGTCCATCAAATTCCTTATTAAACCAATAGCCGGTCATACCAAATTTCTCAGTCAATCGACCGACACTGAAATCCCATTTAGCATGATGGTTTGTGACATCTATTGTTTCTAAACGGCTATGAGAAAGTCCTTTAGACCCTGTTGTGACATGCGATGCATCGACGCCTTCTTGACCTTGTGCTGTAGCTACTACTTTTACATTCGTATGATCGCCCACACGAGCATCCACACCTAAGCGTAAGTGACTATGGAAGCCATGTTCATTTTTATCTTGTAAGTTTTTCAATGCTCCATCACTAATTGAACTTACTGCTGTCACACGGTTTGCTGGTCTATCACTGCCTAAGTGACTGTCACCACCAAAGCGGATATCTCCTACCACAGTAGCCCCTTTTTCTCGATTTTGGTCAAATTGAGATTCTAATACTGACGGCGTTAGAGCTTCTTGAGCTTTAGATACACCATGTTCTGTGATTGGAGTTGTTCCATTCATTGCTACAGCCTTCGCATCAGTATGTTTAGAAGTACTAGAACCATCGGAACCAAATTTTAAGTTCATACCAAATCGGAACTGACGTCCTTGTAGAGCACGATCATCATCACGATGGTTGAATAGGTTGTTCATGCCAAAGTAAACAAGGGAATCTTTATCGATTTTTTTCTGTACAATCATATTCCAAATACCATAGGTTTTCTTCTTGTACATATCCGCTGTTTTTTTCGTATTGAACTCGTAGGTGATAATAGACTTATCGTTATTTTCTGGATTTACTTGTGATGTAATATAGTTACCACCGCCAGCAACAGAGTTACTATCTAACATACCATAATAGTAATCAGTCCAAATATTGCCACTCCAGCCACTTACTTTATCTTCTAACTCCAATCCTAAATCGAGTTTATGCATTGGTTTGTCCAACAATCGTTTTGGCATATCTGGATTCGTTTTATTCACTGCATCTAAATATGTATAACCTACTTTCAATTTCGCATGGTCATTCAACCGTTGTTTCACTTCTAGTTCAATACCATTGACACGAGCTTTTCCGATATTGCGGAATGTATAAAGCATATCTGGTGCATGCGCATATTTTGTAGCTCCGAAATAAGTGCTTTCATCAAGATATGGATAGAAATCCATTAAATGTCCAGTATTAGCAATGGTCATATAGTTGCGAATTTGATTGCGGAAAGCCGTCAATTTCATATAGGTATTTTTATTTTCTCCTTCAAAGGAAATATCTATATTTTTCGACTTTTCAGGTTTTAATGTTGGGTTGCCAATCCAATACCAACCTAAACGAGCACGTCCACCAGACAATGGAGCCACATTCGTTACCGTAGGTCCAAACATTTCCCAGTTATAGTATAATTCACCCATACCTGGCTCTGTATAACTAGTACCAACATTGGCTTTCAACCGACGATGTGCATTCCCATTGACATTGTGTGTAACACCCATATTGAAAGTCATATGAGACCCAAATAAATCACTATGATCTAAACGTACAATTGGTTGTAACAAAGTATCTTTGTTGATTTGCCATGTGTCTTGCAAGAAGAAGTGCTGTTTCCGTAATCTTGCACTACCCATGGTTTGTTGGTTAATGCGTTTATTGTATTCATCTTTGAAATGACCGCCATTAAATTGAGGTCGTACAATTTTGAAAGACGGATCTTCCATGTAATAGAATAAAGCTAAATAATCTTTATTTATTACAGGTGGTTTGACCCCATCAATGGTTTCAGTACCTTGATGACCTGGTCCATATTTAGCAATCAGTTCTTTATTGTACGGAATTTCATTTAATTTATCATTAAATGCCTTGAATCGTTTCAATGCTTCTGGGTTACGGGATTCCATATTGTTTGGTGTATATCCAGAGTTATACACAAGTCCATGGAATGCAGCTGGATCTAATCCTGCTTCTGGGTCAAGATAGTTTTTGAAATCTTCATAGGTAAATTCTGGTATACTTGTTTTATCTGTATGATCATAACCATACCACTCTTTTTCTTTATCCCAACGTAATACGCCTTCTTCATTTTCTTTGAAAGAATGACGATAGATTGTACTCTCTGGTTTACCATGTTTTACAGCTAAACTTTTATCATAGTCCCATGGATCAATGTTTCTAACCCATGTATGAGGTGCACTTTTTAGACGGCTACCTTCGCCACTTTCAGTAGTATATCCAAAACCATAAGAAAGCAAGTGATTATCGTTGGCTTGAGTGTCTCCAGTGATATTAAAGCTCCATTGTTTATGGTCCACATTGTCCACATAGTTCAATGTGTTTTTACCTTCATAATTACTACGACCATACTCACTTGTTAAGGTTACATCATCTTCTTTTGTACGAGTATAGTTTAATTCAACCTTCCAATTGCTTTTTTCATCTTGTCCTGCATAGGAAAGGTTACTTTTATTTCTATCTAAATCACGTTTGTAATGAACTTGTGGTTCATCTTCGGAGTTTGTACGTTTTACAAAACGTTCTAAATCTTCGTTATAACGGTCTGTTGTAAAGGTAAACGAATTATTTTGATTCACATCATAAATTGCAGACAATCCTAAATTGGAGTTTGTCCCATAATATCTTAGGGAGTTTTTAGGAAACTGTTCATTGACAGTAGAATTTCCAAATGGAACTTCTTTTCTTTCCCTCGCAGCATATACAGGAACGATATCACGTTTACTACCATGAATATTGACACGTAATTTACCTTGTTGACCAGAGTCAGCACGCATAAAGAAGTTACTATATGGGAACAAACCTTGATCGCCACGGGAACGAATGCTTTCACCATTGATACGGATATTTGCATTTTTATTTGGTTTATTCGTAATTACATTGATAACACCACCAATAGCATCGGATCCATATTTTGCACTCGCAGCGCCTTGGATAATTTCTATACGTTCTACATTTTCTGTACCTAGTCGTTGTAATTCATCACCTTGACCTTGGTATTTTGCAAATTCACCCATCACTGGCTGCCCATCTACAAGAATTAATGTATGACGAGGTTCAGCACCACGAATCGATACACCGACACGACCCATGCTGTCCACTGTACGACTTACACCAGCTTGTGTAAATACAATATCTTCCACAGATTTAGCCTGTTTTTGTTCAATATCTTTTTTAGTAATGATTTGCACTTGTTGAGAGTTATATTTTGCTTCTTCTTGTGCACGGTCTGCTGTAACAAACACAGATCCTTCTGCCTGTACAGGTGCTAATCCACCAAGTAGATACCAAGAACAAGCCATCCAACTCATGACTGCACCAGTAAGTAAACGTTTCTGATACGGCTTAGAATAATGCATAGCATTCCACCATCTTCCTATAAATACAAATAAATTTGATAATATTAATCATTTGTATTATAGACCTAATCAAATATCACATCTACTCCATATGGATTTCAAATGCTCCATTTGATTCACGAATTGTAAAATTATATTTATATTTTAGACGATGAGTTCATGATAATATACTTTAATTATATCTAACTTTCATGATTATATGTTTATATTTCATTGACACTTATCACAGCTAGGAATATAATAATAAATGAGTATGAATAGGGAAATAAAGATTCATGCTTTTGGGTATATTCTAGTTTTAGGTAAGGAGAATTATTATGAAATTCTTTTCTAAAAGCGCTATGATTGCGGCATTAGCAGTAACTGCAGCTTTCGGCGTTTCTCAATCTACTGATGCGGCGTACATGTTAAACTCTGAAGTAAAAGATGCAACTCCAGCATTACAAGAAGCTGCTTCCATTGGTGTTCGCACATATGAAAATCCAATGATGAAAAACGCAATGAATAAAGATGCTATCGTAGTTATGTCCTTTGGCACTACTTTCAAAGATACTCGTGCAAAAACAATTGATGCTACTATCAATGAAATCAAAGCACAACATCCAAATGTTAAAGTTGTAACTGCTTTTACATCCCATATTATTATTGATCGCATTAAAGCCCATGAAGGTATTACATACCCTACTCCAGAAGAAGCATTAGACCAATTAAAAGCTGATGGATACACTCGTGTTGCTTTAACAACATTAAATATGATTCCAGGCATGGAATATAACTATGCTGGTGCTGTATTCAACCATCATAAACAAGATTTCAAAAAAATGACATTAGGTTTACCTTTAATGTACTGGATGGGCCAAGAAGAACAACGCGATGATATTGAACAAGCATTAAAAGCATACTCTTCCCAATTCCCTATGATCCAAACAAAAGATTCTGCTGTATTGATCATGGCTCATGGTACTCCAGATCCATCTAATGCGTACTATGCAGTAATCCAAGATCGTATCGATTCCATGGGATTCCAAAATACATACCTTTACACAGTTGAAGGATGGCCAAACCTTGAAACAGTAATCCCTCAATTGAAAGAAAAAGGTATCAAACACGTTACATTAATGCCATTAATGATGGTGGCTGGTGACCATGCAAACAACGACATGGCTGGTGACGAACCTGATTCACACAAAAGCATCCTTATGAAAGAAGGCTTCACTGTAGATACTTACATCCATGGTGCTGGTGAAAACCAACTAATCCGTGATATCTTTGCTGAACGTGCTTCCGAAGCATATGATGCATTAGTAAAATAATTGCAATCACAATAGTATAGTATTAAAATTTAGGGGGATACGTTTCGTATCCCCTTATTTGAAAGAAATAAACAATGAAAACATATTTAAAAATTTGTAGTGCTGTTCTACTCTCCACTTCTTTGTTACTAGGTGGATGCGCAAAAACAGGTCCTACTACAACAGAAACAACTCGCACAGTCTCTTATCAAGATCAGTCCTATACAATACCTGCTAACCCATCTAAAGTTGTAGCATTATCTAATTCCATCTCTAAAATGATCTATGCTGTAGGTGGCAAAGCCATCGCTCGTGTTGAAAGTAACGAAAAATTACCTAGTGAAATTGAATCATTACCAAGCATAGGCCATACAGCCAATCCTAATATGGAACAATTAGTAGGATTACATCCTGATTTAGTATTTGGTTTACCTAGCCAACATGAAAAATTTAAAGGGCAGCTAGATAGCAACAATATTCCATCTATTCTAATTAATTACGATGGCATCAATGATAACATTCCACTATTAACATTATTGGGCAATATTTTCCATACAGAAGACAAGGCCAAATCTGTCATCGAAGATTACAATAAAAAAATCGATACAGTGAAAGCCTCGATTCCAAAAGACAAACCAGTCAAAGTTGCTGTATTACGAGCTACTGGTAAATCGGTAACAGCAGAAACTCCACTAGCAATCACGGCATCTATGGTTCGTGAATTAGGCATCACCAATGTAGTAGAACAACATTTGAAAGACAATGTAACATCTAAAACAGTACCATATTCCTTAGAAACATTAACCGTAGACAACCCTGATATCATTCTTGTGGTTACCATGGGTAAAAAGGATGAAATCAATGCAACCTTTGCCAAAGAAATGACTAGCAATCCAGCTTGGAATCAATTACAAGCTGTGAAAAATGACAAAGTTGTTTTCTTACCATCCCAATGGTTTCTATTGAATCCAGGACTAGAAACACCAGAAGCTATGGCTGAATTAGTTAATATTATCTATGGTGTGAAAGTACAATTATAAGCGATAAAATGCATGCTAACGTATATAGCAACCTATATACTATATAGCATGCATTTTAATTTGCAACTCTATCTTCTCAACAGTTATTTCCTCATACAGTACCAATCCAACCATATCCTTGCACTGCCATATCTACAAAGTGATTCATGAGCAATGTTCCAAAGAACGAATCGACCCTAGAAGCAAATCTCTAATGCCTACCTCACAATATACATCTCTACTTCTTTGACTTATCTCCTAATCTTTTTATTCCTGTATTATTTAATTTTTCAAGTGATAACATTTGATTTCTTGCAAGCTTTCTTAGTTCTATCATTCTTTCTTTTTGTTCTAAACCTTTCTCAATGAGAATTGCATTGTAGCTTTCCATATTGGCTAAAACTAATAATTCATTTAAACTTGCATAATCTCTCATATTACCTTTTAAGTTTTTATTTTCATCTCGCCACTGTTTAGCCGTTTTATCAAATAAGGAAACATTTAACATATCTGCTTCACTTGCATATTTATAACCTAACTGACTGTCCGTTAAATCATTTAGTAAATATATTTGAATAGCATCAGTATGAATTTTATAGTTTATTTTTGATATTTCACGATGTAAATTCCAAGTGAGTGATAATTTTGAAGTTTCATCTTCTTTTAGTCTTTGGTAATCTTTAATGATATAAAGTTCAAATTCAGCTGAGATCCAAGAAGCGAATTTAAAAGCAATATCTTTATGTGCGAACGTACCACCACCTCTACCAACTTTTACAAATAAGCCTTTGGCATTTGTAGTCGTTGCCCATTTCTGTGGAGATAATGTAAAGGCATTACTACCTGCTTCTTTTAAAAACCCCTCGAATTCGAGGGGGTTAAATTCTGGATTATTTAACTTCTCCCAAATTCCTAAATATTCGATGGTATTAAAATTTCTCATCCAATTTGCAACAACAACATTAGGTTCTTCCTTGTTTTTATATCTTGCGATATCTGTAAGACTAATATAATCATTTTTAAAATCTTCTGTGTAAATTTGTATTTCAAATCCTTTTACTTCAATCATTTCTTTTTTAATCTTTGACAAAACTTATTTCTCCTTTCTAGTTCCATGTGGTGTTTTCAATCATCTAAGTATTAGATAACTCTAAACAACACATAGATTATTTATTTTAAGAGTTTTAATTTATAACGTTATTGTATCATACAATTATTGATTTATATACTAACACCATCAGTACATATCCCAACTCAAAAAAATCGGCATAGCCCATGGTTATGACTATGCCAATATAAAGGAGTTATAGATCTCTTGTTAAGTTTTGCTCAAGTACTACAATAGCCCCTGTATCCGTATATAAGGAAACTCCCCTACTTCTACATCTGTTTTGACAGCAAACACTGTTTCTAGTAAGTCTTCTGTCATTACCTCTTTAGGAGATCCATCTGCTAAGATATTTCCTTTGTACAAGACTCCAATGCGATGGGAATACTGCGCAGCCTGATTCAATTCATGAAGAACCATGACAACGGTTAACCCTTCACGGCGATTTAAGTCTTGTAATAATTCCATAATCTCCAATTGGTGGTTTATATCTAAATATGTAGTAGGTTCATCTAAAATCAATACTTTCGGCTCTTGTGCTAGCGCCATGGCAATCCATACACGTTGCCGTTCCCCACCGGATAAGGAAGATACTAGTTGATTGCGCAAATGGCTAACTTGTGTGGCCTCTAAGGCAGCATCTACCACTTCTTTATCATGGGCTCCTTGTTGCTTCCACCACGATTGATAAGGAAAACGTCCGCAGTTGACAAGTTCTTCGACCAACATATCTTTTGGGATAGATGGTACTTGTGGTAAGAATGCCATATAGCGAGCTAATTCTTTATTAGAATAGTCTGTTGCTGCTTTCCCTGCAATCTGGATAGTTCCTGTACTTTTAATAGCGCTGGTAATAGCATGTAACAAAGTACTTTTACCGCAACCATTCGGACCAATTAAGGTAGCAATTTCTCCTTCGTACACTGTCCAATCTATGCCCTTCAAGACTTCTTTTTCACCAAAAGAGACACGACAATCTTTCACAGAAATTACTGATTTCATTAGTCATCCCTCCTCAATAAATATAAGAAGAATGGAGCCCCAAAGAAGGCCATAATAATGCCCACGGGAATTTCAATAGGACTAAACAGTGTGCGTCCCACCGTATCGCTAATGACTAGTACAAAAGCCCCCAAGAAGGCAGATCCTGGTAACAGGAATCGATAATCTGTACCCAACATCATGCGAGCGATATGAGGAATGATAAGTCCTACGAAACCAATCAAGCCCGCTACTGATACGGCACTCGCTGCTAGGAGTGCTGCCACAGCAGTCATCATAAATCGTGTTTTTTCAACGGCTAAGCCTAAACTACGAGCTGTTTCATCACCTAGGCTGAGTATGGTCAATCGTTTTGCCCCTAAGAATGCAAATACTAACCCCCCTATCGTATAAGGAATTAACACATACACTTGTGGCCAACTGCGGGCGGCAAGACCACCTACCATCCATAATAAAGCCCCTTGTACGCGATCACCATAGAACACGAGAAGAGCAGATATCATGGAGCCTAAGAATGCAGCCACTGCCACACCTGCCAAGATAATACGACTGGGACGTATGCCCTGTTTCCAGGCTAAGGCATACACCAGAATAGCCGCTGTCAAAGCCCCAATAAAGGCGATAAACGGCACTGCATATTCTAGGTAGGGAAATAAAATTAATACTATAACACCAGCTAATCCTGCACCCGAAGAAACACCTACAATTTGCGGATCTGCTAATGGATTTTTCATTACTGCCTGTAAGATAGCACCTGCTACGGCTAGATTTGAGCCTACTAAAGCGGCTACTATATTCCTCGGAAAGCGAATGTTCCATATGACTAGTGAGTTCGTATCAGATAAAGTGGGAGACCACAATGTATGCCAAATTTGAGCTAATGTAGTCTGGGCGGACCCAAATACTAATGATAAGATTAGGGCAGCAATCGCTGCTGCCCCAAACACTAGAACGAGAAACATACGCCATGCATTGCGTGTTTGACTCGTTTTATTCATTATTTCTTTTCTTTTCCTTCTACAAATAACATGTCATTACGTTTTACATCTGTGTAGAACAATGCATTAACAACGGATGCAGCAATGGAGCTACCACCTTTGTTACCTTGGATTGTAATATAAGGAACTGGAGATACTTCTGCTAAATAATCTTTAGATTCTGCAGCGCCTACGAAGCCTACTGGAATACCAATAATTAAAGCCGGACGAATACCTTCTTCTAAGGCAAGGCGCAATACTTCGTATAAAGCAGTCGGTGCATTACCGATCGCCACGATTTGGCCTTCTAATTGTTTACCGAATGTACGCATAGCAGCAATCGAGCGTGTTACGCCTAATTCTTTTGCCATTTCTGCTACTTTTTCATCACGAATTAAGCAATGTGCTTCACTGTTATGAAGTTTCAATGCTGGTTTAGAAATACCTGTGCGCACCATTTCCACGTCAGTGTACACATGAGCGCCATTGTTAACAGCTGCAATACCTGCCGCTACAGCACCTTCACTAGTACGGAATAATTTCGCATATTCTACGTCACCAGACGCATGAATCGTACGAGATACCACTCGAATTTCATCGTCAGTAAATCCCATATCTTTCACATAAGGATAGATAATTTCCATACTTTTATCTTCAATTGCTTTCGGGTTTTTAATGTAATCCATCGTAATCCTCCCATAGAGTTTTAAATTCTTCTACTGTTGAAATTGTCAATGCCCCTTTCGCCGGTGTTGGGCGATCGATGACGATGACATGTACATCTAAATCGATAGCAGCTTGTAACTTTGTGTCTGAACCTCCTACAAGGCCAGAGTTTTTCATCACAACTACCTCTGCTTTAGTATCTTGGAACATTACCTTATTCATTTCATAAGAAAATGGTCCTTGCATAGCAATGGTATGCTTAGGAGATACACCTAAGTCTTCCATCATTTGTAGAACTTCTGCCGTCGGTAAGACACGGGTCCATACTTCTTTATCTTGTAGAGCCTCTGACTTGGCAAAGACATGCATAGTCTTACTACCTGTTGTAAGATATACTACCTTACCTAGCTTACCTGCTAAAGTAGCCGCCTCTTCCTCATTGCTCACATGATGTAATTTATCATATGCTGGTAATGGCACTTCTTTACGTTCAAAGCGAATGAAAGGAATCTCCATGTCTGCTGCGGCCTCACGCGCTGTAGCTGTCACAATCGCTGCATAAGGATGACTCGCATCGACAAGCATCGTAATACCTTTATTTTTTATGAGAGCTTTCATCTCTTCTAGGTTCAATCGCCCTTCATGCACCTCAATGCCCGGATGGGATGCTAATTGTGCCCCATACTGGCTCACTACAGACACCAACACAGGTAATCCTGTATATTCTTGCACAGCTACTGCTAGGTTACGACCGTCTAATGTGCCCGCTATGACCCAGATCACAGTTTATATCCTCGTGGTGTAATGATTTGACCATTTTCCACATATGTTTGGCTATTACCAATGATAACTAATGTTTGCATATCGATTTCTTCTTTGTGGAAATGTTCTAAATCAGAAATGATGATATGTTGACCTGCACGGCCTGCTTTTTGTACGATCCCCACTGGTGTTTTAGGGTCACGATGTTTCAATACCAATTCACGTACTTCATCTAAATGGGTGATACGTTTTTTACTGCGTGGATTATATAAAGCGATAACCATATCACCTTCTGCACACAGTGCGGCACGTTTTTTAATTAAATCCCATGGTGTCATCAAATCGCTCAAGCTAATCACGGCGAAGTCATGCATCAATGGCGCACCCAACACAGCTGCTGCCATGTTCACTGCGCTTAAACCTGGTACGATATGTACAGGAGGACGTTTTTCTTCTGCCACTTTATTAGCCAATTCGATGACAAGACCCGCCATGCCATATACTCCAGGGTCACCACTGGATACCACAACCACTTTATGACCTTCTACAGCTAAGTCTACAGCTTGTTGACATCGATCCACTTCTTGCATCATGCCTGTACCTACAGTTACTTTGTCTGCTACCAGGTCTTTAATCAAATCTAAATAGGTAATGTAACCTACTACACGGTCTGCTTGTAAAATCGCTTCACGTGCTTCTGGTGTCATGAATTCTGGGTTACCAGGTCCGATTCCGATGACTTGTAATGTACCCGTGCAATGGCTACGGTTGTTCTCGGAAATATTGTTTTGTGTTGCAGTAGCTCCTGCCCCTGCGCTAGTAATAGTGCTGTCGTTTCGCATACGTTTCCTACTCCTATTGTTTGTTTAACAAAATTTGATTCTATAATTTGTGCCTCTTCAATACAAGGGGCCATTTCTTCTTGTGTATAAAATTGGATAGGCCATTTTAGTGCTTCCATGGCTTCCAATAATCCTATTTCATCAGCTTTTACGATAACTGAGGCCGCTCCTTTGACACTTAATGGGGATCGTCCTACATTTTGCAATGATTCTGCTACCGCTGAAAGTATCAATTCTTTCGGTGTATCACGGCGACATCCGATGCCTACCGTCATAGTCGGTGGTCGTAACACCAGTGTGACACCTATACAATCAATGGTTCTATCTGTAATCACAACCTTTGGCTCATCCCCCCATGGGAATGCTTCCTCTGGGTGAAAAAGAGCATAGTCCACTTGATGTGCTTGCACAGCTTGTTCAAAGTCATCTGCCAAGGTACTATCCAAATAATATTTGACAGTTTCTCCATTGACGATAGCAGCATTCACCTTAATAAGCATAGAGAAGTCTTCTACCTTAGCGCCAATTTTTCGGGCCAATACATCTGGCGCAGGCAACTGATTTACGTCTGTAGCTGTTGTAATCACTGGTGTAGCCCCCGTAATCATTGCTACCTCACTAGTCCATTCATTAGCACCACCTAAGTGACCCGATAAAAGACTAATCACAAAGTGACCACCTTCATCCATGACTAATATGGCTGGATCCTCTGATTTATGCTTGATAAAAGGGGCAATCATGCGCACTACAATACCTGTGGCCATGATGAATAAGATGCGGTCGTAGTCTTTCCACAACTGTTCTATATGTAGTTTCAAGGAAGAAAAAGAAATCGCTGTGTCTCCACTTTCACGATCTTCCTTTTCATAACAATCTACCACATGTTCTTGCACGTAAGCCCTGCGTACTTGTTGTCCAAGGGTCGCGCCCCGTTTTGTAACAGATACAATAGCAATCTTCATTACTTCGCATCTCGATACATATGGGCAAAGCCTTTGTCATAGAGTTTAGATAATTCATAATCTGTATCCAGTACACGGCTTACTACAATCATAGCTTGGCGAATAACGCCTTCTTCTGCCACCACATCAGCAATCGTTTCTAAAGTGCCACGAATGATGCGTTGGTCTGGCCAAGATGCTTTCACAACGATAGCCACTGGTGTCGTTTTATCGTAGCCACCTTCAATTAATTCTGCTGCCACTTTATCAATCATTTGTACAGACAAGAAAATGCACATAGTAGCGCCATGGCTAGCCAACATAGATAATTTTTCTTTTTCTGGCATAGGCGTTCTGCCTTCCATGCGAGTGATGATGACAGTTTGGGTTACATTAGGCAATGTGTACTCTTGTTGCAAGGCTGCTGCCGTTGCCAAGAAAGAACTTACCCCAGGTGTTACATCATAGGTAATACCCATTTCTTTTAAGGCATCCATTTGTTCTTGGATGGCTCCATAGATGGCAGGGTCACCTGTGTGCAAGCGCACTACTGTTTTACCTTCTGCAACGCTAGCTTTTGTTACTGCTAACACATTATCTAAACTCATAGACGCAGAATTGTGGATCTCACAACCCTCTTTACAAGCTTCTAAAATCGCTGGATTTACCAAGGAACCAGCATAGATGACTACATCTGCTTCTTGTACCAATCGATACCCCTTACGGGTAATTAATTCTGGATCTCCAGGGCCTGCGCCCACGATATGTACTTGTGCCATATTATGCCTCCTGTTTCACTGCAGTTACGATAAAAATAGGGCTCAATGGATTTAATAAATGGTACGGGCCAGCCTTTCTGAAACGGCTCACTTGCATTTGAAATCCTTCATACGTGTATGGTCTACCTTTTAACTCTTTCAAAATAGTATAGCCAGTTTCCATAGTAACAGCTGTTACCACAAGACGACCACCCACTTTTAACAATCGTGTGGCTTCGTCCATAATGGTACCCATACCACCAGCACTACCGCCAATGATAACAGCGTCTAATTCTGGTAAATCTTCCATACCTTCTGGCGCTTTTGCCTCAATAATCGTTAAGTTTTTCACGCCAAATTTTTCTTGATTTTGACGAATTAAATCTGTCGCTTTTTCAAAGCGTTCTATGGCATATACATGTCCTTTCGGAGCCCCTAAAGCAGCTTCAATAGAAATAGAACCTGTACCAGCTCCTACATCAAGGACAACGCTATCTTCTTCAATTCGAGCTTCATTCATAACAACCATGCGAATTTCTTTTTTCGTCATGGGCACGTCGCCACGAATAAATTCCTCGTCTTCAATTCCAAAAAAATGTCTCATCCTAATACCACCATTACGGAGTGCCCAAAGCCCTCCAATGTCTGTAATTCTTCTAATGTACCGCGTTCAATACGCTCATCTTCATAACTCAATCGTTCACAGGCAGCCGCCTTTGTATCCTTCGGCCAACCATGCTCTTCGATTAAATATGTTGCAATATAGGCAGGATTTTGTTCAGGATCTGTTAAAAATCCTAACTTACGCCCTTCTGCATAATACAAATCTTTCTCTTCTGGTCGACGACCGTGAAAGCTCATTAAATCTGCATTGTGCCACACTTCACCTAGTCTGGCAAAAGCAAATGTCATAGAACTAATCCCCGGCGTCACATCGATTGGATTGTTGGGGAATTTAGTTTTTAAGTATGGCAACAAGGAATAATATCCTGTATCACCACTGACTAACACTACAATATCATTGGATTGTAGTTGCTGTCCCATCCATTCAGCCATAGGTGCTAATTTCGCTATGGGAAAGGTTAATTGACCAGGCTGAGCAAAATCTTCTAATGCCCGTTCACTTCCTACCAAAACCTTAGCCTGCTGAATGAGATGTAATCCTCTAGGTACTACATACTCTGGGTTCCCAGGGCCAATACCTACGACATACAAGGTATGTGCCATGATTCTTCTTCTCCTATTTGTTTCGCTACCTCATCGACAGCCAGTATAGTGCCATCCAAGGTAGATATGATAATACCAACCTTTGCATCTTGTGCAATATATCGCATGGAACGCATAGACGCTCGATCCGCTACACGCTGATAAATGCCCTCCAAGTGTTCTCGTTCTATAATTGGCATAGCCGCCTCTGTGGTGCGACATTCCATCAATTCTTCACAAACCTGTTGGGATGCCCCTTCTAAGGCTGCATAGGCAACGATCGTTTCCATACGACCATCACTCATACGATTATGGGTATGAAAGCTACCGCTAGCGAGCTTAATAATTTTACCAATATGACCAATGATGAGAATATTTTTAAAGCCAATTTTGACACATTGTTCTAGCATAAAGCCGATAAAATTACTAGTTTCCGCCATTTGATTGATAGAAATACCTAGTTGTTCCTTAGCAATTTCTTGACCAATGCGTCCCGGTACAAGGATAGCCGTTGTATAACCTGCTTCTTTCATGACTCGCAATTGCGGTACTAAGGAGTTTTTGAATCCTTCTTCACTCATAGGTTTTACAATACCTGTAGTGCCAATGATAGAAATACCACCTTCAATACCAAGGGTGCCATTCAAAGTTTTTCTAGCTAAGCTTTCTCCTGCTGGGACAGAGACTTTCACATGGATTCCCATACCCTTTGGTACTAGTTCATCGAACACATAGGAAATCATTGTTCTAGGACCTGGATTGATGGCAGGCTCTCCTACAGGTAATGCTAGTCCTGGTTTCGTTACTGTACCAACCCCGAATCCCGCCTCGTAAGTAATGGCGCCCGATTGATTGACTGTTACCGTAGTCACAATGTCCGTGCCATGTGTAACATCTGGGTCATCACCGCCGTCTTTCACAACTGTTACCATTGCCTCTGTTGGGGATACTACTTCTACCTTGGCAATAGGTACATCGATGAAAGCATCTTGCGGGTTTCGTATAGAAACTTGGTCAACAATTTCTTCTTCGATTAGGGCTAAGAGTCCAGCTTTCACCCCTGCTGTTGCACAGGAACCAGTGGTGTAACCACCACGCATATCTTCTACGTTCATAGTCCCTCACATGATAAAATAGGAGCATCCATTGGGTGATGCTCCTTTATTTGATTAAGAACGGAAATTCACAAATTGTAATTCCACAGGTAAATCTTGTTCACGAAGCATGGTAATCACTGCTTGCAATTGATCTTTATCTTTTCCTGCTACACGTACTTGGTCTTCCATAATTTGAGCTGTCACTTTTAATTTCATGTTTTTGATTAATTTAACAACATCCTTAGCCACCTCTTTAGAGATACCATTTTTGATAGTCACAACTTGGCGTACAGTACCGCCAGATGCTGGTTCAATTTTACCATACTCTAAATTTTTAATGGCCACATTACGTTTTACCATTTTACCTTTTAATACATCAATAATTGCACCTAATTTATATTCATCATCGCAATGAATTTTAATCGTGTCACCATCATGTTCTATATCTGCTTTGCTATTACGGAAATCGTACCGTGTACCGATTTCTTTCTTCGCTTGATTTACTGCATTATCTACTTCTTGCATATCCACTTCGGATACTACATCAAATGAACAATCTTTAGCCATATAAACCTCCAATAAATATTTACATGAACAGTTTAATTATACCCTACTTCCCTTATATTTTCTACCTTTGTAGTGCCTTTTATTATAGCTTTTAGGAATGTAGTATACGTAAAAAAAATACCTAATGAATACAGTTTTGATTCCTCTATTCATTAGGCATCTTATAATCATAATGTAAACTTATTTCACACCATCTTTAGTACGTTCGAAACCTACTTGTTCTGCTGCGATTTCATACAAAGCAATGGATACAGGGTTTTCTGTTCCTACTTCTCCTACCAAGGACGGGTCTCCGTCTGTCAATTCACGAGCACGCTTAGCAGCTAATGTGACCAATGTGTACTTGCTGTCCACTTGTTTTTCCAAATCTTTTAAATGCGGTTCTACCATCATAATGAAAGTCTCCTTTATCTACTTACTATATTATTGTTGTTCTTGTTCATTGCTATATCGTTTGTAAATGTATTGAATCTTTTCTTTGTTGCGACTGATTTTACACGTTTCAGCACGCAAGATAGATGCAGTTCTTTCAATGGCATCCTCTAAATCATCATTGACGACAATATAATCATAACGATGTGCCAAAGCCAGTTCAGAACAAGCCAACGATAAACGTTTATGAATTACTTCTTTATCATCTGTACCACGACCATGCAGACGAGATGTCAGCACATCTAATGACGGCGGTACAACGTAGATAAAGACCGCATCACTGTAGGATTCTTTTACCTTCATAGCACCTTGAATATCAATCTCCAAAATCACACTTTTGCCTTCTTCTAATAAATTCATCACGTGCTCTTTCGGTGTACCATAATAATTATCGTACACTTTTGCATATTCTAAGAATGCATCTTCTTTGATTAATTTTTCAAACGTATCTACATCTCGGAAGAAATAGCTAATGCCCTCTTCTTCACCCACTCGTGGTTGACGTGTAGTCATCGATACAGAATAGACCAAGTTTGGCATTTGTTTGCGGAGTTCTGCACAAATCGTGCCTTTTCCTGCCCCAGATGGTCCTGAAATGACGATTAATATTCCTTTATCAGACATGATAACTCCAGTACTACTTACATATTATTCTATATTCTGAATTTGCTCTCTTACTTTTTCTAACTCTACTTTCAATTGTACAACTGTATCTACAATTGTAATTTCATTCCCCTTAGATCCCATCGTATTGACCTCACGATTCATTTCTTGTAACAAGAAATCTAATTTGCGTCCAATAGGTCCTTCTTCCTCAAGGATTTCTTTTAATTGTACCACATGTGAGGCAAATCGAGCAATCTCTTCTGATATATCTACTTTATCTGAAAGTATCGCCACTTCTTGCATAAATCGTTCTTCTTGAAAGTCTACGCCCACTTTATCTAGCATCGTTTGAATTCGTTGCAATAATCGTTCTTCATGATGCGCTAGGGCCACATCTCTTCTACTTTCCATATAAGCGAACAATGTTTCAATACCTTGCAATCGTAAAGAAATATCTTCTTTCATGGCAATGCCTTCTTTAGCACGCATAGCAAGAACACCGTCTATAGCTAACTTTGTAGCCTCTTCTAAGGCACGACCTATTGCCTCTTCGTCAGTAGGTGGTTCTTCTACAGTGATCCAGTCCGAGGAAATGGACATAATCGCCGATAAAGGGACCTCTTTCACATCCGTATAGAATCCTTCATCCACTAAAAATTGTTTAATCTGTCCACATAAAGCACGATTCATACTCAAGTCTTTTTCTTGCTCACCAGATTCTTTATAGAGAATAGCAACTTCTACCTTACCTCGTTGGAAAGCATTTTGGATCAATCGTCTCACTTTATCTTCGAATACATTAAATTGTTTAGGGCTTTTAATAGTAATGTCACAATATCGTGTATTTACTGTTTTAATTTCTACTTGGAAACTTCCTGTTTCTGTAGTCACTATGCCGCGACCAAAGCCTGTCATACTGTTCATGGATTTACCTCGCGCTTCCGTTCTATTTCTTATCTTTCAGTATAGCACGGTAGGCGCAAAAATAATACTATCATTTATAGAACTTAGTGATATATGTTATAAAATATAATTCCTTAAATGTGAACTAATACTTCCTATATCTCCTATTAGTAGATTAGTGTATACTATTAGAGTAATAGCATTTAAAAATACGATATACCTATAACGAAAGGATTTTCATGAATTTAGATGGTTTAACATTATCTGTATTAATACGTGAACTGAACGACCAAGTCGGTAATGGTCAGATTCAACGCATTCAGCAGATAGATAAAACAAGTATACTCTTAAAAATTAATACGCCTACCACAAGTCCCTACTTAGTAATTACTGTAGGTAGCGCTCCGTCTATCTATGTCACGGACAAAATTGTGGATGCTCCCAAGGAGCCTACATCTCTCATTATGTATTTACGTAAACATATTGAAGGAGCTCGCATCACAAATATCGAGCAATTACATGGGGACCGTATTATCCGGATTACAGCCGACAAATTAGGCTTAGATGGTTCCATCGTTGTGAATGAAATTTATGTAGAACTAATGGGCAAATATTCGAACTGTATCTTCGTGCAAGATGGGATGATTTTAGAATCTCTTGTTCATGTTACACCACTGATGAACCGTGTTCGTTCTGTAGCACCTAAATTACCTTATGAATTGCCACCCAATACATCTCGTGTAGACCTCATGCAATTCTCTGGTCCAGAGATTACGCAATTACTACAATCCTTCTCCCAAGATACAGTGGGCAATACGATTCGTCACATCTTCAACGGCTTCGGTCCCGTTCTATTAGATGACCTATGTTGTCGCATGGATTTAACACCAACTACACCGATGACAGAGGACCTCATTAGCAGTATCACCGATGGACTTACTAATTTGCAGACTCAACTACTCAGCGCACAAGGATTATTACAATATACCACGGCTACTGGCAAACGTTTATTAACGCCCATACCTATCTCTGAAAGTTTCCCTCACACCATTGTTGATACCATACAATACGCTACGATTTCCGAGGCTCTTTCACAAGATGTGGCAAAACTAGGCGCTATCCACACAGCAGGAAAAGAGCTAGAAAAAATTATCTCTGCAGCCATCAAAAAAGAAGAAGGCCGTCACGAAAAGATTAAGGCTGAACTCGATGATACATCAAAAGCAGATACCTACAAAGCATATGGAGATCTACTCATGATTTATAGCTACTTGCCTCATCACTATGAATCGGAAGTAACAGTACAAAACGTCTTATCTGATAATACTGAAAATATCACGATTCCTTTAGATCCTCCATTGTCAATCACAGAAAATGCGCAAGCCTATTATAAGCTATATCGCAAGATGAAAAATCGTACGAAGAATGGTCAATACCAACTAGAACAAAGTTCTATGCGCCTTTCCTATTTGGAATCCATTCAATACAGTTTATCCTTAGCTACGACAAAACAATCTGTTCAAGAAATTCGTAGCGAATGTGAAAGTGCAGGCATCTTACGACAATCCAAAAAGCCGATTCCTTTCAAGATTAAAAAAGATAATTTCTTGCACTTTACCATTCCTAATGGGGATGTATATGTGGGGCAAAATAACCAGCAAAACGAATACCTGACCAATCGTTGGGCTAAACCAAATGACCTATGGTTGCATACACAACATATACAAGGATCCCACGTTATCTTGCGGTCTGACGTTGAGCCTGATATTAAAATGATTGAGGCTGCTGCGCAAATTGCTGCATACTTTAGCAAAGGAAAAGATACTTCTAAAGTAACCGTAGACTACACCCTAGTGAAACACATTAAAAAGCCACCTGGATCACCGTTGGGCTATGTCATCTTTACCACCCATAACGACATTGTAGTAGAACCTAAAGCACCTGAGGGGTATATGGAAAATACTCAAAACAATTGATTATTTGTATATGATCTCAACATGTTATATTTTGATTCATTCAGATATACAATATATTTAACGATTACATAAAAGTTTATACACATTACAGAAAAAGGCTGTAAGCATTCGTATTGTTTGCTTACAGCCTTTTTATTATTCTAATTCATTATGCATAGCATTATTATAACAATGCATTCATTTTGCCAATTTCAGTAATTTGCCATACTTGTAATATGATATTTTGATAACCACAAATTACCCCAACACATCTGCCATGGCTTGTACTGTTCGTTCAATGGCAATATCGATGGTCTCTTTATCAATTGTTAATGGTGGGTTAAAGTAAATGACATTCCCTAATGGTCTAAGTAGTAATCCTCTATCCAACGCTTTTTTATAGATTTGATAGCCCATGCGCAAGGAGCCATCAAAGCCTTCTTTTGTTTCTTTGTTGGTAACAAGCTCGATGGCATTAATTAATCCCATGCGACGAATTTCACCTACATTCGGATGATCCCCCAAGGCTTTCACTAATGCATCATGTAAATAGTTACCCATTTCTTCAGCTTGTTCTAAAATATGCTCATCTCGCAAGGTATCTAACACCGCTAATGCTGCGGCACATCCCAATGGGTTACCACTATAGGTATGGCTATGCATGAACGCTTTCATTGTATGGTAATCATCGTAGAAAGCTTGGTAAATTTTTTCAGCTACTACGGTGATAGACATCGGCATATATCCACCAGTCAACGCTTTAGAAACAGTCATAATATCTGGAGATACTCCTGCATGGTCAAAGGCAAATAATTTACCCGTACGACCAAAGCCTGTAGCAATTTCATCAGCGATTAGTAATACTCCGTAACGATCGCAAAGTTCACGTAATTTACGTAAATACTCTGGAGGATACATTTTCATCCCTGCACAACCTTGAATCAAAGGCTCCACAATAACCGCTGCCAAAGTGGAACCATGTTCAGCAAAATCTTTTTCCATGTGCTCAAAACATTCACAGGAGCAGGTTTCTCGAGTCTTACCATAATTACAACGGTAACAGTCTGGTCCTTGTGTGTGGATTGTTTGATCCATCAACATTGGTTTGTAAATTTCGGCAAATAGATCCATACTACCTACAGATAAAGCACCAATAGTTTCACCATGGTAACTTTCACTGAGACATAAGAATTTTTGACGTTCTGGATGACCTGTTTGGTAATGATATTGGAACGCCATTTTCAAGGCACATTCAACTGCACCAGACCCATTATCACTGAAATGAAAGCGAGTTAAACCTTCTGGCATCACTTCTTTCAATCGTTCCGCCAAAGTGATGGCAGGTCGATGGCTAAAGTTCGCAAAAATAACATGTTCCAATGTATCTAATTGGTGTTTAATCGACTCGTTTACCTTTGGATGACAATGACCCAGTAAATTACACCACCAAGAACTGATGATGTCTATGTATTCTTTTCCCTCTACATCATATAAATAACAACCTTTTGCATGGTCGATCACAATCGGTGGTAATGTTTCATAATCTTTCATTTGAGAACATGGATGCCAAATTAATTCTAAATCCTTTTTTGCCCAATCTTTCATGTGTATACCTATACCTCTCGTACATTTATAATATAATTTTTAATCGATGTTTCAGATATGTATATCTCATATATAGCACTATCAGTAGTTGTATTAACTATACATTTCAATAATATATCTTCTATATGTATCTATATGTATCTATATGTATCTATCCGTAATTATGTAAACTTCTATAATAAAGTTTCACACTAACATTACATTACTTTAAAAAATATATCTCCTACATAACTACTTACGCATGTGGATTCGCAATATCTTCGTAGCAAGCTAACATCTTGTCCACATCCATATGTAATGATGTTTCACCCGGTCCTACTCGATCTAACACAGGAACTCCTGTCAATCGTTCCATCATCACACAATTGTCAAATTCCATAGGGTTTCCTATATATTGGTTTACAATAATCCCTTTCACAGAGATACCTTTAGATTGTAAATAATGAATTGTCAACACCGTGCTATTGATCGTGCCAAGTGCTGCTATGGCTACCACTATGGTTGGCAGCTGTAAATCCTTTACCACATCTTCTAGCATGTACAATTCTGTATCTGTCACATGCAATGGGCAAATAATTCCACCGCTACCTTCAACAGTTGTGTATGCATGTGTGTTAGCGACGTGACAGAAATTTCGATTCACTACAGTCCTATCGATAAATTTTCCTTCATGACGAGCCGCCAAATGGGGAGATACGGCCTCATCAAATACATAGGATAATAAAGTCTCATCTGCTTGTGAAAGTCCTGCCACTTGTTTCACATACCCTGCATCACTTTCAGAAATGCTAGGAGCACCACTAACAGCTGCTTTATAATACGCCACATCATGTCCTGATTCACGAAGTTTTTTGAGCCATAAGGCAGTGATATATGTTTTGCCTACATCTGTTCCTGTGCCTAATATATATAAGCCTTTTGGGCTTTGAGTTGTTGTCATGATTTTGTCCTTTCCTACGTTCTTCATCACCTGCGGTGAATTTCACAAATATCAACATAAGGTGCATACCAACGTGTATATGCACCTTATATCAAATCTGTTATGTTCACTATCGTTTTAAAATCGGAAGTAATCGTTTTGCAATGAAAGCTGCCAAGATGCAAAGAAAAATATCTGGAATCACTGGCAATGCAAAGCAATAGATAAATAATGTTTCTAGACCAATTGGTTTTGCTAGATATAAATCCATGATTTCATACAAGTAAACCATACCTAGAGCATACACGATAAGTAAGTTCACAAAAGATGCGGTTAACAATTTTTTGAAAGTAACCACCCCTGCATTTTCTATCATGCGACCTGCCACAAAGGCACCAATAGCAAAGCCTACAAGATAGCCAAATGTAGGTTTGAAGATGTACATGAACCCGCCACCTTCTGTAAATACCGGCACCCCTACAAGGCCAAGAATAATGTACATCGCTACGCTCATGCCACCTAAACGACTTCCTAAGATGAGACCAGCTAATGTAGTAAAGAGCAATTGCAAGGTAAATGGCAAATTCGGGATGGGAATCTTAATAAACGCCCCTACTGCTACCAATGCCACAAATAATGCAGTCATCGTAATCTGTCTTGCACTCATCGTACCTATTACATTTGTTTCTTCTTTCATGATAGGACCCTCCCTTGAGCCACAACATAAGATGATAAAAAATGTCTTTCAAGTAGTATTAAAACACTATTACTTTTTATTGTCAACTCCAATATAATTACTAGGAGTTGACAATAAAAAGAAACGACCTATCCTATCATATATCATGATAGATAGATCGTTTGTATATTATTAGATACATCAAAGATTTATAATTATACTATAGTCAATATATCCAAAAGTTAATACTCCCTCCACGGAGTTGTAAAACTTTAATGACTGCACGCTATTTATTTGCAATTAACTGTTCTACCACAGAAATTTGCTCCGTATCTTCTTGTTTCCACGTCAAAGGCACCACAGAGATATATCCTTCTTTGATATGTCCCACATCGGTAGGTTTATCTTCCTTCTGAAACCCTTGGTCTCCTACAATCCAATAGTACTCTCTGCCCTTGGCATCTTTCCGTACATCGATGACGTTAGTATACTCTTGAAAGCCTTGATGGAATACTTTTACTTGTTCCCAGCCAATAGGACCTTCTTTTAGGAAGTTAACATTCAATAACCCTTGATATTGCCCTTCTTCATACATGACTTTGATAAAATCAGTAATGAAAGGCAGTATTTCCTCCATCCGTTTAACGCTATATTTTTCTAAAGATAGCGCCAAAGATGGAATGCCGTACATCAATCCTTCCAATGCGGCACCCACAGTACCTGAATACACTGCATCAGATCCCAAATTAAATCCATGGTTGATACCAGATACAACTAGATCAGGACGATCATTTTTTAATAAATAAGATATAGAAAACTTCACGCAGTCCACTGGTGTCCCTTCTACAAAGATCATTCTTGGGTTTTCACCGTCTTCGCTCATCTCTTTTGCTCTGATTGGTACCTGCACTGTTAACGAGCTGGATTTAGCACTTTGCTCCACCTTAGGTGCTACCATCGTAACTCGATGGTGCTTCGCTAATTCCTGTGCTAATCCTTGTATCCCTGGGGCCCATAAGCCGTCGTCATTTGTTAATAAAATATGCATAGTGTCTCCTATCTACATAGTAATAATATATCTACTATTGTATAGGAAAATAAGTAATATTTCTACATTTGTAAGATACCGAATATTATTATTCAAAAAATACATCGAACATAAAAACGGCTACCCCCATTTTAGGACTAGCCGTTACTTTGTTCGATATTATTATTTTATATTATTCTTCAATAGCGGAGATTTTATCCACACGTTTAGCATGACGACCACCTTCAAATTCGGTGTGTAACCAAATGTCGACGATATCTAATGCCAACCCTTGACCAATAACACGTTCACCCATAGTGAGCACATTTGCATTGTTATGCTCACGGCTAGCATGAGCAGAGAATGTATCATGACATAATGCAGCACGAATGCCTTTTACTTTGTTCGCTGCAATTCCGATACCAATACCTGTACCACATGTCAAAATACCACGGTCAAATTCACCAGCTGCTACTGCCTCTGCCAATGGTTTTGCCACATCTGGATAATCCATAGAATCTGTAGAGTATGTACCAAAATCTTTGTACTCAATACCTTGTTTTTCTAGTAAGCCTTTAATAGCCTCTTTCAAATGAAATCCACCATGATCACAACCAACTGCTACTTTCATTTTGTCCTCCTTTATGTAATACCAAGTTCATAAAACAGTATCTTATCAATATATATCTGTGTACACCTATATTGTGGATACATATCCACATCGTTAATGTATAGATACAAGCAATTATAGTATTCTTTATATGCTATGGTACCCAATCTTTTTGATAAAACAATTGGAACATTCTTATTTATGTAATGCAAGCCCTTGTTGTACATACCGTACAATCTGTTCCGCTGTTTTCGTATATACTTCTTGAGATTGCCCAAATGGGTCATCTACATCGCCTATTTCGCCAGCAAATTCAGCAAGAGTCATAATTTTTTTACTATCGAAAGGAAATTGGCGAAGTAATATTTTTTTATGATCTTCTGTCATAGCCAATACATAATCTGCGGCTTTCACAAAATCTACTTTTAATGGTCGAGAACTGTGTTCGCTAATATCTTCGCCTACTAATTCTCGAACTGCCACCACAGCTTCGTCGCTCACCTTAGCCCCTGGCACGCAAAATAAACCTGTGGATAGGGTTGCCACCTCTATACCAAGGTCACGTCCAACAGCACGGGCAATTCCTTCACCCATGGGACTGCGACAGGTATTCCCTGTACAAACAAATAATAAATTCATTTACTACCTCTATTATGATGATATATAAAGTTCTTATACTCCTTTAAATAGCACTGGATTTTTAATTGAAACGCAACTCAAAACTTATTCAGTGATATATACTTGACCGCCACTAGCTTTTTCCAAGCGATTCATAACAGCCACTCCTAGACCTTCTTTTTTACAACCTTCTACAATGAGTAGATCCACATCTTTTTCGTTGAAATCTAGCAACCCCTCATACAATTGATTTGCCAAAGATACAGGCTCCGCTATTTCACCATAAATAATCGCAACAATATCTTGAGTGTCAGCACCTACCCCGAATGAAGCTAGGTACCTCGCATGTGTATCTTCAGATATAGTGGTTAATTTTGCACCTAATGTCTCTACTAGCAAATCCCAAGTTTGTTGAGATAGGAATAGTCCAATACGTTTACATACATTCGAATTAGTACTAAATTCTATGGATTTCACCACAGCCTCTAAGGAACCTACCACAACTTGTACAGGCATGTCCGGTGCATAATGGCGATATTTCATCCCTGGTGCTTTCGGTGCTTCTGTAGGGTCATGCAAGGCTGTATCATACACCACATGGTCCGCCACCATTTCTAACATCTCTTTTGTCACACCGCCGGGGCGTAGGATAATTACCGTATCATCTTCTACTTGTACTACTGTAGATTCTACACCAATTTCACAGGGGCCTGCATCTAGTACAGCATGAATGCGTCCTTTCATATCGTGTAGGACAGCTTCTGCCGTAGTCGGACTTGGTCGTCCTGAGCGATTGGCACTTGGTGCTGCAATAGGTACACCAGCAATGCGTATCATCTCACGACATACTTCGTGGGCTGGACATCGTAGTGCCACCCGTGAAAGTCCACCAGTCGCTCGTTCTGGCACTAGCGCAGACTTTTCAAAGGTGATCGTCAATGGCCCTGGCCAAAAGGTATCCATTAAGGTTTGCTCTAAAGGAGTGATATGTCGTACTAAACGATGTACCATAGACTGGTCGCATACATGTAAGATTAATGGATTGTCAGAAGGCCTTCCCTTGGCTGCATAAATTCGATCCATCGCATCCGCTGCCAGCCCATTAGCTCCTAAGCCATACACCGTCTCCGTAGGTATGGCCACCAAATCTCCTACTCGGAGCAAAGTACCCGCTAGTTCCACATCATCAGGAGTCAATACCTGTGTCTCAATAGAGTCTAATGCTTCCATATCGTGCCTCCTTTCTTAAATAATATTATATCACTAAATACCGAATTTATTTTTAAAATATATGAGCTACTACTTTTGAATCTTTGCCTTTCTCACCAAAGCAAGCACTATATAAACTTGTATTTATACATACTGCTGTTGATTGCCTAAGATAGAGCGTCATATACTTCGGAGCAAATCTTAGTGGAACGTAAATTTGTGGAGAAGTATATGGCATTCTATCTCCATTAGCAGATTCAATACATAAATGTTTATATAGAAGAGCGTCGTACTTCCCAACGTACTTCACGAATGATACCAGCGATATCTCGTTGGTATACAGGTTCTCCATATTGTCCTGTTTCTCTAGCTAGTTTAGATACTGACTCTTCTTGACCCTGTCCAATTTCGATAGCAAGGTAACCACCATCTTTTACAAAACGCCAACCTTCACGAATAATAGGAACATAAAACTCTAATCCCGTATCTCCTCCATGAAGTGCAATGTGAGGTTCGTGTAATACCTCTTGAGATAATGCTTTCATCTCTGCTGTTGTGATATACGGTGGATTCGACACAAGTACATCAAACAGACCATCTAAGGATGTGATTTGTTCTCCAACTAGAGATGTACAAGCCTCCATTAGCACATTATATTCAGTACCTTTTCCCATTGCCACCTGTTCTAACAATTGTTTTACATCACTTTCACAGAACCTTGAAACATCGGCTAATTCCAAAGATCTGCAATTCTCCTCAGCCACTGCTAATGCTTTATCGGAAATATCTAGGCCTACACCAGTGGCATTCGGCAAATAATGTAATAGACTTAACAAAATAGTGCCGGGACCTGTGCATAAGTCTAAGATGCGTGGAGATGCATCCACATCATAGAGTTCTAAGATATCTTCAATCAATGTTTCTGTATCGGGACGGGGAATCAACACGTGCTCGTTCACATGAAAATCTAACCCCATAAATTCTTTATGACCTGTAATAGCTGCTACACTATAACCTTTGGCACGTTGTACCACTAGAGGTCGATAGGCATCTAATTCAGCCTTGTCCAACGGACGGTCAAAATTGACATATAAGTACATACGGTCACAGCCCAAACTATGAGAAAGCAGTACTTCCCCATCCAAGCGGCTTGATTCTATGCCTTTGGAGCGAAAATACTGCTCTGTCCATTGGAGCATGCGACTAATAGTCCATAACTCATTATCCATGTTGATTTGCCTCTTGCATTTTAGCGGCTTGTTCTGCTGTGATCAAGGCTTGGATTAATTCATCCATATCCCCATTTAATACAGCATTTAATTTGTATAAAGTTAAATTAATACGATGGTCCGTCACACGACCTTGTGGATAGTTGTACGTACGGATTCGCTCGGAGCGATCCCCTGTACCCACTTGGCTTTTACGGTCTGCTGCCATAGCGGATGTAGCTTCTTGCTCTGCTTTATCTTGTAATTTAGCACGCAATACGCGCATGGCTTTTTCACGGTTTTTAAGCTGGGAACGCTCATCCTGACACGCTACTACAATGCCAGATGGTTTGTGAGTAATACGAACGGCAGACTCTGTTTTATTGATGTGCTGTCCGCCCGCACCAGAGGCACGGTACGTATCGATTTCTAAATCTTTTTCATTGATTTCGATGTCGATATCTTCTGCTTCAGGCAATACCGCAACAGTTACCGTAGACGTATGAATACGTCCAGAAGATTCTGTATCTGGCACACGTTGTACACGGTGTACACCACTTTCAAATTTTAACTTAGAATATACACTGTCACCTTCGATAGAGAATACTACCTCTTTAAAGCCTCCCAATTCAGGCTCATTGGCATCGATGATAGTACATCTCCAGCCTTGTGTTTCTGCATATTTTGTAAACATACGGAATAAATCGCCTGCAAACAAAGCTGCTTCATCACCACCGGCACCGCCACGAATTTCGACGATAATATTTTTATCATCATTCGGATCTTTTGGTAATAGCAAAATATGCAATTCTGCTTCTAATTCATCACGGCGAACTTTTAATTCATTCAATTCTTCTTGTGCCATGGCACGGAAGTCCTCATCTAGGCTTTTATCGCCCAATACTTCCAATGCTTCTTCGATACCGGCTAAGACTTGTTTATATTGGCGGAATGTGTTCACTGTATCCGTTAATGACGCATGTTGACGAGTCAATTTACGCCATTCTTCTTGACGAGCAATCACGTCTGGGTCAGAAATGCGCTGTTCCAAGTCTAAAAATTTATCTTCAATCACTTGCAGTTTATCTACTAACACGGTGACTCCTTTCTATTCTTCTTCGTAAGCATCTTCTTCACTAGGTCGCACCGATGTTAAGGCACGAATGGCCACTTCAATTTGATCGTCATCTGGCTCACGTGTTGTCATGTATTGTAACACAAGACCTGGGGCGATCATGGCTTTCACTAGTGGGTTTTGGGAGCGTCCAGCAAAACGGATAAGCTCATAAGAAATGCCCGCTACTACAGGCATAAGGGCTAATCTAGAAACGATACGTTCCACTAAATTTGGCCATCCTAGAAAAGCGAATACAAATATACTCACAACCATCACAAATAACAAAAAGTTTGTCCCGCACCGAGCATGTAATCTCGAATGGTTTCGCACTTCTTCTACCGTTAATGGTCTATCATTTTCATAAGTGTGAATGGTTTTATGCTCCGCCCCATGATACTGAAAGACACGCTTAATATCTGGGGTTAATCCGATAGCAAAAATATATAGTAAAAAAAGAACTAATCGAATGGTTCCTTCATATAGATTCAATATCATATGATCTGAGCCAGCACCAGGCATAAATTTTGCTAGCCACGTTGGCAAGGCAATAAATAATGCTGCTGCAATGAGCACAGATACAGCCATAGTGATGGCGATTTCCTTATTTGTGACCTCTTCCTCTTCTTCTCCAGAGGCTTGTGCCGAAAACGATAATGCTTTCATACCAATCACTAAGGATTCAAACAAAGCTACAGTTCCACGTAAGAAAGGCAGTTTTAAAACGGGATATTTGTCTTGGATAGATTTCGTTGGTTCTTCCTTCACCGTTATGGTTCCATCCGGTTTACGACAAGCTGTGGCCATAATTTTAGGACCACGCATCATAACCCCTTCAATCACTGCTTGACCACCGACAAATTTCTTTATTCGTTGTTGAGTCATAGGTTCTCCTGTAAAACAAATATAGGCAGAGCCTTAGCTCTGCCATTTAATTTGTATAGTTTGTGTACGCAATTATTTGCCGTAACGTTTGTTAAATTGTTCGATACGACCGCGAGCTTTAGCCGCACGTTGTTGGCCTGTGAAGAATGGATGGCAGTTGGAGCAAACGTCCACGCGAAGATCACCTTTAACAGAGCCAGTTTTGAATGTGTTACCACAACCGCAAGTTACAGTTGCTTCCACATAATTTGGATGAATTCCTTCTTTCATGTATATACACCTCTTTTCAACGTCTAAACTATTCCTAAAGATTATAACACGAATCCCATTATCTATGCAATACTAGGGACTATGACTTATTCAGATTTTTCTGCTTCTAATTTTTTAGCCTCAGCCCGTTCTTGTTTTGCTTCTTCTAAGGCTTCTTCTAAATCTACAGAGTTTAAGATTTCTTTTAATTCTAAAATTTCTTCTAATGTTAAGGTTACACCTTTCGTCATTTGCGAGTAATCTTCATCCCATGCACGGATATCGAATTTAGGATTGTAACGTCCCCAGCTTGTGCATGTTAATTGTTTTTTCATACCATCTTTATTTTCTGAAAGCGTGCCTAATACTTTATAAATTGAATAATTCACAACAGCCATGATTAGTCCTCCCCTACTTCTGTATTTGTTTCTGTTGGTACTGGTACAATCTCAGTAGCTAATGTAGCTAATGCATTGGCCCAGTTTGTTTCAGCTTGCGTTTTTTCTGTTTCATATTGTTGTAATGAATTGGTAAAGCTTGTAGTAAATGTAGCTAGCGCCTCTTCTTTCACTACTTGACGACGACAACTACCCATTAATTGCAATAAGGCTGGTGTAGTAGTTACCATGGATGCTAATGTACGTACTACTTGTTTTCCTTCTTCACTGTTGAAATAGGTATACCACAAGAATGGTGCACTTGGATGATTAAAATACCAATGATATGCTACTGTATCATCTTGTAAAATTGATTGTTCCATTACTTCTTGTACAGTTGCATCTTCTGGAGAAGCACCTAATGGAATACCCTGTTTGTGTTCCAATGTAACCGATACATCGATACCTTTCATAGACACTTGTAAATAGTATCCTTCCAAGGCTTCAAACATGCGTTGCATATAGGTTGGAATCCGATAATCGCCATGCATGTATCCATCCTCACCCATAGTTGGATGCTTCGGATTCATACTTACTTGCACTCCATATAATGAAAGTCCATAATGAGCTAAGCTAAATGTTTCCATAGAGGCTAATACTTCATGCGGTAGTGGAATAAAGTTTGTTTGTTTGTATCCATCTTCAACAATTTCACAAATAGAAAGATCTACTTT
Organism: Veillonella sp. 3310; assembly: GCF_003999875.1. GTDB lineage: Bacteria > Bacillota > Negativicutes > Veillonellales > Veillonellaceae > F0422. The sequence continues at coordinate 120,851 of NZ_RQVJ01000001.1, read as the reverse complement.
TTTCACAGGACCTACTCCATAACGGAATTCATACGTTTGCAATGGAGCCCATTCTCGAACTACTTCTAAATGATTTTGAAGAATCATGAACTGCAAGGCTACTCGATTCATATTCAATTGGTCTTGTACAGCAGACACTGGAATGAAGTAACGTACCGTACCTCTTTCGCTCACATTATTCACACGAGCTGCCATTTGTTCCATCGTAGTGACCGGTGCTGTAAACATACCAGATGTAGCCGCTACAATATGATCAAAAATGACATCTTCTGGCCATTCATTAATGACTGGTGCTAGCGGATATAAACTACGGAAGAGGTTATAGCAACTTTCAGAGGCTGTATAGAAGAGCAAACGATCGGTTGGAAGGGTTTGCATAATCTCTTCTGCAATAGCTGCATATTCCTCGAAATAGGCAAAGAGGATAATCCCTTCTGTATTCTTATGAAAGTCAATCACTTCTTGCATCGGTACAGACCACTGACGACCTGCTGACACACCTTCATAATATCCTGTGGCACTGATGAAATCCATTAACTCAACACTAAAGGAAATTCCATAAATTTCCTTGAATCCTGCTTCATCATATGGCAAGGGTCCAAACATATCTACTGTAGATGTTTGCGCAAGCTCAAATAATTCTTTTGGTGTAATGCCCCACTCACGAACTTCACCACTTTGGGTGATGATTTGATCTAACACTCGAAATCTTGCGATTTCTTGTACGATAGCAGGTCCTGTAACACCTACCTTGGTAAAAGCCTCAATGAGACGTCTCATTTGTTCTGTCATACTATACCTTCCCTGCCGATTGGCATACATCATATAAAGGACATTCGTCACATAATGGTTTTCGTGCTTTACAAATTTTTCGACCATGCCAGATCATCCAATGATGTGCGGCACTCCAGTGTTCCATAGGAATTGCTTTTTTCAGTTTCTTTTCTACTTCGTCAGGTGTTTTCCCCTTAGCAATCCCTAACCGATTAGATACGCGGAACACATGAGTATCTACTGCAATAGCTGGCGTATCAAATAAGATGGATACCAATACATTGGCGGTTTTACGACCAACTCCTGGCAGTGTCACCAAGATATCAAAATCTCGCGGCACTTCACTATTGTATTGTTCTACTAAAATCTTGCATGTTTCATGGATATGTTTCGCTTTGGAGCGATATAATCCACAATCTTTAATCAATGCCTCTAATCCTGGAATCCCTAATTCATACATATCTTTGGGATCGCTATATTTTGGAAAGAGTCGTTTGGTTACAATGTTGACCCGTTCATCCGTACACTGTGCAGATAATGCTACCGCTACTAGCAATTCAAAAGGCGTAGTAAACTCTAGTGCCGGTTTTGCATCGTGGTAGACTTCTCCCAATATTCGTATTTGCTCTGCCTTGATGGCTTTTGTGATTCGCATCGGAGCCTTCTCCTCTAAGATGAAAAAACTATATACTTTGTGTTATAATATAAATCTACAATTATGACTATAGGTTAGATACTTTTATCTAACACTAATATATAGTGTATCATACCATAAAGGGTGTGTGCTAACAAATAAGGAGTTTATATATGACAGAACAAGAAAAAAAAGATATGACTATGGAAGAAGCCTTAACTCGCATTAATGCATTGGCTGCGAAAAAAAAATCTGGTCAAGCTCTAACAGAAGAAGAATTAGCAGAAAAAAAAGATCTATATGAAGTCTACTTGGGGTTCATCCGTGCTCAAGTAGTACAACATTTAGAATCTATTGAGTTTGTAGATGCTGAACCTGAAGCAGATACTGTGGAAGTTGATGTAGATTTAAATACGGAATACTTACGGAAGAAGCATTAATATGTCTCAATATACAGAAAAGGATTTGCATATTTTAGAAGAACCCTTTGTGGAAATCAGAAAAAAGGTAAAAATTCTACTTCGTATGGGCTGTTTATTATCTGAAAATGGAGCCAATGCGAACCAAATTGTTCGAGATATGCGTCGCGCAGCCGCATATATGGGAATTCCAGCAGATCATCTTCATATCCATATTGCCTACTCTAATATTTTAATTAATATTCATAGTCCAGAAGATTGCTTTACATCCTTTAGAAATGTCCAATATTTAGGAGCGAATATGGATATTATTTCCTCCATTAGTGTCTTAACTTGGACTGCATTACGTAAAGAGTATACTCTTGATGAATTTTCCCAAAAGCTCGAAGAGATTGCTAAAAAAGATCCTCCCCATTCAGATTCCACATCTGCCATCTTTGCAGGATTTGCCTGTGGTGCTTTTCCTATCTTATTTGGGGGTACTATTATCTCTGCATGGATTACAACATTCTGCGCCCTCCTTGGATTTATTATACAATTGATATTAAAACGTTTTCAAATTAACGGTTATATCAGTATCGCCTGTGCTGCTGCGGTATCTTCTGGATTAGCCTTTTTATCCGGATGTATTTTTGACTCTACCGATGTGATCTATGCTATGATTGCTTGTACATTGTTTATGGTTCCTGGCATTCCTCTCATTAATACCGTCGATGATTTGCTAAACAACTACATTTTGGCAGGAATATCTCGAGCTGTACATACGTTACTCATTGTGGGCAGTATGACTGTAGGGATTAGCATGGCTCAATACTTCAATCATTCTTATGATTTCACCCATTTAAGTATTGTTCCAGACAGCATTTCCATTGTTTTATTAGGTGCTGCCGTTGTGGGTGCTGCGGGCTATGCTGTGATGTTTTATACTCCAAAACGTCTACTTCCACTCATAGGTATTGGTGGCCTCATTGCTATTTTGGTAAAAAATACGCTCATATTATACTTAGGGTTTTCTGTGTTTGGCGCTACTTTTATCGCTGCCGCTATGGTCAGTTTATTTTCTCTGAAAGCAGCTCGTTATTCCCATACATCCTCTAAGGTATTAGCGATTCCATCAGCGATTCCTCTTGTACCTGGCGTATTTATCTATCGATTTTTATACGCCATGTTACACATCAACTCACTGACTTCTACTACACTCGTAGAAGCTATTCAAAGTGGTGTTACGGCAATTCTTATCATTATCTCCATTGGTGTGGGCGTAGCAATACCATCCATTTTGGCAGGCAAAGTATTAGATGCTCGAAAAGAGAAAAAACTAGAAAGTTTATTAGATAAACGATATACATAAAAAAACATGTATCTTTTGACGCACTGTCAATGAGATACATGCTTTTTGCATAACACACACCAAATAGTAGTTTAACTATTCTTTCTAATACATGTTGTTACTTGTTACATACCTATTATGCCGATAGAAATACAAACTCAAATAGAGTAGACAAAAAGGACTGAATGCATCAGTCCTTTTATGTATTATAGATGAGCTTCTACAGCTGCTTTTAATTCTTCTAATGGAATAAAACCGATTTTGCGATCTACGATTTCACCATTTTTGAAGATAGCAAATGTAGGAAGAATTTCAATTTTGAAGAATTGTGCCAATTCAGGTTGTTCGTCAGTGTTTACTTTTGTTAATGTCACTTTGTCGCCTAAGGCAGCTGCCAATTCATCATATACTGGCATCATGCGAACACAGTATCCACACCATGGTGCCCAGAAATCTACAACAGTTACTTTATCATTTGTTGCTACCACTTCTTTAAAATTTGCAGATGTTACATCAATAATTGCGCTCATGTAAGCCTCCTATTAAATTTGAATCAATACACAATCTTGAATCACTTCAAGACCTAATTCATTTGCCTTTTTCACTACTGCCGGTTTATCCGCACCTGGTTGTAGCCAAACGGTCTTAACTCCTAACTCTTTACAACTATCTAGAGCTTCTAACCCAACTTTTTCAGGCACCACAAAGTCGACTACAGTAGGTACTACTGGCAACTCATGCAAGCTTGGATAGCATTGTACGCCATCGATAGACGTAATATTAGGATTCACTGGATACACTGTATATCCTTTATTGACAAGATGTTTGAAAATCTTATATCCGAACTTATCGGTTCTTGTTGTGGCACCTAACACGGCCCACGTTTTTTCTTGGATCGCTGTTTCCATTGGCATACGTATCACCTCATTACTGTACTATCATACCACAACATCGAAATTTGTCAATTTAATTATATCTTGTTCTAATAGTTTCTTTGGAATGGTAATCTCTAATAATTCTGAAAGCCCTATTTTGCCGTTAAGAGGTAAGTCCCCCTTTGTGAGCAATCCTGTTTCTAGTGCGAACCATGCCCACAGCGTTTCTGGTATAGCCCCTTGGTTCTGTAAATCACGTATGGTTATACTTTGTTGCCGTTTAGACAAACGATACCCTTCTGTATCCACAAGCATAGGAACATGACCATATTCTAGTTCAAGAAAACCTAAACTCTGCCCTAAAACAATTTGATGCCCTGTGACAGGTAACAAATCATTGCCACGAATGACCTCAGTGACACCCATTTCATAATCATCGATGACCACTGCCAGATGATAAGCAATCATGCCATCCCACCGCTTTAATACAATATCATCACTACAAGACTGTATTTCATAGTCTACCGCACCTCGATACAGATCCTGAAAAGATCCCTTGGTATCCTCCATATGAAACCGCCAAGATGGAGGCCTTTCACTGATGTTTGGTGTATGTGTTAAACAATATCCATCGTACACATGATGTGCTTCCCCTTGATGTGGGGCACTGCTGATTTCCTGTAAACGAGCTCGATTACAATAACATGGATATAGCCGTTTTTTAGCACGTAAGTCTTGTAAATATCTTTCATATATATCCAAACGTTGAGATTGATACGTAGGTGCCTCGTCCCAAGTAAATCCTAACCAAGATAAATCTTCTAATATATGATCTGCATAGATCTGTTTAGAACGTTGTATATCCACATCTTCGATGCGGACAATATACTCTCCATTTTGGCTTCGTGCAGACCAATAGGACAAAAATGCTACCCATAAATTTCCTACATGCATATGTCCTGTAGGACTAGGTGCAAAACGACCTTTCATAGAAACCTCCTAAGCCTCTTCACTAAGGTCTTCCCACCGCTCATAGAGGGCCTCTAGTTGTGATATTGTATTGGCTAACTCTTGAGATAATCGTTCATATTCTGATATATCTCCCTGTATAGATGGGTCCTGTAGCTGTACCGTATACATTTTAACTGTCGCTTCATACCGTGCAATGTCTGATTCTACTTTTGCCAGTTCTTTTTCAAGCATAAAAGAATTTGTTTTCTTTTTAGGAATTGATATTGGTTCTGAATGACCAATTTCTTGTTCCGTAGTCATAGTCATCTCTAATGTACCTTGAAGTACATCAACATCAGAATCAGCATTTCCTGCTGTATCTTTAGGAGTGTCGCCCTTGACTGCTGTATTACTAGACATATTATTTTGGTTCGTCTGTTCCGCTTCTAATTGTTGTGCAGCTAACACAGATCGTTCCAACATTTTTTCTTTATAATACGAATAATTGCCATGGAACTCTTCGATACCACCATTATCTAAGACCACAATGCGTTTTGCTACTGCATCTAGCAAATACCGGTCATGGGAGATGATTAATAAAGTTCCTTCAAACTGCTGTAATGCTTGCTCCACCGTTTCCCGTGTAGGAATATCTAAATGGTTTGTCGGTTCGTCAAGGATCAAAAAGTTACGACCTTCTAAAAATAGCTGTAATAAGGCTACCCTCGCACGTTCTCCACCTGATAAATCTCCTACCAACTTGAATACATCATCCCCTCTGAATTGAAAGGCTCCTAATACGCTGCGAGCAGACTCTTCTGACATATCGTAAGGAGCCATAATCTCTTGTAAGACAGACCAAGAAGGATGCAACTCTTCATGTTCTTGCGAAAAATAGCCCGTCTGCACTCGATTACCAGTGGTAATCGTTCCATCTAGGGTATTGAGTTCTCCCATAATTGTTTTAACGAAAGTAGATTTTCCAGCTCCATTGGCACCAATTAAACCTACTACGTCTCCTCGACGTAATGTTGTGGTAATATGTGTAGCTACAGGATGTTCTGCATCATATCCAATAGATACATCTTCCACCATCAATACTCGATCTGCACTCATTTCTGGCTTAGGAAAGGTAAAGGTAAACTCTCTATCCTGGTCTGGTGCCTCTAATCGCTCTAGTCTATCTAACTGTGATTGACGACCACGGGCCATTTTAGATTTTATGCCTGCTCTATATTTGTCAATATATTCTTCAGTTTTACGAATGTGCTCCTGTTGCTTTTCGTAAGCACGTTGATACGCCACACGTTGCTGTTCCCGTTGTTTCAAGAACTGACTATAATTACCTTTATAGGTATGTACCTTATGATGAGCCAATTCTACCACTTCTGTAGCCACTTGATCTAAGAAGTATCGATCATGACTGATGATGACAATGCCACCTTTATAGGACTTTAAATACCCTTCCAACCACTCTAACATTGGCATATCTAAATGGTTAGTAGGCTCGTCAAGAAATAGAAAGTCCGGACGACGCACTAAGGCTTTAGCCAAATTAATACGCGTTTTTTGTCCCCCAGAAAATTCACTCGCTTTCTTCTTTAAATCTTCGTCACTAAATCCTAAACCATAAGCAATACGTTGGCTTTGTTTTTCATAATCATACCCACCAAGCCATTCCAATCTCTCTTGTAAGTAAGATAATCGACGCATGTCCTGCTCTGTGGCATCTCGATGTTCTAATTCTGTTGTTAACGCTTGTAATTGGGATTCTAGATGCTGTACATCAGCCCAAGCAGTTTGAATTTCTTCTTCTAAACTAGCATCACCTAAATTCACATCTTGCTGTAAATAGCCAATGGTGATACTACTGTCTTTCACAATGATCCCCGCATCATGTTCTTCTATGCCTAGTATGCATTTCATCAATGTCGATTTACCAGCCCCATTAGGGCCCACTAACGCGAGACGTTCTCCTTGTCGTATGGTAAAGGATACATTGGAAAAGATTTCTCGTATCCCAAAGGATTTTCCTAGTTTTTCTATTCGGATCTGTTCCAAAATACTACTCCTATCCTAATTGTATTTACAATACAAGAGTATCACCATTACCTGCTACCTAGAGTATGGCAACATTTATTTAAATGAATGCCATAGGTAAGTTATAAACTCAGTAATACATCTTGTAAATGATTCGTCAAAGCTTGCTCAAATTTATCTATCGTGGTCGCATCCAAGTCATGTGTAATTCCTGGATAGCCTTGTTGCCTAGTTTCGCCAAAAAATTCATCTCGGAATGTGTTATAAAATAAAACCACTCCCGTTTCCTCATTATCTTTGATATAGGTGCCAATAATATAAGAACCATTAATCATATCTAATGCTGTATGCGGTGTCACATCTAAATGATATCCTTCAATTGTTTGTGGTAATACCTCTTCATAATTCCACTGAGGTATGCCCTTCTTCTTGTATTCATAGACAAACCCTTCTTGAGGCTCCATAAAACGTGTTATGATAGATGCTTTATAGTTGGCTTTTAAATTCTCCATAAATGGCGTTAACGACTCTCGTATGAAAGCAATATCTACAAACTCTACTAAAGGTACTGAAATACGCACCATATAATCCCCTACTTCTGTATCATAGAGGACGGACCACCGCCAATTTTTTTCATTTGTATAGTAAAAGAGACTATATATAGTGGACGATATGGCTTGTTGTTCCACTACTAAGTGAAAGTCTCCAATGATAGGTTCTAACCAAGCTAAATCGAGATCTTCACATTCTTTTATAATTGCATCCATGGATTTGTTCCTTATCGTAATTGACTATACAATGACTGATACTGTGCTTCATGAGCCATCACCCGTTTCACGTAATCTTTTGTTTCTGGAAATGGAATTTTATCTATATCGTCAAAATTATCATCCCAACCATAAGTTTGCATCCATTCCTCCACGTGACCACGCCCTGCATTATAGGCTGCTAAGGCTAAGATTTCATTGCCTTTGAACTCATCTAATAAATGCGCTAAATACCAAGTCCCTAATTGTATATTCGTGTGTGGCTCCTTAATATCTTGGTCAGATAGGCTCGGTTGATTCAATTGTTCTCCAATCCAGTGCGCAGTTTCTGGCATTAACTGCATCAATCCTAAAGCGCCTGGTAAAGATTTTGCATTTGTATCAAATTTACTTTCCGTGTAGATCACAGCCGCCACCATAGATGGTCTTACATGATAGGTGGATGCATTTTTCATTACCGTACTTTCATATGCTAACGGATACGCATATTGTCTGGCTAAATAGGGTTGTCCGTATTGTACATAATAGACCGTTAGGACAACGATTAACCAAGCAAATGCTGTGGATACCCTCATACTTCCTCCTTCTGAAAGTGAATTTTCGCTGTTTTCCACAATTTACGTAATTGTTTTTCTAATTGTTGCATAGTTCCAGAATTATCTATCACAACAGCACTTAATTTTCGCTTTTCATCTAAACTCATTTGACTATGAATACGATCAAGTGCCTCTTGTTCAGAATAAGAATTTCGTTTCATCAAACGTTCTAGCTGTGTCACAGGGTTGACATAGACAAGCCAAATCTCATCCATCTGCTTATGCCAATCTGTTTCAAACAACAATGGTATATCATAGATGATAGCCCGTTTTCCCTTAGCTTCCCATTCTTCTGTCAATTCCTGTATACGCCGTCTAATATGAGGTTGCAATATAGAATTAATAGTCTCTAAGGCTTTAGAATCAGAAAATACAAGACTACCAATATACGCACGATGTAACGTGCCATCTTCTAGCACTGTATTAGGTCCAAAAGCCTGTACCAATTCCTGTAATCCTGGTGTTCCTGGCTCAACAACTTCTCTAGCCACTACATCTGCATCAATATAGGGAACACCTTTTTTTTGTAACCATCGTAACACTGTACTTTTACCAGAGGCAATGCCTCCTGTGAGTCCGATTTTGTACATATTTTCACCCCACATTTGATTCTATTCATATAAACTATTATTATACACAATCATATTGGATAGAAATTCTATGAACCTACTATTTTACATCTGCCCAGTTATTTGCACTGTGCACATCTACCTGCAATGGCACTCGTAATGTCACTACTTGTTCCATACAATTGCGCAACAATGTTTCTACTTGTTCTTGTTCTGATTCTATCACTTCTAGCACTAGTTCATCATGTACCTGTAACAGAATACGAGATTGTAAGCCTAGCTCTTCTAGCGCTTCTTCTACATGATTCATAGCTAATTTAATGATATCTGCAGCCGTCCCTTGAATTGGAGTATTCATAGCTGTACGCTCCGCAAAGGATCGACGATTAAAGTTACGACTATTAATATCAGGTAATGGACGAACACGACCAAACATAGTTCGTACGGAACCTGCTTCATGTGCTTCTTGCACCATACGATCCATGTACCCTTTAATTTGTGGATATCGACTGAAATATAGCTCAATATATTCTTTTGCTTCTGCTCTCGTAATACCCAGGTCACGAGACAAGCCAAAGTCACTAATACCATAAATAATACCGAAGTTGATAGCCTTTGCATGAGACCGTTCTAGTGGTGTTACTTCTTCTAGGGATTTACCCAACACTTCTGCTGCTGTAAAACGATGAATATCTTCACCATTTTGGAACGCTTGAATCAACGCTGGATCCTCAGACAAATGCGCTAAAATGCGCAATTCAATTTGAGAATAATCGGCGCTGACGAACATATCATATCCATCATGAGGTTTAAATAAAGCTCGAATTTCTCGGCCTTTTTCACTGCGTACAGGAATATTTTGCAAATTCGGATCGGAACTACTTAAACGACCAGTAGCTGTTACCATTTGATTAAAAGAAGTATGAATCCGGTTAGTATGAGGATTCACAAGTCCTTCAAACCCTTCTAAGTAGGTAGATACCAATTTTACCACTGACCGATAGGCCAGAATTTGTTCTACAATTTCATGGTCATTTCTAAGCATATCTAGGACTTCCGCATCCGTAGAATAACCTGTTTTTGTTTTCTTAATCACTGGCAATTGTAATTTTTCAAACAAGATAACACCCAATTGTTTTGGCGAATTAATGTTGAAAGTTTCTCCAGCCATTGTAAATATCTTTTCTTGTAGTTCACTAACTTCTACTTTGAAGCGTTCCAATGTAGTGTGTAATTGGTCTACATCCATGTAAATACCATTTTTTTCTAATACACAGAGTGTACGTAATAATGGCAATTCAATAGTTTTATATAAGTCCCATACACCAGCCGTCTTCATCTCTTCCGTAGCGATGTCATTCATTCGATATAAACTTTGCGCTTGTAGAGCCCATTCCATTTCATTTTCTGTAGCTGGAATAGATGGTTGACTGAAACGCTCACATAAATAGGTCATACCATAATTTGCTCGTGTAGGATCTAATAAGTAAGCCATTAATGTAACGTCTTTAATATGAACAGTATCTTCTTTCATAATAGAAATATTACCAGTTGTTTCAGTCCCTAACACTTCAAATAACAATTTTGCATTATCTGTAACAACTTCCTTAGCCTCTTCAAAGACTGTTTCCACATGTGCTACATCTACAAATCCATTCACAACTAATTGAGTATCCCCATTATATAGATATAAAGCTTCTATGGTTCTGAATGGATGTGTTCCAGCCTCTTTTAGAATGACACTGATGATTTTATCTTCATAAAATTCTCGTGGCACTTCTGTGACATGAGTTAATTCAATTTCTTTTGCTGGTGGAGCTAAAAATTGATCGAATAAAGTTCCTTCTTCTGCCACTCCCATCGCTTTTAGTAATCTTGGTGTTACTGCGTGAAAGCCTAATTTTTCAAATAATGGAGTCACTTCACTACGATGTACTACAGGAACAAATTGCTCTAGTTCATAAGGCATATCCATATCTGTTTTGATGGTAGCTAGTTGATGAGAAATGAACGCTAAGTCTTTATTGTCTACTAATCGTTCTTTCAGTTTTCCCTTTTGTTCCTCAATGTGCTCATACACGCCCTCTAACGTACCATATTGTGTCAATAGTTTAAGGGCAGTTTTTTCACCAACACCAGGCACTCCTGGGATATTATCTGAAGAGTCGCCCATGAGAGACTTCATTTCGATGACCATTTGCGGACCATATCCATAGAGTTCTTCCATATTCTCCATAGTTACATGAAGCATGTCAGTGATGCCCTTTTTCGTTAAGAACACACTAGTATACTCATCTACCAATTGCAAATTATCTCTATCTCCAGTAATAATGTGGACTTGTAAGTCAGTAGACCCCCATTTTTTACTTAAAGAACCAATGATATCGTCGCCTTCAAAGCCTTCTTCTTCAATCACAATAATCCCCAAAGATTCTAATACTTCACGAATCAAGCTAAATTGTGGGCGCAATTCATCTGGTGCACTTTGACGAGTTCCTTTATAGTCTTCGTAAATATCCATACGGAACGTCTGCTTTCCTTTATCAAATGCTACTGCAATATAGTCAGGATTGATTTCTTCATAGAGCTTTGTTAACATAGTTAAAAAACCATATACTGCATTTGTAGGAACCCCTAATGCATTTTGTAGTGGTGGTAGTGCAAAGAATGCACGATATAATAAGCTACTGCCATCTATAACCATTAATTTTTTCATAGTTTACTCTCCTATTGACTGATCTACGTATCCTTAATTATACCATATTTCCTACTCTTATGAGTGATGAAAATAGAGGGTATTCCTGTGTAAACCCTTGCTGTATAAGCCAATATTCCTTAGGATATATATAAAAATAGTTGCAAAACTGTACGCCCTATGATATACTACTTTAGTAATAATACAGTAAATCACAAGGAGGTGACTCAATTGCCAAATATTAAATCCAGTATTAGAAGCGTAAAAACGGATGCTGAACGTCGTGCGAAAAACTCTGCTGTAAAATCTCAAATTCGTACAGCTACTCGTAAGACTGTAGAAGCTGCTCAAGCAGGCGCTGTAGAAGAAGCTAAAAAAGCACTAGTTCATGCTACAAGCGTAATTGATAAAGCAGCCTCCAAAGGCGTTCTTCATAAAAATACTGCAGCTCGCAAAAAATCCAACTTAGCAGCTAAAGTAAATGCTCTATAATGAACTCTAAAAGAGGGTTAACAAGGAGAAATATTATTTCTCTTAGTTAACCCTCTTTTTTATATGTCAGCTCTTATATTTTGGATTCTCCATAGATACTATGGCTCTATAATAAATATTAGCGACTACCCTTATATGACTAGCCCTCATATTTGACAAATAGCTGACACCATTATACAAATATCTACTTCTTTTAGTATTCCCATATAAGGGATATCCTGAATACCATAACAAAAGGAGCTACTCTCATAGCTCCCCTCGTCTCATACGTTCTAATTTTTCAGCCACATCTCCATCAATATGCGCGCCCAATTCATTACGTTGTAATGTCATAGCATCTCGTCTATGATGTCCTGTATAGCGTTTACGCTCTTCCTGTTTTGCCAACTCAATTTGATGGCGCAATTCACGAGCAGATATACGAAGACCGCCAAACCCTAAAATTTGATTTTGCTCTTCTCCATCACTTGTGACAACATAAATCGTCTTATATTGACCTTTCTTGCTAAAGACTTCTCGTTCAATATAAGCATCTGCTGTTTCATGGGTTCCTGTGAATACTTCAATAAAGTCAGATGATATACGTTGTTCATCCGCTGTAAAGGGGGCATGCTTACCATCAAACACTAAAATAATCTTATATCCCTTATAACTACCATAATTGAGTAAACGATGACGTAGTTCTAATCTAGCATGTTCTAAAGACTCCTTGCTAAGAGACTTTAAATCAGCCCAGTCAAAAATAACATTATATCCATCTACAATTAAAATATCTTTTTTCATAGTATACCTACTATCGTTGACGTCTCGCTTCGTATAAAAGAATCGCCGCTGCTACCGATGCATTTAATGAGTTAATCGTTCCAAACATCGGAATCGTTACCAATACATCACATAACTCCTTTGTTAAACGGCTTAAGCCTTTCCCTTCATTCCCTATGACCAATACAATGGGTCCTGTCATATTCACATCGTACATTACAGTCCCATCCATATGGGCACCCATCACCCAGAATCCTTGGCTTTTTAATTGCTCAATAGTCTGCGCTACATTACCAATTTGCACCAGTGGAATCGATTCCACAGCTCCTGCAGACGTTTTACTTACCGTCGCGTTAATTGGCGCATTATGACGTTTTGGAATGAGCACCGCCGTAGCTCCCACACACTCCGCCGTACGAATGATGGCTCCCATATTATGAGGGTCTTCCACACCATCCGTTAAAATTAACAATGGATGTTCTTCCGTACATTGCAGCAATACATCTTGCATTTCTTGAAACTTTACAGCATTTACTAATGCAACCACACCTTGATTAGGCACATCACTAGGATATTTTTGTAACTCCCGTTCCTTAACACGACGAATTTCTACACCCTTAGACTTTGCCAAACCCAATATCTCTGAAAGAGAGCCCCCTTGCTTACCTTCCGCCACTAAAATACGATGAATCCCACGATCTGATTTTAGTGCCTCACGCACAGCATTACGACCCACAATAAACGTATCCATGAAAACCTCAAACTTTCCTAAAAGCAAACCTAACAATACGTAGTAACATCTTACTAAACATATTGCGGTATATATTCTAACCATATCAATACTACAAGCATTAATATTACAAAATATCTTCTTATATTATTAAGATTAAAATCAAGACCAAAGCCTAGAAATAACTAAGCTACCACTTCATTATACCATTAAAAGAGGACAACCCCAAAATAAGAGCACGATGCCCCCGAACAAACATGATTAAATACTGTTTGAAGGGGTATGCCGTGGTCTTCCCTTTCCACCTGAGTACCATCCGCTAAAACGTTGTCACCCTATATAGGTATAGAGAAATATGTCATAGGCTTCAATAAAGATATATTTATATCTGCTATAAGAAGTATGTGGCTTTTTGATGATTAGCCAAAAAGCTAGAAGAACGCCACATGTTCCGGAGCAAACCTACCGTAGGATCAGTTTGCGGAGGAATGTGTGGCGGTCTTCCCTCTCCTATGAGCACCATCCGCTGTAACGTTGTCACTCGCACTAGCACATACCGAAAAAGTGCGACATATTCTAGGGATGCCACGTTCAATTTTCTCTAATTTAGAAAATACAAGAAGAGCACGGTATGCCCCCGAACAAACATTATGAAATACCGTTTGAGAGGGGGTATGCCGTGCTCTTCCTTAATTCTAAATGCCGGTTATGAACGTGACAAAGCAAACCTGAATATATCGTGATTTTTTCTTTACATACGTGACAACGTTTCAGAAAAAGCGAATTGCATGAGAGTTTGCAACCTCTTTTCATCCCCTTTTCGATAGGTATACCCCAATAACGCCTCAAAGGCTGTACTCATACGGTATTCCTGCACACTAGCGCTTTTAGGTACATGCACATTACTATTGCGAGCACGTTTTGCTACAAGCAATTCTTCTTCTGTTAATGAAGGCTCTAATGCTAACAACACCTTAGCTTGTGCTTTTGCATTAATAAATGATGTCACCACATCATGAAGTATTTGTGTTTTTGTAATGCCCGTTTCTACTACACGATTTCTGATAAATAAAGTGTACACACCGTCGCCAATGTAAGCAAGCATAAGAGAGTCCTCTAAAGGACCCTCTCCATTTGCTTCTACTTTCACTGAAGATTTTAATTTATCAATCGCCATAGATCGTAGCTGTTTGTATCGATTAAAGTTCACGTTTTTTCCACCGTGCCCCTTGTGGGGAGTCTTCGATGACAATGCCAATATTTGCCAATTCATCACGAATGGAGTCTGCAATGCCCCATTGTTTTTGCTCACGCGCACATTGGCGAATATTTAAGATGACCTCCATCAATTGATTATATTCTTCTGTGCTACTTTCTTGACCTTTCCAGCCATCTTCTAGTAAGCCTAAGATATCTAACATCAATTTAAAGATTTCTTTCACTTCTCCAATTGTACTATGGCATACAGTGCCATCACAACTTTGAACAGATTGGTAGTAAATGTTAATTTCTTTCGCCAATCCGTAGATAGGAGCTGTAGCAAGGGCGGTATTGAAATCATCGCTCATAGCGGCTTCAAATTCTTCCAAATAGTTGCGAGCATTCGTCAACAATTCAGAAGCTTCTGTTTCACAACTACCTGCTGGGCGACTTTCCAAGTACAACAAATTGTTGATGACAGTTTGGAAACGCTCAATTGCTTTTGTTGCTTCGTCCAAACGTTCATCACTAAAGTCCAATGGACTACGATAATGTGTGCTCAGCAAGAAGAAACGCAATGCATCCGCACTATATTGTTCTAGGATATCTTTCACCAAGAAGAAGTTGTTCAAGGATTTACTCATTTTTTCTTGGTTGATCGTAATAAATCCATTGTGTACCCAATAACGCACCGCTGGATGATGTTCAGAGCACCCTTCGGATTGAGCAATTTCATTTTCATGGTGAGGGAAAATTAAATCAGATCCACCACCGTGGAAGTCAAACTCTTCGCCCAAATATTTTTGACTCATAGCAGAACATTCAATGTGCCAACCTGGACGACCCTGTCCCCAAGGGCTCTCCCAGAATGGTTCCCCTGGTTTTGCCGCTTTCCACAAAGCAAAGTCCATAGGATTTTCTTTACGGTCATCGACATCCACACGAGCACCGGCTTCCATATCGTCCAAGGTACGACCAGATAGTTTGCCATAATGTTCAAATTTTTCTACACGATAGTATACATCGCCATCCACAGCATAGGCATAGCCATTATCAATTAATGTACTAATCATAGCAATGATTTCATCCATATGTGTAGATACACGAGGATACACATCAGCACGTCGTACATGCAATGCATCCATCACATCATAGTAGGCATCAATATAGCGATCGGAAATCACATTCCATGCCACACCTTCACCATTGGATGTATTGATGATTTTGTCATCTACATCTGTGAAGTTTTGGATATATGTCACTTTGTATCCCACATGACTCAAATAACGACGTATGGTATCCCAAGTTACGAAAGGACGTGCATTACCAATATGAGGATGATTATATGGTGTTACACCGCATACGTAGATGCTAACTTCCCCTTCTTTCACAGGTCGGAACACTGATTTTTCTCGGGTCATCGTATTGAAAACTGTCAGTTCTCTCATTAGAAATAGCCTCCTTGTATGCACTTAGCCTAAACGGCGAAGTACCTTTTCTTTGCCAAATAAGGTAATAATATAATTCAAATCTGGGCCATGCATTTGACCTGTCGTAGCGATACGAATCGGCATAAATACAAACTTGCCTTTCAATCCAGTTTCTTTCATAATCGCTTTGATAGCTGCTTTTACAGCCTCTGGAGTAATTTCATTCATGGCTTCAATTTTATCTTTGAAAGCCCCAATAACAGTTGGATAAGACTCTTCTGCTTTCACAGCTGCAATATCCTCAGCATGTTCTGCATCTTCTAGGATATCATCTTGGAAGAACATACCTACTTCATCTACAATTTGAGCGCCATAGCTAATATGATCTTTCACACAAGTGCAAAGCATCGTCAACCATGCTTGTTCCTCTGCAGATGGATTTTCACTAGCGTAGCCAGCTTTCACCAAATGAGGCAAGCATAATTCATACAATGCTTCTGGTGTCAATTGTTTCATATAGTTAAAGTTGATGTAATTCAATTTATCGATATCGAAGACTGCAGGATTTTTTGCCACTCGATCCATAGAGAATTGTTTTGTTAACTCATCCATAGTGAATAGCTCTTTTTCTCCTTCAGGAGCCCAGCCCAATAGAGCCAAGAAGTTCACAATCGCTTCTGGCAAATAACCTAATTCACGGTATTGTTCTACAGAGGTAGCACCATGACGTTTACTCATTTTTTTGCCATCTTTGCCCATGATTAAGGAAATATGACCAAATGTTGGCACATCCCAACCTAAGGCTTTGTAGATTACGATTTGGCGTGGTGTGTTCGATAAATGTTCTTCTGCACGGATAACATGAGAAATTCCCATTGTGTGATCGTCCACTACTACAGCATAGTTATAGACAGGAATTCCATCGGATTTTACGATAACGAAATCGCCAATTCCATTAGATTCAAAGGATACATGACCACGAACCATGTCATCAAACGCTACTGTTTCATGCAAAGGAACACGCAAACGAATAGTCGGTTTGCGACCTTCAGCTTTGTACGCAGCCTTTTGTTCTTCCGTTAAATGATGACAATGACCATTATATTTAGGTGTTTCACCACGGCCTAATTGCTCTTCACGAACAGCATCTAATTCTTCTTGGGAACAATAACATTCGTAAGCATGACCAGATTCTAACAATTGTTGTGTTACTTTTTCGTAAATATCTAAACGTTCTGTTTGACGATATGGGCCATGTTCGCCCCCTACGTCAACACCTTCATCCCAATCCATACCAAGCCATTTAAGAGCAGCTTTGATATTTTCTTCACTTTCACGTGTGGAACGTGCTTGGTCTGTATCCTCTACGCGCAATAAGAATGTACCTTGCTCTTTACGAGCTAATAAATAGTTAAATAATGCGGAGCGAGCTCCACCAATATGAAATGGACCGGTTGGACTCGGTGCAAAACGAACTTTCATGAGTTATAACTCCTCTCTTTCATACATTGAAACAACAGCTTGTGCGGCTATACCTTCTGTTCTTCCCAAGGCACCTAACCCTTCATTTGTCGTTGCTTTAATACTAATTCTACTAAGTGGAATACCTAAATCCTCACTTAGATTTTTTTTCATCTCTTCAATATGAGGCTTCAATTTAGGAGCTTCTGCAATGACCATGATATCTGCATTGTAGATTCCAAAATTTGAGTCCTTTAATAATTGTACCACTTTTTCTAATAATAGCCTACTAGAAATCCCTTTGAAAGCATCATCTTCTGGTGGAAAATAATACCCAATGTCTCGCATTCCTGCTGCCCCCAACATGGCATCCATAAGGGCATGAATCAACACATCCGCATCAGAATGCCCATCAGGACCAATAGGGCTATCGATAGAGACACCACCTAATACACAAGGTCGCCCCTCTTTAAAACGGTGAACATCATAACCATAACCAATTCGCATCATCGGTTCCACTCCTAAATATTTCTTAGCAATCGCTACATCTTCAGGGACTGTTAATTTAATATTTTTTCTATCCCCTTCCACAATGTGCACTGGCTTTCCTTGAAACTCTACTAAGGATACATCATCAGTTCCTTTGTATCTGTGTTCTTCCGCATATACATAGGCATCTAATAAAACCGCTGTTTGAAACCCTTGTGGTGTTTGCATTCCATATAGTTCAGAACGTAGTAAGGTTTCTTCTACATATCCCTCTGCATTCACTCGTTTTATCGTATCAACCACAGGAATGGCTGGCACCGCTGCTCCATATGCTTTAGCCCCCTCAACCACTCGACGAGCTAACTCTTGATTCGCCAATGGTCTTGCTCCATCATGAACCAGAATGATATCTGCTCCACTCGCCACCTGTGAAAGTCCTGCTGCTACAGAATCTTGTCGTTCTGCTCCACCAATAACATATTGTATCACCCACGGTACCTGCATGGCTTCTACTTGTTCTTGAATAGACAATTGATCGCCTTCCGATACAACCACTATGACTTCTTCTAAGCCTTCCCATTGCTTCATATGATGTAAATTCCATTGTAACACTGTATACTGTCCCAATGGCATACATACTTTATTCTCTGTATAGCCCATTCGGCGTCCTGCACCTGCAGCTAATAAGATACAACTGATCATGGTACTCCCTTTCTAGGAATTTGGTTCCTCTACACGGGCAAAAATCATTCGTCCCGCACTAGTTTGTAATACAGAAGTAACTACTACATTCACTGTTTGATCCACATAGTCCACACCATTTTCTACAACAATCATAGTACCGTCATCTAAGTAAGCAACTCCCTGATGTGGTTCTTTACCAGCTTTCATAATGCGTACTTGTAAGGTTTCACCGCTCATCATTTTCGGCTTAATCGCATTTGCTAAATCATTTAGATTCAACACCTCAACACCTTGCAAGGTAGCTATTTTATTAAGATTAAAATCATTAGTTATCAGTTTCCAATGGTTATCCATACTAAGGCGAATCAATTTCAAATCTACTTCTGACAGATCTTCATAGTCAACATCAATGATTTCCATAGATTCTTTTAATTTTTCACGCATTGTTTGTAGTAAGTCTAGCCCTCGTCTACCTCTATTCCGTTTCATAGTATCCGCAGAATCAGACAGTTTTTGCAATTCTTCTAGAACAAATACAGGTACTATGAAAGGGCCTTCTAAAAATCCCGTATTTACAATATCTAAAATTCGACCATCAATGACAACCGATGTATCTAAGACCTTAGCAGAAGCAGTTCGGATTTCTTTTACCTTTGATTCCTTAGGTTTTCTCCCCTTATTAAGTAATCCTCTAAACGTATAGGATACCGTAGCTTTATATAAATCTGGTCCTTTATCCATCCCTAAACGAATCCCAATATAACCTAATACGGCACTAAGCACGATAGGTAAGTATGAGCCAATAATTGGTACCCGCTCAAAAGCCACACCAATTAAATTAGCAATAATGAGTCCAAATAATAATCCTATCGTGCCCGCCACTAATTGTTGACTAGGAACTCGACTTAAAATACGTTCAATTTGTTTTGCTACGCTTAAGCCTATACGTAAAATATACTGGGACACTAAATAACCAATAATCGCCGCTACTAAGATACTTATGGTATAGTACAATATCATAATTGCAGATATCCCAAATACGCCCATCTGTAGCATCTTTTCATCCCATACAGATACCATAAGCGTTGATAGAGCATCCGCACCGACGTATCCCATACTACCAAATAAGATAGCAATAACATAGCGCAATAATTTATAGATCATATGGTCACCTCCTCCTTTTTATAAAAGTATACTATACCTATCTGTGATTCTCATGAATGAATCATAATAAAAACTCAGCAAATAGGTTTAGAATATACTTTTCATTACTTCTTGAATACTGGTAACGCCTTGTATGGAGATACCGTCTTGTATTCCTTTTAATTGTTTTACATTTCCAGCAGGGATAATAAATTGTTTAAATCCAAGTTTTTTGGCTTCACCTATCCGTTGTTCTATGCGTGGAATACTACGAATATTGCCGGTCAATCCTACTTCACCTAAGATCACCATATCTGGAGGTACTGGCTTGTTTTTTAAATTAGAGATAATCGCCACTGCCATCGCTAAATCACATGCCGGTTCATTAACTTTTAAGCCACCAATGATAGTGACATACACATCTTTATTTCCCAAGGTAAAGCCACAGCGTTTTTCTAATACTGCTAGAAGCAAAATCAGCTTATTTAAATCATAACCAATCGCAGTTCGACGTGGCATGCCAAATGCTGTAGAGACCACTAAACTTTGTACTTCTACTAAGATAGGTCGTACTCCTTCTAGGTATGCCATGATGGCGGATCCTGTTTCCTCTTCTGACCGTTCTGCTAATAAAGTTGCTGATGGATTAAGCAGTTCTCCTAAGCCTTCTTCTTCCATAGTAAATAACCCTGATTCAGAAGTAGAGCCAAATCGATTTTTAATGCCTCGTAAAATACGGAATTGATAGGACCGTTCCCCTTCAAAATATAGTACTACGTCTACCATATGCTCCAGCATACGAGGTCCTGCAATGGTACCATCTTTTGTTACATGACCAATGATAATCACGGGAATATCTTGATCTTTTGCAAAGCGCAACAATCTAGCCGTACATTCACGAACTTGACTGACACTACCCGGTGCAGATTCTACAGAGCCTACATACATAGTTTGGATAGAGTCAATCACAAGCAGCATTGGTTGACTTCGTTTAGCTTCATTCAATATGGTATCTAAATTAGTTTCTGCCTGCACTAACAGATTGGAAGAATTGATACCTAGTCGATGAGCTCTCAACTTTAACTGCATATCTGATTCTTCTCCAGATGCATATAGTACCTTACCAGACTCTTCTGCAATACGACCAGATACTTGCAATAGTAAGGTAGACTTACCAATACCTGGGTCCCCACCTAGCAAAATCAATGCACCTGGTACGATACCACCACCTAGAACACGGTCAATTTCCCCATATCCAGAAGTAATACGGGCAATAGCTCCTACCTCAATTTCTGTCAAAGCTTTTGGCTTATTGTCCTCGTCTTGTACCGGTCGATAAGATGCTACATGCTTCGTTTTCACTTCTGGTTGAAGTTCTTCTTCTACTGCCGTATTCCAAGCGCCACAAGAGGTACAACGACCAAACCATTTCGATGACTCATTTCCACATTCAGAGCAGAAAAAAACTGTTTTCTTTTTAGCCATAGATACCCTTTCTTATAAAAATAATGCGCGTCACTGAAAAGAAACGCGCACTACTCTTCGGGCAACACCGTTTATTTCGTACCGAAAATACGATCTCCCGCATCACCAAGACCAGGCAAAATATATCCATGGTCATTTAATTTTTCATCTAATGCAGCTGCATAGATGCGTACGTCAGGATGCGCTTTATTCACAACTTCTACACCTTCTGGGGCTGCCACTAAACACATTAATTGAATGTCTTTAGCACCTTTTTCTTTTAACAAAGAAATCGCTGCTGCTGCACTACCACCTGTGGCCAACATTGGATCTGTTACGATAATACGACGTTCTGCTAAGTCAGATGGTAATTTGCAATAGTATTCCACTGGTTGCAATGTTTCAGGGTCACGATACATACCTACATGACCTACTTTTGCCATTGGCATTAATTCTAGCAAACCATTCACCATGCCTAGACCAGCGCGAAGAATTGGAACAATACCCAATTTTTTACCTGCGATTTGTTTGCCAATAGCTTCTACTAATGGAGTTTGCACTTTCACATCTTCTAATGGTAAATCACGTGTAATTTCATAGCCCATTAATAAAGCAATTTCTTCTAATAATTGGCGGAAATCTTTTGTACCAGTTTCTACAGATCGAATCAACGTTACTTTGTGTTGAATCAAAGGATGTGTCATTACATTTACGTTCATCTTATTTACTTCCTTTTTATTAATTAAGCATACATTGGATATGTTTCACAAAGTGTTGCTACACGTTGTTTTGCCTCTGCCAATACAGCAGCATCTTCTGGTTGTTTCAATACTAAAGAAATGATGCTTGCAATTTCTTTCATATCTTCTGCGTTCAAACCACGAGTTGTTAATGCTGGTGTACCTAAACGGATGCCAGATGTAACAAATGGACTTTCTGGATCAAATGGGATTGTATTTTTGTTACATGTAATACCCACTTCATCCAATACATGTTCAGCTACTTTACCAGTTAAGCCAACCGTACGTAGGTCTACTAATAATACATGCGTATCAGTACCACCAGATACAATAGTAAAGCCTTCTTGTTGTAGCTCTTCTGCTAATGTTTGAGCATTCACAATCACTTGTTTAGCATACTCTTTAAACTCTGGTTGTAAAGCTTCACCAAATGCTACTGCCTTAGCAGCGATGACATGCATTAAAGGACCACCTTGAATACCTGGGAAGATAGATTTATCAATCGCTTTAGCATATTCTTCTTTACACATAATCATGCCACCACGTGGTCCACGCAATGTTTTATGTGTAGTAGTAGTTACAATATCAGCATACTCCACAGGGTTTGGATGCAATCCTGCTGCCACTAATCCAGCAAAATGTGCCATATCTACCATGAAAATAGCTCCTACTTCATGAGCAATCTCCGCCATTGTTTTGAAATCGATTTGACGAGAGTAGGCGCTGCCACCACCAATGATCATTTTAGGCTTATGCTCTTGTGCAATTTTACGCATTTCATCATAATCAATGCGACCTGTTTCTGCATCTACACCGTAAGGAATAATATTAAAATACTTACCAGATACATTCACCGGAGATCCATGTGTTAAATGTCCACCATGGGATAAATTCATACCCATAATAGTGTCACCTGGCTCTAATAATGCAAAGTATACGCCAAAGTTCGCTTGAGAGCCAGAATGAGGTTGTACATTCACATGTTCTGCGCCGAACAGTTGTTTTGCTCTTTCAATAGCCAACTCTTCTACCATGTCGACATATTCACATCCACCGTAATAACGTTTATGTGGATATCCTTCTGCGTATTTATTTGTCAATACGCTACCTTGTGCTTCCATCACAGCTTGAGACACAAAGTTTTCCGATGCAATCATTTCTAATTTGTTGCGTTGACGACCCAACTCTAATTCAATCATTTCTTGAACTTTAGGGTCTTGCTGTTTTACATAGCTCATGGTAACCTCCTGTGAAAGAAACATTTCAATCTATCCTTTATTATAGTAATAATCCCCACCTTTTGCAAGGCAAATTAGGGAATTTCCGGAATTACCCTGGCAGTAACTAAAATATATAATTCTACTTCATCTTTTGTTTTACGACTATGTTGAAATAGTTTCCCAATAAGAGGAATATCTCCCAAAATCGGCACCTTTTGCCATTGGCGCATGGTACGTCGATCCATCAATCCACCAATAACCAATGTTTCTCCATTAGGTATGCGTACTCTCGTCTTTGCTTGTCGCGTGGTAATACGATAGGCTTTCATTTCAGGTACTAACGTAGGGTTGCTCACTTCCGCTTCTACAATGGTATCAATGTGATTTCCCTGTAACACATAGGGTTTGCATCGTAGTCGTATACCTGCCTCTTCATAGCGAATACTGGTTCTCGTCACACCATTTTGAATGGATTCTACTGTAACCGGCACACGTTCACCAATTAAAATAGCCGCTTCCTCTCCATTAACAGCCACAATACTAGGCCTTGCAATCAATGCCATATGGCTACTTCCTTCTTTAGCAGACAATTCCGGATGGGCTAAAAAAGAGTACGATGTCCCTTTGGGAACATGGCCGATATGCACATTTCCTTCTATACCAGACTCAGATTTTCCATGCATAGAAAGTCCTGAACTTTGTAACCCCGGAAATGACCATTGTATTCCAAGTTCTTTAGCATAGCCTTTTTCCATAGCCAATACTGCCACATCTAACTGAACCTGTTTCGGGGTGGTATGCCAAGATCCAAGTACTTTTTCAACTTCTAAAATTTCATGAACGGTTCCGTAATAGATGACTTCGTTGGTACTTCGTATCACTTGTATATGTTCCTTGGGAACTACGGTCTGAATAAGATTATTCAATTCTTCAGGAGTGGCCGTCTCTGCTACGATTCTCCGCACATGTCGTCGTTCTTTTTCTTCATGACGTCCTTCTACAATAAATGTTCCACCTTCTTCATAGACTAAAAAACCTAACTGTGAGCCCAATTTGTTAATGGCCTCTTTCCCAGAATTTTCTCGTACTTCTAAGGTAACCTTCCCCTCTAATGTATCTAATCCAACCACTGAAAGTTTTTCCGTTCTAGCTATGGTTTGCACCAATGTTCGTAACGGCATATCTTTGGCCATAATATGTACTGCCTCTACTGGAATGATTCCTAAGAGTACCATTATTAATGTATATGCTATCCCCCATCGATACATAGGTTGATAGATAGAAATTTCTACCTTCCTTCTAAGATATTTTAATGTTCTAATCAGCATAAGTATCTCCTTTCTTTATATTTCTACCTTGTATTCTACTTAGTATTTTCACCCCTCATTTACTCTATCCACTGCACAGAACCATTCACTTGAATCTGTACCTTTGTATCATGAATCATATACACCTGCACACCATCAACTACATCTCCTTCATACACAGTATGAGTACTTCCATTAATATCTAACACAGCTACAGGTACCTCTCCTTGTATAATCCCCAACAATTGTACTTGCACCGCTTTTACAGGCTTTACTGCATGTCTCTCATACATGTTTCTATCTGTATTATCGCCATAGGTATGGGCGGAATATCCTTCCATACTGTTTTTATTACCGTTTCCTTTCCTTTTCATGTTGCCCATGTTATTAGTATCTGCACCTACTACAGCTTTTGGACTAGCACCTGTTAACTCCTGTGCAAATGTATCTAATAATGAATAAGGCCGTACTACATTCCGTATAGGAAAAACAAGTTTCCCCTTAGCTGACTCTTCCTCTAGAGGAGAATTTTTTTCTTGTTGACGCCCTTTATATTTTTTATCACCATTTACTAATTTAATTTTGGTATCTTCTACCCCCTTATTAGCTTTTACATTTTTATTTTGTCCTATTACATCCTTTTCACGATGGACCTGCATAGGACTTTCTAAATGTTCTACTTCTGACCAAGCAGACTCTCTCCAACCTAGATAACAAATGAGGCACAATAAAACGGTCGCCCCGAAAACGAGACGACCGTGTGTACGTATATACTTCATTATGTAATTGTAGAGGTCTTGCGTAGATGAAACTTTCATCATGCCCTCCTATATACGATTAATATCCTTTAGGATGTAATTGATGCCAATTCCAAGCATCCCGAATCACTTCTTGTACTGTGCTATGAACAGGTTTCCAACCTAATTTTGCATGGATTTTTTCAGAAGATGCAATCAGCGTGCCTGGATCACCAGCACGACGTTCACCATAATCAACACGGAAATCTACACCTGTCACTTCTTTAGTAGCCGCTACAATTTCATTTACACTGAAACCATTACCTGAACCTAAGTTAAATACGTCTGATTCTCCACCATTGTAAAGATATTCCATAGCTAAAATATGAGCTGATGCCAAATCATTTACATGTACATAGTCACGTACGCATGTACCATCTGCTGTATCATAATCTGTACCAAATACAGTGATGGATTCACGCTTACCTAGGGCTGCATCGATGATAAGCGGAATTAGATGTGTTTCTGGTGTATGATCTTCACCAATTTCACCAGATGGATCAGCACCGGCTGCATTGAAATAACGCAGTGCTACAAATTGAAATCCATAGATATTACTATAATCACGAAGCATATCTTCAATCATCAATTTGGTACGACCATACACATTCGTTGGATTCCATTTTGCATCTTCTGTAATAGGCACGACTTCTGGTTCACCATATACAGCTGCCGTAGAAGAGAATACCAAACGATTCACTCCATGTTTACGAGCTGTTTCTACCAAACGGTAGGAACCTACTACGTTATTTTCATAATAGATTGATGGATTTACCATGGATTCGCCCACTTGAGAGTGTGCTGCAAAGTGCATAATACCATCAATGTGATGTGTTTCAAGAACCTCACCTAATGCAGGGTCTGTAATATCCATTTCATAGAATGGTACCCCTGCCGGAATAGACTCCTTATGACCTCTGGATAAGTTATCCACAATCACCACTGTATGACCTGCTCCCAATAGAGCACGTACTGTATGGCTACCAATATATCCTGCGCCACCTGTCACTAAAATATTCATTCTTACTTCTCCTATGCTTTTGAAAGTTTAGGTCCTAACAATTTTTTATACACTTCTACGCCTGGTTGGTTAAAAGCATCCACACCGGCTAATTGACCTTCAAAATAGATAGCCCAACACATCGTAAACATAAGCTCTCCCAAGTGGAAAGCATTCATCGTTGGCACTTGGTAGGTTCCATTAAATCGTCCATCACTGGCTAGGGACTCTGCATTTGATGCCAAGGCAGCACGATTGATAAACCCTAAATCAAGACCTGCTAGAGCTTCCAATTTACTATATTGGTCATACATATGTGGCACTGTTAAAGAGACATGCCAATCTTCTACATCGATAAAAGACACAACTTTATCATAGCGTCCTTCTTGATGTTCCTGTGTTTGTGCATGCATGTCGGTAGTACCTACCGCTACAATTGGAGTACGACCATAATGACCAGTTTTGTCGGTCTTTTCCTTACCCAATGACTCCGCTAACAATTGTACATACCATTCAGACAAGGACTTCAAACGATCCGCATAAGGCATAAATACTTCAATATGACGACCATATTGTTCAGAACCAATATATTTTAATACAGCACTTAACAAGGCTGGATTTTTCCACACATCTTGCTCTTGAGCTGCTATATCTGCGGCTTTAGCACCTTCTAAATAGGCATGAATATCAAAACCTAACAAGGCTCCAATAACTAATCCTACTTCAGAGAATACAGAGAATCTGCCACCGATACCATCTGGTACTGCGAAAATAGAATCTCCCCAACCTTCTGCAACCGCTAATTTATGAAGTAAAGTTTCTTTTTCATCCTCTCTAGGATCCGTCACAACCAATACTTCATAATCAATCATAGCTACTTCTAAGGCTTCTTTAACAATCATAAAGTTTGTCATTGGTTCAATGGTAGAACCAGACTTAGAAATCAGTACCAACAGCACTTTATACTCATTAGGTACATGAGCATGGTCTTCTAAAAATTGCTGTTCTTTCCATTCTCTTTGTAATTGCTTGATTAATTCTTGGGTACGTACAGGGTCAACATTATTGCCACTAAAATACATGCGTGGGCGATAATTACGCTCTTCATCACTCATGGAGTTCCAAAACTCCCCACAATGTACATCAAATAGTACTTTCCCACCTAAGAAAGAGCCACCAATACCAAAGCTTACCACAGTGCTTACTTTCTTGTTTCTTAAATCATCTAATCTAGCCATCACTGTTGGGTTATTAATATGACCTTCCACTACATATGGTAATTGCGGGAATAACACCAATTCAGGGTCTCCATCTTTAGATAAATGACCTTTCACAACACCATGATGACGTGTTTCTTCCGCTGCTGATAAAGCATCAGAAATAACAGTGCTTAAGTTTGTTACATCTGCTTCGGTCACACCGCCAGGCAACATCATATTTGTATAATCATAAACAAAACCAGAGTCTAATTGAATCCGTTTCATAGTTTCCTCCTATGTACAGTATGATTGTAATTGTACTTTTATTGTACATCAAATCATGGAGAGATTAAAGGAATTTTACAAGAAATTTCCTACCAGTGTTATTTTAGTAAAGTACCCTTTTTTGCCAAGGCATCTGCACGATCGTTATAAGTAATACCCGAGTGAGCTTTTACCTTATGAAAATCGATACGAAGTTGTTTGCTGGCTTCTTTCATTCGCTTCGCATAATTAGTTGTTAATGGATTATTTGTCTTCCATCTACCTGTGGCCCACATTTCAATGCCCATATAATCATAATAGAGGGAACATGAAGTATATCCATGGTTTAATGCATAGTCCACTACATGAAGGGCCGCTAATAATTCCCCAGACACATTCCAATATGCCACATGATTTGGATCTGTACTGGAAAGAGAAAACTCTACTTCTTCTGTATCAAGAAGGATAACCCCTCCAGAGCCAACCACACCTTTTCGCTTATCAAAACTCCCGTCGATAAAAGCGCGAACTTCACAAGGATCTGACTCCACTATTTGGCTTATGTCATCCGTCTGTGTCTTAAGATATTCCCCTACGCTCATTTTTTTGGAAGTACCACCCGATGTTTTCCTTGTTCCCCGTTGTTTGACAATCGAACTATTAGCTACACTTACGGTACCCATATAGGCTTTTGCTTCTGCTTCTGTAGGGAATGACTTATACTGCGCACCAGGAAAGCCTTTGACTTGCACTTCACAGTCAGACCAAGTCACGTAGATTCCTGGATTGTGTCCTACTCGAACAGCATAATATTTCTTTGCCATATTTACCCCATTGTCAGTGGTGCCACAGTGCCACCTACCACGTCTACTAATGATTGTGGATTGACTTTCACTTGCATTCCTCTAAGGCCTGCACTGACATAAACCATAGGAATGGAGCTAATACTATCATCAAAAAAAGTAGGAAATGCTTTTTTCATCCCCAATGGAGAGCAACCGCCACGTAAGTATCCTGTTAACGGTAATAAATCTTTTACCGCTATGAGTTCTACCGATTTATTACCACTCACTCGTGCCGCTTGTTTCATATCTAATTCCCCTTCTACAGGAATACAGAATACTACATGACCTGTTACATTACCTTTTCCTACAAGTGTTTTAAATACTTGTTCTGGTGGAATATGCAAAGACTCAGCCACATGTACACCTGCACCACGTTCTTCTGACCATTCGTAGGTGAACACTTCATAGTCAATATGGTGGGTATCTAGAATGCGTAATGCATTTGTTTTTTTATGTCCTTTTTTACTCATAGGAACTCCTATTTATTGGTAATCTTTGAAATATTTTTTAATTCAATACGCAAGGTACCATTTTCATTCGTTGAAATTTCTATAAATTCACGATCATTCATATACTCTACAGGAAATGAAAGTTCAATACCCGTATCCGTTTTAATTTTATGTTGCTTCCCCACTTTAGTAGCATAGGTCCGACTCACTGGTAATGGCTCAAGTAAATCTTCCTCCGCGAGTTCTTTCATAGCTGCTTCTCGCTGAATGGGGTTCGTGCTAAATACTTGTTCAATAATATGTCGTGCTTCTAATGTGTCAGATACTTCTGCATTCTTCGCTAGCAACTCCTTTGTTTTAGCCATAGCTGCCACACCATCTTGCTCATGAGCTTTAGAAATTCGATCCACTACAGTACGCACTTTTTTCACTGTATCTTTAGAAGATGGATTGGTAGTAACTTGAAAGATTCGTTTTTCCAAAAAGTGCATTTTCTCTCCATCATATTCGCCTTTCGGTTCAAAGAGGCGTATGGACATATCAGAGAGTTTAATACTCACAAAAGCATATAATTTTTGTGTTACTGTAGGTAATACTACACGATGTTCTACCAATTTTGTTGCTAACGAACCATCTTCTTCTGAGTAAAGTTGATGTGTATACCCATCATGAGCTTTGCAAAGTAAGATGCAAAGATAATCTTGTTCTCCTTGAGCTTCACAGACAATCATATCCAGTACACAAGGGTCCATCGCTTGTGCCATGTATGTAAACAAGGTATCTCCTAAGTCTTTCCCAAACTCTACCAAAGACACTTCTTTATTCTCCAATTGTTTTACTTTTCTCCCCCATGGTGTTTGATCAGATATATATCCGGTTCGTGCACCAGGGTCCTGCAATGCTTTCATCACATGCATTTCAAGATAGCTCTGTATTTCTGGTTCTTCAATATTCATCAAATGATCCGAATAGGCAGACATAGACGACGTAAAGTCGAATACTTCCAATACAGCTGCATTAATTTGCATAGTTCCTCCTCAATAACAAAGAGCTTTGCCTGCGCAAAGCTCTTATGATGTTATCTATTATCTTTCACATAGTGATAGGTATTTTCCAGTCCTTTTTGTAATGTCCATTTCGGCATATACCCTAAACATTGTTTTGCTTTCGCAGTGCTCAATAAAGAATGTTTAATATCACCAATGCGCGGTTCTTCATAATGACGTTCTACAGTAGTGCCAGCAATATCTTCTAATGTATTGATTAAATCATTTACAGAAATCCCAGTTTCTGTACTCACATTGATAACCCCTGTTACATCATTGTCTAATCCCAATATATTGGCTTCCACTACGTCATCTACATAGACAAAGTCACGTGTTTGCTCACCATCGCCAAAAATTTTGATGGATTCACCATTTGCCACATGTTCGCAGAAAATGCTAACAACACCACCTTCACCGCCATTGCCTTGACGTGGTCCATATACATTAGAATAGCGATAGCAAATATATGGTAATCCAAAGGATTCTTGGTAAATCCGCAAATACCCTTCCGTAGTTAATTTTGTCAATCCATAGCAAGAACGAGGGACTCCTGCCAATTCTTCTGTCAAAGGTAATACCTCTAAATCACCATATACCGCAGCAGAGGAGGGCATAAGGAATTTTTTTACACCCACTTTAACAGAGGCTTGTAATAAATTCAACAGTCCCATTAGATTGATATCACAATCTTCTGTTGGATGTACCATGGATTCTGCTACTACTGTTTGCGCTGCCTCATGAAATACATAGTCTGGTTGAAATTTTGTAAACACATCATGTATCTTTGTATCTCGTATATCTAGTTCTAAAAATTCAGCTTGTTCATTCACAAATGTCCGCAATCCACTGCTTAAATTGTCAATGACAAGTACACGATGTCCCTCTTGAATCAATCGATCTACTAGATGTGATCCAATGAAACCGGCACCGCCTGTTACAATTATATTCATATTCCTCATTCCTGTATCAATGACTGTCTTAATAATGTAAATTATACACCGTATTTAATCTAGTGCAATAGTATGTAACCTATACCTTCCTTAAGCTTCTATATACTGAACTAATTGTTCATAGTGCTCTTTTGCTTGTGTATGAATCACTTGTAGCTGTGCATCTTCACCTGTATACAGCATATTACCAGTGAAGACACCACCTTTAAAATTCATTTTGCAGAACTTACAAGTGGCTTCACAAGTTTTAAATATTTCATCAATGGTAATGCCTTTATCACCATGCAACGCATATTCATCATTTCCACAAGCAGCTGTAAGACCAACGACCATATCCTTACCGGCTACTGCATAAGTATCTGCTCCATAAGCCCAACCATAAGCAAATACTTCTTCAAACCATCTCATAATAAGTGATGTCAAAGAGTACCAAAATAGAGGAGACTGGATCACAATCGTATCCGCCCATAACAGTTTTTCACGTTCTGCTTCTACATTGATCTTGTAATCTCCATAAAGCATTTCCAAACGATCAAACTCAGCATTAGGATATCTTTCTTTAAGCAACGCCAGAATCTCTTTGTTTGCCACAGAACTTTCTTCATGGGTATGACCTGTTACAATTAAAATGTTTTTCATTTCTATACCTCCCCTAATTTAGATACTTATAAGTACACTCTATTATCGTTCTCGTTGGATATCATAATCTGTCCCATTTGTACGAATGGTAATAGTTCCCATCGTATCTGTACGATAGATATCTACATGTTCTTCCAATAAACGTGCCATAGCTTTCTCCCCTGGATGTCCATAAGAATTATGTAATCCAGCAGAAATAACAGCGGCTTCTGGTCGAACAGAACGAATAAAATCTTTTTGACTAGAACCATTACTACCATGGTGTCCAACTTTTAAGATTTTACTAGACATTTTCGTATTTTGCTCTTTGATAAGGCGTGCTTCTTCTTCTTTTTCAGCATCACCAGTCATAAGCATAGAAAATTTACCAAATGTCAGCTTACCTACAATGGAGTTATTATTTTGATGAACTTCACCTTTTTTATCAGTCATCACCTCCCCTTTCCATGGGGCATAAACCTCAAAATACGCTCCATTCCCTAAATCTAAACGATCACCTGTATGGAGTGTTTCACGATGAATCTGTTTTGTATCTATTGTTTTTAGATAGGTTCTATAGGTTCCACTATCGATTTCGATACCATTATCATAGACATGTTTAATAGGGATTGCTTTGGCTATGGCATAGAAACCGCCAATATGATCCGCATGAGGATGTGTCAAAATGACATTTTCTAATTCTTTCACACCATATTTTTTTAATAAGGCTACCACCTGTGGTCTATGTTCAATATCACCAGTATCGATCATAGAAAATTTATCCCCAATTTGGAGTAAAATTGCATCTCCTTGTCCGATATCCAATACATGAACCTTCATGGTTCCCGTTGGTGCTTGCGTAGATTGACTAACTTCTGCCTTTGCAGAGTTTGCATTCACCTGTGAAAGTTCTTTTCCACAACCTACTAGACTTAGTAGTGCTACCACCAACACACCTAACAAAAGTAGATATTTATATATTGTTTTTTTCATATGTAAATACTTTCTAACCTCTATATATTACAACAGTTATTACAGTGGTAAAACTGGCTTGTATCCATCGATTGTTCGTAGTACACGACCAATTCGTTGTGCAACCTCTGTAGGAGTAAAGCCTGGACCACAATCCTCTAGTGCTAGATCTCCAGCACGACTATGTGCATATATAGCAACATTTATAGCATGTATCGGGTTTTGTTCTTGATTTAACATAGAACCAACAACACCAGCCAATACATCACCCATGCCCCCAGTTCCCATATAGGGGTTACCTGTTGTCGTTATGTATACTCTACCAAATGGAGTCGCAAAAATCGTTGGTTGTCCTTTTAGGACAACATACACACTATGCTCTTTCGCAAAGGTACTAGCATATCCAATGAGATTTTTGTTAAGCTCTCCTATACTTTTTCCTGTAAGAGCTGAAAATTCACCTAAATGTGGTGTTAGGACAGCCACCCGCTCTTCTTTACCTAATGAGCATGAAATCTGTTTTAACACTGATAGATGACTAGCAACCTCCATGAGTCCGTCTGCATCAATTACCATGTGGCTTTCTGTAACAGATTGCATCCATTGAAGTAAATGTTTCTTATCACTATTGCTTCTGCCTCCACCAGGGCCAATGACTACTGTACTATTCCCATCTAGTTGTTCTACATCACTACTACATATCATCATTTCAGGGCGACTCAAGGACCGCAATGCATCTAACTCATTTGTACCAGACAGTATAGTGACTTTTCCAGCTCCACTGCGTAAAGCTCCTTCAGCACTTAATATAGGTGCCCCATAAATCCCTGGAGATCCCCCCACAATATAGACGTGACCATTAGTTCCTTTATGAGCAATTGGAGAACGGGAATCTACATGCAAGGACTCTGCGTTATTCCAATAGATTTCTGTCCAATTATGATCCGATTTCCACAATGCATGATGCGGAAAAGGATATCCGATACTGCCGATACTCATATGTCCTACATGTTCTCTTCCCGGATAGAAAAGCATTCCCACTTTGGGAGCTAACAACGTAATTGTTTCATCTGCTATGAATGAAGAGATGTCAGCATTTCCTGTTAAGCCATTTACACCACTAGGAATATCAATGGCAATACATTTTCTTGTCTCGCTATTAGATCGCCATTCCTTACATTGTTCAAAAATAGATGCTATTTGTTCTGGTAATACACCGTGAAAGCCTGTGCCAAACACACCATCTACCACAATGCTTACATCTCGTAATATATGGGAGGGTATTAGACTCCCATTAGACTGCATCATCTCATCAGTCACAATCGTAATAGTATCTTTTAAGGTATTTACTACTTTCCATTGTTGTTGAAACAATGAAGAGCCGTCTTTGGGCTTACCTAACACAACAACATAAGGAGTCACTTCAGGCACTTCTGTGAGAAAACGTGCTGCCACTAAGGCATCACCACCGTTATTGCCAATGCCACAAAGAAATAAAACTCCCTTAGGCCCCTTTATTTCTTGTATATATCTATGTACGATCTCAAACACAGATCGTCCTGCTTGTTCCATCAAATGAGATACTGGAAGCCCTAAACTTTCAATATATTGATCTACTATGTTAACTTGCTTTGGTGTTAATAGTCGCATAGGTCTATCCTCTAATATACAATGACAGTACTCGTAGCATATTCACGACAATGGCTAATAGAAACTTGCATCGTTTCATATCCTAAGGCTTTCATTTGTTGTCCAAAATAGCCTATACAGGTAAGAACTGGTGCCCCCCATGCATCGTGAGTAATCTCGATATCCTGCCAAGAACCGTGGCGAAATCCTGTCCCCAAGGCTTTTACACAAGCTTCTTTAGCTGCAAAGATGCCCGCAAAGGATGCTGCTGCCTGTTTGTTACGTCCCCATGCATAGTTTCGTTCATAGTCCGTAAATACTCGCTGTAAAAAATTATCTCGTCCAATAGCTTGTTCCATACGATGAATTTCGATAATATCTGTACCTACTCGAATCATATTAGCCTCGTAATTTGGCAATCATCATCGCTCTATCTTCTGCTCCGAATACAGCAGAGCCAGCCACTAGTAAAGTAGCTCCTGCTTCACGCACTAGTGGAGCAGTTTCCAAGTTAATACCACCATCTACTTCTACAACAGCTTTTGTATTTCCTACGGAATCCAATAATTCTCGAGCTTGTTTTACTTTTTTCACTGCATTATGAATGAACGATTGACCTCCAAATCCTGGGTTGACACTCATAATTAGAATTAAATCGAGATCTTCTGCAATATCTTCCAATAAAGATACTGGCGTAGATGGATTTAGAGAAACACCGGCTTTCATACCAGTAGCTTTGATAGCTTGAATCAAGCGATGTGCATGTGGTACCGCCTCCCAATGAAAGGTAAAATACTCAACGCCTATCTTGGCATATTCTTCTACATAATCCCCTGGATTTTCTACCATTAAATGTACATCAAAAGGCAACTTCGTATGTGGGCGCAACGCTTTTACCACAGGAGCGCCAAATGTAAGGTTTGGCACAAAATGTCCATCCATCACATCAATATGTAATAAGTCCGCACCACCTTCTTCAATGGTACGAATATCTTCTCGTAAATTAGAAAAATCTGCCGATAACATAGATGGGGCAATTTGAATCATTTTATCGTCTCCTTTGATCTTCAAGTTCTGATTTTATGGTCAAATAGGACTGGTATCTCTGTTCACTAATCTGACCATTAGCTAAGGCATCTTTTACAGAACAAATTGGTTCATGGCTATGGGAACAAGGACTAAATTTACATCCTCCATCATGGTCACCAAACTCGGGGAACGTGTGCACTAACTCTTCCACATCCATCCCAGTATGATCCAGAGCTGAAAAGCCTGGTGTATCCATAATAAATGAACTTTCATCTAAACTGTATAAAGAGGCATGGCGCGTTGTATGGCGTCCACGTTTAATCTTATCGCTAACCGCTCCTGTTTGAAAGGCAAAGTTCGGATCCACTGCATTGAGCAAACTACTTTTACCTACCCCGGAAGGGCCGGCAAAGGCGCTGATTTTACCATGTAATACATGGCGTAACTCATCAATACCTTCACCAGTATACGTCGATGTACAGAGTACAGTGTAACCGATGTTTTCATAGATAGATTTCAGTTTCACTGTGTCTTCTGTATGTAAATCATATTTATTAATCACTAGTATGGGATGTATATGACTATGATGAATCATCACTAATAGACGATCCAATAATAAAGGATGAATATCTGGCTCTCGTGCGGCCACTACTACAATGACTTGATCAATATTGGCAATAGCTGGTCTACGTAATGAGTTTCTTCTCTCTTCAATAGAGTCAATCCAACCATCGTCTGTAATGCTCACCGTATCCCCTACTAAAAGAGAATATCGTTCTTTCTTTAACCGTCCTCGAACCTTACATTCATGTACGTCTCCACTTGGAGTTTGCACATAAAAGTAGCCATTCATATTCTTAATTACAACACCTTGTTTCATAGTCTCTCCTATAAGGATTGCTCTTGTACTAATGCATTATTTAAGTAGATTTGAACTCGTACATTACCAGAGCCAGATACACTTTTCACAATGCGGTCTCCTGGCGCATTAGTGCCATCATAGACAACATGTCCACCATCATCATCGATGACTACTAATTTCACATGTTGAGAAGCACGTCCATTCGGTACCGTCACATCTACAACACCTTTAGTAGTACCACTTTGTTTCGCATTAGCTTCATCTTTTTTGCCATCTTTTGGTTGTCCCACCAATGTAATGCTTTCATCCCGTTTCACCGAAGAACCTGGCGCAGGACTGATAGCTGTAACAACGGCAGAATCTTCATTGGATCCAGAAATCTTACTAATACTTAAACCTAAATTTCCTAAGGCTTCTTTTGCTTCTTTAATGGTCATCCCCACAACATTCGGAATCTCTACGGTAGTCGACTTAGTTTGATTAATCGTAATATCTACAGTAGCCCCTTTGGAGGCTTTACCTCCTGCTTGCAAGCCTTGGCTAATGACTACGCCATCGTCTTTACTAGAATCACTTTCATAAGATATTTTACCAATCGATAAGCCTAAGGCTTTTAATTTTTCTCTAGCCTGATCAAAGCTCATACCTTGCAAGTCCGGTATCGTAATATCTCCAGCACCTTTGCTGACAACTAAATGTACCATACGTTGTTCTTTTACAGATTCCCCTGGTTCAGGGCTTTGTGAAATGACCTGTCCTGCTGGCACATCCGAATTAGTTACTTCTGAACTAGAGACTCGAAGATGTCGCTCTTCCAATAATCTCGTAGCTACACTTAACTGTTTACCTACCACATTCGGCACGTCCACAGTAGAGTTACTCCAGAAGTTACCAAAGCTCAAAAATGCCCATAAAAAGGCTAATAAGAAGGCAAACACGGCACCACCGATCACATATTTTTGTGGTAAACTACCTAATTTTGCCAATATACCTTCTTGTGGTTCATCCTCTTCTTCCATAACGTCTGCTTCCATAGGTGGCAACACTTGTGTCGCAAAATCATGCTGCATTGGTCGTGCTGAAGTACCACCACGATAGCCTAATGACATACGTAAGGCTTGAATCATTTCAGAAATGGATCCAAAACGTTTGCCTGGTTCTTTTTCTAGAGCCATCAATACTACTTGCTCTAATTGTGGTGGAATCATAGGATTCTTGATTCGCGGTGCCACCACACGATCTTTCACATGTTGTAAGGCTACACTAACAGGTGTTTCCCCTCTGAAAGGAACTTCTCCCGTTAATAATTCATAAAGGACAACCCCTAATGAATAAATATCTGTGCTCACATTGATGCTCTTACCGCTAGCTTGTTCTGGGGAAATATAATGAGCTGACCCCATGACAGAGTTGGTATACATCATAGTGGTAGCAGAGTTAATAGCTCTAGCAATACCAAAATCCGTCACTTTCACACGTCCAGAATCAGTAATCAATATATTATGTGGCTTTACATCACAGTGGACAATACCCATCATGTGGGCGTGCTCTAGACCCTCTGCAATAGCTACTGTAATTTTTACCGCTTCTTGCACTGTCACCTGATCACCATGATGCTGAATATATTCTTTCAACGTACATCCAGATACATATTCCATAATAATGTAATGAAAGCCTTGATCAAATCCAACATCGTACATGCTCACTACATTCGGATGATTTAGTTTCCCTGCTGCTTGCGCTTCACGTTTAAAACGAGCTACAAAATCTTGATCACTACCAAAATTTTGATGCAGAATTTTAATAGCCACAGGTCGTCCCAATAGTGTATCTTTCCCACGATATACATCGGCCATACCACCAACGCCTATCTTCTGTTGTACCTCATAGCGATGGTCAAAGACCAATCCTACTAATGTATGTCTATCCATAAGTCACCTCTTTATATACGTCCAAGTACGATTGTTACATTATCTCGTGCTCCCGCATCATACACAAGGTGCACTAAATCTTCCAAAGCTCTACTTTCATTATTCTCTTCTGAAAGTACTTGTTCAATCTTAGACTCTTCAATATAACCAGATAAACCGTCACTACATAATAGGATACGGTCATTCTGATGCACTTCAACTACGCCTGTATCTACTTCTACAGTTTCATACACTCCGATGGCTCGAGTCAACATATTTCGTTTCGGATGATGAATCACTTCATCTTCAGTAATCGTACCTGCTTCCACTAATTGCTGCACCATAGAATGATCTTTTGTCATCCGATGTAAACCTTCTTGTCCATACAGATACAAGCGGCTATCTCCTACATGAGCCCAATACAGGGTATCTTCTTGAACATACGCAACAACCGCTGTGGTCCCCATACCTTCCAACTCCTTATAGGATTGGCTCTTTTCATAGACCATGCGATTTGCTTTTAAAATAGCATTCTCTAATACTTCGGTAGATATTTCAGTAGACTCATTGACTACTTCTACAATAGTATCGACTACCATGGTACTAGCATATTCTCCACCGGTATAGCCGCCCATACCATCTGCTACAATGAGTAGTGGCCCTTGGGCATAAAAACGGTCTTCATTACGTTGGCGAACTAATCCAGTTTTACTGATTCCTAAACTAATCATAACATCCCTTCTTTCAAAGATTGTTGATGTTGTATTTTCAACTGTCCACAAGCTGCTTGAATTTCATCACCCATTTCTTTACGAATCGTCACAGACACGTCGTAGGATTCGACAATAGACTTAAATTCTTGCATAGCTTTTAATGACGGTTTATATAAATTAATATGTTCATTTCCATTGACAGGAATTAAGTTGACATTACAATGTGGAAACTCTTTTGCAATCATACCGAGTTCATGAGCTTCCTTTTCAGAGGCATTCACATCTTTAATCAAAATATATTCAAAGGTCACACGTCGATCCGTCCGTCGATAATACTCCGCCACAGCATCTAACACGTCTTGTAACGCATAGGTGGCGCCTATAGGCATAATTTTCTTTCGACTTTCATCTGTCGTAGCATGCAAGGATAATGCCAATGTGATAGGCAAGCCCAGTTCCGCAAAACGATAAATATTCGGTACTAATCCACAAGTGGACACCGTCATACGACGATAACCTATATTAAAGCTTTCTTTTTCATGAATAAATTGCAATGCTTCCATGGTATGGTCGAAGTTTTGTAATGGCTCTCCTGATCCCATGACAACGATAGAGTGCACTTCTTCTTTGATGATGCTTTCAAAGAGTAATAACTGACCTACAATTTCAGCTACTGTTAGATTCCGGAACAAACCTTCTGTAGTAGATGCACAAAAGATACATCCCATCGCACATCCCACTTGGGAAGATAAACACACAGAGTTGCCATAATGTTGCTTCATCAGTACTGTTTCTACTTGATGCCCATCAGAATATCTGAGCAATAACTTTTTTGTATTTCCATCAGAACTAGTAGATTCTCGCACCACCGTAGGTAATGTAATCGTACAGTGTGTGGTAAGCCATTCACGCATTGTCTGTGGAAGCTGTAACATATCTTCCATAGAGAATACGTGACGTTGATAGATATAATCCATAATCTGTTTCGCTCTGAATTTGGGAAACCCTCCATCTGTTACAACTTTACTTAAAGCTGGCAATGAAAGTCCAATTAATTCTATCATGCTCTCTCCTTACGTAAACGGGCTATAAAAAATCCGTCCATATCATATACGTGTGGCAATAAAGTAACCATAGGGCCTTTTGCTGCAAACGGCAACAGTGGAGCCACATCTTCTAAGACGAAATTAGGGTTTTCTTGTAAAAATCTTTCCACAACCCCTTCATTTTCCAAAGTATTTATAGTGCATGTGGAATACACCAAGTGTCCCCCTACTTTTACATAGGAACTTGCATTTTGCAATATTTGTTGCTGTAACTTTGGCAATTCTTGTAATTGGGATTCCTCTTTTCGCCAACGCATATCTAGTTTCTTCTGTAAAATTCCTAGGCCTGAACATGGTGCATCTACAAGTACGGCATCAAAAGAATCTTTCCATTGTGCCTCTTTTACTGTAGCATCACCTTGTTGAGTCTGTACATTAGACATCCCCATGCGTTTGGCATTTGCCTGTAACAGTTCTACCTTATGCTCATGAATATCCGTAGCTACGATGGTTCCTGTATTGTTCATTAGGGTTGCCATATGCAATGTTTTACCTCCCGGTGCTGCACAGGTATCTAAAATCTGCATATGTTGTTGAGGTTGTACTGCGTAAGCCACAGCCATAGATGCTTCGTCCATAAATGTCATCAATCCCTCTTGCACCCATTTTGCTTCCTGCAATTGACCTTTATGAGCTTTAATGATAATTGCATCTGGAATCATATGACTTGGCTCTACCACCCAGTTTGCCTGTGAAAGCTCTTCTAATAAATCTTGACGACTGATTCGTAATGTATTCACTCGTGCCGTTAATAAAGGTGTTTCATTGAACCACTCACAGAGATCCATCGTTTCTTCTATCCCTCGTTGGTCCATCCATAAACGGACTAGCCAAAGAGGTTGATTATAAATATAGGAAATCCGTTCCTCTTCTGAAGTAGCTAGGGTATCTACACCAATATCTTCGCGTTGTCTGTCTACATTACGAAGTACTGCATTGACAAAACGGTCTGTACCAGGTGCTACTTTTTTCGCCAGTTTTACACTTTCATTCACAGCAGCACTAGATGGTACCTTATCCATATAGAGTAATTGGTATACACCAAGTCTAAGAATCTCTAAAACAAACGGAGATAGTTTTTTTACTGGTTTCTTTGTGAAGTGAACAATAACCGCATCTAAATAGTTTTGGCGACGTACCACACCATATACCAACTCTGTAAAGAATCTACGATCTAGATCCTCTAGTCTTTCTTGTATCATATACTGAGGCAATACAATATTGGCATACTTCTTATCTCTATGTATATCTACCAAGGCTTTCATAGCTAGGCGCCGAATATTTTTATGTTCTTTCTTTTGTTTCGTTTCCATATAGTAACCTTTCTATGACAAGTCTAATGTCTTCTGTATTGACTCTCGTATTACAACAAGGACCACAAGGTCGTTCATTTAAGACACCTATTACGGGAATGGGAAACACATCTGCCATACCACTGACTAAATCTCTTTCACAGGCAATTGCTACAATGGCTTGAGGACGAATTTCTTTGATTTTCAAACGTGCTAATGTACCACCTGTAACGACCACAAAGTGACATCCATAGGTATCTGCAATATCTAGCAAGGTTCCTACTTGGCACCCACCACAACGCTTACAATTATGCACATCTGTAGTCACTTTATGTACGCAACTAGATAATTGTATGCAATGCGGCGTGAGTAGTAATAATCGCTCTGGTTCCACCCGATATACTTGAGTGCTCACAAGATGATTGATTAACGCAATCAAGGATTGACTCACTTCATCCTTGGTATATCCAAAGCATCTAGCTAAGACTGTTACCAACGGAAATAAAAGATATAACCCACGATTAGACAGTCGCAGTAGAATCGGATGTTGTATAGGGTACATTGTAACTAATGCCATATATATCCACATGGACCACCCTATCAATATGGGTAGTAGCAGTCCACTCTCTCCGATAAGCCCTGCAACAGGTCCCCATTGAGACAAGCTAGGATGCATCATCCACACAATCCAACCCCATACCATTGATATCAATAGCATGGCTACAGCTGTCA
Source organism: Veillonella sp. 3310 (assembly GCF_003999875.1). GTDB lineage: Bacteria > Bacillota > Negativicutes > Veillonellales > Veillonellaceae > F0422. The sequence goes on along the minus strand of NZ_RQVJ01000001.1, from coordinate 78,666 downwards.
CCGTTAAATACAGACGATAGGATTTATTCATCGCCAAAGCAAGCTCCTACTGCTAACTGATGACCACGAGCAAAATCACCAGCATTCATTCGCTTTTTATTATTTGGCTGCACTTCAGTGACACGTAAGACACCATGACCAGTGAAAATACTGAAAGATTCTTTATCTACATTCACTATAGTACCCTCTTTAGGATAGCCACAAGTTCCTTGTAAATGCTCAGGAGCATAATTAGAGGTAGGGTCAACTTTTGCATGCCAGAACTTAATCCGTTTTCCCGCTAAGAATGTATAACATCCCGGGCTTGGATTGAAAGCTCTAATTTTCGCAGCTAATGTATGTGCTGGTTCTGTAAAATTGAGATGCCCCATCTCTTTCGTAATTTTTCCTGTTTCAATGGCTTCTTCATGATTTTGAGTGATTCTAGTTAATGTACCTGCTTGTAAAGCATCTACGGCTGGTACAATCATTTGTGCCCCTAATTGTGCTAAGGCGGTAAAAATGGTACCAGATGTATCTTCTTCTGTCACTGGAATGCGTTCCATTAGCAAAATATCACCTGTATCTAATCCTTCATCCATATGCATAATCGTCATACCAGTTTCTGACTCTTCATGAAGAATCGCATATTGGATAGGCGCTGCACCTCTAAATTTAGGTAGTAAAGAGGCGTGTAAATTAATGCATCCCAATGGAGGCTGATGAATGAGCCAAGAAGGTAAAATCTTACCATACGCAATAACTACGACAATATCAGGAGCCAAAGTTTGCAACAATTCCTCTGCTTCCTCATTGCGTAAGGATTTCGGTTGATACACAGGAATATCATGCTGTAACGCCAATTCCTTCGTCGGTGGCATTTGCAATTTATTGCCTCGACCTTTCGGCTTATCGGGTTGGCAAAAAACACCTACTACGGAGTGGGAACTGTCGATTAAAGCCTGTAATGTAGGAACTGCTATATCTGGAGTTCCCATGAAAACTATACGTAATGGATTCATTATTGTTGTTCCTTTTTATGGATAAAAATCTCATTGGGATTCACTAACTTTTCCACAAATAAAATGCCATTCAAATGGTCAATTTCATGTTGAAAAATACGCGCTAAAAATCCTTCTGCTTTAATTTTAATCTTTTTATTATTTCGATTGATACCATGTACTTCAATTTTATCGTATCGCTCTACATCGCCAAATAGTTCAGGTACGCTCAAACAACCTTCTAAGCCTACTTGAGAACCTTCTTTTTTCACGATTTCTGGGTTGATGACTTCAATTAAACCATTTCCATCATCTAAGACAATGATTCGTTTGGATACGTTGACTTGTGGTGCCGCCAAGCCTACACCATCTGTTTTATACATCGTTTCTGCCATATCATCTAATAATTGACGAATCTTTTTATTGACAAACTCTACTGGTTCCGCTATTTGTTTTAACACAGGATGCCCTGTTTTCATTACTTCTAAAACTGCCATATTCCCTCCTATACTGGATCCACATCTATATAGATATGGGGCAATGTAAATATATCTGAATGATACATGTATGATTTTATTTTTGATAAATCAATCCCACGGATCATAATACAAAGTCGATACATATCTCGTATCTTTGCGGCACCATTTTCATAGGGCCCTAGTATATCTATGCGCTGACCTACACAAGTCTGGCGCAACGTATTGACTAATTCTGTCGCTCTTGTTCGCACTACTGAAAGCTTTTCATCCAACAAGGTTATTTGTATCATTTCACCGATGGGTGGATACAACAAGGCTTTTCGAGCTTCTATTTCTTTTTGATAAAAGCTAACATAATCATGATGCATACTATGCTGAATAGCATAATGTTCAGGACTATATGTTTGTACTATAACATTTCCTGGTTTATCACCACGACCAGCACGGCCAGCTGCTTGCGTTAGTAAATTAAACGTTCTTTCAGAGGCCGTATACACAGGAATGTGCAAAACAGAGTCAGCTGTAATAATTCCTACTGCGGTAACATTTGAAAAATCATGTCCTTTTGCCACCATTTGCGTGCCCAATAAAATATCATATTGGCCTGCACCAAAGGCTTCCAAAATACGCTGTGATTCACCCTTTTTAGATGTCGTATCTTGATCTAGACGAGCAATTCTAGCTTGGGGAAATCGTTTCGCTAATTCTTCTTCAACCTTTTGTGTACCTGTACCGAAAAATTTAATTTTACGGCTACCACAATGAGGACAGATTTGAGGTATCCTTTCATGATGGTCACAATAATGGCAACGCAAGTCTTGTCCCGCTTGATGATACACCATAGAGATATCACAGTGAGGGCATTGGATAGGTTTACCACAATCTCGACACATCACAAAGGTACTATGTCCTCGACGATTCAACAAGAGAATCATTTGCTCCCGTTTCTGTAGTGTTTCTTGGATTAACGTATCTAGCGCCATAGAAAATACTGAGTAATTCCCATAGAACATTTCTTCTTTCATATCCACAACATTTACCTTAGGCATTGGTTGATGAAAAATTCGATGTTCCAAAGATAGTAACTGATACATACCTTGGTTAGCTAAATAATAGGCTTCTATAGACGGTGTGGCGGAGCCAAATATAATTGGGCATTGATGACTTTCACTGCGCCATCTAGCAACCATACGTGCATCGTAACGAGTCATATCCTGTTGCTTATAGGATGGATCATGTTCCTCATCGACTACAATGAGACCAATATCTTCTGTGGGGGCAAACACGGCAGAACGGGCACCTATGATAATATGGCTATCTTTCCGGCGTAATCGCTCCCAATTATTGTAACGTTCTGATTTTGTTAACTGACTATGGAAGACCACAACTTCTTGGCCAAACTTTTCTACAAATCGTCTTACAATTTGCGTCGTTAAAGCAATTTCTGGAACTAAAATAATAGCAATCTTATCTTGTCGAATCGTTTCTTGCGCAGCTTTTAGATACACTTGCGTTTTTCCGCTACCTGTTACACCATGTAGCAAAAAGGATTTATTTGTATGATTAGCAATGCATTCCTGAATAGGATCATATACAGACTGCTGAGCTTCTGTCAAAGGAATGTCTATACTATCCACAACTTCTTCATACCGTGTTTTCGTCATTGCATAGCGCCATTCTACATCGATATGAGAAGATTCTTTTACTTGCTTAATGACAGGCAAACTAAATCCTGCCAGTCGCAAGGCACTCACCGAAGTTGCTCCATGCTCTACTAAATATTTCGCCAACAAACGCTGCTTTTGTTTCCTCACTCCGAATAGTTCTATGTGAAAGGAATCCTTAGGCACAAGCCATTCCATTTTGGGTCTGTCATAAGATTTTAATTTACTTTTATCGACAGTAAATAAGCTTAATGCCTCTGCAAAGGTGCATAGGTAATACTCACTTAGCTTACGAGCTGTACTCAGCATTTCCGATGAAAACCAAGGCGTTGGATCTAACACGGCTAATATGGGTTTAATCACAAATGGCGGATTTTCTATGTCACAATAACCTACAAGGATTCCCTCTTCTTTGGAGGCTCCTAAGGGAACTGCCACACGAGTTCCAATAGGTACGTCCCCGAATGAGTCAGGTATTTCATAGGTTAAAGGTTTATTCAATTGTTTCGCAGGACGATTGATAATAATTTCACCTAAACGCATCATAACCTCCTGACTAAACACTCTTCATTATACCACGTTTATACCTATGATTCATACTATTTCATACCCTAGTCCTACACATTTTCACGTCATGGCATTTCTTTTAAGGCGAATATATATGAGGGTACAGAAGCAAATGAGTTGGCACACTAATCCCATCCTCTATATGAAATGTCTACAAGATAACCTAAACTCTTATAATTAATACTGGAATAACAAAAATAGAGGATAAAGACATGCGTCTCTATCCTCTATATATGTATCATTCAAAAGCGAATGACAATTCTTTTACCGATTATAAACCAGCTTCTTTACGAAGTGCTTCTGCTTTATCTGTACGTTCCCATGGAAGGTCTACATCTGTACGACCGAAATGACCATAGGCAGCAGTTTTTTTATAATGTGGTTTCAACAAGTCTAACATTTCGATGATGCCTGCTGGACGAAGATCAAAATGTTTGCTTACTAATGCAGAGATTTTTTCTTCTTCGATTTTTGCAGTACCGAATGTTTCCACCATGATAGATACAGGTTTCGCTACACCAATTGCGTAAGCTACTTGTACTTCACATTTATCAGCAAGACCAGCTGCCACGATATTTTTAGCTACATAACGAGCTGCATATGCTGCAGAACGGTCAACTTTTGTAGGATCTTTACCGGAGAAAGCTCCACCACCATGACGAGCCATACCGCCATACGTATCTACGATGATTTTACGACCAGTCAAACCAGCATCACCTTGTGGACCACCGATTACGAAACGACCAGTTGGGTTGATGAAATATTTAGTATTTTCATCAATGAATCCTTCTGGAAGCACTGGATCAATCACGTATTTTTTAATATCTGCTTGGATTTGTTCCAAGGATACTTCTGGACCATGTTGTGTAGAAATAACGATAGTCTCAATACGTTTTGGCTTGCCATCAACATATTCTACTGTTACTTGTGTTTTACCATCTGGACGAAGGTAAGGCAATGTACCATCTTTACGAACTTTTGTTAATTGACGAGATAAACGATGCGCTAAGCTAATAGGCATAGGCATTAACTCTTCAGTTTCATTAGATGCGAAACCAAACATCATACCTTGGTCACCAGCACCGATTTTATCGAACGCATCACTGCCGCCTTCGCGAGATTCCAATGCTTCATCTACGCCCATTGCGATATCCGCAGATTGTTCATCAATCGCTACATTAACGCCACAAGTATCCGCATCAAAGCCAAATTTTGCACGTGTATATCCGATTTCACGAATTGTATCACGAACAATATGAGGAATATCTACATACGTTTTTGTAGTAATTTCGCCTACTACATGAACTTGGCCTGTAGTTACTAATGTTTCACAGGCAACGTGTGCTGTTGGATCTTTTTCTAAAATAGCATCCAATACAGCATCTGAAATTTGGTCAGCAATTTTGTCTGGATGACCTTCTGTTACAGATTCAGAAGTGAAAAATACATGTTTTTCTGCCATGAATAAAACCTCCAATAAAAAAATTCCTCATCACAAGATGAGGAATCATATCCCCATCTTCCGATCAAAGATCGTTGGATTTAGCACCTTCTCCCCTAAGGAATGGTTGCTGTAGCTTCAAAGGGCCTCTCCCTCCACTACTCTTGATGAGACTTGTATCATACATATAATACTTAGTTTAAAACCACTACATGTCATTATAGCACACATTTATAGGTCTGCCAAGGCTTGAATAATACGTTCTGCCACATCAAGTTTTGACATATTCGGTAAATTTACAATTTGATCTCCAGGATAAATAAAGGTCACTTCATTGGTATCCACATCAAATCCAGCGTTGGATTTACTCACATCATTAGCCACTAACATATCCAAATTCTTTTTGCGCACTTTTTCTTTTCCATAGGTAATGACATCTTGCGTTTCCGCAGCAAAACCAATTAATTTTTGATGCTCTTTGCGGTCCCCTAAGCTTGCTAATATGTCCGGATTTTTTACCAACTCTAATGTCATAGTTTCTTGTTTTTTTATTTTATTATCCGCTACTTCAGCTACACGATAATCTGCCACAGCTGCGGCCATAATCACAGCATCTGCAGAGTCATAGTGACTATCGATAGCCTCTTTCATCTCCGTAGCAGAACGAACTATAATACATTCTACCCCAATCGGTACAGCAAGATCTGTGGGAGCGGAAACCAAAATTGTCTTAGCTCCCGCTTGGGCCGCTTTTAGAGCCACTGCATATCCCATCTTTCCACTGGAACGATTCGTAATGTACCGAACTGGATCAATAGCTTCTTGCGTACCACCAGCGCTGACAATCACGGTTTTACCTTCTAATAATTCTGTTTTCCCTAAATGAAAGTCTACCCAATCCATAATCTTTTGTGGATCAGGTAAACGACCTTTTCCTTCTACCCCACATGCGAGAAGTCCGCTATCTGGTTCTAACACGTGGACACCTCTACCACGTAAGGTGCTTAAATTTTCTTGCACAGTTGGATGGGAATACATGTTACTATTCATAGCTGGACATACAAATACTGGAGCCGTTGTGGCCAACAATTGCGTCGATAACATATCATCTGCAATACCATGAGCCATCTTCGCAAGCATATTAGCCGTAGCTGGCGCTACTACATAAGCATCTGCCCAAGTTGCATAGGCAATATGCTCTACATTCCAATCCTGTACATTTTCAAACATTTCCACAGCCACTTTATGCTTACTAATTTCACCAAACACAAGAGGACTCACAAATTTAGTGGCATTTCTAGTCATTACCACTTTTACTTCTGCTCCTGCTTTATATAAACGACTTACTAAATCCACCGCTTTGTAGGCTGCAATACCTGCTGTTACACCTACTACAATATGCTTACCCTTCAAAGGTCTCACCTTCCTATAGAACTAATTCAATTAATAGACTTTCTATGCTTACCCTATTATACAGTATCTTGCTCAGTAATACATCTCTATTTTTCTCTATGAAAGTTCAAGATATGTATATCCACAAAAAAGCTGTAAACAAATTATAACGTGCATAATTGATTACAGCTTTTTTTATATGATGGATAGCAATTCCAACAATGATTAACCTTTACAATGGTAAAGACAAATGAACAACAGTTTTCACTGGTTTCTTCGTGCCATCTATTTTTTTAAAACCTAAACTAGTATATAATTCTTTTGCGTTTTCCATGCTAGGCAAACTATCTAAAAGCAGTGTTTTATACCCAAATTCACGAGCATCTTCCACTACCAGTTTTGCCATATTTGTACCTAATGAACTGTGTCTAAAAGCAGGCCGAACATACAAACGCTTCATAGCCGCTGTGTTACTATCTACATAGCGTAATGCTACACAACCAGCTGGCTTGTTATCAATGAAAGCAATATACAAAGCTTCACCTTCACCTTTGTACTTATCTTCCAGCCCATGAAACTCTCTTACACTTGCAGATACACCTAAGGATCGTACATACTCTACAAATAAATCTTTTACTTCATCAATATAATCGTGGCCATTACGAATTTCAAAATTCATAGTATACCTCCTCCTAGTATTATATGAAACTGATATTGTTAGTATTCGACGAAGTTATAAAAAGTCCTTTTAATTTCTTTCAAAATTTTAATTATGAATTATCCCTTACTGACATAGGTACATTATACTTTAAATCGATGGCATCTAACATAGGACTTCCAATACAGTAAAAACCACAAGTACATAGTATCTGTTGTATATACAAAAAAGACTGCAAGAAATATATTCCTTACAGTCTTAATGTACTTATTTATATAATGTTTGACGATTTTCTTGCAATGCTTCTAACGTACGTTCTAAATTAGATTCTACATATTTGAACACATCGCTTGCATATTGAATCGAACTATTTTTAAGTTCCTCAGAAGATTTATTAGCTTCTGCAATAATATGATTAGCATGCTCTTGTGCTTGTTTCACTAATTCACTTTCTTCTGTTAATTTTTGAATATATTCTTTTGCTTGTTCAATCAATGCATCCGCTTGTTTTTGGCCTTCTGCTACAATGCGGTCACGTTCTGCCACAATACGACGAGATTCTTCTAATTCAAGAGGCAAAGATTCTGTCAACGCATCTACAATGCGCATGATCTCTTCTTCTTCAATTAACTTTTTATTTGTCATAATCATATTGTTACTAGTAACAATCAAATTTTCTAATTCTTCTAATAATTTTTCTGTTCTCATGGCGTCCTCCTATTTTTCTAGTACTGTATTAAATTTATCTTCTAATGCTTGTTTCACAACAGGCGGTACTAAACCTTCTAATTTACCACCGAATTTAGCTAGTTCTCGTATTCCTGTAGAGCTAACAAAGGCATATTTATTATTGGTCATAATAAATACAGTTTCAATCTCATCATCTAAATATTTTGAGAATAAAGCTCGTTGAAATTCATATTCAAAGTCGCTCAGCGCACGGAGACCACGAATGATAATATGACTATCTCTTGATTTTACATAATCATTCAATAATCCCGCTCCAAAGTCCACTTCAACATTAGGAATATGTGACACAGATTGACGAATTAACTCAGCCCGTTCATCCAAGGTAAACAAGTACTTCTTATTCGGATTTTCTAAAATCACTACGATTAGCTTGTCCACTAATTTACTAGCACGCTCAAATATATCTATATGTCCATTTGTAACAGGATCAAAACTACCTGGACAAACTCCAATTCTCACGATATAAGCCCCTTTCTACGGTTCTCGACACAGAATGTCAACGCGAGTATACCCAAAGGATAAAGCTTTCACAAGCACCCACTTGGGTAATAATTCTAATGTTTCATTCTTATGGCGTTCTAAAATCAAAAAGCCATCTTCGGTAAGTAATTGTAACTCTTCCACTAAATCCAATGTTTTTTGGATATACCCTTTCTCATAAGGGGGATCTGAAAATATCAACTGAAACTGCTTTTCTTGTAACCGTGAAAGTGCCGATTCCATAGTGCATTTCATAATTTCCAATCGGTCTTCTACCTTACAATGTTGTGCATTCTTCTTAATACACGTATCAGTACGCGTATCTACAGCAATAGCATGGCTAGCCCCACGACTCAAAGATTCGATGGCTAGCGCACCTGTCCCCGAAAATAAATCTAGCACCTGGGTCTCAAAAAATCCTCTTCGACTTTGTATCACATTACAAATGCTCTCACGCACACGATCTTGTGTCGGTCTTGTATCCATACCTTTCGGAGCTTGTATGGTATGCCCTTTAGCTGTCCCTGAAATAATTCTCATACGATTTACTACCTATACCTGTATATTCTACATGATTTTACTATGGGGTACAATAGATTTTTTATGAAATCTTCCTCATAGTCTATGACTCATTACAAACTTCTTGCTTTACATCACGCATCATCAACTGCATTAGTACTTCTGCAGGAGGAACTTGATGATATAGTACCTCATACAAAGCATTGGTGATAGGCATATCGATTCCCTTTGCTTTGGCTACGTCATAAATGATACGAACTGCAAAAAAACCTTCTACCACCATCTGAGAATGGTTGATGATATCTTCCATCGTCTCTCCATCGGCTAACTTTTGACCTGCTCGACGATTTCGACTATGAGGACTCATACAGGTAGCGATTAAATCACCCATTCCTGAAAGTCCTGCATAGGTTTCAGCTTTTGCTCCCATAGCAACACCAAACTTCGTCATTTCATGAAGTCCACGAGTCAGTAAGGCTGCCAATAAATTATCACCTAGCTTCATACCATGAGCAATCCCTGCTGCTAAGGCGATAATGTTTTTTGTGGCTCCCCCTAGTTCTACGCCGATTACATCTGTATTACCGTATACTCGGAAGCTCGGTCCACCCAAGGCTTTTTGTAATGTGCCAATCGCCCCTTTATGTTGGCTTGCTACCACCGTAGCAGCTGGCAGATTACGTCCTACTTCTTCTGCATGATTAGGACCAGATAAAATAGCCGTCGCTTTCACTAAACCTTGAACTTCTTCTTCAATAACCAAGGACAATCGTTTTTCGCTATCTTTTTCCAACCCTTTAGAGCATCCTACGATAATCATAGATGGTTGTAAATATTGTTTCAACTCCTGTAGAGTACTTCGCACATAACTAGATGGTGTTACCAGTAACACCACCTCTGCATCCTCTAAGGTAGCCTCATAAGAATGTTGAAACTCTAGTGAACTTGGTAATACAACTTCTGGCAAATAAGGATTTATACGATATTCACGCAAGTAATTTGCTTTTTCTTCCGTACGGCAATACATAGTCACTTGGTGACCTGCCTCTATCCCTTTCAGAGCTAGTGCAGTCCCCCAACTACCAGATCCAATAACTGCAATTTTCATACTTACTCATCCTTTGTAATACGTTTCACAGCTAACTCTTTTCCTTGTAAAAGACGCATAATATTTTCTCTATGACGGAATACAACGAACAACGCCGCTATAGCACCAAAGATAATATATGGTAAAGGTTCAGATAAACAGTACATCACGATAGGCACTAGTGTAGCCGCTACAATGGAGCCTAGGGATACATAAGAAGTAAACTTAACAATAATAGCCCATACAGCAAAGCAAATGAACGCTGCTATTGGTGATAATGCAATGAGCACGCCCAACCCTGTAGCCACTCCTCTGCCGCCAGAAAAACCAAGAAAAATAGACCAATTATGACCAATCATAGCACATAATCCACCTACAATCATCCATTCTGGATTCGGTGAAAACAAGAGTACACCAATAGCTCCTTTCCCTGCATCACCTAAAAACACAGGTAAGGCAGCTTTCATACCTAATACGCGATAGGTATTAGTAGCACCAATATTTTTACTACCATATTGTCGCACATCAGTATGGAAAAATAGCTTTCCAATAATTAACCCTGTTGGAATAGAACCTATTACGTAGGCAAGCAAAACTAATACAGCAATTTCCATCGTTATCATTCTTCATCAGTTCCCTTCTTACCACGAAGTACTAATCGAATTGGAGTCCCTTCAAAGCCAAATGATTCACGAAGGCGATTCTCTAAGAAACGCATATAGGAGAAATGAATTAATTCTGGTTCATTCACAAATAAAATGAAGGTAGGCGGTTTTACGCTTGCCTGTGTCATATAGTAAATTTTAGGAATACGTCCACCACGAGATGGCACTGGGTTTACGGTTTGTGCATCTGATAATAGTTGGTTCAACACACTCGTAGAAATACGCATATGTTGTTGCTCAGATACATACTTAATAAGTTCTGCTAAACGATGAACGCGTTGTTTCGTCAAAGCAGAAGCAAACAAGATTGGGGCATATCGTAGGAATGCCATTTCGTCATAAATATCTTCTGTAAATCGTAGTGTAGTTTTGTCATCTTTTTCAATCAAATCCCATTTGTTGACAACGATGACTAAACCTTTACCAGATTCGTGAGCATAGCCAACAATTTTTTTATCTTGTTCAGTCACTCCATCAGTAGCATCTAATACTAAAACCACGATATCAGACCGATCAATCGCACGAAGTGACCGAACAATACTATACCGCTCTACAGGTGCATCAATACGAGATTTACGACGCATACCCGCTGTATCGATTAACACAAAATCCTGCCCATCATGACTCCAGTGGGTGTCGATAGAATCTCGTGTTGTACCAGCCACATCACTGACGATAACACGCTCTTGACCTAACAAAGCATTTGTTAAAGATGATTTACCTACATTAGGACGACCAATCAAAGCTACATGAATTGTATCTTCATCTTCCTCACTAGTACTTTGTGGAGGGAAATGTTTCACCACATCATCTAGCAAATCACCTAAGTTCATTAAATTTTTTGCAGAAATACCGATTGGATCCCCTATGCCTAAATTATAGAACTCATAAATATTGGCTTCTTGGTTCACACTATCGATTTTATTAACTACAAGAATCACAGGCTTACCGCTGGCACGCAGTAAATTAGCCACTTCTTCATCGGCAATCGTAATACCTTGTTTACCATCTACAACAAAAAGGATCACATCCGCTTCTTCAATAGCTAATTGGGCTTGAAAGCGCATCATTTTAGGAATTTCATGGCTTTCTGCAGTGATGAACTCAATCCCACCTGTGTCAATCATAGTAAATTCACGTTGTAGCCACTCCGCGTCGAAATAAATCCTATCTCGAGTTACACCTGGTATATCTTCTACAATAGAAATTCGTTTATTCACAATGGCATTAAATAATGTAGACTTCCCTACATTTGGTCTCCCTACGACCGCAACTAATGGTTTTGACATACTTTCACCTCATATTTCAACTTCCCCAAAGGAAGAGTAAAAACACATAGTTTATCAACTTATATTGTATCACATAAACGAAAGCAAAAAAAGAACAGTAAGTCCATTGGACCTACTGTTCTTCTATTATGTAGAAATTATTCAGCTTCTTCTTCAGTTGCTACTGGTTCCATTAACTCAGTTAATTTTAAACCTAATTTCTTTTCATCTTTGTTGAAAGAAATTACTTCTACTTCTACTTCTTGACCACGGCTCAAGTAGTCTTCTACTTTTGCATTGCGTTGTTTAGTCACTTGAGAAATGTGAAGTAAACCTTGGATGTCATCGTTGATAGCAACGAATGCACCATATTGAACTGTGCGAACTACTTTACCAGTTACCACGTCACCTACATGGATTGTTTCTTCTGCAACGTCCCATGGGCTTTTGGATAATGCTTTTAAAGATAAAGAGATTTTGCTGTTTTCTTCATCAAAGGATTGTAATTTAACGTCGATTTCTTGACCAACTGCTAACACGTCTTCAACGCGTTTAATTTTTTGCCAAGAGATGTCGGAAATATGAAGTAAACCTTCGATTCCTCCGATATCAACGAATGCGCCATAAGGCATGATTTTACGAACAGTACCTTTGTAAGTACCGCCAACTTCTACATTTGCTAACGCTTCTTTTAATTTAGCTTGGCGTTCCACTTCAAGTACTTCACGACGGGAAAGAACCAAACGGTTTTTCTTTTCTTCAACTTCAAGTACTTTAGCTTCGAATTCTGTACCTACTAAGTTATCAAGGGATTTCACGAAGTGAATGTCACCTTGGGAAAGTGGAATGAAACCACGTAAAGACTTAACAGTTACGACTAAACCTGCAGGAATTGCATCCACACCTTTACAGATGATTGGTTCATCTTTTTCTTGTGCTTCAATAACATATTGCCAATCTTCATCTTTAGCCAAACGAGTGATAGAAAGATAGATAGGGCTATCTTCTTTGATGTGGTTAAGGATAACAGCTTTGATTTTATCGCCTTCCTTTAACACATCTTTAGCAGAAGCTGGTGTAGGGTATGCCATTTCTTTTCTTTCTAATTGTGCTTCTGTTTTGTAGCCAAAGGATACATATGCACGTTCGTCATCGATTTGTACAACTTCCCCTTCAATCACATTACCTTTCTTAAATTCTTCTGCTTGCGCTTCTGATGCTGCAAATAATTCTGCAAAATTTTCCATCGTCTGAATGACCTCCTTAATTATCCAGTCTGGTGTCGATGCACCAGCCGTGACTCCTACTGTTGTGACGTCCTTCAACCACGTCATTTGTATTTCAGTAGCAGTTTCGATGTGGTATGTAGTACAACCTACATCACGACATACTTCTGCTAATCTAGTCGTGTTGCCAGAGTTTTTTCCACCTACCACGATCATAAGATCCACTTCCTTCGCCAATGCTACTGCAGAGTTTTGACGTTCTTCTGTAGCCTGACAAATGGTTTTGAAGATCTTTTGATCCTTAGATTTTTGTTCTAATATTTTTATTATACTTTGAAACTTAAATTGTGAAAAGGTAGTTTGTACAACAACGCCAATTTTTTCCACGAATTGAATATTTCTAGCATCTTCTTCTGTTTCTACGATAATGCCTTTATTACCTGCCCACAGATTAATACTCTTTACCTCTGGATGTTTCTTCTCCCCCAGAATGACTAAGGTTAATCCTTCATCCACTACAGACTTTGCATCTCGTTGTGCCTTCTGTACATGGGGGCAAGTAGCATCAATCACCGGTAATCCCCGTGTTTCTGCTTCTTCATATACTTCTGGACCAACCCCATGAGAGCGAATGATAATCGTACCATCTTCTACATCACTTAATTCATTAATGGCATATACACCATTATCCTCTAATCGACCAACTACTTGAGGGTTATGAATAATAGGTCCCAATGTATAACTCAAATCTTGTGAGTCTGCTGCTTTTTCTGCCATAGTAACAGCACGCTTTACGCCGTAGCAAAAGCCACAATTTTCTGCTAATCGTATTGTAAACATAGTATTCCCCTATTTATACTTACCTGCTTTATACTCATCAATCATAGTTTGGATGGCTGTTTTTACCACATCATTTACCTTTGCAATCGCTTCTACTGTTGCTTTTGCTTTTTCTACGGCAATGGGCTTTCCAATAATAACAGCTACTTCTCCACGAATCATTTTATCACTACCCACAATCGCCACCGGTACTACTGGTACGCCTGTGCGCAATGCCATCGAAGCCACTCCATCGTGAAAGCGCCCTAGGGTGTCACCCTTTTGTCGTGTCCCTTCTGGAAAAATACCAAGCATTAAATTATCCTTCAATAAATTCATAGCATGACGAATAGCTAATTTATCAACTCCACCTCGTCGCACCGGAAAGGCTCCTAGCCAAGTACAAACTAATTTAGAAATTGGATTTCTAAATAGCTCTTCTTTTGCCATGAAGTTCACATGACGTGGTAATGCAAAGCCACATAAAGGAGGGTCATTATTACTCTTATGGTTTGGAGAAATGATGACCGGCCCTTCTTTAGGTACATTTTCTTTCCCATATACCTTTGTGCCATACCACCATCCATAAACGATGGTAAACGCAGATCTCCATAAGCATTCAGAAAATTTATCCATGATGCCCTCCTAGTTCCGCTTTACGAATTAAGTCAACAAGAGTTTGAACAGTTTCTTCTATACTAAGATGATCCGTTTCTACAACCACTGCATCATCTACGCATACAAGAGGAGATTCCTTTCGATTCATATCCATGGCATCTCGCTCTGCTACAGTACGACATACTTCTTCCAAAGAGATATTCTCGGAATCTTTCAACTCCAACCAACGTCGATGCCCACGAGTCTCCACAGATGCTGTTAGATAGACTTTTAATTCCGCATTAGGTAACACAACAGAACCAATATCCCTACCATCAAGAATCACACCGCCCGCTGATGCCATGTGACGTTGCATTTCTACCAACTTAGTGCGCACTGCTTTTTGTGCAGCCACTTGAGACACGTGACTTGTCACATATTGCGTACGGATATCTTGGGATACATCTGTTCCATTTACCCATACAGATAAACCCGTTTCTTCTACACGTAGTTCTAATTGAATCTTAGACAAAGCAGCTTCTACTGCATCTACATCATCAATAGATATACCCGCATTCAGTAGTGCCCAGGTAATGCCACGATACATAGCTCCTGTATCAATATATAAATACCCTAATTTCTTGGCTACTACTTTAGAAATACTACTTTTACCTGCACCAGCAGGACCATCAATGGCTACGGAAATTCGTCGATTCATATTAGACTCCTCCTTCTGCTGCATGAGTAGCAGCTACGTAGGCTGTGGAAAAAGCAACTTGCAGATTATAGCCACCTGTGAAAGCATCAACATCCAAGACTTCTCCTGCCATATATAAACCATGCACCAATTTAGATTGCATCGTTTTGGGATCTACTTCTTTTACAGAAATGCCACCAGCTGTCACAATAGCCTCTGCTATAGGACGAGGTTTATGTACGGTAAGTCGCATATGTTGAATTGTGTCCACTAGTCGTAAGCGCTCCTCCTTTGTAATATCGTGAATAGCCTTGGTTCCTTCCAACTCTGCTAATTGACATATAACTGGAATTAATTTGGATGGCAATAAACCTTTCAATACATTTACTAATTGCTTATTTTGAGACTCACTGAAATCACGTTGTACGCGCTTATCTAGTACTTCTCGAGATAAGGCTGGTTTTAAATTGATTTCAATGATAATAGGCTCTACTTGTTTCTTGAGTAACTTTGTCACTGTATGAGAAGCAGACAAAATAATCGGTCCCGTCACTCCAAAATGGGCAAATAGCATTTCTCCAAATTGTTTTGTTTGCACTTTGTTTTTTGCAATAATAGAGACTTCTACATTTTTTAGACTCAGCCCCATTAAATCTTTCACCCAATGTTCTTTTGTTTCCAAAGGAATTAAGGATGGCCTAAGTTCCACTATGGAATGTCCCACCGAAGATGCTAATTCATAGCCATCTCCAGTGGAGCCAGTCAATGGATAGGACATCCCACCCGTAGCGATGATGGCTGCATCGCACTCATAGGTTCTTTTATCTGTTATAACACCTGTAATAGCGCCATCTCGTACGATTAAATCCTTAACACTTTCTTCTAAATGAAGTTGCCCACCTAATTTACGATACGTGTCTATAAAGGCATTGCGTACATCCGTTGCTTTATCAGACTCTGGAAATACACGGCCACCTCGCTCAACCTTAGTGGGGACACCCCAACTATTGAGCAAATGAACCATATCTTCATTCGTCCATTGTTGGTACGCACTATATAGAAATTTACCATTTCCAGGCGTTTGCTTAATAAAATCTTCTATAGGAGCCGCATTCGTCACATTACAGCGTCCCTTACCTGTAATCCCCATTTTAAGGCCCACCATCTTCATTTTTTCAATGATGCGCACAGAGGCACCTAATTGTGCAGCTCGAACGCCAGCCATAAGACCTGCAGCGCCGCCACCGATGACAATAATTTTTTTCATATGTATCCTTATTTTATCGCTTGTAATTGTTTCACTTCTTCACGAGTTAATTTACGAAAAGCCCCACGTTTCAACCCTTTCAAATTCAATCCTGCATAGTTGATGCGTTTCAAATTATGAATAGAGTACCCAAAGTGTTCAAACATACGACGGACTTGACGATTACGCCCTTCATGGATGGTAATTTCTATAGTGGTAAGACCTGTTTTTCCATTGAATCCGTAGTCTGTAATTTCACAAGGCGCCGTCATACCGTCTTCTAATTTGACACCTACTGCTAACTGTTCCAAATGTTCATCAAGCACACGATCTTTTACTTTTACTTCGTAGGTTTTCGTCACACCTTTTGATGGATGGGCTAAATTTTGCGCCATAGTTCCATCATTCGTCAATAGTAATAATCCTTCTGTATGGTAGTCTAATCGGCCTACAGGATAAATACGAACTTTTACAGAGTTAATATAATCCATAACAGTTTTGCGTCCTTCAGGATCTGTAATGGATGTAATCACCCCTTTTGGCTTGTTAAAAATATAATATTCCAATGCCTCTGGCTCCAATAGTTGTCCATCCACTTTAACGCGGTCCCGTGTAGGATTTACCTTTGCACCCAGTTCTTTTACATATTTACCATTCACAAGTACTTTGCCAGAAGTAATCAATTCTTCTGCTTTTCGTCGTGATGCCACACCACAACGGGCAATATATTTTTGCAAACGTTCTAGTTCCATATTAATCTCCTTCTATATCTATGGATAACCCCGCTGAAAGAGGCATAGACTGTTGCAATTCTTCAATAGAATTGGCACCTACAGTCCTTAAAAAGTTATCCGATGTTCCGTAAATCACAGGACGTCCGATAGTTTCCTTTCGTCCTAACTCTACAATCATGTCACGGGCCAATAATTGTTTTAATACTTTTTCACAGTTCACACCACGAAATTCTTCTACTTCACCTTTTGTGATAGGCTGTTTGAAAGCAATTACAGCCAACGTTTCCATAGCCGCTCCAGATAGTTTTTCATCTCTATGGCGAATTTTAGTAACAAATTCACTGCATTCTTGGGCGCTCACTAGTTCTATGCCCGATGCACTTTTACGAATCCTAATTCCTCGCCGTTCCTGTACTAACCTTTCTTCGTAACCTTTGATAGCTCTTTCAACTTCTGGTACATAGACTTCAAAAATATCTGCTAATGTATCTACCGTTAAAGGGGTAGCCGCTGCAAATAAAACAGCTTCTAACTGCTGAAATTCAATGCTACTCACAGGGCCTCTCCTTCTTCTATACCTTCTACAATCACGCTATATACATCGTGATTGCCCACTATAATCCGCAACAGTTGACGTTTCATCAACTCTAATAGCGCCAAAAATGTAACCACGCTTTCTTCCTTCGTCTGTGCCTTCGCAAACAAATTGACACAAGGCACTTGTTGCTGTCTCGTCGCTAGTAATACATCCTCAATTCCTCGGTCTAATGTATATTCTTCTCGTTCCATCATGACTTTAGGAGCTTCTACTTCAGGACGCTGATACCTTTCTTGTACTTTCTGAAAACACGCCACAAGCGCATCCCACTCCACAGTACACACAAGATCTAATCCCACTTGGCTAAGTTCTTCTGGTCTATTAAATACATAGGAACCATCAGATACACGTTCTTCTAAGAGACCCGTCAATTCTTTGATACGTTTGAACTCCACCAATCGATTCACCAATTCATCTCTTGGATCTTCTGTATCACTTTCATCCTTATGGTTAACTTTAGGCAACAAAAGGCGTGACTTAATCTGCAATAAAGTAGCCGCCATGACTAAAAACTCACTACTATAAGCAATATCGAATTGATTCCAAGTTTTCAATATGTCCATATATTGTGAGGTAATATGCACAATGGGAATATCGTATATATCAATCTGATTCTTTTCAATCAAATGCAACAAAAGATCCAAAGGGCCTTCAAAAATATCCAGTTTGAAATCGTAGGTATTCATGAAAACTCCTTTCTACCAAAAATAAAGGTATGGCTTTCACCACACCTTGTATGAAAAAATTGCATTTCCTATTAGAAACAGTTAGAATAATACATAGACATACCAACGTATGTATCTATATGTATTATAAATGAAATGGGCAAAAATTGCTACACCCAGAAAGAGAGGCGACACTATGCATCGTCAAAGATGGAAACAGCTAGGACTGTATACCATCGTGTCCACTATCATCGCAGTGGCACTATTTTATATCTACGAACCCATAACCTTAGGCTTTGACATAGAAGATGTACTTACCTTATTCGTTCCTACTATTGTAGGTCTAACCGTCTTACAATCGATTATTCGTAGTTCCTTTACAAAAAGGTATCTCATCGGTCATGGTATCGTGGGTATCAGTTGGGCATTAACATTCCCCCTCTTATTCCATTGGTCCTATGAAAAACCATTTTACTTCTACGAATTTGCCAACGACTATCTCTTCGGTCTCGTTCTCTTCTGTGGCCTTAGTGTTACACACTATTGGTTACTACAATGGGGAAAAGCAAAACGAATTTGGGCTAGTCTATATAGCCTTCTTGATGTAGTATTACTTCTCATTCCAGCAGGTCAAATCGGATACTATCTATCCACTTGGCATTGCATTACGCCTGCAACTATGATGGCTTTATACCAAACAAACCCTGAGGAAGCCTTAGGCTTTGTCAAAAACATCATCGGCGTAGGTGGCATTGGAGGAGCTATCCTTGGCATCGCTATCATTCTTGGTCTTTTCTACTTCGCCAATGTGAAAGCTCAAATAAATGATGAGCCTACTACATTTATTTCCTCTTTCTTTCAGCGCTATCAAAATGATATGAAATGGATAGTGTCCATTGCACTCATTGTATATGGTGGATATTATTTGTTCCCTCGTACCGATATCGTCAGCAACTGGTTAGAAGTAAGAGCTTATATGAAAGAGTTGCAATCTTATAACGATAAGCATGTGAGTGTCTTCAACAATTTACAATTAAGCACTACAGAAACAGCGGCACAAAAAACACCGGGTACTGTCATCTTAGTCATCGGAGAATCTTCTTCTAGAGATTACATGAAAATGTACACACCAGACTTCCCTTATGATGATACTCCATGGCAAGGATCCTTGTATCAAAACCCAAACTTCAATGTCTTTAAGCACGCTTACTCTTCCTATGTACAAACAGTACCAACTTTAGAAAGGGCCTTAACAGAGCGTAATCAATATGATGATAAACCGTTCTTTGATGCTACGACTATTATCGATGTAGCAAAAAAAGCTGGATATCACACCTCTTGGTTGTCTAACCAAGGTGTATATGGCGAGTATGATACTGCTATTTCCCTTATCGCTAAAGCTAGTGATACCCCTCGATGGGCGCATGAATCCTACGCCTTCTCCGATCAATATGATGGCGCTTTGTTGCCACTTTTAAAAGACGTACCAAAGAACCAAAATAATTTCATCGTCATTCATATTATGGGTAGCCATATCTATTACAATGATAGATATCCACACGAGTTTAGCAAATGGAAACAAGGTCCAAATCCAGAAGGCATTGAGGCCTATGCCAACAGCCAACTATATACTGATTGGCTGTTACAAGAAATTTACACCTATGCTAAGGATAACTTAAACTTACAAGCCATGGTATACTTCTCTGACCATGGAGAAAATATTAAAACATCTCACAATCCAGATATCTTCAATTTTGGAATGACACGGATACCAATGTGGATTTACTTATCTCCTACATATCGTACAGCATATCCAGAAACAGCAATTACCCTACGCAATCATGAACAACAATATTTCACCAATGACTTATTGTATGATATGCTCGTAGGCATCATACATGCTCCATCTGGTAACTACGATGTCACACGAGATTTTTCTAACAAAGCCTATCGCTTTAATGTCAATAACTTAACCACAATGTTAGGTACACAACCGTTGTCCTTAGATCCTGAGGCGAAATAAACTACTACAAGCACAAAACAGGCACCAGCTATTGCGTTGGTGCCTGTTTCATATCTATTTTTTGTATATAAACAAAGTATAAATTTCTAATTATCTTTTTATATTTTCTTAAATGCTCGTAAAGCCTTATTCTATGTGCTTTCGAGTATTTTTACTGTAGGAAGATACTTCACGTTTCTTTGCATATTTCCTCATGTCTTAGCTGTCAGAAGTGGTAAATAAGTAGTAAATTCATTTGTACTACTAAGCAACAAGACGCTCCTGTTGCTTCTCTTTATTCAAGCGTTTTATTTCTGCCATTGCAGAATCGAATGTTGCATGTGCGTAATAGTTCAGCGTCATGGCTATATTAGCATGTCCCATAATGTACTGTAATGCCTTTGGATTCATTCCTGCATTTGCATAGTTGGTACAGAATGTATGTCGCAAACTATGTGGAGTGATGTGTGGCAATTTATCCTCGTTATACTTATTGTATTTCTTAACAAGACCTTTCATCATGCCGTTGTAATCACTTGCCACTTTTGGATAGTTCTTTCTATTAAGAAAGAGGAAATCACTATATCCATCAATCTCAACACGCTTATCATTCTTTCGATTCGCTAACACTCGCTTAAATGCTTGATAGGCTTCTTCAACCATAGGAACTTGACGTTCGCCACTTTTGGTCTTTGGTGTTTCAATGTAGTACCCAATTTCAGTATCTCTCAATAGCTGATGGTCTATATTGACAAGACGATTCTCAAAATCTAAATCTGGAAGTGTCAAACCACCAAACTCTGAAATACGAAGACCTGTTTTTAAGAGTATCAGAATTTCATCATAATTTTTGCTGTAGGTTTTATCAGCTTTTGCAAAGGCTAACAGTTTTTCTTCCTGTTCTTCTGTTAGTACGGTCTTAGGGACAGTATCATCATCAAGAACTGCTTTCAGTTGAAAGTCAAATGGATTCTTCCGAACACAATCATCTTGTATAGCAATATAGAATGAAGCCTTTAAAGAACGTTTGTAGTTATTGATGGTTTGATAAGCATAACCATTTTCACTCATTCTAATAGCCCATTCTTTAGCGTCTGATGGCTTAATACTGTCAATACTTCTTACACCTAACTTGTCTTTCTTCAAAATATCCATAAGATATTTGCGTCCAGTTTCAGTGTTTTTTCTAACCTTTGGTCTTTGAGCGTTCTGTTTTGCGTAAAGCTGGCAGAGTGTCATTTTCTTTCCTACAACATCAATACCATCATGAATGTCTTTCTGTAACTCTGCGATTTTCTCTCTAAGTGAGATACAATCACGCTTTCCTGCTGGTACTCGGTCTGTAGCCACAAGTTTCCACGAGTAAACAAATTGCGGTTCTCCAAATGAATCTATATATTTGTATAAGTATCTTCCGTCTTTTCGTTGGCTCTCTCCAGTCTTTAAGCTTCGACCTTTATTGTCACGTCTTTTTTCTGACATGGCATTTGCTCCTTTCCTTTATGGAAAGAGCCTTGATACGACTTAATACTATTTTATCATATACAAGACCCTTTGGCGACGCTAGATTGCGTCCAATGTATCTATAATTTTTTCAAATTGTTTTCGTTTAATCTGAATACGATTGCCATTCATAATCAGCCAATTTGCATTTTTATTTTCCTCTGCCAAGCGTCGTAGCTTGTTTTCGCCAATACGAAAATATTTTGACGCTTCTTCAATGGTTAGGGTATAACGTTCCCAAATAGGAATGTCAGTCTGCTTCATAAAATCCTCCTTTCCAAATCACTTATTTGGATTTCATAAAAGTTGTTTTACCAGCAATCGAACAGCTTTAGCAAAGCTCACGGGAGTTCCACCCCTGCATGGTTCTCATGTAGCCATACTCATTGCCTGCGACGGTTTTATCACGCTCGGACTATTGACTGTATGGGAGTATCATTATCACGATAAGAATGTCGTTGCAGGCAATCCTGCTAAAGATTGCTTCTCGGATCACTAACATGAATCGCTCGCTATCTTTATAAGATAGGTCATGGCGGTTAGTTCCGTTGGCTCTTTTCTTATCGAAACGTATTCGATTACTTTTATTCAGTTTTCAAAGAACAATGGCTCGTTAGCCTATCAAAACACATTGAAAGCTCAATATGCTTTGGTGGAATAACAAACCTCCCTGTTCGGGAAGCGTGGAATGGTTTAGCACGCTTCCACGAAAGGAGAGAGGATATTACTTAATTTCAAATGACAAAATCTTTGTAATCAGTCTGGTTTCCATTCTTCCACGTAAGACTTCATCAACGACCATACTTTGATTGCCATATTCATCTTTCATAAGTCGTAGGGAACGCTTCGTTATGTACCCTCTGTAATGATGTAGAATCTGGTTAATCGCTTCGGTATCGCCATCTGTTGCCTTTACAATGAGAGGAAAGGGAATCATAGGATATTGTGTTTTCATTCTTCAAATTCCTCCATAAACTTTTTAATTAAGGCTAGTCCACTGGTTCTATGCCGATAGACAGTAGAACGGTTCAATTTCAACAGGTCTGCAATTTCTGAATCGCTCATGTCCATAAAGTAAAACAGCAGTAGAATTTCACGTTTCTTGTCTGGCAACTCACGTAATGCTTCACTCAACAAATCATTTTCAACGCCTACTGATAACCCATTGAGTGTAAAAATCTGAAAGTCAGTTGAATAGTTATCTGTTGTCGCAAACTGGCTAACAAGATAATCGCCAACATCCGAAAAGGACACCTCACGCTTTGCAATCCTTGAAAGATAAAGCATATAATTCTTTCGCTCGTCTTCCATAGCACGTTTACAGATATAGTCAAACTGATTTTCTATTGTGGTCTGAAAAGAAGATGGTTTCATGTTTCTCACCCCCTTTCTGTCTAGGAAAGGAAGTGAGCCTTGCTCGTTTATCTCCTTTCACTCTTAGTCCCAATGTGAAAGGGGGATTTGTTGCATTACTGATAAATAAACTTTGTAAAAAAGTTCTGAATAGCCAAAAAAGCATATAAACAGATTTATTTCTCTGTTTACATGCTTCTGTTATTCTATCTATATGATTTATAAAACCATATTGGTGGACGTACTTATCTATTGCAGATAGACGACTTTTTTTGACAAGAACCCAATGTAAGGAAATTTATTGTATATGATGTACTTCATGGCGACGTTGACCTCCAACAAACCGCCATTTGGAAGTAATATACAATATTTTAACAGCGTAAATAGCACTACCATATAACGGTTTTTTTATTGGCGTTTAGTAGTGCTTTTTATTAAATATAAACCTATAAACCATATAACACGTTTTTCTATACCTGTTTTTAATTCAGTAGGAACAATAAAATGTATAGAGGTGGTCTACTATGCGTAAAAAAGAAGATAAATATGATTTTAGAGCCTTTGGTTTAGCCATTAAAGAAGCTCGATTGAAACGAGGTTTAACTCGTGAACAAGTGGGAGCATTGATTGAAATTGACCCACGGTACTTAACTAATATTGAAAATAAAGGGCAACACCCCAGCATACAAGTTCTTTATGACCTTGTATCGTTACTTCATGTTTCCGTTGATGAATTTTTCTTACCTGCTAATAACTTGGTAAAAAGCACCCGACGATTACAGATAGAGAAATACATGGATAGCTTTACAGACAAAGAACTATCCTTAATGGAATCTTTAGCCAGCGGTATCAACGAAGCAAGAAACATCGAAGACTAATTAAAAGAATCCATACATAACGGAAAGAGCCGATAAAATGAGATTGTATTAATCTCATTTTATCGGCTCTGCGTCTTTGCGTCTGGCTCTGTAATCACAGTTACTTTGAACTGCTTTATTTCAATTAAATTTTCTTGTCTGCATTTCGGACAATAGAGGGGGAATTTTTTTAATTCAGTATCTTCCCTTATCTTTAATCGTGTTTTATTTCCACATACAGGACACAATATCCACTTGTAGTTTATAATAACTATCTCCTCCTTTACACTTTAATTCAAATCTTTATTAAAAAATATTTCATCTTATTTAACAAGAAACCATATTTATATAACAACATAAAATACACTAAGTTATTTTATTGAACATATATCGTACTTTATCTATCCGACTATTTGGACGACGGGGCTGGCAAACAGGTTCACCGGTAGTAACATGGTACCCTTTTAACTCTGTTAAACAAACACTACGTCCATTTGTAAAGAAAGTTAAATCACTACGATATTCTTGAATACACCGAGCAGGGATTTCTCCACTAAGAATGACCTCATTATTTTTCAATTGAGTGTCTACGATGTTCGCACAATATTTAGGAGCATCGTTGTATGCTCGTGAAAGATATTCCTGTGGCGCATAAATTTTAAAACTAAGATATGGCTCTAACAATTCTGTTCCAGCTTTTTTTAAGACTTGTTCCAATACAATAGGAGCAAGCATCCGAAAATCTGCTGGGGTACTAACAGGGCTATAGTATAAGCCATACTTAAAACAGATTTTACAGTCCGTCACATTCCAACCATACAATCCTTGTTCACAGCCATAGCGTATCCCCTCCATAACTGCATTTTGAAACGATTGATTTAAGTATCCAAGAGAAACCGAGCTCTCATACTGTACTCCGCTCCCTAATGGAAGCGGTGCTACAGATAGACCAATGGAAGCCCAGAAAGGATTCGGTGGAACTTCGATGTGAATGGTATACTCTGCTTTTTTTAACGGTCTTTCCATATAAATGACTGTAGGCTCTTTTATTTCTATCTCCACATGATACTTTTCTTGCAGCAGAGCACAAGTCACTTCCATTTGTACTTTCCCTAAGAAAGAAAGTATGATTTCATGTGTCGCAGAATCCACATAATATCGCAGAAGCGGGTCACTGTCGGAGATTTCTAAAAGTGCATCAAGTAACATTTCCCTTTGTTGAGGTTTGCTCGGTTCAACAGTCGTTTGTAGTAGAGGGTGCGGATTTTCAATTCTCTCTCTCTGTGGCAATAGCTTTGTATCTCCAAGAACACTATTTAACTTCAAAAACTCATTCTGCAAAATAACAATTTCCCCGGAATAAGCCTTATCGATTTTACATAATTCACCATTTATTGAAGTATACATTTCTGTAATTTTTATTTTTTCATTTTCCGATATTCTAACCGAATCTCGCAAATGCAGTACGCCACTATAAAGACGTATATATGCAAGACGCTGTCTTTTTTCCGAATACTCAATTTTGAAAACTTTTCCGCAAAGTTCAGACTGACCTCGATGTGTTGATGAATAAAATTTATTCGTAATCACTTCTATAAGGTTATCAATCCCTATATTGTTTTTTGCACTTCCGTGATAAACAGGGAACAGGGAACAATTATGAAATCTTATGCTTTCCTCTTGTTCGAGTTCTAATGCTTCCAATAATTTCCCAGACGTATATTTCTCCAAAAGGTAATCATTTCCTTCTATTACCATATCCCATTGTTCAGATTCGGTAAAGTTCATTACACGCATAATAGGATGCAGTTCTACCTTCTGTTTGATTACAATTTCCGCAGAAAGTTTCTCTTTAATATCCTGATAAACCGTTGATAAATCAATTCCATTTTGGTCAATCTTATTGATAAAAAAGATTGTGGGAATACCTATTTTCCTAAGTGCATGAAACAATATACGAGTTTGTGCTTGTACGCCATCTTTTGCAGAAATCAGTAGAATTGCCCCATCTAATACTGATAATGAACGATATACTTCTGCTAAAAAATCCATATGTCCTGGCGTGTCTATGATGTTTATCTTAGTATTTTTCCACTGAAAAGAGGTTATCGCCGTCTGAATTGTAATTCCTCTCTGACGTTCTAAAAGCGTATTATCCGTTTTCGTTGTACCTCTGTCCACGCTTCCTAATTCTGTAATCGCTCCACTGTTATATAATAAGCTTTCTGTTAAGGTAGTTTTTCCCGCATCAACATGAGCTAAAACTCCAATATTAATAATTTTCATGTGATTTTCCTCCATTCAAAAGCCCAAAAGGGCATAAAAATCCCAGTGATAAATACTCTTATCACTGGGATTTTTATGCATAACCATAGGCATACAAAGCATACAGATATTCTCCGGATACTTTAGAATCACATGATAAAGGTATTCTTAAACTGGGTACAAAAAACTAAGCCCTCCTAAAAAAGGACATCCAATTATTTGTTCCCACTATCAATTTGACAGTTTATTTAAGAATACCTTGCCGCATATTTATTAACTCCTTTTAAATAGATACTTAAATAATAGCACGTAAGAGCATATTTGTAAAGGAATCTCCAATTTTTTATCAAAGAGAGTACGTGATTACAAAATAGCTGTAATAATGTACCAATATTTGTTATTCTATAATCTTCCAATTACTCCCGTTCTTTTCAAGTACCAAATCAAATTGAGATACCTGCGTTGCTTTGGTCTGCTGGTCGATATACTCCACTGTCAGCGATACCGTGACTTGATTATCCTTACGATTGTGAATAGGATTTACCAGTTCTTGAAAGATGTACTCTTTTCCGATTGGTTTTAATATCCCGTCATTCACATAGTAGGAAAGTTCACTGGCTGTCGCTGTAGGATAGAGCTTGAAGAACGTCGTTAAAAACTCATTGATTTCATTGGTTGTAATGGAATCAACCGTCCCCTCACTTTCAATGGCTTTTGGTTTATAACTTGATTTCTTAGGTATGTTGGTAATGGTCGGATTCTTAACCAGTACCATATTTCCAGAACCATCTACATAGACACTCACTATATAAGCAGAGTGGACGGTCTTTGTATTTTCTCCCTCTGTAATGAGCTGGTCTACACTGTAGGTTACATTAAACTCATTGTCGCCAGTTGGCTCTACCGTCCATATCTGAAATCCTCTTACAGAAGACGATACAGGAATATCTTTGCGTACTGTATCAACATTGAGAGCTTGAAGTTCATCTGTCAGATAGCCTTTTAGACTTTCCATTCGATTATCAATGGACTTATCGGATTGCTCCCATGAATAGTAGACTTTCGCAAAGTTCTCTACAAAATTTTCTACATGATGAGTATCAACGTATTCCTTTTCTATGATAGTTGTTTCGTGAATAGTATGAGTATCTATAGCTGTAAAGTGCTTGAATATCGCAAAGCTGAAACTAAGCCCTAAAAGTACCCACAAGGCAATCACAACCTTTTTATGAGGATTGACCTTATAGTAGACACGAGGTTTCTTTTCCTTTGGTATCTGTTTTTCTTTATTCTGATTTTTTCTAAATTTCATCATTAAATCTTCCTTTCTCATTGTTTGATTCGTCCTGCTCCCACTAAATGCTGTTGCCAGTAGGGGCTTGTTAAGTCGGCATAACCGATTGGGTCGCCTGCATGAAACATACGGTTATTGCCAAGGTATATCCCAACATGAGTAATATAAGAGCCAGCGTTATAGGTAGAATGAAAGAAAACCAAATCGCCAGCTTGTGCTTCCGATAGTGGGATATGCTGGGTCACATCATATTGCTGTTGTGCGGTTCGTGGTAAGTTAATTCCAGCTTTTCCATACGTCCATTGTGTCAGTCCGCTACAATCAAAAGAAGTAGTCGGGGAAGCTCCACCGTAAACGTATCGCCAGCCCTCATATTTCAGTGCTTCGTCCATGATGGCTTGTACCGTATCATCATCAAACTCTGTTGTGACAAGATACTGCGTTACCAGTTGCACATAAAACATATTGCCATAGTTGTATCGCCAGCCCCCATTGATAGGTATGGCTATGGGATTGGGGTAAGACACTTTTTCGCCACCTGAATACTCTTTTGAGAAACTTTGAGCCAGTTCAAAGGTATATTTATTTCCACGATTAGCCACATACCCTAAGAAACCACCACCATAATTGTAGGACTGGATAACCGATTCTAAATCTACACTGAGCCTTTCGCTACTGGCTAATAATTCACTGAAATACTTCACACCTTGCTTAATGGATTCTTCTGTACTCAATGAATTAGGTGGAAGACCGAGGGATTCCGAGGACTGCATAACATCTTCCGCAGTACCGCCCGATTCCACCAGTATAATCGCAAGAAGTATGTTGACATATTCTTCAACGCCATATTCTTTGGCATATTTTTCTACCATAGGCTTATGAGCCAGCACTTCTGCGGAAACATTCACACCTCCATAATGAATATTGGAAATTCCGCTGTCCTGTTCATCTGAAAATAAAATGGCAACAAACAGAAGCAGTGAGAAGACCATCAAGAATAATCCAGAACCACCAATCACTAAAGTTTTCAACTTCATGGTTTCTTACCGACTTTCTTAATGGTGGCGGTTTTGATTGGTGGTCTACTTCTTGTATTTTGTAGTGGTACTCTTTGAACAGTAGACGGACGTTCTTTTGTGATTGGACGTTGTGAAGTTCTATCTGCTGTAGTGGTTGAAGTTGCTGGCTTTTGAACGGTTTTTTCTTGAACGGTATTGCCTTGGCGTTCCACTTTTGGACTTGAAAAATCGGACTTAACTGCTGGACGCTCTTGTTTGGCTTGTTGAGATTCCTTATATGAAGTCTGAATATTAGACTGTTTTGAGGTCTGTTCATCATGATATTGTTCTTGTCTTGTAGTCGGTCTTTCATGAACAGAAGAAGCAGGCTGTTTTTTCTGTTTGACCTGTTCCATTTCAGAGCGACGCTTCGCAATGGTTTTTCGCCTTTGTTCCTGCTGTTCCTTGCGTCCACTGGCTCTGTCCGCTTTGGTTTGAGAAATACTACTGGTTAAATCACGGACATTCTCTTTTACTTTGGATTTTCCTTGATATACTGCATATCTTGCATTGGTCGGCAAATCTTTAACCTGTTCTTTCAAACCACTAGCAGTGTCTACCATTCTGTCTTTGGTATCAGCTACTGTACCGATGGTTTGACCGATACGTTTTCCAAGTGTTGATTTTTCCTTTCCGTCTGGTCGGGAGTGATCTGCTTGTGTCCTTGCAGAACTCCCCGAACCCGACTGTCCTTTTTTACCTGTAACAATGGCAGACCCAGCCCCTAGAGTAGTCATGGAACGTCCAAGTTTCCGCTGTAGACGGTGCATGTGAGCGTGCATAAGCATACGAGGTTTTCTCATCACACGACTTCCCACACTTTGAGAATCGTTACTCTGTAGAGAAAACATACTCATTAAATCGCCCAGCTTGAAGTAGATTCCTGCAAAGGTCACAATCTGTAGAAAAGCAATCAAAAAGAACGGATAACCAGCCGATAAGGTATAGAGCATGGTTGAAATACTAAATGCTGTCGTAATAATCAATGTGATTCCAGCTCGTGTCAAAATGGTATTAAAGAGCTTTGTTATGGCTCGTTTTGACATACCATCAAATGATGGAATCATGCTTAAAATAAAGCTCACAGGCAGAAACATAGCATAGATGATAAAAAGTACCTGCGAGAAAATCATGATTCCTGTTAATAGGAATACAAATATGGAAATCCCAATATTGAAGACAAATAGGAAGAAGACTGTACCTAAACGGTTAATGGTCTTTGTAATGGTTAGATTGGTATTGCTTCTGTCTTCAATTTCTTCCGCAACAATTTTTTCTCTGTCTTCGCCATTGTTGGAATCTGGGCTGGTGGAGAGCAGGCTTTCCACACGGTCAATACCGATACTTTCAATGTCTGAACTGTTGTATTGAAGCAGTAGCCACGGTTGCTGAACCTGTATGGAAAACAGGCTATCTCTGATTAAGTCCACGCTGTCCTTGCCTTGACTATCGGAATGGGGCATGACAATCTTCGTGCCAAGTGATAAACTGGCATTACTGATGTCTGATGAAAAGTCATTGATTTTTTTAATGTAGTCGGGAGCGTAGGCAATAAAGGAAGCCGATAGGATAAACACCAGCACAAAATTCATAATGGCATGAATTGCCTTTGTGGTTTCTCTCTTTATCAGTCCCGTATAGGCAACATAAACCCCAAGAACCAAAATCAAGAGTAAGAGGAATCCAACATAGAAACCCTCTGTTGAAAATCCGTTTGCACTCACACCAGCTAAGGTCTGCATATTCTTACCAATGGAATCTGCTGTAGCGGAAATGAAGTCTAAGGAATAGGCTTCCTGTACTAAGTAACCTGTCGCATTGGAAACATACAAACTGATTGTCCAAATAAAATTGGTAATGGCATATAGTCCATACATGACCTGTTTTCCAATCCCGTCCGACCAGTTCCACGGAAGCCAGCCCCAGCTATTATCCACATAAAAATCCAGTTGATAGTTTTCAAGTGGGTATCGGCTGTATTCATTTGCCACATTGACCGTATCATCTACCAAGCCCGCAGCTTGAACCACCGTTCCCAGCATGGCTAAAAGAAAAATGGCAATCACAAGTGTGAAAGCCACTGTCATTGCCACTTTACCTAGACGTTTCAGCGTCCAGTTTGATTTTATTCTGTTTACTATTGATGGTTTCACATTTACACCTCTTTTCGCACAGGTGGTCTGGTATCAAAGGCATGGAGCAGTTCTTCAAATACAGGGTGGAACTGTATCACACCGACACGACCATATAAATCACTGATAAGGCATTGCCCGTTTTCCAAATCACGCAATCGCTTCTGATTGTTTTCGTCCTCTGGGTCTACACCAAAAAAGGCTAAGGTCTTTTTAATCTCGTTAAGGTCAGTGGAACGAAATGCAAATTTTAAGCCGAGGTTATTTTTCAGTTTTTCATCTAAGAGGTCGTCTGTATTTTGGGTCACGAAATATACCCCAGCGTTCATAGCACGACCAGCCCGAACCAGCTTCATAGATAGTGTTTTTCCTTGTGCTACCTGTAAAAAGCTCCATGCTTCGTCTAAATCTACAATCTTGAAAATGCTTCGGTCTGTATGGATAAAGTCTAAAGCAAAGGTACTAATGACAATCAGCATAGCAACGGATAAAAGCTCCATAGTGGTATATTCCTCAAAGGAAGTTTCCTTGTCGGGAAGTACCAAGTCCGCAACCTGTATAATGTTCAGTTGTTTTTCTAAGCTGATAGACTGCTCCACATAACCATTACTGAATAATAAATGTGCAAAGTCATAGTCTGTAAAACTTTCGATATGGTCGGCTATACTGGTACTTAGTGGCGTATTCTCAACCCGTAATTCCTCAATCACTTTCATCAACCCTCGTACTTCACTATTGGTTACTGCACGAATGGCTTTTCTAAGGATTGGGAAGCGTTCCCCATCACGAGAGGAAATCCCCGTAAGGAATGTCAGAATATCAATAGCCAGTGATTCAGAATCTTTGGGATTTTTCATAATCACATAAGGGTCAAGTAAGCCTTTGTTTTTCTCATCAGAAGTCAGAGTGACGATATTGATTTCATG
Source organism: Veillonella sp. 3310 (assembly GCF_003999875.1). Taxonomy (GTDB): domain Bacteria; phylum Bacillota; class Negativicutes; order Veillonellales; family Veillonellaceae; genus F0422. The sequence continues at coordinate 46,744 of NZ_RQVJ01000001.1, read as the reverse complement.
GGAAATCTCTGGCAAGGTTTCTTTCCATCTGCCACGTTCTGCTTTTGGGTCTACAATCACTGCTTGTGCCCCATAAAGCACCGCATAATAGACGATAAGGTTATTCGCAAAGGATTTACCACCACCCAGCGAACCAACAAAAGCCGACGCTAACGCATTGGTTACTGAACCCTTAACCCCTTGACTGGCAAGAGCAGGTTTCAGATAGACATTGCGTCCAGTATCTAAGCTGTAGCCAACATAAATCCCCTCATTTTCCCCCAGCATTTGAGTAGCACCAAAACCTAAACCAGCGAGGAAATCAGAGGTCACGTATTGAATATAATCATTCATATAACGCTTGCTGGCAGGTAAAAATTCTTCATGTAAGCCGAGCATATCCCCAAATGGTCGTACCAGTTTTACGCTTAAATCGTCATAAAAATCTTTCACTTCATTACAACGACGTTTGAGTTCGTCAAGATCATTTGCTGATACCCTTACCACATAAGACAGCTTGTACATAGATTCCTTGCTTTGGTCTAAATTGGTTTCCAGCTCATTCACACTTTCCAGAGCTTCCGCCACATTGGAGCTGGTTTCATTATCACTTTGCCAAGCGTGGTTATCCAAGTCTTTCAGTTCTTTCTTTTTATTGCGGACAGTAGATAGGGCTTTACGATTCGCTACAATTTCCACATTCATTGACGTATCAATCGGGAATGTAAATTGCTGTTGCTGGTAGTAGAAGATTTCAGAGGACGGGAAGTCCAGTTCTCCGACAATGCTGTTAATGGTAAAGTAAGCTACATAGACGGTTTCATCTTCCTGCTGGATTTTCAAATATCGCTGTTTTTCTTCCACCAAACAGCGAGTAGGCTTAATCAAGTCATAGTATTTAATCAGCGTTTCATTATCCAGCTTTTTCTTTGATAGATGGTACTCATACTCTTCATAGGCAGTGCCTGTCTGTCCGTAAAGGTGTTCAATCAGATAGCCGAAGTCGTCCTTATCTAACCTGCGGATTTTGAAACGACGAGAGATTTTATTTTCTAAGAGCTTTTCCATCTTCTGAAAACGCAGGATTTCATCATTACTCATACTAACAAAATCGCCCATCAGCTTATGGTTCACATCATAGACAAAATCAGACAAAGCATTTTTTGCTTCAACGGTAAGACTTTTCATAGAAAACTCCTGATCGTTGAGAAGCAACTTAAAGCCGATAAAGAAACGGTAGTTCACTTGATTTTCGCCAATCATGGATATTAAAGCGTCTGTCTGTTGGTCGATTTTGTCATAGGCAACCGCTTTGAGCTTGCCAGTGACTTCATTTTTGGAACGCTCTTGTGCAGAACGTATGCTGGATTCTGTACTGATTTATAAAGCATGAATTTTGCCATCACGATTTTGTGCGATAAGCTGTCTGAAAGAATCATGCACTTGTATTTTCTGTTCTGGACTTAGAAATGAGTAATTGTAAGGAACAAGCTCATAGTAAGCATAACATTCCCCGTCTTTATTCCAGACGAGATTGTTTTCAATGTATTTAATTGGATATGCCATAAAATTCACTCCTAACTGCTGTAATGGCTTCTTGTGGCTGGTTTCTGCCAAGCGTTACTTTTTTTCCTGCATAGGTCAGCTTTGGTCGCAGTGCATAAGCAATGACAGACTTCAAAAATCCATAAGGCTTTTTACCATCAAAAGTTTTTGTAGACATAAACCATGTGAAAGCCACAGGAATCCCAAAGTATTTGAGAAATGCTCCCTCTATCATGGAAAGAGGGGGCAAGTTGCCAAGTATCATCACTGCAAAGAGTGACACGACAAACCATGTCATTTGCGTAAAGGTTATGGGAAACGGAAGTCTAAAATCATTGATAGAATACAGTACCTTTTCCACAGACCAGATACTGGTATAGCTTCGTATTTTCTTCATGTAATCAATCCTTTCATAAAAAATAGGGGTAGCTGATTGAGCCACCCCGTAAAATAGAAAATCTGCCAGTAGTAATGTACCGACAGATTTAATAGACGATTTCAAAAATCCCATGATTGGTTGAGATAAACGTTCCTGAAAGGTCTAAATCCCGACCATAGGCTTGATAATCAATATAGTTTTGAAGACTAGCTGGTACTTCGCCTAAAGCACCCGTTTCTTCAATGTAGTAGCGTGCCACGTCATACATATCATCACAATCGGAATGAATGATAATATCCTCTTGATGTTCGCTTAGTTCTTCAATGCTTGAAAAATGAGTGAGCAGAGCAGATAGCTCCGATTGTAATTCTTCGGGTAATTCCGATACCATTTCCCATAGTCGATTGAGTTCGCCAATGGAAGTGTATTCGTCAACCGTAAAGGGTAACTCGTAGTCATGAATGGCGTATTCCTCATATTCATCATTCAAGCCGATTTTCTCTTTGACTTCCTCAAAGTCAATGGGAAAGGTAAACCACGCACCGACCAATTCGCCCTCATTGTATTTGCCTAAATTCGCAATATAGACTTGCATATCGTCCATATATTCACGTCCTTTCTTTGTAGAGATTCAAAAATCCCTACCGCACTTCGTTTGGTGTACCATTCCTTTGCGGAACATAAGAAAACCACTTATATTCCACAAAAGAACGGTTTTATTTAAGCACCAATAATGCGATTGAATAGCTCTAGTAAAATGTCTTTTACTCCAGCAGCGTTGAAGACTAAGCCAACCGCAATAATCGCAATAATTAAAAAGCCAATCAGTTTGCTAAACTCACGCTTGAAGCCAAGATACAAGCCAATCACAACGATTGCTAAAAGCACCAGTGATTGAGCGTTTGATAGAAACCAGTTATAAAGGTTTTGTCCAAAATTCATAAAAATGTTCTCCTCTCTATATTCAATGAATTTGTATTTGAGTTATTTTTTTGTTGTTATCACGTCCTGTTCTTTTACTGACTGTTGCTTCAAAATCTGCTTGTGTCGGTCTGTCAGTTTCGCATGGTCGAGAATGTCTTTTACAACCTGCGTCTGGTTGATTTCATCAAGTTTAATCGCAACCTTTAAGGTCGGGGCAACTTGATGAGATAGCCAGTTCAGCGTCCTTTGGAAGGAGTAAGGCTCTGGTTTTGTGGTTAGTTTTAATCGTTCACGATTGTTCCCAATAAACCAAGCCCATTCTTCATTCAGTTTCCAATCAGAACGAGGTTTGGAATCGTCTTTATCTACAAAACGGATATACCGATTGATAATTTTAAAGACGGTATGCTCTGGATTGTCATAGACGAGTAAATCACGGACTGCATAATAGGCACGCTCATTTTTCAATCGAATCTCAAAACGGTTTTTTACTTCTGCGTCTTCAATGGGAATATCATTTTTCTTGTACTGCTCGTAGTCCTTTTCATAGATACAGAAATAAACTTCACTTTGTAATGAACCGATATAGAGGGTGTTTCCCATACATTCCTTTTCCTCTTTGCGTACCAGTTCGCCACTGCGATAGCTTTTAAAACTGCGGAAGACGGAGATACATTCTTCCTGTTGGCACTTTTCAGTGAGTACAGGGATATTCAAAATCCCTGTCTTATCGTTAATGGCAAGGTCAAGGCGTTTCATCACACCGCCAGCCACCAAAACGTCCATAAAGAACTCATACCAGCTTCTTTGTTGTGCCAGAAGATAGCTTTCAAATTGTCTGCACCCACGACCTTTCAATTCCACCAGAACTCCTTTGTCCAGTTCATGGGAGCAAAGGACGAATATGTCGCCTAAAGCATAATGCTCTGAATAAGAATAGAAACCATAGTCCTCATGAAGAAAATAGGACAGTTTCAGTTGTAAGATGTTTTCGACCACCTGCTGTACGTCTGTTGTCGGAAAGCGAATCCTTACATAATCAAACAGCATTTCAAGGGGAGCGTCGGGATTGAAGCGTTCCAGAGCTTCCCAAAGGGACTGCTGTAAATCCTCTGATGGCTTGACTTTTCCTGTTTCAATATCGCTTAGATACTGCCTTGTAATACCAGTCGCAACAGCTAAACGGTTTTGAGATAGTCCATAAGCCAAGCGTTTTTCTTTTAAATGCTGTAACCAAGTTTGTTCATTCAGTAAAAATCCCTCCAATCAAAAAGGCGTATGTCAACTTTTAAAGCCCATTTGACATACGCTGAAATTTTGTAAATCCCTTGTAACCAAAGGATTTTCTAATGTTTTTTTGACTGTTTCCTGTCGATTTGTACCCCCCTGTTAGATACGGGGGGTTAAGTGCTGGCGTGGCTATTGCCACACCAGCCAGCAAGATCAGTCCACACCTGCGACTTCCGCTTCGCACGTCGCCTGCGTGGACTGTCTGCTGTTGGATAACTTTTTAATTTCCTCCAAGAAATCATATCCTTTTGGTACAAGGGGAGTATAAAACTCTGATATGACACTTGTTCCTACATCAACATAGCCACGACCTTTGATTCGCTTTAAGAAGAAATCCTTTTGTACGTCACTGCCAAACATCATGCCATAGCCCATTTCAGACATACGACCTAAAGCCACTCTGAAATTAAACTGATCACGGATTCCGTCGCCTAAATATTTTGCGTCTGGACGTTGACAAGCCAGTATTAGAAAGAAGCCAGCTTGACGACCTAACATGACAATCTGTTTCAGCTTATTCATAACTGCGGTGTTTTCTTTTGTTCCCAGCATTTCCATGAAAGCGACGTATTCATCAAAGATTAAGAAGTGTGCCGGGAGACCTAAGTAAGCATAATTTTTGCCAGTCTTATAGTTCTTCATCTGCTTCATTTCCTCACTACGTTTCATCATTTCTTCATAGAATGTTTCAATGCAAGAAAGCAAGTCTTCTTTTCTATAGTAGACATTTGCCATCACAGAACCTAAGTCCGCAAGGTCAGCATTTTTCGGGTCAAGAATATACAGTTTTGAATCTGTATGAAACAAGGCTTCAATCAGTGTCAGTATAAAGTAAGTTTTACCGCCACCTGTACCACCAGCAATCAACATATGAGGGAGCTTATCATATTCCCACCATACGTTTTTCATTAAGCGAAGTTTACCATCTTTAGCTTCTACTTCATCAATAGAAATACGACTGGCTATGGTGTCATAGAGCAAAGTATATTCCACATAGGAATCCTTTAACTCTTTATCCGTCAGCTCACAGTACAAGCCACTCTCTAATTTCTTTTCCAAGTGTAAGAGTTGGTCTTGATATTTTCCCAGCGTGATTTCCACCCGTATCTGTATCAAGCCATTTTTAAGTCGATAATACATTTTAGGGAAGTAGGTTATCTTTTCCTTTGTACGACCAGCACTATCTTTAAAGAAACCCTCTGTTTTGACCTGTTCAGATTCATACCACTTGTTTTCAAGTATCATCTTTGCCAGTTTTTGACGGTGGTAAAGTTGTTTAACCGTATCATAGCGAACCCGTTTGAATACAAACGCTACCAGCAAGCAGATAAGAATTGCGACACTGAAACTGATAATTAAATAGGGAATGTCAATCTTATCTGCTTGTGATAGGTTAAAATCCTGCCAGTTGATCTGCTGGATTGTCTTCACATGAAACAGTCCGACAACCAGCAGGAAAACAGGCAGGAGTGACGCTATCGTAAAATGAAAGACTAAATCTTTACCAGATGGGCGAATCCTTTTACCACGCTGTTTCATGCGAAAAAGTCTCCTTTCTACCTAGCGACTATTTGTCTTGTGTCGGTTCTTTCTTTGCTTGTGGTTGAGCTTTGAATGAACTAGAATCCTTTGTCAGCACAATATCGTCTGCCTTGATATACCAGTCAACATCTGCTCCTTGATAGGTGGCAGTAGCAACGGTGTCCGCAATGGGATTGATAAGTTCCACCCGTGCGTTATAATCAAACTCTTTCAAAGGCACGCTGGCAGGAATACTTACTTGAATCATGCGTCCTTGTCCTTTGGATTTTAAGTCATAGGTACGTTCCTTGATTTCATCTGAAACCGACCCGTCTTCATTTTGGATTCTCACTTCACGACGTAGAGCAGAGAATTTCAATTCTCCAAAAGTCGTGTCTTTATCTAATACAATGCCATTTGCTAATCTCATCATTTTTCCTCTCTTTCTTTATTCTTTTATCATGTCGTCAGCATGTAAAAGGTAATTTGTAAAACCACGAGTGCCGATTTTGTAGCCCTCTGCGGTAATACGTGGATTGACTAACTTCACACGTTCCTCAAAGCCGAAATGTTTTTCGCCAGCTTCAGCAGGAAGCACCACCACAATATCATCTGCTCTTTGAACATCAGAATAGAGATTATAGCTTCTTGATAAGACAGTTAGCCGTCCGTTGATTCTTCGCTGAACGACTTTATCCTCGCCAGCAAATTCTAAATTGCCGAATGTTTTTTCCATGTTGGGAATCACAAATTTAAGTTCCATATTTTTACCTATCCTTTCTTTTTTATTGGCTGAATGAATGTTTGATGGTCTTAAAGAGTGGGGAACGACCTTTTGATTCTTGATTTTTTGTTTTCATAAGTTCACTTCCTTTCAAAATCGGGTAAAAAAATAGACACCTCATTTTTTGAAGTGTCTACCTATTAAATATTCAAATTTTATTGGAAGTATCTTTATATCTTCACTTTTCAAGGATAAATCGTCGTATCAAAGCTCATTCATAAGTAGTAAATTAGTAGTAAATTGAGTGGTTTTGACCTTGATAAAGTGTGATAAGTCCAGTTTTTATGCGGATAACTAGATTTTTATGCTATTTTTATACTTAAACATAAGCCTTTTAGAATCGCTTTCTCTGTCCTCCTTCATTTATTATCGAGTCATACAATATTCCTTGAATGTAGGTCTCATGCCGCCTGTCCTATAGTAACAGAAATATATTGGGGACACTCCCTAGGAGCATCCCCAATACTATGGTTACCATTATTTCGCTTTGTAAAAGACCCCTCTAGAATCTTTTTCTACAGGCTGAACCTGGTTATAAATACTTGTTTCTTTAAAATACGTTGTGTATTTATTGGGCACATAAATTAAAGCCCGAGATAGTTTCTCTCTATCTTTTGCCAATTCAGTAGGTTTTACCATAGGCATAATATTCTTCCCATCTTCCCAAACACTTTCATGTTCTTTGTAATGAATATAGGAAGTCGTCCGCCCTAAATAATAGGACAAAGACGTGCGATAATTGCCATATTGATACACATCTAGTGGCGTAGCCCCCTCCAATGCCATCACTTCATTAGCTAATACTTTTCCAGATTGGTCTTCCATAATTGGTACTAAATTAGGAACTAACGCTAAATAGAATACGATAGCACTAGTTGCCATACTACACACTAAGACATGCCCTGTTCGTTTACTAGCGGCATAGATACAACTCACCACTGTTACCGCTAAACTTATCCAAAGATACGCACTATGTGACAAAGACATGCTCAATCCCGCTATGACTAATCCTAGTAAAAATGGAACTCCACCCAACGCATATAGGATAAACACCTTCCACGTCATCTTACGTTCTTTGTATCCTTCTATACAAACATGAATGCCCATGCCTGCCCATAATGCCAACGGAATCAGCATAATGAATGTGTACGTAATATATTTAGTGGCCATACACGTATAGAACAGAACGGTGCCTACAAGCCAGAAAATAGACCAATACCAAATATAGGCATGTTTCTGTTCATTAATACCACGAACCACAAAACTAGTCCATGGCATTATGCAGATTGGTAACAAAGCAAAATACAAATACCACCAATTATGTTCCGGATGCTCTGGTACTGTGGCTCTCGTCACATTATGGAGCCCTAAAAAACCATGTATAAAAGCATCACCATGAACATGGTACATATAGCCATACCAAGGTGCTACGACTAAAATAAAGGCAAGGATACCTTTCCAAGAAAAAACATATTTGAACCAATCCATACGGCGATTCAAGGCCACGTAAAGAATTAAAATAATCCCTGGCAACACAATTCCTACAGGACCTTTGGTAAGCACCGCTAATCCAGCAAAAATATACGCATAGATCATATGGCGATGACTTTCACCAGTGATACCTCGGTAAACATAATAAAAAATACCCATGGAAAAGAGAAATAAATATCCATCCGTTACGACAGCGTGACCGATGTACCAAAATTCTAACGCCGTTCCTAGGGCAATGGCACTCCACATGGCAACCCGTTCTACTTGATATATACTGAAAGCCATCCGATACATCGCTAATACTGCACAAGTAGAAACGACAATGGATGGCAATCGAGCAGCCAAATCAGAGATACCAAACAAAGAGTAGGACAGTATAAGCCCCCAATATGCCATAATTGGTTTATCATACCAATACATGTCATAAATCATAGGAGACAAAAACTCTCCATGTTTCATCATGGTCACGGCAGACAAAGCGTAGTTTGATTCCACTGTATCCGTCACAGGCAACGCCCATGCCATAAACAGGTAGAACAAGAACGTTCCCATCCCTAGCCATGCAAACCGTTTCCATGAAAATGTTTGTTCCATAGCAATACAACCTCTGTATTCAGATTTAAAAAAATAGTTTTCCCAACAAGCGCATCAATAACCACGCTAGGATAATCACAAAAGCACCAGCAATGATAAATTTGGCTAATACAAATAGCGCTACAATCACCACTGCTGCAGCTACTGCTAAGCCTGCTTTCCACTTCCAGTTAAGGGCATTCCACAAGAATACCTTCATATTAGGAATAGTTTGAAAACCCTGTTGTTCCTGTTGAGAAGATTGGTGATGAGGAGCGTCATATGTACGCCCCTCTTCATCAATAGTTGTTCCGTCAAAATCACGTACTTCTTCTTCTGAAAGAACGCGTGTTCCTTCTTCATACTTTTGTTCTTGACTCATAGTCACTCCTATAGAGCTTGTAAATGTTTTTCCAACAATTCATTCACGACGCCAGGATTTGCTTTACCCTTGGAGGCACGCATCACTTGGCCTACCAAGAATCCGATAGCTTTACCTTTACCAGATTTGAAATCTTCCACAGATTTAGGATTATCTGCAATGACTTGTTTTACAATTTCTTCAATAGCTCCTGTATCGGTAATTTGAACTAACCCTTCTTCTTCTACGATTTTGTCTGGATTTTTACCAGTTTCAAACATTTTTACAATGACTTGTTTAGCAATTTTACCAGAAATTGTACCTTTTTCAATTAAGCCAATCATTGCAGCTAATTGTTCTGGCTGTACCTTGCTGTCTGCATAGGAAATACCAGCATCATTCACAAGTTTTGCTAAATCACCAATGATCCAGTTAGATGCTGTTTTTGCATCAGCTCCAGCCTCTACGACAGCATCGAAATAGTCCGCTGTAGCACGTTGACTTGTCAATGTGCGAGCATCTTCACTGGACAATCCGTAGGATTCCATAAAGCGTTGTTGTTTCGCTTCTGGCAATTCTGGTAAGGATTGACGAATCTCTTCTACATAGTTAGGATCTACTACGATAGGTACCAAATCTGGCTCTGGGAAGAAACGATAGTCATTTTCCTTCTCTTTCTTACGCATGGAAAGAGTAATCCCTTTGCTATCGTCCCAAGTACGAGTTTCTTGTACGATGGCTTCTCCATCTTCCAATGCTTCCGCTTGACGAAGTGCTTCGTATTCGATACCTTTTTGGATCCCTGTTAAGGAGTTCATATTTTTGATTTCAGTTTTTGTACCTAACTTCGTTTCCCCTACAGGGCGGATAGAAATGTTCGCATCACAACGCAAGCTACCTTCTTCCATACGTCCATCAGAAACACCTAAGTATTGTACAATGGCACGGATTTTATCCACATATTGACGCGCTTCTTCCCCAGAACGAAGATCTGGTTCAGATACGATTTCCAACAATGGTACACCAGTACGATTGTAGTCGACATTGGAGCTATCCGAGCTAGAAATTGTAGCACCGCTGTGAACTAATTTACCAGCATCTTCTTCCATATGGATACGATTGATGCGAATACGACGAGTTTCTCCATTCACTTCTACATCAAGATGACCATTTACGCAGATAGGCAAATCAAATTGAGAGGTTTGCCAGTTTTTAGGCAAATCTGGATAATAATAGTTTTTACGGTCAAATTTATTGAATAATACAATTTCACAATTCAATGCCAAACCGACTTTAATAGCATATTCCAATACTTTTTGGTTAAACACAGGCATAGTTCCTGGCAAACCTAAGCAAGTTGGGCATACATGTGTATTGTGGTCGCCCCCAAAGGCCGTTGTACAGGAGCAGAATATTTTTGAATTTGTTTTCAGTTCAGTATGAACTTCAAGGCCTACGACTGTTTCATATTTCATAGTTTCAATTCTCCCATAGTTGGCAATTTTGTAAATTCAGGACATTCTTGTTCAAAGCTATAAGCAGCTTGTAACAATGTACTTTCACCCATAGCTGGCGCCAACAATTGCATACCGATAGGCATACCATTAGAGCCAAATCCAGCAGGAATACTGATACCTGGGATACCAGCCAAGTTAACTGGCACTGTACATACGTCTTCCAAATACATTGTCAGTGGATCGTTGATTTTTTCACCAAATTTAAAAGCTGTATTCGGAGCAGTTGGTGTTAATAATACATCACATTCTTGGAAGGCAGCATCAAACTCATTTTTAATCAAACGACGAGCTTTTAAGGCTTTTAAATAGTACGCATCATAATAGCCAGAGCTCAATACATAGGTACCTAACAAGATCCGACGTTGCACTTCCTCGCCAAAGCCTTGGGTACGAGTTTTTGTAGACATTTCTACTAAATTGTCAGCTGGCACTCGAAGACCATAGCTAACTCCATCATAGCGAGCTAAGTTAGAACTAGCTTCTGCCAAGGCGATGATATAGTATGCAGATAAGGCATATTTTGTAGTTGGCAAGGAAATATCCACAATAGTGGCGCCCATATTGCGATAGGTTTCGATAGCTTTCTCCAAAGCTGCACGCACTTCAGGATGTAAGCCTTCACCAAAATATTCTTTCGGAACACCAATACGTAATCCTTTTACATCTTTCACAAGAGCTTTTGTATAATCTACACGCTCCCCTGGGATGGATGTAGAATCGTGGAAATCATGACCAGTAATGGCATTTAGCACGATGGCTGCATCACGTACATCTCTCGTTACAGGTCCAATTTGGTCCAAAGAAGATGCATAGGCAATCAAGCCATAGCGAGATACATTACCGTAAGTTGGTTTCAAACCAACCACGCCACAATAGGATGCTGGTTGACGAATGGATCCACCTGTATCGGAACCCAATGCCCAAATAGCGCTACCGCTGGCAACAGCTGCTGCACTACCACCGGAAGAACCGCCTGGTACGTAGTCTGGATTCCATGGATTTGTGGTTTTGCCTAAAGCAGAGTTCTCTGTGGAGCTACCCATAGCAAACTCATCCATGTTTAATTTACCCAAAATAACAGCATCTTGAGATTCTAATTTTTCGATAACAGTAGCATTGTACGGAGGCACAAAGTTTTCCAACATGTGGGATCCACAAGTAGTGGCCACACCTTTCGTGCAAATATTATCTTTAATCGCTCCAGGAATCCCTGCTAATGGAGAAATAGTTTCTCCTTTTGCAATTTTAGCATCCACAGCCTCAGCTTGTGCTAATGCCGCTTCGTGAGAGTCTGATAAGTACGCATGTACTGTAGGCTCTACATTGTCTTTATGTGCCAATACAGCTTTCGTAAGCTCTACGGCAGAAATTTCTTTATTTACTAATTTTTGATGTAATTCAAAAAGAGTCATGTATCTTCTCCTAGTTTTGTACAACACGAGGTACTCTGAAATACCCATTCTCTTCTTCTGGTGCATTTTGCAATGCTTCTTCTCGTGGCAATGATGGTTTCATTTCATCAGGACGATATACATTTTGTAATGGCACCGCATGAGCCATTGGCTCTACATCTGTTAAATCTAATTCTTCTAATTCCTCAACATAAGTAAGGATATTACTTAAGGCTTTTTCAGCAGCCTCTAAATCTTTAATTTCTAATCGGGATAATAAGGCAATATTCTTAATTTCCTCTTGACTAATTTTCATAGACACACATCCTTTCAATTTATATATTATACCATACTCTCCTGGGAAAAAGAAAAATACCAATATACAAAAGTCCTGCTTTCCTATGCATATTGGTATTTAATCATCTATTCATAATGTAAAGCATCAATAGGATTTAACTTAGCCGCTTTTCTAGCTGGATACAAACCAAATACAAGACCTATAGACATAGAGAATCCAAAAGATAATAAAATAGGACCTGTGGTCACTACAGTTTTTAACTTAGCAACAGTAGCAATCAGCTGTGAAGCACCAATTCCCACTACAATACCAATAGCACCGCCTACGAGAGAAATAACGATGGCTTCAATTAAAAACTGTGTAATAATCGTTCGATACGTAGCTCCTAAAGCTTTGCGAACACCAATTTCTCGAGTCCGTTCCGTTACAGATACGAGCATAATGTTCATAATACCAATACCACCAACTAATAAGGAAATCGCTGCCACAGCTCCTAGGAATAAAGTCATTGTGGCTGTATTTTCTTCTACCGCCTTCATAATGGACGCCATATTATTCACATTAAAATCATCGAGGTCTGGATTTTTGATACCATGACGGACACGTAAAATATTTTCTATATCTGCTTGGACACGCTCTAAATCCTGACCTTCTTTCGCTTGAATGTAGATCATACGCAAATAATCAACACCCATCACTCGTTCCATCATGGTCGTATAAGGTACTACAATGACATCATCTTGATCATTGCCCATAGCACCAGAACCTTTTTCATCAAGAACGCCTACAATTTTAAAGGAATTTTTATGAATCCGAATGTCCTTGCCAATAGGATCTTCATTACCAAATAAATTTTTTGCCACTGTGGCACCTATAACCGCTACCCGTTCACGGCGTTCAATTTGACTATCTGTAATAAAACGACCTGATTTCATAGTCCAATTATTCACATACTGAAAGTCTGCATTGGCACCATTCACCGTTGTGGTCCAATTCTTGCTCATATACACTGTCAAATACGAGTTAGCTGCTACTGGTGAAGCTGCTTGCACACTATCCATCTTAGAAATAGCTTCATAATCACTCAATTTTATCGTTTTATTAGCACCTGCCACAGGACGTACCCCTGGTGTTCTCGGAGCTCCTGGATAGACCATTAACAGATTACTACCCAAACTTGAAATAGATTCTGTTATTTGTTGACGTACTCCATATCCAATTGATACCAGAGCAATCACAGCTGCGACACCAATGATGATACCTAGCATCGTCAATAATGATCGCATCTTATTGGCAATTAGAGAGGACCAAGCCATTAAAAAGCCTTCTTTATACATGGCTTTCACCTCCTAGCTGCAATCCTTTCATATGTAGATTTATTCTATCTTCCACAATGAGTCCATCTTTTAAGACCACATTGCGACCTGCATATTCAGCAATGTCTGGCTCATGAGTAACCAAAATGATGGTCCGTCCTTCTTGATATAATTCTGTGAAGATATGCATCACATCTAAACTCGCTTTTGAATCAAGGTTACCAGTAGGCTCATCGGCCATGATGATAGCTGGGTCATTGGCCAAGGCCCTGGCAATGGCTACCCGTTGTCGTTGCCCTCCGGATAGTTCTGCTGGCATATGATCCAACCGAGTGCCGAGCCCCAACTCTGTCAATAATTGACTCGCCCTAGCTGTGCGCTCTGCTTTGGATACACCTGCATAGACCATAGGTAATGCTACATTATCTAAAGCTGTTAGCTTCGGCAATAAATTAAAACTTTGGAACACGAACCCAATTCGTTTATTCCGAACATAGGCTAATTCATCGTCACCAAGGTGAGCTACTTCTTCCCCATCTAATCGATAGGAACCACTGGTAGGTCTATCCAAACATCCTAAGATATTCATAAACGTAGATTTACCAGAACCAGACGGTCCCATGATAGAAGTAAACTCCCCTTCATAAATGGACAAATCAATACCATGTAAGACAGGTACCGTCAACTTTCCATTCACATAGGTTTTCGTAATCCCCTCCAAGGTGATAACCGCTTTTTTAGAAGTTTCCATTAGAATGGCCCTCTCTGTTGTTGTTTTTTCGCCGCATTGACATCACCACTGATAATGATTTCATCGCCTTCTTCTACACCAGATATAATTTCAATCGTAGAATCCCCTGTCATTCCTGTTTTTACACTAGTTCTAACAGGTTTTCCATCTTTGATGACATACACAAATTCTCCCACTTTATCAGAACGCACTGCTGCCAATGGCACTACCAACACATTTTGTCGTTCTTCGCCATGAATCGTAGCACGCGCTGTCATAGATGGGAAGAAATGACTTACATCACTTGCTGGAATTGCTACACGCACTGTATAGTACACTACGGACGAACTGGTTGTTCCCATACTACCTTTTGTGCCTAAAGAAATACTTTTAACAGTACCTGTAAAAGTCTGACCAGGATGCGCATCCACTGTGAAATCTACTTTGGCACCTTCTTTTACATTCCCAATATCTGTTTCGTCAACTGTTAGATAGATTTCCAAGTCAGATAAATCCGCAATGGTGGCAATAATCATTTGTGTAGAAATACCTGTAGCAATGGTTTGACCTGCTTTTAAAGGCTCTCCAATAATCGTCCCATCCATAGGGGCTGTAATCGTACTATCGGTCAAATTAGCTGCCACTTGGTCGTAGGTAGCTCTTGCTTTTTCATAGGCTGCCAAGGCATTGTCGTAAGTTTGCTGTGAAATGGCACCTTGTGACACTAGCGTACGATAGCGATCCAAATCTGTAGCTGTTTGATTCAATGTTGCTCTTGCATTATCTACGGAAGCCTGTAGTTGACGAGAATCAATGGTAGCAATCACTTGACCTGCAGTTACATGCTGATTGGCTTTCACCAACACAGATTCTAATTTACCAGGAACATTCGTAGACACATCTACATAACGAACAGGATTAATCGTTCCTGTAGCACTTATGGTAGATGAAATGCTACCTTTTCCTACTTTCCCAGTTGTATAAGTAGGTGCCTCTTTTGTTTGAGCACTACTGTACCATTGCCATCCACCAATAGCTACCACTAATATAGCTACAATAGCAATCCATAATTTTTTATTTTTCCACATGAAATATCTCCTTTCCTGTATCGACTGCATATAAAATACCACAGCATAGTGTTCCCTTACTCTAATAATCATAAGCTCCAATATGTAATATAAAATTTCATCTCCATAAACTAGTTTACATCTGCTGATGATAAGCTCTTTATATAAATAGGCTCTAAAAATAGTATAAAGTGCAATATACCGAGGATAAAAAGAAAAGAAAACTAAGGTTAGTTTTCTTTATCTTATACAATACGATGATGAAACTACTATGAAATTATTGCCCTAATACACGTATTAATTGATATAAAGACGTATCTAACGGATACTCACACGTTGCAGCTTCCTCATAGGCTATGGCATCAATATGATTACAATGAACCCCTATCAAATGATGGGCATGCCCCTCTAATAAAGCACGCACCCCTGCCTCTCCTAAGCGAGCAGCCATGAGTGCATCATAGGCAGACGGTGAGCCACCACGTTGTAAATACCCTAAGACAGTCACAGAAGGTGCATAGGATGTATGCTCTTTAATATATTGTGCTACTTCAAAAGCGCTGTACGCACCTTCCGCCACGATGATAATACTATTCTTTTTACCATTACGAGTCGTATTTTCTAATGAATCTTTTACCTCTTCCAATGTCATTGGTACCTCTGGTGTCAGTACCACCTCAGCACCGCATGCGACGCCAGCGTACACAGCAATATGACCTGCATGTCGTCCCATTACTTCTACAATGGCTACACGGTCATGAGCCGTAGAGGTATCACGAATTTTACTCACCCCATCAATGATGGTATTAAGCGCTGTATCAAAACCAATTGTATAATCGGTACCATTCATATCTTTATCAATAGTGCCTGGAATTGTCACCGTAGGTAAGCCTAACTCAGACAACACTTTCGCACCACACATGGAACCATCTCCACCAACAACGACGAGTCCGTCAATACCATGACGACGTAAATTGTCATAGCCTCTCTGTTGATGCTCAGGTTCTTTAAACTCAAGACAACGGGAAGATTTTAGAATCGTCCCTCCCTTGTTCACAATATTCCCTACACTGCGTCGAGTCAAAGGAATAAAGTCTTCTTCTAAAACGCCCAAAAAGCCTCGTTGTATTCCTACTACATCGAGGCCTTCATATATTGCACTTCTTGTGACGGAACGAATGACTGCATTCATTCCTGGTGCATCTCCACCACTTGTTAAAATAGCTATACGTTTCATATTATTCACCTTGGTGTACTTTTCGCCGTTTAAAATATATGCCCTTAGACTTTATGGATCCGTCAATACTTGTCACCAATTCATCAGTATGACTGTGTGTGGTATCTAACACATGGTCACATTTCCGATACAATGGTTTCCACCGTCGCATCATCCATGCCACATAACCAGATACATCATCGTAATTCATAGTTGGTCGCTTACCAATCCAACGATTCACACGATTGACAATCCGATAGTGTGAGGCACGTATGCCCACAATAAAGGAATACTTTTGCATATATCGTAGTGTACGCATATCCACTGGGAAATTTCCACCTACGGAAATCACAGCTTCATGATACATGGCCACCTTTTTAATCACTTCAAATTCTGCACGACGAAATGCCTTTTCACCAATTGTTTTAAAAATATCAGCAATAGGCATATTATATCGTTTCTCTAAGATTCGATCCGTGTCAACAAATTGCCAGCCTTTGGCATCCGCTAAATTTCGACCTAAGTGACTTTTTCCGCTCCCCATAGAACCAATGAGGATAATGTTTCTCTTGATAGTCGTTTTCATGTTGTATAATATCTCATTCTTCCATCTAGTAGTAAATTTTAACTTTATTTTACTATACTCGACTATACTTTGACAAACCATTAGGGCTATTTTTTAGTATTTTCATGAATCTTGCATTGCAATGTAGTCACCCCTTGTGCGTGAGTTATTTTTTCTATTCTAAATTGCAAGGTAGGATGTACCTTTTGCATCCCCTCCAACCACTGCACCATATCTAGGGTAGATCCTTGCACTACCACATCTAGTGCTTCCTCTTCTTTGTGTGTACTGACCATTATCAATGGCGTATCTTCTATGGAGGACAACACCAAATGATACAAACCTTCTAGGTCTAACATATTATCATCTAATTGTTTGATAAATTGATAACTTTCACTGTTTAAAAATGTTGTTTCTGCCTCCTGTGATAGTATCTCTTCATCAATCTCTGCAGAGATTCGTTTCGTCTCTCCTTGAAAGTACACCATCATACTAATACCCGTAACCACTACACAACAGTAGACACTAACGACTAGAAGCAGACTTCTTTTGGGAATTGGTAAGGCTTTCCATAGTGGCTGTAATACGACTACGGTATAGTGCAGTTCCGGATTCTTTTTCCACCACTTCATCATAATGACGGTGACCTCCTAATCGACTCAACATTGAACTAAACTGATGCAATTCAGTTTCACTGCTTCCTTTAGCTTCTATATACCATTGGTTCATAGTAGACCACTCGACCAATTGAATGTGATATGTATTCGATGCATCTAATACATATATACATTCCTTCAACGTCCCCTGTGGCAATGATTCTTCTTTTGTATTCTCATGAACCATGGCTTCATACACACTATGAGCCTCCTTAGTATCAATATGGTGTGATGTTACCTCTGTTTGTTTTTCTATTATATCCTGATACTGTATATATGCTTTGGTACCCATCGTCACAGAACCTACTAAAAGAACAACCATTAGAGCCAAAAGGATCCACCATACTTTTTGATACCGAATATACCAACACATCCACTGTATATCTGGTCCTATAAAATTAACATTCTCTTTATTTTCCATCGACAAGTAACCTAATCGCTAAACCCCATGCCATTTCATGATTTATATTCTGCGGATTGTAACCTTCTCCTTTATCCACTATATGGAGAGGGACCTGATCAATGGTGCCATAAGTTTCTAAAATAGGCTCAAACTCTTTAGTTCTCGTTTCATCAAAACCAACTACAATCGCTCCCTTTGGATAGGGCACATTATATTGTTTGCTATCTTCATAGACTTTCTTACAAGCAGTCAATACAGCTTCTATCTCAGAAGACACTAAAACATGAGCAGTGCAGAATTTATAATTCCACAAGGATACTCGTACCTTATCTCCTTCTGGAGTAATACAAAGCATAGATGATTCTCGACCACGGCTGAATGCAAGCGGTGCTGGCCAGTAATCGATAACACGAAGATCGCCTCCACCTTGTTGAATTCCTCGCGCCACCTGTTTAACTTGTTTTCGCTCTAAGGCTACGATAAGAATGAACATCAACTCCTCTGTCGTACCCGGTCTAGAGGCAAAGTCGATAGCATTAGGAAACTCTTCATTCTGAAAGATTCTTTTTCCCTCGCGTTGGGCAAATAAGTATTGATCTATTTTATGCATCATCGGTGTCTCCATGTACACAGATTGTAATGGTGATTCAAAAACACAACCTATGGATATGCCTGTTTCTCCATAATAGTCAAAAAACTCTTTCATATCTGTTCCCATATCACTATGTCGTTTCTGAACGATTATATCTTCTAGCACATTGGTACCTTCAATTTTATAGGCTTTCACCCCCACAATTTCATCCTGTCCAATGGCAATAGACATCACTGAATTTGTTTTCATAATTACCTCCTTATTCCTGTACCCCTTCTACATGTATATCCTCTAATACCGTATCCTTATAGACCGTTCTAAAGTATACATCTTGCTTCACATTTGTTTCTGTGCTTACATCTATACATATGAGCCGTAAACAATACCGTTGCGGATCTCGCTCTTTATATATAATGGCTTCAATTCGTTCCGTACCCGTTTCTTCCAGTACATACTTCGGTGAACCACTACCAGTTACTTCCTTTTGATGCGCTAAAAATAATTCTTTCCTTGTGCCCAAGACGATACCTCTCTCTATGCCATATTGACAACGAACAAAACGATATTCATCCATCATGCTTTGATAAGTAATCTGCATCGTATGTTGCCAAGCAACCCAAGTACCAATGGTCATCATGGCTATCAGCAGAATCATGTACGATACAAAACCATTTTTCTTTCTCCTTTTCCTTCGGAACATAATAGTTAACCTTTCATGCATTCCCCAATATAACCGTTCTACAATATCTATTTTTAACTACTATCTACTTTCCTGTATGTTGTAATCGCTGAAGATAGGTAGCATACGGCAAAATGCCAGTCTGTACTTGATAACGATTCTGTCCACCTTCCATAAGTTGAATATGATCTCGCCGCCAATAGGGTCGCACCTCTGAGTACCAATGCAAATCAACTAACCCATCTGACCGTTCCTGAAAAAATGTAGACCCTTGGGGAAATACATGTATTTTTCCTATTTTAGGGCTGATTTCACTTTCTGTAATATCCTGCAATTGTCCATCCGATAGCATAGTCACAAAGGCATCTTGATACACCCGTATACGCCAATTTGAAGGAGATAATAACCATGAACCATCTTCACTGATTCGTGGTTTTTTCTCACTATAACGAAGTCGATTCATAATCTGTATACGACTAAACCTAGCATCTAACAATAATTCATGACGATGATGCAACATATGTAGCCATTTCACGCTATGTGATGTGATTAGGAAAAATCCTGTTACGATAGTCACTAATAATAGGCTACCTAGTAAGGCCTCTACCAGTAGAAAACCTGCTGTTTTCTGCTCACCTTTACTCCCTCTCGAAAAAAACTCACTTTTTCCAAACTTAACATCATACATTTCACCCATATGTATTTAACCTGTATCTTACCTCTCTATAACACCTCATACATTTCACTTATTTTGTTCCATTATGCTGTAATCTTATCTAATTTCATTGTCACTCTGTTAGCTGACTATCCTCAATCTCTATCAAACAAACTCTTCATCCAAAGTTTTATATAAATATATCGGAATTATAGTAGGCTATTTTGTTCAAAATCTATATTATGTAACTGCACTATATTGTTAGTCTGTACTCTTCGTCATTTTGATGATATTACTCATTGACTACGTTCCAACAAATAGGTAGTAAACCGATGTATCTCCTCTCCATGCCGATAGGCTATGACAGTCAATACATGTACTCCTTCTGGACTTATTTCTACTCTTCGCTGAAAGCTCGTCATTCCCACATTGGGCGGTTCATCAGACTCTGAACTAGTTCCACTCGCCCAACTCGCTTTCCCCTCTTCCATATATAAAATCATAGATTGTAAGGTTCTATCTTCTTCCATCATTTTTCCATATTGTTGGATACTACTCATCATTAGTACAAATAAAGTGGAACATAATAGACTCATCACAAACAGCGAGGCTAATACATCCATATAGAGAAATCCCTCTTGTTGTACTTTCAATATTTTGATTCCTCCCAACGTATACGCCCTGATTGTCGAGCAAATATAAAGGTTCGTTTATAGCGAATTAATTCATCTACTAATGTAACAGTAAACACTTTCCCCACTCCTTTATGAGCCGTAAATCGTATACTAGGATAAGTTCCAGTAAATTCGATATGCATAGACTCTGGTAACTCACGATAGACCATAGCACTGGACTCATTAATATATCCATATCTAGTTCTGTCTAATACTATACGATTACCACCACTAACATGCTGTAAATTCCCATATAAAGTAGCCATCTGCATACGCTTGATATGAGCAAATAAAATGCGCCCTTCTCGATCAAATTGGTAGTACTCTCGTTGCTCTCCATTATTTAAGAGCAATACCATGCCGATGATAAGCGAGCAAATCGCCATATATAGCAAGACTTCCACTAACAAAGAGCCCTCTTCTGGGTTCCGAGGAACTTTCATCATAGCCACCTCTCAACCGGATAGATGAATAGCAGCATCGTTGCTATACTGAAAGAAGGACCAAAGGGAATATAGGTATGATTCGGAGATACAATACGCCACACACAACTGTATAGAATGCCAATGACCGAGGAAAGTCCGCATAATGCCAAGCATTCCGCCGATGTGAGCCAGCAACTAATGGCCATCAACCATTTGATGTCACCTAGCCCCACACCACCACGGCTAAACCACCGCAATGACCACCACATTCCGCCCATACAAATAGCATTGACTACTATCATTAGTACATCACCATTACCTATCCACTGGTAAACAAATCCACATATGCAAATTAGAATAGCTCCCTCATCGGGAAGAATATAATATAGCTTATCGATGGTTGATCCCCAAAAGAGCGTTACTTCCAGCATATAAAGAAGCCCCAGTGCATAGATATTTGTAATACATCCAACTTGATAGGCATAGACAAGCCCTGCTGTCCCTATGATATGAGCAAAGATAGACATAAGGCACCACATACTATGTGTTTTCATATAGGTCCAAGAAACAATGAGATAGAGGCTTGCAACTCCTGTGATACCCGCAATACCTCCTAATACATACTCCATATTTCCCTCTTCCTTCTACTAATTAATTGTCCGCATCAGGTGCTGTGACAGCAATATGTTTACCTTTACCGCCTTCATTTTGTACACTGGTGACTGTATATTCTCCACCTTTAGGCGTTTTTACATGTTCAGTCAAATAGCCTTCTTTGTACAATGTATCTACAGTAGGTACTGCATCAGTAGATTGTTCCATCATATACAACTGGGCTGCATTGGAAATGGTTGTCACATCCGATTTAATTTTTGCTTCCTTCGCCTTGTTTGAGGCATTTAAAAATTGTGGCATTGCCAAGGATGCTAAAATGGCGATGACTGCCACCACAACCATTAATTCCACTAAGGTAAATCCATCTTGTTGCTTCCGTTGTCGTAAGGACAAACGTTGTCGAAGTGCTTCCATACTTCCTCCTATTGAATAGCTGAAATTGAATTAAACATCGGTAGCATCACTGCTACCACAAGTAAAGCGATCATACCGCCCATAATACTGAGCATAATAGGTTCTAATAATTGTTCTCCTCGTTTCACGGTCCGTTCCAAAATCCCCTTATAATACACATGCCCTTGGTCTAACATACTTTCTAGGTCACCCGTTTCTTCTCCAATACGAAGTAAATCCCATACAAAAGGAGTTCCTAAATGCACTTGTTCTAATGAATCCGTGAATCCATGGCCTTTAGAAATACGTGTTTTCACCTCTTGTTGTAAGGTGCTTGCCCAACGGTTGCCCCACAGCGATTCTGTCATATCTAGCATTTGTAACAAAGGTATTCCACTTTGTAAAAGTAGTTTCCAAATCTGACACATGCGAACCATCGTATAAGCCATAAGCCATTCTCTTCGTGCCATATATAGCCAAACCCTACGATGTACGCTGAACTTCACAGAGTCTAGTTGGTATGATTTCCACAAACCCACCCCTAATACTAGTACGCCAACCAGAAGATACACACCTTTTTGTTGTAACCAAGTGCCCCCAGTAAAAAGGGCTGCAGTAAGCGGTGGTAACTCAATTTGCATGCTCTCGAAAACAGATTTAAATTGGGGTAGAATAAAGCCCACTGCCACGCCTACAAATACCATCATCAATACCACCAAAAAGGATGGATACGTAATAGCTGATACTAATTGTTGGCGCAATCGATGCTCCTCTTCATACATACTTTGAATCATACCTAAGGATTCCACTAAGGTTCCTGATGCTTCCCCCGCTTCCAGTATCGTCATAACAATGACAGGACACTGATACTTTGTTAAACTTTTCGACAGTGCCATACCACGCCCTACATCTTCACGAATGTCTTCATAGGGAATAGTGGAACCTTTCGTATTAACCATCATATCTAAGGCTTTTCGTAAGGATATACCTGCTCCCAACAACATATGTAATCGATAGGCAAAGTGAATCATATGCGCTGTTTTCCATTGTTTCTTTTTTTTCTTAACAACCATACATTCCAAGTGAATCGGCGTTATGGATTGATACGCTAGCTTTGCCTGCACTTCCTCTTCTGAATCACCCCATACTTTGCCTGACACTATTTTTTTGTCCGTCGAAAATCCTTCATAGGTATACCAACTCATACATATTCTCCACTAATTTACCTGTAATACAGACTCCAACACTGGCAATGAGCCATAGATAGACTTTAACTCGGCTACTGCCATTTCCAGTGTTTTCATCGGTCTCTGTGTTTCTTGTAAAGATACAATTTGAGGTTCCTTTCGTTGCCGTATCAAATTTGCCACTGCTGGGGTGTTAATCAAAATATCTCGCACTGGAATAAATCTATCGTCGATGACAACCAATCGTTGGCAGATGACGGCGCGCAATATCTGTGAAAGTTGTGTCCGTACTTCTTCTTGTTGGTGTGCTGGAAACATGGAAATCATCCGATTGATGGACATGGTAGCACGCTGTGTGTGCAAGGTAGCAAATACAAGGTGCCCCGTTTCCGCCGCATGTAATGCCGCTTCCAACGTCTCCTTATCCCGTACCTCACCGATTAAAATCACATCTGGATCTTCTCGCAATGCATCTCGAATACCGTCCGCCATATGATGAAAGTGTGTATGCAATTCCCGTTGGTGTATCAAGGACTGCTGATGGTCCAATACATATTCAATGGGATCCTCTAACGTAATAATATGACGACGCATACTTTCATTAATGTGCATTAAACAAGACGTAAGAGTATAGGACTTTCCTGAACCAGTAGCACCAGCGATGATGACCAGTCCCTCTTTGAAAGAAGATATACGGCGCAATAAATTTCCCTCTTCCGAATTATCTAGTCCCGTTTTAGGTGGATATAAAATGCGCAAAGTGCCGCCCCATCCAGAACGCCAACGGAATAGATGAACCCGTATGCGTAAGCCTTCAAAGGTCATAGCTCCATCATAGGACATCATAGTATCCGATATAGCCTGCACTTGGTCCATCAGAAAGCTTAGCATATCTTCATCAGATAGTTCGTATTCCGTAGGCACTACATCCATACCTAATCGCCAAAAGACCGTACCACTTTGTACATGAATATCTGTAGCTCTGTGCTCTATAGCTTCATGCAATAGGTGTGACCAAATCATAATACTACCCCCACACGACGAACTTCCTCTTCCGTAGTCAACCCTTGCTCGATAGCTCGACGTGCGGACTCTTCCAAAGAACAAAGCAAGTATGAATTTAACTCTTCCCAATGACAATCATGACTAGGAATGGATAGTAACTCATACAATCCACATCGACCACGATACGCTCCATCTACTAGAGTTCGCACCAATCGTTGCGAAATAACACCTGTCAAAGTAGCACGTACGAGATAGTCTTCTACCCCCATATCCACCAATCGTTCCACTACACCTATGGCATGGTTCGTATGAATCGTAGATAGCACACGGTGCCCCGTTAACGCCGCCTGTACCGCTAGTTGCGCCGTTTCTTGGTCACGAATTTCACCGACCACGATGGTATCTGGGTCATGTCGTAAAATCGCACGTAATCCCTTACTGAAAGTCATACCAATCTGTGGCTGTACACCAATTTGAACGGCTTTTTCTACGATACGTTCCACTGGATGCTCCAAGGTAATAATTTGTTCCTCTTCTCCATTGAGTTCTTGCAATAATGCATACAAGGTAGAACTTTTACCAGAACCTGTAGGCCCACACACAAGCAGTAATCCATGTGGGCGTGCCAATAACCTGCGCACCTCTACACTGATATCCATGGGCATTCCCAGCTCTTCTAAGGATTTTATCTGCTCATCATGCCAAAAGAGACGACATACAAGACTTTCACCATACACAGATGGCAAGGAAGACATACGTATCGTTCCTGAGTTATTTTCATGAGTCCACACATAACGCCCATCTTGAGGCAATCTTTTCTCACTAATATCCAAAGACCCTAACACTTTCAAACGATTCATGACTTGCTCCCCTTCTGGCATAGGAATCCGTGCTATCTCCTGCAGACGACCATCCAAGCGAAATCGAACCTGCACCTCATTTTCTAAGGTATCAAAATGCATATCACTGGCTCCACTTTCATAAGCACGCTGAAAGAAATGATCCAGCTCAATCTCCACATGGTACATCATTTCACCTCCTTTACTTGCGTACTTAGGATTTCTCTATAGATCCTCTAAAATCCTAGAAAACACTCCTACCAGTCAACCTTGACTGGTAGTGCTATTTTAGGAGGAATAAATCAAAAAAGGGCTGTAACAAAATGTAAATCTACATTTCGTTACAGCCCTTGTATATTGGCATGTTTAGCTAATCTCCTTATCTCAAGATAAGTTCCTAGCGTTTTTTCTGTTTTTTATTAGCTTCTCCTTGTTGAAGCAATACTTTTTTCACTTCATCATGGATGAATTTAGAGTATTCTTTTACTCCGATATCATTCGGATGGATACCATCATCTCCGAGCCAATCTCGATGCTTCGATGCTAAACTAGCCCAGTCGATGATATGCACATTCGGATGTTCTTTGGCAAGCTTAGTTAAGTACTCATTATTGGCTTCAATCCACTGGATGCCTGGCGCATAATTGTTGATCCAGAAAATCTGACGATTTGATCCTAAATACTGCACCAATGCTTTTGTTTCATCTTCATAATAACCTGTAATAGGTCCATTAGTACCAAGACCAATGAGGACCGCATTACCTAATTGTTGATTCGCATCCATTTGTTTTGCAATCCCTAAGCCTGCCCCTACATAGCGTGATACTTTGGCATCAATTTGAATGCCTGCAAAGTCTTGTCGCAATGCGTGAGCAGAACCAAGCATGACGGAGTCACCAATGGCTGCCATGTGTACCATCTCTTGTGGATCACTGACAGTAGAAAGATCTATGACCTTAGCATTTTCTGCAGCTTGAGATTCTGCATTCTTTGCCAATCGCACTTGTAACTCTGTCACATCTTGTTGCTTCTCTGCCGGTGATGTGGCGAAAGCATACACACCTAAGACAATACAAATAGCACCCACGATGGATACGACTTTCATATAGTAGGAACGAACTACGTCCACAATAGCACAGAAACTATCTTGACGGACACACCAATTCGTAACCGCTTCAGACCAAAGTGTAAGGCCGATGATAACTGCTACTAAGACCAAGTAGTAGGCAATAGGCGATACAAAATAGTCCATAAGCCCCATATGTTCAAAGAGGTAAATCATGGGATATTGCCATAAAAATAATCCATAACTATGTTTACCAAACCAGGCAAGGAGTGGCATATCTACTATCTTTCCAAGTGGCGTATTAGGACGTTCTACTAACCACACCATGAAACCAAATAAGCAGGTAAATGTCACCATACCGTAGGTGTAAAGAGAAGGACTCTGCCCATCTACATAGATGTATCCTAATACTGTTGCAATGACTCCTGCCAATAAGAATACACTGCTAAGGATATTTCCTTTCATAGTGCCCAAAGGATATAGTTTTTGTTCACTACGGTGCAGTCCCAAAAAGGCACCCAATAGCAAAGCGAATATTCGTGTGTCTGTACCGTAATAGAAACGAGATACGTCCATGCCTTCTGTATATAGTAATGGCATAATGACAGAGGATCCTAACGCCAATGCTAGCACCCATACTAGACCAACGGTATAACTCCATTGTCTTTTCAGTGCTGTATAGATCCAATATAGAATTGGCCAAATGACAATGTATTGAATTTCTACCCCTAAGAACCACATATGGGTGAATGGCGATGTGTTTACTAAACGGGTAAAATAGTCCGCATTTTGTGCGATTTGCCACCAGTTATTATAGCCCAGCAAAATGGAAATCACTTCTGGGCGTATGCCCGCTAGTTTTTCAGGTAATAGCAAATGCCATAGCCCTAATATGACCGTCACCGTCAACACTAAGGGGATAAGAATCCGCTCTGCTCTACGCTGAAAAAATTTGGAAATACTATAATTTCCCACCTTCCATTGTTGATTTGTGGTGAAAGCTAATAAATACCCCGATAATACAAAGAAAAGGGAAACCCCCATGAACCCGCCACTGGCTGCATGGGGAAATAAATGAAAGATCGTGACACCTAGAATGGCTAACCCTTTTAGCCCGTCAAGGCCTTTCACAAATTGACCTGGTTTGACTCCTATAATACGTTTTTTCTGTCTTGAACCGAGCCCTTGATGCGGTTCTTCTAACTCTGGTGGCATCATTTGTCTTCCCTTCCATTATGAATAATATATACTACATTATTTGATACGTAATATACATTATAGCATAGAGAATGGGCACTGCGTAGAGTAAATTTTAAGAATAGTAAGCACTTTCTTATTACAAAAAAAGCAACAGAATTTTCACATCCTGTTGCTCTTATCATATCTTATTCTTTTGTTTTTCGACTGGTATCGCCCATACGGGTTAGTTTCACTTCCCCTAGTTCTACCCCACGAGTATGTTGTGTATGAGACCATACTTTATCGTGGCGATTCAAATATCCTAAGAAGGTAACGGGTACCCAAGAATAGATGAATAGTGGATACAATAGATAATAGATCCAAACTTTTGGTGGCACTTTAATTTGTGCTAACACAATAAGTGGAAATAAATATTGCCCAATACCAATAATCTGCCACACTTGTACTGGCAATATTTGGTAAATGATATTCGTATACAATGGTACAATACCATTGATATAGGTCATAATAATGTAAAATGCTGACAGTAACAAGAAATAAGGTTGTGTAATCTGCACAATCCCATCTAGGATCGTCCATTTCCCTTTCTTAATACCTTGCACAAAGAGTTTCGGTATATACCGCTCCCCTGTATCAAAATGACCTTGGGCCCAGCGTTTTCGCTGATTCCAAGACTGCATAAAGGTCAAAGGCTTTTCATCATATACAATAGCATTGTGAGCCCACGTGGTTTTTACACCATGGATTAACAGTTTCAAAGAAAATTCCATATCTTCTGTCAAGCTATTACAAGACCAACCATAATCACGGATAATATCTGTACGAATACACATACCTGTACCGCCCAAGGCTGTGGAAAGTCCCAAGTTATATTTCGCCAAATGCCACATGTGATTCACCATCCAAAAGGCAATGGCAAAGGTACCAGCCACCCATGTATCTGTTGGATTCTTCGCATTCAAGTATCCTTGGATTACAGGTTCCCCTTTTTCCAAGTGACGATTCATTTCATAGAGGAAATGAGGATGCACTAAATTATCCGCATCAAAAATGACGAAGGCATCATACTTGCGTTCCATGTCGAATACTTTATCAAACATCCAGCCCATGGCATAGCCTTTACCCACTTCCTCAGTATTAAAGCGTTCATACACTTCAGCACCAGCTTCGCGAGCAATCTTAGCGGTGTCATCTTTACAATTATCTGCTACAACAAAGATGTCATATAAGTGGCGAGGATAATCTAAGACTTGTAGATTATTTACCAATTGACCTATCACAGCACTTTCATTATGAGCACATACTATGATGGCAAAGGAATGTTTGGGTGGGCATTCCGTTTTATCATTTTTATGCCACATACCACAGACCATCAACACAAAGTAATACAAGGTATAAAATACGATGATTACTTGTATGGGAATCATAATTAGGTCAAACCAAACGTAATTCATCCTAGATCCTTCCTATTTACGAATATTGTTGATGATAGTATTACTAATACCATATACAGCATATAACACAAAAATCAATACCGGCCAAGAACGATAGTCCATCAACAGGCAAAATACGCCACAACCTACCGTAATGCCAACAGCGATTGGTTGCACTGGATCGCTACCTTTCCCTTTGAAATCTGGATGATGCACATTGCTGACCATCAAATAGCCTACCAATATCATAGCTAACATTAACGCCACATCAGGAATGCGGACACCACTTAACACATAGGTAGCTGCCATACAACCTGCTGCTGGAATCGGTAACCCTTGAAAGTAACCGTGTACTTCTTCTGTCATAATGTTAAATCGTGCCAATCTGAAAGCCCCCAATACAGAGAATACCAACAATGGCACATAACCTAACCAACCATAGTGATCTAAGCTCATCATATACAGCATAAAAGCTGGGGATACACCAAAGCCAACTACATCGGCTAACGAATCTAATTCACGGCCGAAATCTCCAGATACACCCAAAGCACGAGCAATCCGTCCATCTAAACCATCGGCTAATAAGGACAAAAGCACACATATGGCTGCCCCTGTGAAATTACCAGTCGAAGATAAACTAATACCGATGACACCAAATGCTAAATTTGCTGCTGTGCAAAGATTGGGAAATATAGACTTATTCATCTTTCACCCTCCCAATAATCGTCTCTCCACCAACTACGTGTTGCCCTTTTGTAACGCAAATCTCTACGTCCAAAGGCACAAATAGTTCTGTGCAAGAGCCAAACTTAATCATACCATACAAGGTACCTTGCTCTAAGGTATCTCCTACATCTGTCCAGGACACGATACGTCTAGCCAATAAACCAGCTATCTGTGTGACCACAATTTCCATTCTATCATTTTTAACGCTGATCGTGTGACGTTCATTTTCATAGCCTACAGAATCCTTATAAGCTGGTAAAAAACGTCCTTCTGTATATTGACGGAATGTAATTTCACCTGCCATTGGCGCCCGATTCACATGGACATCAAAAACAGATAAAAAAATCGTTACTTTTTTACATTGTTGATGTAAATATGTGTCCTCAAAGACCTCTACAACTTCCATCACTTTCCCATCCGCAGGTGATACTAGCACCTTTGGATCATGGGGAATACGGCGATTAGGATTTCTGAAAAAATAAGTAAAGAATAATGCCAGTACAAATGGTATAATTCCTAACCACCATGATAGAAAGTAGCCTACCAGTGCTGTCACAACTAGACAAGCACCGATTAAAGGATATCCTTCTTTAACAATCAAACCCATACTAAACCTCTCTTAACTAGTGATAGCTCCAACAAGATACGACTGTAGCGTATCAATGTTTATGGCGCCATACAGTCCACATAAATTTAGGCAGTGCTAACATACGAATGATACGTTTTGGTTGCAATGCCAGTCGATATAACCACTCTAAGCGGTTTTCTTGCATCCATAGAGGAGCTCGTTTCAACATACCCGCTAATACATCGAAAGAACCACCCACTCCCATGGCTACTACACCATCTAAATGGGCTAACTTTTCTTGGATCCAAAACTCTTGTTTCGGCACCCCAAAGGCAACAAATACTAATTGAGCACCACTACGTTGAATCTCATCAAGAATTTCTACCTCTTCTTCCTCTGTGAAATATCCAGAATGATAGCCTACTACTGGCAATTCTCCAAGTTCTGCTGTCATATTTTCTAAGGCTTGTTTAACAACTCCCTCGGCTCCGCCTAAGCAGTATATCTTAATATTATGTTCTTTACCTGCTTTCAATAACTCTTGTAATAGGTCACAACCTGTAACCCGCTCTGGAAAACGCTGTCCCTGTTGCTCAGCTGCCCATAAAGCGCCTGCTCCATCAGGTACAACGAGATCAGCTTGTTGCAGAACCTCTAACAATCTTTGATTATCCTGTGCCATCATAATCATTTCTGCATTGGCCGTTGCCACCATATGTAATTTGGGTTGTCCCACTAATGAAAGCACTCTATCTACGGCTTCCGTCATCGTTACCACATCAATTGGGACGGATAGCACATGTATTTGATTCTGCACCATTCACCTCATCTACTCTAGTATGTAAACAAGAAGGACAGGACATATGAAAGAGCTTATACCCTATCATAGACCTATCCTTCTGGTAGGTAATTTTCCTAATTATTTCTTTTCGCAGCGCATAACGCCAGCTTCCATATAGTTGTCAGCTTTCATATCCACGAAAATTACTTTTACCGCTTCTGCAGGCACTTTTACAGTTTCTACAGTTGCTTTTGTAATCGCTTCGCCAAGAGCTTTCTTTTGTTCAAAAGTACGACCTTCCACAAGTTCTACATGAATAATAGGCATGAGTCTTTCCTCCCTCATCACTACGAATCTATAGCACTGTGCTACAGATAAAATCTCACCTTATTGTATCATAGATGACCCTTATTAAACAACATATAGTAGATAAGATTAACTATATAAAATACGCATATACTGTGGTCCAAAGCGTGCTTCCATTTGATGGCACAAAGTAGATTGTACCGCATCAAATCCATGAGATTGTAAATACGCTTTCGCATCTTCTCTCGCTTCCACAAGAATAGGAATATCTTTGATGATGTTGGCAACTTTTAAATCTGGTAATCCTGACTGCGCTAACCCAAATAATTCCCCTGTGCCACGGATGAGCAAGTCTTGTTCTGCCAGTTCAAATCCATCTTGCGTTTGTTCCATTAATGAAAGTCGGGTTTTACTATCAGGGTTTTTACTATCACTAATTAGGATACAATAGGCCTGCGCCGATCCACGACCTACACGACCACGCAATTGATGCAACTGGGATAAACCAAAGCGCTCCGCATTATGAATACACATAATGGTCGCATTCGGTACATTCACACCGACCTCAATTACCGTCGTTGACACAAGGAGATGGATTTCCCTACGATAAAAGGCATCCATAATTTCTTCTTTTTCCTTTGGTCGCATGCGACCATGCACTAGACCTACACGATAATGTGGTTCAAAATATTCTTTATATTCGTAATAAATTTGTTCTGCTGCTTGTAAATCCATTTTTTCAGACTCTTCTACTAATGGGCACACCGCATAGACCTGACGCCCTGCTTGCATTTCTTTTTCAAAAAAATGTAACAATCGTTCTTTATAGGACGAATCCACAGCGTAGGTTTTCACTGGTTTACGACCTGGTGGCATTTCCTTAATCAAGGAAACTTCTAAGTCTCCATAAATGGACAAGGTCATAGTACGTGGTATAGGTGTGGCAGTCATAATTAGCACATGAGGATGGTCTCCTTTTCGTTGCAATTTTGCCCGTTGCTCTACACCAAATCGATGCCGTTCATCTACTACAATCAGCCCTAATTGGTGAAATACCACCTTGTCTTGGATCAATGCATGGGTACCTACTAAGACATCGATATCTCCTTGTTCTAAAGCATCATAGAGATCTTGCTTTTTCTTCGTAGAGCCCGTCAGCAATGCCATTCGTATCGGTGCATCTTGAAAGAGTTCCTGGAAGCTTTCAAAATGTTGGGTGGCCAAAATTTCTGTCGGTGCCATGATAGCCCCTTGAAACCCATTTTCTACTGCTTTCGCTAGAGCCAATGCAGCTACTACCGTTTTACCAGAACCAACATCACCTTGTACTAACCGCTGCATAGCTCGGGGCTGTTCCATATCGTGAGCAATCTCCCCTAAGGCTTTCTCTTGATCACCAGTCAATGTAAATGGCAAGCCTTGCCTAATTCGTTCCACCAACGATCCATTTTCGGTCATGGGGAATCCCCCTTGGTCCTGTTCATGAGAACGAAGGAGTAATAGTCCCATTTGCATAATCCATAGTTCTTCATAGGCTAATTGCTTACGTGCCTCTTGATACCGTTCCCAAGATGTAGGAAAATGCATCTCTCGAAAGGCATCATAGCGACTCATATTGAACTTATCGCCCATCACATCTTGAGGGACCACATCTTCTAACGTACCATTATGTTCAAACCAGTTTTTTATGGCCAGTCTGATACCCCATTGTTTCATACCTTCCGTCAAACCATAAACAGGTACAATACCACGCTCTATGACTTGCCCTTCCTCTATCATTTCCACTTGAGGTGTATTCATTTGGTACGCACCATAGGCATGTTCTATCTTCCCATAAGCATATATATGTTGACCAGGTTTATAAAAGTTTTTCTTATAAGCTTGGTTAAAAAATGTCAAATTCAATTGACGTATTCCATCAGATAGAGTAACTGTTAAAATATGCATGCGTGGTCTTGGTCGCTTTTCACTAACCCGTATTACCTGTCCCGTCACACCTACCATTTCTCCCATAGGAGCTTCGCATATCGTATACACTTGCCGTCTATCTTCAAAAGTACGCGGAAAATAATGCAATAAACCTGTTACCGTATAGATGCCTAATTTATTCAATTGTTTCACTCGTTGCGGTCCCACGCTCTTTATCGATTGCAATTGTTCATTCATATTCTATCCGCACTCTTTCCTATCCACGCCGTTTTAGTAACAATTTTTATTCTATCAATTCTGAAAGTTCACTACATGACGCATTCATATTAGCTAGTTAATACATAACGAATGCTATCCTGTAACTATGTAAGATGACGAATTTATATCGACTGATCAAAAGATAAGAAACGCCATACTGCCAGCACGTACTAATACACTGTCATAATAAATATCACTGGATCTATCTGTGTATCTATGTATTATGACACGCTACTATGTGTCGTAGAAACTTGATGCTTTATATTATACCATAGAAAGACGATCTAATATGAATCCCACCTAAAAATGGACACAAAAAAGAAGGACACTTTTTTAAGAGTCACGTGTGTTAGGCGTTGTATCAAAGTGTCCTTCTTATATTTAATTATATTTAAATTATACATCTTGTTAAAATTAAACGCAAGCTGTTTTTTGTAAAATTTGACAGATTTTAGCATTTTAGTATATAGTTAATAGGCTAGTATAATCTTATCTAAAAGAGAGAAATACACTTGCATTGATCTGCCCTTTTATGATAAAATACATATGTTATATTAGTAGTAAACACTTTGGAGGTGGAAACAAATGGCAAACCTTTGCGAAGTATGTGGTAAATCCACTACTACGGGTATGAATGTTTCTCATTCCCATATCCGTTCCAAACGAACTTGGAAACCAAACATCCAAAGAGTACGAGCAATTGTAGACGGCGAAACTAAACGAGTTAACGTTTGCACACGCTGCCTTCGTTCTGATAAAATTACACGCGCGTAAGATTTTGAAGGTACATGTACTCAAAAAAAGAGGCTATCAGTCAGGAAGAATATTCTTCAATACTGATAGCCTCTTTTGCTATGTATAACTTTATTAGAGCACTGTATACTTAGACCCATAAAACACAGGGTTCACGATACGCCTATCTCTACAAAAAAGTAAGTTTGTTCTTTATTTCCCTAATGCTTGCAAGAAACTTTCTCCCACAAATGATTCGGTAATCCCAAAGTTTTCCAATACAGTTTGTCCAATGTCCGCAAAGCTCCGTCTATCACCTAGCTCAATAGGTCCTGTGAAAGATGGTGAGTACGCCAAGATTGGCACTAATTCTCGTGTATGGTCTGTACCTTTCCAAGTCGGATCGTTACCATGGTCCGCCGTAATGAGCAGCAAGTCATCTTCCGTCAATAGTTCCAGCAATCCCCCTAGTTGATAGTCAAACATTTCTAGCTCTCGACCGTAACCTTGTACATCACGACGATGTCCATACAAGCTATCGAACTCTACTAGGTTCACCATTAGATACCCATACGTAAATCTACCTTCCGCCGCAGTATTAGGTATAGTATCCGTATCAAGTGTACTATGAGTACTATGTATATTATGCGTACTATCTGTATTATGTACACTATCTACACCATTCGCGCTATGTCCCAACAAAGCAGCCACTACATTCATCCCATGGGAATTAGATTTCGTTGGATAGGACTGATCTAAACCGATATGAGCGTAAATATCACCAATCTTTCCTACTCCGATGGTTGGTACTTTCGCATCTTGTAAAGCTTGCAATACGAATCGCCCTTCTGGTAATCGACTATAGTCATGACGATTTGAAGTGCGTGCAAAATGGCCTGGCTCTCCCACAAAAGGACGAGCAATAATACGCCCTACATAATACTCCCCAATACACACACGGTCTCGGGTAATTTGACACATCTTATATAGGTCATCTAAAGGGATGACACTTTCATGGGCGGCAATTTGAAACACCGAATCAGCAGACGTATACACAATGGGTTTCCCCGTTTTCATATGTTCTTCCCCTAGGCGCTCAATGATTTCCGTTCCTGATGCTGCTTCATTACCTAAGAACCCATAGCCAGTTTCCTTCGTAAAAGTATCCATCAACTCCTGTGGAAACCCGTCATAAAACGTTGGGAAAGGAACTTTCACAGGGTGTCCCATCATCTCCCAATGACCGCTGGTAGTATCTTTCCCTGTACTTTGTTCATGCATACGACCAAAAGCACCTATCACCGTATCTTGTTGCGGGGTTATATCTGCTATCTTACCGATACCCAATTTCCGTAAATTTGGAATCCGTAAAGGCCCCACAGCCTCTTCAATATGGCCCAATGTATTGGCACCCATGTCCCCAAAGCGTTCTGTATCTGAACTATGACCAATGCCTACACTATCTGTCACAATAGTTATGATTCGTTTAAACATAGAGACCTCCTCTCTATCGCCGTTCATATACAAGCTATGCATAGGAAGTTACACTCCTAGGCATTCTTTCACTATTTCAAATACGGCATAGCTAATAATAACGCAGATAATGTTTTGCTATCTTTAATTTTTTCTTCACTAATGCGTTGTAACAATTCATCGAAAGTATAGCGCTCTACTTCCACATATTCATCTTCATCCCAATGAATTTCCCCCTTTGAAAGTCCTTTTGCTACATACAAATAGATGACTTCATTGCAAAATCCAGGGGACGTTGCAATCGTACCAAGACTAATCCATTCCGAGGCGATAATTCCTGTTTCTTCTTCTAGCTCACGTTTGGCACATACTAACGGATCTTCACCAGCATCTAATTTACCAGCTGGAATTTCTAGCAAATAATCGTTCAAAGCATAGCGGAACTGTTTTTCCATAATAATGCGATTGTCTTCATCAATAGCTACAATAGCACTCGCACCTGGATGATGAACTACTTCACGCCACGCTTCCTTGCCATTAACCTCAGCAATATCGTACGTTACTTTAATTAATTTACCATCGAATTTCATCTCCGATGAAAGTTTACGTTCTTTCATAGAACCTCCTTATTCATCATATATAACGAATCCCTCATAAGATTCTTCTGTTAACTTAATAACTTTCCCGTATTTACGGCTTATACTCATATTCCAAGCCACTGTTTTATCGATGGCTGCCATATATTCGCTTTCACCGTAGTTTGTATTATAATCCAGCAGCCAATGACCGATGACGTCCTGCAACTATAGCAACACAGCATATTCATGCTTGCAGTGACCCTCACAATAACAATTGCAGAGTATGTCGTGAATTGTATCATCTATATAGGTGAACGTAACCTCATAATACTCAGACCCTTGTACAATAGCATAGCCCTTGCCCTTATCTAAGCAAATATAGACCACACGATGTTCTTCGTAGTAACTTTCACCACGCTGCG
The DNA here is from genome assembly GCF_003999875.1 of Veillonella sp. 3310. GTDB lineage: Bacteria > Bacillota > Negativicutes > Veillonellales > Veillonellaceae > F0422. Next base: position 10,202 of record NZ_RQVJ01000001.1, on the reverse strand, counting down.
CACGAATGTCTGAAATTGGGAAACTGTCTAGATTATGCAAAGCAAATGGAGTAAACCCATTAGAGCTCACGCATTCCCCATCTGATAGTGGCGATAAGAACCAAGGGCGCATTCTATCCTTGTCCATAGATTGCCTGTCAAAAGTAACCCACAAATGTTCCAGAGGAATAAATTCGCCAAATAAATCGGTGTCAATCTTTGCCACTACACGGTCATATTTAGAAGGGCGAATTTTGCAATGATAGGTCACATCGATGACGCTCCCCACCTTCTCCTACATAGGCCCCGTTACATACACCAAATCGCCTTCATAGAGCTCCATGTGCTCAGCAATGAAAGTCTCGGTCTCTCTAGTGTTATCGAAATGGACCTCGGCTAAATACATATCTGGGATAGGGAGACAGATTGCATCAGTTTGAATTGATTGCATGGGAGTCCTTTCTGGCAGGTAGTAAAATAAACTCACGATCTATATTAAATAATATTTTTTAATACACCATTCGAAAGATCATTAATATTATATAAGTTAGGTAATACCTCAAATGTTTCCCTTAAATTATTTTTTGCTTTATGCCAACCTATTCCATCTGTGAACCACATAAATTCTACATTTGGAATTTTCCTAGTTTCTTCTGTAATCATTTTATAGGATCTTGCTGTTTCATTCAGCTTAGAACCACCTGTGGCGTAAAAATTTACCTCAATTAAGTATAATGTTTTATCACATTTAATTACATAATCAAATCGTTTCTGAGTTGTTCCTTCATTAGTAATAACGGATAAGTCCACGTTAAATCGTTCTTCAATTTCATTTTGATAGATTTCTTTAAACATTGTTTCTCCCATGACATAACCTTCTTGCTCAAGGTATTGTTGAACAATAGCTTCCATGGAATGACCAGTTCTGTTTTTACGTCCATTCGTATCCATACCAACTTCTACACCAGTTACATAATCCAATAAACTTGCAACTAGATGATTTTCTAACAAATCATATATACCTGTCTTCTCCATAAATAAAGAATACTCTTCAGGTGTATAGTCATGTTTTCTGAAATCAAAATAGAAATCTTTTTCTGGATCTTTTACAACAACGATATCTTTAAGTCTCTTGGCAATAATAATAGGAATAGCACGTAATACTTCTGGATACTCTTCATATAGTTTTAAGAAATCCTGTTTAATATTCTTACTTCCTATTAAACTATTTAAAAGGCATAATGGAATTTTAATATCATTGACATTTTCATACACTTTTTCAAAGTCCGTATAATATGTCCAGCTTGCTACTGAATCCGTCATGGTATTTAACCATTCATCAAAGTTTCTTAAGACCACGTTTTCTCTCCTTCATGCTCAATTCTTCTTATTGCTATATCTAAATACTCTTTTTCTGCATCGATTCCAATGAAACGACGACCTAAACGCTTTGCTACTACTCCAGTAGTACCACTACCCACGAAGGGATCTAAAATATAATCCCCCTCTTTTGTGCTCGCCAAAATGATTCTTTCCAATAAATACTCTGGTTTTTGTGTTGGATGTTTTCCAGCCCATTTTTCTGCTAATTTAGTCAATGGCCCTGTCCACACATCTTTCATCTGTTTACCTGAATTAATTGATTTCATCAACTCATAATTATAATAATGTCTTGCTCTTTTATCATTTTTACGCGCCCACAATAAAGTTTCAGTAGAATGTGTAAAATATCGACAGGATAAGTTAGGTGCTGGATTTGTTTTTTGCCAAGTAATATTATTTAAAATTTTGTACCCTTCTTGTTCTAAAGCCATACCTACAGAATAAATATTATGATAGGTTCCAGAAATCCATATTGTACCATTTGGTTTTAGGATTCTTTTACACATTCTAATCCAAGTGCGATTAAAGTGATGCTTATCTTCTAAAGAATTTATTTTATCCCAATCACCTTTATTTACAGATACAACATGTCCACCTGAATTTGAAATACCGTCATTACTTAAAAAATATGGTGGATCCGCAAAAATCATATCGATACTACTATCTTTCATTTTTTCTAAAAAAGAAAATGTGTTTTCACAAATTAAAATAGAACTTTCTTTATGATAATACGGTGTTATCATATTTTCCTCCTTGAATATATCATGGTTCATAATTTGTTACTAAAATCTCCTTTATCTTTCCTCGGCTCTTTTGTGTGGCTCCATTAGTTCTCACTACATCGATTAAGTGTACATTAAAATCACAATATAAGTCTTGAGTTAGCTCACTTGCGGAATTTGAAAGCATAACATAAGCGCCTCTATCTGTTAACTCTTTTACAGTATCCCTTAACCTAACTTGATCTTCAAAAGAAAAACCTTCATGTGTATACGATGTAAATGAACTTGTTTCATTTAATGGAATATATGGAGGGTCAAAATACACAAAATCGCCTTCTTTTACTAATTCTACAGCCTTATAAAAATCTCCTTCAAGAATCGTAATATTATTATTATTTAAATAAGAGCTTATATCACAAATTAAATCCTCATCAACAATTTTAGGATTCTTATAACTTCCATAAGGCACATTAAATTGATTTTTGCTATTAACTCGGTACAATCCATTAAAATCAACTCGTAGCATATACATAATCCTTGCAGCACATTCTACATCACTTAGGTTGGCATATGTACTATCTCTATCCCAAGATCTTACTTCTAAATAGTAATCTTTGCTATTATTATCCCTATGTTTTGATAATAATGCAATTAACTCTTTAGGGTTATTTTTAATTACGCTATAGCAGTTAATTAGTTCAGTATTAAAGTCATTAATAACAGCTATATTAGGCTGTAGTTCGAATAAAACAGCTCCTCCTCCAATAAATGGTTCAAAATAAGTATTAAATTGTTTTGGTTTTTTGTCTAATATAACTGGCAGAAGCTGACGCTTACCACCAGTCCATTTAGTAAAGGGTTTTAAATTCATAATATAATCATTTATCCTATAAACAAGATTTATATCAAAGTTAACCGTAAAAAGATAATATCAAGTTTTTGTTTAAAATAATAAGAAAAAATCAAATGATATGTGCAATCCTAATCTTCTAATTCTTTCACCAAGTACTGAATACTCTTTATTTTGTTTGTTAGCATACATATATAAAAGCGTATATAGATGAATCTTAAATCTATTCAATTAATTGTGCATTTAAAACATAATCTAATATATTTTCATATTTTGTGAAGCTTTCAGGATTAAGTAACTGATATTTATCATTTTTTAACTCAATAATTTTTATTTTCCTTTCAAACTCAAATTTTCTACTCTCAAATCCAATTGACGAAAAAATAAACTGTGTATAATTTAATGATTTATTTAATATATATTTAATTAAAGTTTGTTCTTTATCATAATCCATCTCTGCATTCTTAGGACTATCCAATATCATTGGCAACCTCAAAGAGTTTTTATTAAACAAAATTTTAATATCATTAAGAACAAAATACCATATAACCGTTGAAATGGGTTTATTACTTCCACTAGCACAAAAAACTCGATTAATCGATTTATATTCATTTTCCTCTAATTCATTTAATCCAAACTTTAAAATTTGTCTATCTATCATCTCATAATATTTTCTATTAATATCCGCTTTTATATCAGTAACTTTCTTTAAATTTTCCTCAATAATTTCTACTTCTTCTTTAATTTTATCTTGCAACAGAGTTTCATTAAATAATTCTAGATTTAAACTATTGTAGAGTTCATTTAGCCCCATATAACTGCTAAAGTTTTTAAATTCTTTCTGATCAATACCAATATTCTTCTTATATAATTCTAACTTTTCTGAAGACTCTTTATAGTAGCTCTCTACTTGAGAAATAGCTTTTGAAACTTTCTTTATATCTTCGTATATGTTGTCCTGTATATATGATGAATCCTCTATTGCGTTATATCTCAGGCTTCTAAGAACAGTAGTGTCCTTTAATACTGAATGGCATTCTGGGCACTTATCCGTTTCTAAAATTGAATCTATTTCTTTTTCTTTATTTTTTTTGAACTTTTTAATTTGGCTTAATGCAATCTCAAGTTCATACTTTTCATTTCGTAAATTAGTAAGCTTATACCGCAATTCATTCATAGAATTCAATATACTATTATATTCATTTGTACTAATAGAAATCTCTCTTTCAAGTTCTTGTAGGTTTTCAGGGACAACTAGATTACCTAATAATATAGATATTTTATCTTTCATTTGATTAACATTATTATATGCTTTTTCAGAATCTTTTATACGTTCTAGTAAATTTTGTTTACTTTTAAGACTATTAAAAAAATTTTTGTCATATACGCCCAATTGTGCATATATAACATCAGATTTAAAGTTTTTATATTGTTTTAATCCCTTAAAAGAATTAAAGTTAGTTCCATCATAATAATCTTGATCAATAAAATTCATCACATATGTATATGCTGGTGGAGCAATTTCTAACTGATCAGTTTCTCTATTAGGTAAAAAAATTGCAAAATCCCAAATCTCACTTAAAAACTCAGATAATTCTACTCTTGATGATGTTTGGAATAAAATCTGAATAGTTTCATCAAAGACCTTGAACACAGTTTTATGTCGATATATAAGATACTTTTTATGATCAAGTGAAACTTCTAAAATATATACTTTGTTTTTATTTTTCCATTTTTTATCGAAGTGAGCATCAGCTCCTAGAGTATGATATAAGCTACGTAGCAACACTGACTTGCCTCGATCTGTTCCATCGATATTACTAGAAGTGATAATATTTAACCCTTCTTCGAAATCTGTAACAAAAGCATGCTTAGTTAAAATATCAAAGATATATATTTTGTTAAAAATCAAATTCATTAAATATCTCCCCCTTCTGTATATATGTAGAACACTATTAGGTATAATATGTTTTTCATAATTTTAGTAAATTCTAAAGAAAATTCATTATCGAAAAAATTACTCAATAGTCGTAAAACTTCATCTTCATTTTTAATCATGTTTATGTGTTCTTCAACATATATAAAAATCGATTTCTTTAGTTTAATTAAATCATGGCTATGATCAATATCTAGCAAGCTAGTTAATGCTTGATTATATAATCTTCTTTCCCCTGGAGGTAGCATTTTTATATAATCCCTAACTTGTTCAATTCCAGTTATAGATTTTTTTCTATGAGCTTCAAGTATTTTATCGAACTCATCTTTAGAAATACCTTTTAACTGTAGAACATTATTATAATTAGTGATTACCTTCTCATAAGAAGCTTTTTTCTGCACAGTATCAAATACTAATCTATATAACGCATTTGGATTATTAGGCTCTTCATTTTTTATAGCTTGAAATGATTCAACTAACTTTCCAATTAAAGCATGTTGTGGATTATTAAGATCTATACATTCACAAATATAAAACATATTATCTAGAGCTATTTCTGTCAATTTTAGTTCATCTCTCAACTTTTCTTGAATAAAATTAACTATATCAATATCCAGCGACCCAAAACAAATTTCTTCGTTTGTCACTTCTTGTCCATCAATATACAAATATTTATTACATACTACAGCTAACTTCACATTTTGGTTAGGATTGTATAAAGCATATAATGTTCCCAAAATAGACTTGCTATTTTCTTTTTTATTAGTAAGTGTTTTATAGTTATAGTTCCTGCCTTTTTTTGTTTTAATCTGATAAAAATCAATACCATTTTGGTGATGCAGTTCGACGTCGCATTTAAAATCAAATACAACAGTATAGTCATCATATATAGTATATGCATCTATTAATTTACCAATCCCCCACAACAATTCAACTCTAAACCTATTCTTTGTTCTACTACCTGCTAAATCTAATGGTAAATTCATATAATATTCTGAATATTCCATTATAATTACCTCTCTTTCTCCTTTATCTAATTTTTTATAGCAAAATCTTGATAATACTTGATTATATTTAAGTACTCTTTCTATGATACTTCATAATTTTCTGTTATAGAATCTACTATTTCAACAATATCACTCACTATACATTACAACTAATAAGGAATTTAATTTATTTAAAATTTACTACAAATTATAAGTATATTTTTGCTAACCTTTCCTGTTCAATCATTATAAGTCGTATATATCAATCAGCTTTCAAGGTACTGTCAATAATTTTGTGTAAATTCTTTAAGAAATAAATGCTCTAAGGAATTAAATGGATGAAATTAAGTGAGCAAATCCTTTATCTATTCGTTCAATATGTCGATTGTTATACTAACTTACTCGTGCATAGACAAATCGCTCAAGAGAATCTTCTGTAGGGAATTGTTCTTTTCAGTTTGTATAACACTTTAAATGCTTATTAAAATTTTCAATGATATTGGTGCTGTAAAGACTACGTTGGATGCTTTCAGGAAACTGCAAATAGTAAATAAGTTTATTACATCAGACAATATCCCTTGTAATCAAGGATATTTTCACACCCAGGTTTTTAAGAAGAACACTGATGCATTGGTAACAGCTTCTTTGGTTGTACTAGAATAAATAGGTTTTAAATCATCCAAAATAGGCTTAATATTCTGCTTTCTAACGCACCTTTTGACATTACGAGAGTATGCATCCAACACCCATGGTAAAGGCTAGTAGAAAAAATATTTTGATATATTTCACCTAAACCTTTAAAGCCATCAGAAAGAAAGAGGTTTACTTTTTTACCCCGCTCTCTTTTATTGACGTTAATAGAGATTTGTAGGCAGATATACTTTCAATTGGCAACAAATTATAATCGATAACTTCTTTTTTACCAGCTTTAGTAATCCCTATTAATATATGTAATGCTTCTTTTTGAACTGTATCTCTACGTACTGAAAGATAGGTGGCATCACAATAAACAACAAGATACTCTTCTTTTAGTTAGCGTTGATGAAAGGCTTCCACTTGCTCTTGTAGCTTAGATGTTATGTTAGATATAATTAGGCGGGTATAATAGCAACCATACATTTTCTCGATTAAATAATCAATGTCTTACGTTGCAATTCTTTTTCTGTACAGGTAAATGATCATATCTTCTAGATCACTATGGATGCGATTATAAGGCTCAAGAATCCTATTTTTAAACTCACCGTTACGAACACGAGGGATTTTAACTATAATAGGTCATTGCGTAGCGTTTACGCTCCTTTCATAGTATCCATTACGAGAATTATCGGTATTATATCCTTCAAGCGATTTCTTATCTTAACATAAGAAATCTGTTAGGTCTTCTTGAAGAAGTAAATTAATAGTTTTTTCAACTTCAATACAGATTGCTTCATTAATAAGATCATTTACTGATAGTGCCTTTAATAAATTTGTGTTAGTATTGGCCATGAGAAATAAACCTTCTTTCTGTGATTTTTATTAGCACTTAAATTTTAAAGAAGTTCAGTTCTTTTTTCAATACTAACTAAACATGTTTAAACAAAATATTTTACACTGTCGCGTTCAATAACTATTTTTAATTAAGAATATATAATATTATCTATCTATATAGAAATATATTTTTAATGTATTATATCATAAAATAATTTTTTTGAGTTATTTATATAATGGATTTAAGAATAGAATATAGAATCTATAGTAACTTCTTGCTATGATTATAATCTTCGCTCATTAGATATCACAAGGTAATCATGATAAAGTATATTAATCATAATATAGAAATATGAATAAATAAACATCTTTACTTAGCAGAGATGTATTTTGTTCAAAACCATGTACAATTAAATTTAGCAATATCTTCTATTAATACAGTCCTCAAAAAATTACGGGCCGAACTTTCCGATTCACACACTTTCAGATATCGCTTTACTCCTTTGAAAATATTTCACTAAGAATCCTTTCGTAGATATTATTTTTACTATGTTGGTTGGAAACAGATCTACTTATACATCGTCATCTGCAACTTCCTATGTGTTCCTGACTGTGGATTTTTTTACGCCCTTTTAGGGCTTTAAAAGTTACGTTAGGAACTGAACAATACTATAAGCTTTGTGCGTCGCTTCGCTCCTTCAAATCTTGAGTTCTCCTTATGTATGTTATTTCGTTCTTTCAAAGATAGTTCACTGGGGATTCCAGGGCAATCTGCTAATATGTAAACTTAGAAATTAATAAAAAAGAGGCTCTATAATAAATGTTGGGGCTACTCATATAAGAGTAGTTGCCAACATTTTTTGTTGCAATAAAATAGACATATACAAGCTTATGCCGTATCATAAAAGTAACCACACAGTTAAGAAAGGATAAGTCATATATGTCTACAGTTAATTATACAGAAATTATCTTTAAAATTAAAGAGGAATATATCAAACATACAAGAGTAAATGAGGATGGTTCTGTTCACTTTACTCTTGAGATGCCGGTAGTTGAGCAAGTATATCCTCATTGTGGTGCGATCACTAGAAAGTCTAAAGGTAAACGACCTAGAGACGTTAAATTTGGTGCTATACAGCATCATACAGTAACTGCAACCTACTTAGAAAGACGTTACAAATGTCAAAAATGTAATCATACTTTCATAGAAAAGAACCCTTTTGTTAGTCGTTATTTGAGATTCCGCAAAACTAATATGAAGTATCTATTTAGACAGCTTCGTGAAAAGGGAGCCTTCGCTGAAATAGCTAAACGTAGTGATATTTCTCTATCTACAGTCAGTAGGTATTGCTCTAAATTAGGTATTACTCTAAATTAGCTATTCCAAAGCCTGCGAAATTACCTACTATAATAGGTATTGACGAATATAAAGGAAATGCTGAGGGGCAAATATACCAAGTCATCATGACCGATTTGAGGTATCATTCTATCGTGGATATTTTACCTAAACGAGATACACGCACTCTTATCCAATACTTTAAATCCTTTTCTAAGAAAGCTAGAGAGCAGGTTAAATAGATTGTCATGGATATGTCTCCACTATTTAACTTAGTGATGCGGACTATGTTCCCTCAAGCACATATTCTGGCAGATCGTTACCATGTGTGTCGCTTGGTAGATTGGGCTCTCGATCGAGTACGCAAGAGTGAGTAAAAGCAATTAATAGCACACTCTAGGATGCTCAAATATAACCGCAGGATCCTTATAAAGAATCCGGATACATTAACTGAAAGCGATCGAATAAAGTTGCTAAAAATATTGCGTATATCCGACGACTTACGGTGGGCGTATGGGCTTAGATTAGCCTTTAGAAAGATATTTAAAAATATACAGCATACCTAACATAGAAAGGTACATAAAATTATGGTTAAAAACAATTAAAAGCAGTCATCTACCAGAGTTTAGTAATTTTAAAAGCTCCTTTATTAGTTGGTTCCCTCAAATTGTTAACACCTTTGTATTCCCCTATTCTAATGGGTTTACAGAAGGATATAATAGTATTATTAAAGTATTAAAGAGAATAAGTTATGAGATGCGTCATTTTGAACGCTTCAGAGTTCGTATACTTCTATTAAGCAAAAAGAATTGCACTAGCTATTTGAATAGCTAGTGCTAAGAACTTTTTATATGAGTAGCTCCCATATTTGACAAAGAGTCCAAAAAGACACCCTAGTGGGTGTCTTTTTTATTAATCAGCAACTTCCTATTTGTTCCTGGCTGTGGATTTTGTGATCCCCTTTGGAGCTTCAAAATCTTACGCCAGAAACTAAGCGATGCTATATGATTTGCTCGTCGCTTCTTCTATGTTTATCTTTTAATACTTTCCTTTTCCTACTTTGTTCCTGACTGTGGGTTTTATGCGCCCTTCAGGCTTTAAAACCTTACGTCAGGAACTCCCCGATTCACACATTTTCATGCGTCGCTTCGCTCCTATGAAAGTGGTTCACTGGGGATCCCAGGTCTTATCATTTACTCCATAGATATTACTTGTTGCATGTTGGCTGGAAACAGCTTAGGCAAATATAACCTTGTCATTGGCGACTCCCTGTTCCTAGCTGTGGATTTTGTGCGCCCTTTGGGCTTCAAAATCTTACGCCAGGAACTAAGCGATGCTCTATGATTTGTGCGTCGTTTCACTCCTACAAATCATGAGCCCTGCTTATCCCAGGGCGACCTGCTCGTATGTAAACTCACCAAGTAATAAAAAAAGAGCACCCTTTTGGGTGCTCTTTCTTTATTAATCAGCGACTTCCTATCCTCCCAGGCCGTTTCCAGCCAAGTACTTTCGGCGTTTACGAGCTTAACTACTGTGTTCG